>CAMLKG010000025.1 GCA_946480695.1 uncultured Cellvibrio sp.
TAATTAATAGAAAAAATAACAAATGTAATTAAATGTAACGCGCTGGTTTAAGTGACTAACTTAAAAGATAAGCGAACAAGGATGACGCTTAAACCTTCAAATTAAAGAAGTTATAATGTGATTATTTCTGTATTTTTTGGTGAATATTCCCATAATGGATTTATTTATTTTCTTTTTCTTGTACTATTCGCAATATTGAAATGTAATAGATTTATTATCTAGATAAAAATTAAACATACTTTTTGTTTAATTGAACCATACAGATAAATTGAAAGGAAATTCGCTTAATAAGCTGCGTTATTTAATTTAGCATTTCCGAAAACATCAATTGATAATAAAACCTATGCGATACTGATCATGAAAATAATTATTAATCTTTTCATGTTTATATTCGCCAACCTTGCAATTTCTACGCAATAACACTATTCGTAGCGGCTGGATAGTATCGGCATAAGTGAATGACCCGGGAAATTTACAATGGACAGTTTCGAAATAAAGAAGCACCTACCTCATCGATGCCCATTTATTTTGGTGGATCGGGTTTTACATGTCATACGAAATGAACATATAAGCGCCTACAAAAATATAAGCATGAATGAGGATATTTTTAATGGCCATTTCCCTGAAACCCCCATATTTCCCGGGGTAATGATCGTTGAAGCATTGGCACAGGCATCCGGGATTCTGGTTTCAGTAACACTTGGCAGGCATGCGAATGATGGAGTCATTTACGTACTGGCAGGCATCGACAAAGTCAGATTTAGGCGCCAGGTTGTTCCGGGTGACCGCCTGCAATTGGACGCAACTATGATTGGAAAAACCCTAGGCGTATTCAAGCTAAGCTGCACCGCGTCGGTTGATGGTGAGATAGCCTGCACAACGAATATCATTATTTGTGCCGACAGGAAACTAAGTAAGAACAGGCAAAAAACTCAGAATGTTGAATATGAGGATGTGTTTTAGATACATGACGCATGAGTTTTCGCGTCTCCTTCAAGCGCAAGTGAAAATATTTAGGATTGTATTGGAGAGATGGTAATGAGCGAGCTGGTAGAAGTAAGAAACCAAGTGGGAATGAATGCGGATGTTTGGACTGTCCTAAAAAACTCGATGATCGATACAGTGCCACAAATCACACAGCATTTAGACACATTTACTTCGAGTTCACGCCTTTATGATATGGGAGTTTCGTCTGTGGAAATCTATGAAGTTGTCGGTAGTGTTGAAGATGCCCTGGATATCCTTGTACCCACAGATCAACTTTCAAGGATAAAAACCCTTGGCGAGCTAGGTGCTTTAATTCAGGACTTAGTGGAAAACAAAAAATGAATAATCAGGGACACAAGAGGCTTATATGAAATATTACCACCAAATCCCCAACACTCATAAACCACTTTTGGCAAAAAACCTGGTTGATGTAGTGAAATATCGCGCGCATCATCAAGCGGATGAACTGGCTTATGCATTCATGAATGATGGCTTGAATATAAGCGATAGCCTTACCTACGCACAGCTTGACCAGGAAGCAAATAAGTTAGCTAGCAAGTTGCGTGGGTACAAAAATAAATCTAAATCTACAACCGCTTTATTGCTATTTCCACCAGGATTGCAATTTATTAAAGCATTCTGGGCCTGTCTTTATTCTGGTGTAGTAGCTGTGCCTGCGTATCCGATCTTTAATACTAAAGATATGGCACGTTTGGCCAAGATTGCGGAAGATTGCCAGGCAAATATAGTATTGACGTCCAGTGAGGGCGAAAAATCCATAGAATTGTGGTTTGCTCAAAATGATATTAAAGGTATGCAATGTATTTGTATTGATACCATAGCTGCAGACCCGCTCAAAAAAGATACTGATAATGATGAAATAGATGGGTTGGCATTTTTACAATACACATCAGGATCGACGGGTAACCCCAAAGGGGTGATGGTTACACATAACAATCTACTTCACAACTTACATCAAATTTATACCAGCTTTGAGCACGACTCATCGAGTATAGGCGTAATTTGGCTTCCGCCATATCATGATATGGGCTTGATTGGCGGAATCCTGCAACCGGTTTATGGAGGGTTCCCGGTTTACCTCATGTCTCCTTTTACATTTATTAAGCGCCCACTTATTTGGTTACAAGCAATTGCAAAATATCGAGCGACGACTAGTGGTGGCCCCAACTTTGCTTTTCAACTCTGCGCCAAGAATATCCATAAATTAAAAGATGCGCTCGACCTCAGTTGCTGGAAGGTAGCTTTTTGCGGTGCTGAACCCATTAGAAAGAATACGCTGGACAATTTCAGCAACGTCTTTGCTTCGCATGGTTGGAATAATAAGGCTATATATCCATGCTATGGCATGGCGGAGTCAACCTTAATTGCAACAGGCGGCAAAGCAGGTACACCGCTTAAGTACATTTCCGTTAATCCGGTAGCGTTGACTAACAATGTCCTGGAAAAATGTGAACATGATAATGCGAGTTCATTAGTTAGCTGCGGCAAAGGAACAGACACAAAAATTCTAATTGTTGATCCCGCTACAAATGAAATCAAAGTGGATGGCCAAATTGGCGAAGTTTGGCTATCTGGTGACAGCGTTGCTGCCGGTTATTGGAATAATGATGCTCTAAGTACTGATATATTTTTGGCTTACACTCGGTGTGGGCAAGGCCCATTTCTTCGCACAGGTGATTTAGGGGCACTGGTAAATGATGAATTATTTGTTACAGGACGAATTAAGGAACTGATTATAATTAATGGTAAGAATTTCTATCCTACCGATTTTGAACGTTGTGCACAGGATTGTAGTGAAGATGTCCGACAAGATGCAGGCGCCGCCTTTGCTTGCGAGCAGGAAAATGGCGATCAACTTATCATTGTCCAGGAAGTGAGAAAAGAAAAAATAAACTCATTGGATATTGAAAAGCTTTCCCAGTCCATTAAAGACGCAATATATGATGAATTCGGGTTATCCGCTAAAGTTCTGCTTGTAGCCCAAGGTTCCATTCCCAAAACATCCAGTGGAAAAGTCAAACGTTTTCAGATGAAAAAATTATATGAAAGCGAAATGATCCAATCCCTGGAACTGGCATAAAACAATTAATTAAAACTCATATGAAAACGACAAGTAAACCCCAATCGCACTTTATCGCAATTTTATCAACAGTATTTTCGTTGATGTATTTTTCATCGGAATGTCTGGCGCATGAAAATATAGGAAAGGCGCATCACCGCAACTACGAAGCCATTATCGTCGGCAGCGGCTTTGGCGGTTCCATCGCTGCTTATCATCTCGGAAAAGAAGGAGTCAAGGCGGTCGTTATCGAGCGAGGGCGCTGGTGGACTGTAAAGGATCCCACAACGGATTCAACCTTCGTGAATTTACCCGCGTCTTTTGGTTTAGATGGCTTACCTTTTGGTGAGCCTGCCAGGGAAACGTCCGCCTGGGTTAGCGATACTTGCGGTGGAAGTATTTATCACACCTTTATCGATGATATGGTCGATTCAGCGGGTAACCTGATCGCGCGTCCGTTTCCTTGCCCGGTGTCTACCGGATTGACAGAAGTGATAGGAAGTGAGGTCAACCCTTTTGATCGTTCACCCGACCTGCGAGCCGAAGGCATTAGCACTGTCGCCGCCGCAGGGGTAGGCGGCGGCTCCTTGTTATATAACGGAGTAGGCTATGCGCCATTGAAAGAGGGCTGGGACGCTGCGTTCCCAAAGCACGAACTGCCCTATATGCAATCCATTTGGCGGGAACTCAATTATGGCAAGCATTTTGAAAAAGTATTACGTGTGTTGGCACCAACGCCAGTGCCGGAGGATTTGCTAGCAACACCATACTTTGAAAGTACTGCAATCATGAGGCAACTTGCACAGTTCGCCGGGTATCCTTTGGAGGATGGTAGTGTCGGTCCAAAATATCATGGTGCAGTTGTTGCGCCTGTCTCTGTCAACTGGGATGTTGTTCGCGATGAAATTAACGGGAAGAAAGTGCCATCCGTTATTTTGGGTGAAGCCTGGATGGGCAACAACAGTGGCGCAAAACATAGCCTTGATAAACCAGACAATTATTTGGGCATGGCGCTGGCTACAGGAAATATAGAAGTTAAGGCTCTGCATACGGTTAACAAAATTACTTTTGATCCTCGCTCAAAACTTTATCATTTGGAAATTACCCGTACAGATTTAGACTATAGAGTGCTTGAGCAAATGACATTGACAACGCGTCATTTAATTATGTCTGCGGGCTCGATGGGAACCACCAAACTAATGGTGAGGGCACGAGAAAATGGTGATTTGCCCCGGCTAAATAAACACGTTGGCACTCGTTGGTCTAATAATGGAAATACGTTGGGCTTTCGTTTCCTGAAACCGACCGTCGATGACCCTTCAAAGACAGTGGAAGAAAATATTGCCTTAAGCACCCTTGGCCAAGGTGGGACAGCTGGTATAAAAATTGTGAATTATGATGATAAAAAAAATCCCATAGTGTTAGAAAACTTACCGCAACGAGTACCGAAATTTTTTTGGGGAAATGAAAGTTTAAGGCCATTTTTGGGTGCGCAATTTAATATAGGCTTGGGTGTTCCGGAAAAATTTGGGACTTGGTCTTATGAGAAAGATACTGACACTACCGTGCTTAAGTGGCCAGTCGATGGGGCGATGAATGTATACGCAGGTTTTAAGAAAATTATGGAAGAACTTCCAGGTGGAGAGCTTTATCTACCAGGTCCTGTTTGTCTTAGTGAGAATGGCTCGACCGGAGCATGTTGTAGTGGTCCGGAACAAAGTTGTAAGGCGGGCGAAGTGAGGGGGCCAATGGTTGCCAATGCGGCCCAACAATTCACTGCCCATCCTCTCGGTGGTATGCCTTTTGGATTAGCTACCGATTTATATTGTCGTGTACGCGGTTATCAACATCTCTATGCGGTAGACGGTTCAATTATTCCAGGTGCTGCAGCAGTAACGAATCCATCTGTACTAATTTCTGCCATGGCTGATCGGTGCATGGCGAAAATTGCCAAAGATATTAAGCGCAACAAACACTGGAGACACTAACGCATGTATTGATGTTAGGCGGGGCTCCAACTGGTTGCGTTTGTTATTGATGGGGCTCTACAAACAAATGACGGACGTGATTTTGGTAACCTCTGTTGTTATATTAGCCCAAAAACCTCACTGAATTATTCCATAACTGGTCGCCGTAACAGGCGCAGACTCTAAAGAGAAAAATCTGTCATTTTGTTGCAGTGATGGATTTTACGTAATAGTAGAACCGAATATGAATGATATGAGCAACCTGGTATGGCATGAACGGACAGTCGACAAATCGATGAGGGCGAAGCGCTTTAATCAAAAGCCGGCCCTGATTTGGTTTACGGGTTTGTCTGGTTCTGGAAAATCTACCTCGGCATGCGCCCTGGAAAAAAAATTATTCAGCATGAATTACAACACCTATTCACTTGATGGCGATAACATTCGCCATGGTTTGTGTTCTGATCTTGGCTTTAGCGACCATGATCGCAACGAGAACATCAGGCGGGTGGGCGAGGTAGCAAAGTTAATGCTGGATGCCGGGTTTATTGTAGTAGCCTCATTTATATCACCATTTGTACGTGAACGAGAGATGGTTCGCAATATGCTCGACCCAGGCGAATTCATAGAGGTCTATGTCAACACCGAGATCAGTATTTGTGAACAAAGAGACCCTAAAGGCTTATATAAACGAGCGCGTAATGGTGAAATCAGAAACTTTACCGGCATTGATTCTCCCTACGAGCCACCTGAAAATCATGAAATAGAAATCAATCCTGGCGAGAAATCCACAGATGAGATAGTTGAATATTTACTGTGCGAGCTTGAGCAATTGAAAGTGATCCAGGCACATGATGTTTAGCCATTTTCAAAATTCATGATACTACTGCAAAGTTACCTGAAAAAGTTACCTGAAGAACAAGTTACCTGAAATGGATAATCGTGTGTGGTTTGAGTATTTATTACGTTCAATGAGGATATTATGAAACGTTACGCCGAACAAATCGTGGCTTACCGCAAATGGGTAATTGCCATCACTTTACTGATAACAATGGTGCTGGTGGTTTTTGCCGGGAAAGTCAAGATTGTAATCGATCCTGCTGAACTAGCCCCTCAACATCATCCCTATATCAAATCAACCAATGCTGTGGATGCAGTCTTCGGTTCAAAATACTTTATGGTCATTTCGGTTACTCCGAAACAAGGAGATTTATTTCAACCGGCAGTATTGGACCCTATCGAACGACTTACTCGCAAATTGGAGCAAACAGATGGTGTAGTGAAATCTACTTTAATCAGCCTTGCTGCGCGCCAGGCAAAGGCCATTAAAGGGACTGAAGAAGGTTTTGAGGCTCGCCCGCTATTGAGTTCGGAAACATTGACTGCCGAAGGATATGCAAATCTTAAAGCGGCATTGCAGAATAACCCTGTCTACATGAACACTATAGTATCTAAGGATTTCCGCACAGCAGCGATTCTGGTTGAATTGAAAGAGAGGTCAGACGGCTTTCAAAAAATGGTGCAACCCATCCAGGAATTAGTTGATGCCGAACGAAATGCTGATATTGATATTGCCCTTGGCGGTAACCCCGTATATCTCGCGCAAGCGGAACTATTTTCGAAGCGTATAGAATTTTTATTTCCGATTGCCATTTTGGTTATTGGTTTACTGCATTTTGAAGCTTTCCGTACCAAACAAGGTTTAATCCTGCCATTGGTTACTGCACTTATGGCGGTCGCGTGGGGGCAGGGTTTTATGGGGTTACTAAATCGTCCTATGGACATTTTTAACTCTCCAACACCGCTCTTGATCCTGGCCGTAGCGGCGGGACACGCAGTACAGCTGCTGAAACGGTATTACGAGGAATTTGGGAAAATTTGTCAGGAATCGCCCAGCATTGATAGAAAGCTCGCTAACGACCAGGCGGTAATCCGATCTTTGGTGGGGGTCGGACCCGTTATGGTTATCGCCGGGGTAGTTGCTGCACTTGGATTTTTTTCACTTCTTGTATTTGATATCGCCACCATTCGGTCATTCGGTGTATTCACCGGCATGGGGATTTTGAGCGCAGTATTTCTTGAGATGACATTCATACCGGCTGTGCGCTCGCTTTTGCCCGCACCCAAAGACTCCACAATTGCCCGGGAACAACGTAAGCGTATATGGGATCGCATTCCGATTTGGATAGGCAAACACATTGTAGAGGCTAAAAAACGTCACCTGCTGTTTGGCGGGCTGCTGGCCTTGGTCTTGTTATCGTTAGTTGGTATGAACAAAATTGTTATCGATAATTCGAGTAAAAACTTCTTTGCTGCTGATTTACCCATCCAACAAGCCGACAATTTCCTGAATAACCAACTGGGTGGAACAAACAGCATATATATTATGGTTGATGGGGGAGCTGCTGACACGATTAAGGACCCCGGGATACTTAAAGGTATTGAGCATCTTCAACGTTTTGTTGAAGGGCAACCCCATGTCGGGAAAACCCTTTCCTTGGTTGATTACATCCAGCGTATGCATCAGGCTATGAACGGCGATCAGCCATTAGCGGAAACAATACCTAACGATGGGAATTTAATCTCTCAATATTTATTTCTTTATTCAATGTCGGGTGAGCCAGGGGATTTCGACTCCTATGTGGATTATCAATATCAGAAGGCGAAAATTACCATTCTGTTAAAAACCAGCAGCAATGTTTATAACCGGGCATTAGTAGCTAAACTTGAAGAAGAAGCAAAAAAGACATTCGATGACCGGGTAGTAGTGAGTTTCGGCGGGGATGTCACCCAGACCATCGCTTTAACCGATACCATGGTTGAAGGGAAACTTCGCAATATTATTCAAATCGCGTTAGCAATATTTATTATTTCGGCCATTGCATTCCGTTCACTTACCGCTGGATTCATTGTGCTTATGCCCTTGGCAATGGCTGTGGTTGCAATTTTTGGAGTGATGGGCGCCTTTGGTATTCCCCTTAATATCCCTAATTCCCTTATTTCTGCCATGGCTGTGGGTATTGGAGCCGATTATGCGATTTATCTACTGTATAGAATGCGAGAAGAAGTACGCTTGGTTAAAGACGGGAATCCAGCTATTCAAAGTACCCTTGCGACTGCGGGTAAAGCCGCATTATTTGTTGCAACAGCTATAGCTGGGGGATATGGCGTCCTTATGCTTTCAATTGGTTACAATGTCCAGCAATGGTTGGGGTTGTTTATTGTGATCGCTATGGTGGTTAGTGTGCTAATTTCACTTACTTTGGTTCCCGCATTATTACTTTCCTGGCACCCTAACTTCATTTTTGAAACAAAAAGGCAATCCAGTTGGCGCGTATTCCTGGTGCTTATTATTGGTTCAGCTGTGGCGATACTGGCTAATTCCGCGGTGCGTTCGAAAGCGGATGAATTGCCTTCAGCCACCGCTATCATGGAAAAAAATTTCGTCGCCACTAAAGTAAAGGATTCTGAAGGCGCAGCAACTTTTACCCTAACCAATAAAAATGGTGAAAGTCGTATGCGCAAGACACGAGGCTTTACCCGCTTGGCGGACGGTAGCGATGACAATATGCGACTAGTACGCTTCCATGCGCCTGCGGATATTAAAGGCACAGCAACCTTATTGCTTGAACACAGTGTTGGAGATGATGATATGTGGGTGTACCTGCCCGCACTCGGCAAAACACGCAGGCTTGTATCGTCAAATAAAAAAGATAGTTTTGTCGGCACTGATTTTAGTTATGGCGACGTAGTGGGCCATAAACCCCAGGATTGGTCTCATACCCTTTTACGCAGTGAAAATATCTCCGGTGCAGACTGTTATGTAATTGCATCAACACCCGCAAACGATGCCATAAAAAATAATACGGGCTATAGCAAACGGGAAACTTACGTGCACAAAGATAATTTTGTTGCTGTGCGCACAGATTTTTGGGACCTTTCAGGCAGACCCCTGAAGAGAATAACGGCAGACAACATTCGCCAGGTTGGAAGTAATGGCCGTTACCAGGCATTCATATCCGTAGCGGAAAACTTGCAAACAGGGCATAGCACTCGTATCGAATTTGACGAATTTACCGCGGATAAAAATCTCGATGCCTCACTCTTTCGCCCCCAAGCCCTAGAAAAATAATGCTGAATTCGTTACGTTGTACTTTTGTTTCAATGGCGGTATGCGGCATTCATGCGAATGCCGCATCGCTCCCGGATAATATTGATACATCGATTTCCGTTCGAGGTGCTGTATGGTCGGGTGATCGATTCCTTTCTGACAGGGATAATATTTCAACTCTCGATATTTGGGGGAAAATAGACATCGACCTGGAGGGGAAAGGACAAATTGTTGGCCAGGCCTTCGCGCAAACAATTGTTTCCCCTGAGCTAACGGCTGAGGTAGCTGATGAACAAAACAATGCGCGTGTGCGCGAGCTTTACTGGAAAGCGGTTGGTGAGGCCTGGAGTTTGCGCATTGGCCGGCAATTGATTGCTTTGGGTAGGGCTGATGGATTAAACCCTACCGATAATTTATCGCCAAAGCATTTTACGCTCTTGACACCAGAGGATTCTGACCAGAGATTTGGCAATGATGCAATCAACCTGGGTTATCAGGTAGGCGATCACACCTTTTCAGCAATATGGTTTCCCTCCGCAGCAAGCAATATCATTCCGCTCGAAGCGCATCCAGCCATTACTTACGTAAAAAAACCTGCACCCGAAAATGACCAGTATGCAATTAAATGGGAAACCCTGGGCTCAACATTTGATTCTTCTGTTTCATGGTTTGATGGCTATGATCCGATGCCAGACTTATCGATTGTGGATCTATCCCCGGAAGGAATCCTTGTTGAGCAAAGCAATCACAGGTTTCGTGTCATAGGGGCGGACCTTAGTTACCCGCAAGGTAATAAAGTGTGGCGCTTTGAAGCTGCTTACAGTGATACGCAGAGCGCGGGGCGAGGGGACTTCACCCGGAAAAAATCGCGTTTTTGGTTAGTGGGCGGGCCTGAGTGGACATTGGGCGGGGGACTTACCCTAAACCTTCAATTGAGTTTGCAACACATAGCGAATTATGCCGACCCAAGTGAATTAAGCCAGCCCTTTCAAGACGTGGCCTGGCGTCAACTGGCCTTGTCTAACCAGACTGAACCTAACCAGCAAGGCATTACCTGGCGCATAGCAAAAACCAGCTTTAATGACTCATTATTGCTAGAGACTACCGGCGTCACATTCTGGCCAAATGCCAATGGTTTATCGCGAAGTAAAGTTAATTATGCAATTAACGATGCACTGCATGTACAGTTGGGCTACGAAGCTTATTTCGGGTCGGCGCGTAGCTTCTTCGGGCAATTAAAGCCCAATAATAATGTTTACCTCCAATTGCGTTACATGATCCAGTGAAGTGATTCTATCCCATTGATTTCGAGGACAATAATAAAGCTTGGCTACCCTATATTCAGCTAACTTTTTTAGCGAAACGGCCAATGCGTTCCGGATAATATAATGGATAGCCACAACAAGCCGCTTGGCTGATACATAAGGGACCATAGATCTCTCTTTTGTTTCCGAAATACTCATCAGTTATTGCCATCCATTTGGCGTTGGACCTCAATTAGATTTTTTTTGGATAAACAAACATTTCTTATTTGTCCCGGGTTATTTTCGAACTAGGATAACACTGAGTGTTTTAATTTTTCCGCGTTCTAGTGAGGGCTGACTATGAAATCTCTTCATAGCACACATGTAGTCTGGACGCTGCTTGTACTAGTGTTAAGTGTTTTTGCTTCGCCGGTTTTTGCAGCTCCGCAAGTTAATGAAAAAACTTGCGATGCCATACAAAAAGCTATCAACGAATTGCCACCGGAAGGTGGAGAAGTCGTTCTGTCCACCGGTGTTTACACCTGTGTCAAACCCATTATCCTCGACCGCAACAACCTCACATTGCGCGGTTCCGGCCCTGCAACACTCTTGCGTTTGGGCGATCATATCAACGCGCCTGTTTTAGTGATGGGACTTACCGAAAATATTCCCAGTCGCGACACCCGCCATGTACGGGTGATCGATTTAATGATTGATGGCAACAGGGCCAACCAAACCTCCGAGTGTATGGGCGGCCCCTGTAGCGATACATTCCCGTTGCGTAATAATGGTATTAGTATCCGCCGTTGTGTTGATTGCGTTGTTCAATCCGTTACTGTTTTTGGCGCAATGTCAGGCGGGTTGGTTACCGAATTGGGTTGCAGGCGCTTGACCATCCGCGATTACACCTCATACGACAATGAATTTGATGGTCTCGCTGGTTATGAAACGGAAGACAGTACATTTTCCGGCATCCATCTTTACGGCAACAAAGCGGCAGGAATTTCTACAGACATTAAATTCAATAACAATAAATTCTATGATGTAACTATTGCGGATAACAAAACCGTCGGCATATTTATGCGCGACTCACTCGATAATTCATTCACCAATTTGCATATTCGCGATAGCGTCCAACACGGAATTTTCCTGGCTCAGGTAAATACCGACCCTGGCACAGCAGCCACCGGAAACACCTTTACCGGGGTTGTTATTTCCCGTTCAGGTGGCATGGGGGTCATGGCTAACGATGCCTCTTGTGTGAATAACATGATGGTAGGTGCCCAGTTTATTAATAACAAACACGGGTGCATAAGCGAAGCCGCTTCCGGACTGGTGGAAAATATTGGTGCTATTTGCCGCTGATTGAAGTGGTACCGGGTTTACGATTTACAGTGTGTGTGTACCAGGATGTATTTTGAGGTAGCTCGCGACCTTAATGGTCGCGAGCTTTTTTTAATTGCCTAAATATTAATTTTCTACCGTGGGCAGGAAACGGTAGCCAACACCGGGTTCTGTTTCTATGTAGCGGGGGTTCGAGGGGTCATCACCCAGCTTGGTACGCAGGCGCGCAATAAAAATACGCAGATAATGCGTATCCTCAACATGGGTTCCCCCCCAAATCTCGCGTAACAACTGTTGTTGGGTAACCAAACGCCCGGCGTTGTTAATCAGGCGCTTTAGTAATTCAAATTCTTTTCGCGATAATTTTGCGGCTTCGCCATCTACCGTCAATTTGCGCTCCTGTAAATCAATCAGTACGCGTTCGTCCTGATATTTTTCCACGCTTTGGACACTCGGCCCAAACGCCTTGATGAGGCCGCGGATACGTGCAAGTAATTCCTGGATTCCAAATGGCTTAACAACATAATCGTTGGCACCGGTATCCAATGCTTGCACAATTTCGGATTCGCGATTACGCACCGACAAAACAATAATGGGTTGATGGTAGAAATCGCGCAGCTTTTTCAGTACCACTTGGCCATCCAGATCGGGCAACCCCATGTCCAGGATGATCAAATCCGGCGATTCCTCGGCAGCCAGCACCAGTCCGCGCCGACCGGCATCCGCTTCCAGGATGGAATAACCTTGCGCAGTCAAACCGATCTGGAGGAAACGGCGAATCTGCGGTTCATCATCGATAATTAATATTTTGCTCATAGTAGCTCCATAACAATGAGACGAGTATAAGTTGTATCGCGCACCTGGCCTGTCATATCGCTGTTAAAAATTATTCCGCGGCCGATTGAGATCCGGGCATATCCGGATTTTTATCATTGGCTCCCAGATTAGCCTCTATGGGCATTTCAATTCGTACGCAGCAGCCGGGATTAATAAGGTCAGCCGTGCGTTTAGGGTTGGGGTGGATACTTACATTACCGCCGTGGGCCATGATCATGCCGCGGCAAATCGTTAAACCCAAGCCGCTACCGGAACGGCGACGGTCACCCTTTTCGGCCGTATGGAAACGTTCAAAGACTTTTTCCCGTTCGTCCTCCGGAACTCCCGGCCCCTGGTCACAAACATTAATGACAATCGAGTCATCTTCCTTGATACAAGTGACTTCGATCCCTGCATTTGGCGGGGAAAATTTTATAGCGTTGTCGATTACATTAAAAAGCGCCTGCTCAACTAACGCTGCATGAATATAAAGGGAGGGCAAATGCGCATCAATTTCCGCACGCACCTCGTTGTGTGTAAGCAGGGGTTTCAAACGCTTTTTAACTACACTGATAATTTCTTCCACACTGACCCAATCGCGTTCAAGCCGCATTTGGCCGAATCCGAGGCGGGTCATATCCAGCAAGTTTTGGGTATAGCGGTTTAAACGCTGGGCTTCCTCCAAAACCGTATCCAGCAGTTCCCGTGTTTGCTGCTTATCCAAATGCTCGCCCAATTCAATAACTGTCGATGTTGCGCCGATCATAGTGGTCAAGGGCGTGCGAAAATCATGGGAAACTGACGAGAGCAGGGCGGAGCGCAAAAGCTCATTTTCCTTGGCGATTTTTTCCTTTTCGAGGTCCGCTGACAAACGAGTCCGTTCCAGCGAAATATTTACCTGGTGCAACAACAATAGAAAAATATCTTTGGGAAGATACTGGATATTTTCAATAGAAATTTTTAGCAGGCCAATGACCTGACGCGAGTTATACAGGAAATAAACGTCATGTTCTTTTTCGAGTTCGGGGATATTGGTGATGATTTCCGGCGTTACGCGCAACTCCAATAATTCTTCCAGGTAGGTTTTGCGCAAATGGGTCATGCGTCTGATCATCGGATGTGTCGCCCAATTGTTAGCGCGCGTAATAAGCACACAATTTTCCTTCCAGGGCTCCAGCGCATCCCGCATTGCGTTAATAACATCGCTGGTATTTAAGGCCTTTGGCAATTTTTCCAGCAGTTCAAGTTCGATGTCCGTCATAAACTCACGCACACGAATTTTTTGTACGTTTTGCTTATGTTTGGTCGCCATGTAACCCACGATCACCGAGGTCAGGAGGAACAATAAAATGGTGAGCAGGTCTTCGTCCTGGTGAATCATGATGGAGCCATACGGCTCGGCAAAAAAGAAACTGAAGGCAAAGAAGCTGGAAAGGGCATTAATAATGGCCAATTCAACCGTAACATTAATGGCGATAAACACCACCATAACGATATACAGTAAGGGAACATTGGTTTTGGGGAGGTAATCCGTAATTAAAAATGCGATGGGGGTCAGTAACCAGGGAAATAAAATCCCGATAGGGTAGGCAAATTTACGCAAAACCTGTTCAACGTTCATTACGCACGCCAGAATGCCGGGGAAAACAACACGATAATAGTCAGAAATTCCAAACGGCCCAACAACATACCAACGGACAGTGCCCATTTTGCGGTGTCACTCAAGCTCGAAAAATTACCCGCAGGCCCAATGACAGGGCCGAGCCCGGGGCCAACGTTCATAACCGCTGTTGCCGCGCCGGTAAAACTCGTCACCAAATCCAGGCCCGTCAATGCCAGTATCACGGCGATTATCACCAGGCAAGCAGCCATCAAAAACATATAGGAAATGGAAGATGCAATGATTTCTGAACTGATCAGCCTATTGTTGTAGCGGCGGCTAATAACCGCGCGCGGATGCACGGCGGTGATAATTTGCTCTTTAACCAGGCCGGCAAATATTTGCAAGCGAAACACTTTAATCCCGCCCGTTGTGGAGCCGGAACACCCCCCCACAAAAGTGACAAAAAAGAACAGAATCAGCGCTATAGGGCCCCAGAGTTGATAATCGCCGGATGCAAAACCTGTTGTGGTAATCACGGAAACCAGGTTAAAACAGGCCATAGTCAAGGCACGCAAGGGCTCCATTTGACCGGTAAAAATCAAATGTGCAGTCAGTGCCAGTGTGGTGATAGCGACGATACATAGCAGGCCGCGTACCTGTGTATCCTTGAAAACAACCAGTTTCCGATTTACCAGCAAACGCACAAAGAGTACAAACGGAAAGGCCCCCGCCAACATAAACAGGATAGCGATCCAATGGATAAGCAGGCTATCAAATTGCGCGAAGGAACTGTCCGACGTGGAAAACCCCCCGGTGGAAACGGTAGTCATTGCATGGTTGATTGCATTAAACAAATCCATCCCCGCCAGCCAGAATGCAAGGCAGCAGATGATGGACAGCAACAAATAACAATAAATAATCATCGCCATAAGGCTTTGGGCGCGCGGCATGGCTTTATCAGACCAGTCCGATGACTCTGTTTTAAAGAGCCGCATACCACCCACCCGCAAAAACGGTAAGACGGCGATGGCCATACCGATGATCCCGACACCACCAATCCAATTGAGCATGGAACGCCAGAGCAATATGTCCTTTGGCAATGAATCCAATCCGGCCATCACCGACGATCCCGTGGTCGTTACTCCCGATACTGCCTCAAATACTGCATCGGCAACACCAAGTGAATTGGCGATCAACAAAAAGGGCAGAGCGCTGAAGAGGGAAACGCCTGTCCAGGCGCAGCTTGTAATCAGGAATACTTGCCGGGGCTGCATAAAATCAAGGCGATATCTTTTACCAACCAGCAAAAATACGATACCGGTCAGGCTGGTAATGGTCGCTGATGAGAAAAAAGCGAGTTGGTTGTCACTGTCGTAAGCAATGGATAGCGCCAGCGGCACTAACATAAATAACGCAAGGATATTCAGGATCGCGCCCAGGATCAGCAGCGTTGGCCCCAGTAATTTCATAGTACCCAACTTGTAGATGTATGGCAGAAATGGCCGCATTCTAAACGCTGGCAGACCCTGAGCCTATGGGGAAACAGATATAAATTTTGTAAAAACTGCCACCAATCAGCGTTGCTGGCTTTTTTACTTAATACGGTTGGGTGATTTCAGCATAAATCAGCGTGACATACAGGTTGAGTATGTGTGGCGATTGCTGCATAAACACCGTCAAATCAGTTTCCAGGCCAAGGCTCAACAGTTGCGTTTTACGTTCACGAACGTAACGTTCCGCCGCCCGTTCCAACACCTCACGAAATACCAGGGGCTGCTGGAAGCGCATTTGCGGATTGTTGACGCAGAATTGAGTATAGGCGTAAAGCGCCTCCACCATCGCGCTTTTGTAATAGGCTGGATGCAATTGATGTGTTAACTGGTCGATATGGTGGGCAAAACTTTCTTCACCAGGTGTCATCGAACGGCGAATCGTTTTGCAATCCAATACGAAACGCTGGCCATCCGCATTGCTAAATATTAGATATTCCGCAAACATCAAACTGTGCCAGATATCCTTAAGGAAATTTTCATCAAAGTGCGTGATCAGGCCGCGCGCGGTACGCCATTCCAACCAATCGGTATCCATTGCGTCGTACAACACCGGATTTTCATCATGAATATTTTCATTGTGATGGATCTTATAGGGAGTAACGTGGTTAATTCCCTGGGCAAATACTTTTTTGCGCGATGTCAGGATGGTACGGATTTTTTTGTAGAGCTTTGCCGGGGACTGTAACCCCAGCCATTCGATCATGGAAACGTCTTCGGCGTCCCCCTTATCCATAGCGCAAAGCAACATAAAATTCCGCAAATGCACCGAGTGAAGCCCATCGAATAATTTTGGCTCTGAGCGAATCAACGAACCTATTGCAGAGATCAGTTCCTGCACGAGGGTCCGCTCCAGGAGGTCAGGGAATAATTGCCGGACACTTTCAAAATAGGATGCGTTAGAAAAAGACTGGTCCACTTTGATTTCGGTGTAATTGTTATCCCCAACATTAATGGTCAAATTACGTGCGGCAAGCAATGTGAGGCTGTCACCCAGGTCAGTCAGGGTGTAAATCAGATGGGAAAAGCAAAAACGCGCAAGCAACCAATAATTAACTTTTTGGGACCGATAAAAAATATCGCGAATCAAATCCTTGATTGTGATATTGGCACCGTTTAGCCCGATATTATCGGTTAGCTTGTGCTTTTTTACGTAGGCTGAAAATTTTCTATACGTAATAATATCGCTTTCTGTATAAAATTTTTCCAGCAATACGGCAGCTTCAGGTTCCAATTGCGAGGCTTGCAGTGCATCATCGGGAGCTGTTGATACCTGCATCTGGTTACTCATGGAAGTCACATGGAAATAGGGAATAGTCAAACTATTCACACGTGACGCGCGATACGCCAAATTCGCTGACGCGTAACCGACATATTCTTCCTCGTTGCGCAATTGATAATTACGCAGCACCTCAAATAAAAGATCGGCATTGGGCACTTTATACAGGCGGTGATCGATCAATAAGGTAAACACCGCCACTTCAGAGCTAATCCAGTTTTTGTAAATAAACTGGATTTCCTGGATTACACTTTCGATAACCCATTGCGCGTCATAACGGCGGTAATCCTCCCTCTCACTCTGTAACCAGGATAAACTCAAATAAACTTTGTTATTTATTTCATAGGTTTGCGATGTTGCCAGACTTTGTACACGACGACGCGGTCGCCCCGTTAAACCAAGGGCTTTGTTCTCACCAATGTGCGCATAAGCTTCCATCAAACTGGAAGCAGAAATTACACCCATTGGTTTTATGTCTTGCAGGGTTTCCGCGATAACCCCGTATTTAGCCAGGTGTTGTTTTACCGTTTCATTTTCCGCCAATACCACCAGGGCGACATTGGATTTAATGAATCGGGTAGAGCGCCTGCGCATTTTTAGCGGGTCCAGGTCATCGGCGCTGACCAGGCCTTCGTCCAGCATCAAGCCTGTTAAATACAAACTTTGCGCCCACACCAATGGAATATTCTCGTTGGGCACGCGAGTTTGCGAACGCGGATTTTTTTTCTCCGCTTCTACATTTTCCAGGGGCAAATAATAGAGTTCCGGTAACAGGCCTATGCCATCCACATACACCATGAGCGATTCAAGTTTCTTGCGGTAATGTTTTGCCGTTGCTTCGCTGCCGTCAAAAAGCGCAGTGATATAAAGGTAGGTAAAAAACAACGGCCATTCAGACTCAACATTTGCAAAATTTCCCAGTTCGTCATGTTCGTAATAAATCCTCGAACTTTCTTCCAGGACTGTTTGGTGACCATCCCACAAGAAGCGTTTACAACCATAGTTACCACCGAGTTTGGTGAGCACTGAATCCCGTGTTTGGGTTGCCAGCGTTTCTTTACCCACGGCAAATGCGGGAAAGCCAATAATGCTTAGTAGTGCGCTGTCCGTTTCCTTGGATAAGGATTCGCGTGGGAGGAGCGAGGCGAGGGTGGTCCTGGCCAGGGAAATCGCATCGGCAATGACATGGATAACGGCCCTTTTATCACCATGTTTTCCGAACAAATTAAAACCGTCCAGGGCTTGCAACGCCGCTTTTGCCATACCCACCGAACTTGCGTTGATTTCAGTTTTACCATTATTGACTTTGTTACCGCGCTCCCAAATACCGTAATCCGGTGTGCGATAGGCACTGGCAATGTAGTAAACAAGGTTTTGTACGAAATCGACTTCATCATGGGTACATACAATGCGTAACCCCGACGCACTCATTTGCGCGAGCATTAACAAAAACACCGAGGTCGCATCAATTTGCAAATGCCCCCATGCATCGTCAGCGACCACAGGCAGTCCTGTAGCCGTGTCGTATTTCGCATGCAGCGCATCGCGATTATCAAGCGAGAGCTTAAAGGCTTCTACCTTATGTGCCTGGCGCATCATGGACTGTAAAAGTCCCCGCATGAGTTTTATCGTCGCTTGCTCCAGTTGGTCGCTTTTGTGGTGTTCTCCTTGATGCCTGAAGGCCATGCCCAGGGTCCATACACAGATAATCGAATAAACGTTATCGCGAACCCAGGCATCAGTGTAATCGCCATGGTTAGTAATGGCTGTACTGGCAGGAAGCAATCCGGTAACTGGATGCTGTTTACTGAGAATGACTGTTTCGACCTCTGCGTATAAACGCTCCAACAGTTGTTTGTGCTTCATAGAGTGTGCTGTCTGTGGTGTGGCGCCTGATCGGTAAAACGATGGCTGGAGGAGTTGAATCAGAGTCCGTGATTACGAATATATAATTTAACATAATCTACATTATGCGAAATCACATATTCCACGCTCCAGCCAAGGATCAGGTCTAAAAACGGGTTCTTTTCCTAATGGCGCCTGTATTAGATCAGGCATTTGCCACCATATCAAACAGCTCGCTTTCTTGTGGGGTTTCTGGCGATTTATGTAGCATTTCAATTAACTGGCTACCGGCCTCTTCAGTCAAGGTATCCAGCTCCACACCGAAGCCATGTTCAGCGGTATGGATAACAATCGAGTCGAACCGGTGACGTTGTAATTTTTGCGGGTTGCGATAAACCAGGATCTCTATTCCTAATTGTTGCAACGGCTTAACGTCCGACAAATCCGATTCGATAAAAAGCCCGTGACGCGTGCCATTCTTGATACGGCCTATGGCAACAGGAATTCCGTACCGGTAAATCAGGATTTTAATGTTGGCGTTTGAGCGCGCGCTACACCTATGTTCCATAGCGATTCCTTAATATAGTTGAGTGAAAAATTTCTACCAATCGCCCAGGTCTGTTAACCAAGTCGATGATAGGCTGCCAGTAACTGCCGAATACGATCAGCAAATGCGGGTTCAACTTGATCCCACGAAAACTTCCACACCCAATTTTTATCCGTTGTACCAGGCATATTCATCCTGTGCCTTCCATCCAATTCCAGGAAATCCTGCATGGGAATAATAGCCATCCGTCCCACAGATGCCAGGGCCACCTCAATCAATAGCCACGGCATCTCATCTTCCGAATTAAAACAATATTCCTTCACCTGTCTGCGGCTCGCATCGCTTAACGACCACCACCAACCGAGCGTTGTGTCGTTATCATGCGTCCCCGTATAAACAACTTCACAACCCGTATGGTTGTGCGGCAAATGCGGATTATTGGTGTTGCCGTCAAACGCGAACTGCAACACCAGCATCCCGGGTAAATCAAACCGGTTGCGCAGGGCCTCGACTTCCTCGGTAATTACCCCAAGGTTTTCCGCCACCATAGGCAGCCTGGGATAAGCCTGAAAACAAGCCTTCAAAAATGCTTCACCCGGCGCTTTTACCCAGCACCCTACGCGAGCATCGTGGCTTTTACCGGGAATCTCCCAGTAGGCTTCAAACCCACGGAAATGATCAATACGAATCAAATCAAATAATTGCAATTGGGTTTTTAACCTGGCCAGCCACCATTGGAAACCATCCGCTTCCATTAGATGCCACGCGTAATGCGGGTTTCCCCAATGCTGGCCGGTCTCGGAAAAATAATCCGGAGGAACCCCCGCCACCGTTAATGGATGCCCGTCACTATCCAATTGGAAATAATGCTGTTGGGCCCAGACGTCGGCGCTATCGTGGCCCACAAAAATGGGCATGTCGCCAAATAAATAAATACCTTTTTGGTGGGCATAATCTTTCAGTGAACGCCATTGGTTAAAAAACGCAAACTGTTCAAACAAGATCACATCAATTTCTGTTTTTAATTCAACACGAATACTTCTTAAGGCTTTTTCATCACGTTTGCGCAAGTCAATCGGCCAATTAACCCAGGATGCGCCCCGGTAATGTTTTCGAATGGCGCAAAATAATGAAAAATCGTCTAACCAATAATCTTGTTGTGAACAAAAGCTCTGGAATTCCTGGCGGATATTCACGCCTTCCGCAGTGTCAATAAATGCGTAAAAAGAATGAGCAGATTTTTGTCGCGCAAGGGCAATATTTTTCTCACCATCAAGTTCGATATCCCCTGCCCTGATCCAGCCTTTTTCCAATAACCAATCCAGGCTGATTAATTCGGCATTCCCTGCATGCGCTGAAATAGATTGATACGGCGACATATCTTCCTGGGTTGGGCCTATGGGCAACATTTGCCAAATGGTTAGGCCAGCCCGGTGCATTAGATCTATAAAATGATAGGCGTCTTTTCCCAAGGTGCCGAATCTATTTTTTTTATCATCGCCCCAACACGATTCGGAACAAGGCAATGAAGTGGGATGCAACAAAACACCAGCCGTGCGTCGTTGGAAAAGTGGTGATTTGTCTGCCATTAATGCCCTTCCCTTACCCAAAAGTGATACTTACCCCAAAGTGATACGATTCATCAATTAACTTGCATGGCCTTGACGCATAACACCGCCGGACGCTGGATCCCCGCCACCAACGCTGATAACCTGATTTAAATAACCGGGAGCCGGTGTATCGATAAGTGCATAAAGGTTCATCAAATGACGACGGTATAAATATTCAAAATCACTGACGCTCTGCGCAGGGTTGTAATCCCCAAACCACCAAAACCAATCAGAGCCTTCACATAAGGCCAACTGCTTTTCAATTTGCGCAAGATGCTCTGCGGAAAAACTGCGCTTGCGTAACGCTTGGTCCACTTGTTGTTTCGCATCGCACAGCATATCCCAACCGCGATTCTTATCTTTATCACCAATCCATGTAGAAAAAGTACCGTACACCCAACTGCCGGCTACCAAATGCGACAATCGCAAAGGCTCCGGTTTCTGTTGGTCAAGGATCTCTCCGTAGGTTGAAAGCTCAAGCAGCGGATGGTTTGTTAACCGTTCATAAAGAGTGTGTAAAAAGTGAAAGGCATTTTCGGGAAAATATTCCCACGCGTTTTCGCCATCCATAATGACAGAGATGACCGTGTTTTTAGTGTCTTTAGCAGCCTTGGCAATATTAACCATATGGTTAACCAGGTCCCCTACCGAATCATCGGAGTGCCAGGTTGAATATTTGAACCCAATCAGGTCAGACAAACCATCATCGCGGAAAAACGTTTTGACGTTAACCCCGGCGAACTCATAAGCGCGGTGCAATGATTGTTTTGCGCTTTGCCATTCCGCTGCGATTGATTGGTTTTCATGTGCCCGCAAACTGTTGTACAAAACGGAATCACCCGTTGCCGCCCATTCAAATTTAGCTTCCGCTAATAATTTAAGCGTGTCGTCGCTCAGGGAGCCTTCAGATGCCCAGCATCCGCGCGGCCGTTTACCAAAATAACTTTCAAACTTTTTTATGCCTTCATTTAAATGCCATTTCGCACGGTTGCGCCCGTCCGGATAACAAGTTGCGTTAGGCAAAGCCACGTCTGGCATCGCCTCCTTCGCAGAATTTAAATCGATTAATAAAGGAATAATAGGATGTGCGTAGGGGCTCATGCACAATTCGATTTGCCCGTTTTCCGCAAGTTTCTTATAACGCGGACCGATGGAAGCCACCAATTCGCCAATGATTGCCAACAATTCCCGGCGGTCATCCATGCTGAAGCCGCGCTCCTTGTGTTGTAAGCGCTGGATGCGATCATCGCTACGCCGTGGAATTTCAGCGAGCCAGCTAAGGTGGTACCACACACACAGATCTATTAAAAATTGCTCGTTTAAATAACGGCTGAAAAAAGGCTTTTCCTTAAAACCTTGTACCAACAGAGCAAGTTCGCGATAGGCGGGGAAGCGCTCAATCATACGCTCCCGGTTTGCACGAAGATATTTTTGCGCAAGATCCACAAATGCCATGGTGCCGGGTGCCGGCATACTCGGTTCAACGAGTGATGCCAGCACTGCATCCTTTATTTTTTCACCCTGTGAGAAATGTGCCGCTATTTGCTCGGCGTAATCCTCCAATTGTTCCAATAAGATAGGGGCAAAATTAACAACGGCTTTTGCTAGTGGCTGTGCCTCCAAATGTGCCGCCATGTCAACATAATCTTTAATGGCATGAAGATAAGTCCAGGGAAAATAATATTCGCCCGTCATTATGTCGCGATAATCTGGCTGATGCATGTGCCAAAGGAATACCACCTTCGTTTTGCCATTATTAACCATTAACTTCATCCTGTCCTAACATGCCGGGGGTTACGAGTACAACGCCCTTGGGAGAAACATGGAAGCGTTTTTTATCCGCTTCGAAATCGTATCCGATCACAGTACCTTCCGGAATTTTGCAGCGACGGTCCACCAATGCCTTGCGGATTTTGCAGTTACGCCCGACTTCTACACTGGGAAATAAAACTGAATCTTCAATTTCGCAATATGAATGGACACGAACACGGGGGAATAATAAAGAATGTTTAACAGCGGCGCCGGAAATAATACAGCCGCCGGCAATTAAGGAATCTACCGCATAACCGCGACGACCATCATCATTAAACACAAATTTGGCCGGCGCCACTTGTTCCTGATAAGTCCAGATTGGCCAAGCGGCGTCATACAAATCCAGCTCCGGTGTAATGCCGGTTAATTCGAGGTTAGCCTCCCATAATGAATCCACGGTTCCAACGTCGCGCCAATAGGCCTCACCGCCGGAGACCGGATCGCGGAATGGAAATGCCATTACCCGCTGGTTTTTAATCATTGAAGGAATAATATCTTTACCGAAGTCATGCGCGGAATTGGAATTGTCGCGATCTCTCAATAATTCACGGAACAATACTTTGGTGCTGAAAACATAAATCCCCATTGAGGCGAGCGCCTTGTCCGGCCTACCTGGCATTGGCTCCGGTCTAGGCGGTTTCTCGGTAAATTTAATGATGCGATAATCCTCGTCCATGTCCATTACGCCGAATGAACTCGCTATTTCGAGCGGCACCTCAATGCACCCGACGGTTATGTCCGCACCGCGCTCAACGTGGGCAGCGATCATGGTGCCATAATCCATTTTATAAACATGGTCACCGGCGAGAATTAAAACGTACTCAGGGTTATGGCGACGGATGATATCGATATTTTGTAGCACCGCATCCGCGGTACCTGCGTACCAGGATTCGCTCAATCGCTGTTGCGCCGGCAACAATTCAACAAATTCGCCGAGTTCACCGCCTAAAAACCCCCAACCCCGCTGAACATGGCGATCGAGCGAGTGAGACTTGTATTGGGTAAGCACACTTATACGACGAATACCGGAATTTACGCAATTTGAAAGGGGAAAATCGATAATGCGAAATTTGCCACCGAAATGTACTGCGGGTTTTGCACGCCAATCCGTGAGCTGATGCAATCGTGAGCCTCTCCCACCCGCTAAAATTATCGCCAAAGTTTCTCGCGTTAAACGACTGACAAAACGACCCGACGTAGGTGTGTTCATTACAACTTTTCCTTATGGCTATTGTGTGTAACTACAATGAACTTTTTGTGAAATTAATTACAGGAGCTTGAGCAATATCAGTGCCAATAAATTGATTTTGACACTAACGCCACCCAGGCACGCCAGGCGAATACATTGTCCCGGAATGAAACGCTCGCCCAAAATACACGCTAAGTGTAGTCACAAATTTGGCATCGAACCTGCAAATGTATTGAATTAAAATCAATTTTTTGCAAAAAATTGCTGCAACAAAAACTTGCGGATAACGCTAAGCTAGTAGAGCCCAAACATATGACACTTTTATATAGACCAAAACCTTGCAAATAATGCGGAACACAAAATAATGCGACAATTTTTTTACGTAGGAACCAATGCATGTTAAATCAGAAGCAGGACAAGCCCTTATCCCATGAAATGTTACGTATAGTCACCGCTACCCACCATGATCCGTTTGATGTCCTTGGGCGCCATCCGCTTTTAAATACTCCATCAACAAATGTTGATACTGTCGTCAGGGTATACCTGCCCGGCGCTCGCAGCGCCTCATTGTTGGTTAACCAACAAACCTTTTTATTGCAGCGAGTGGAGGGAACTGATTTTTTTGAGTGGTATGGTATGGGCGAAAAATTACCCCCCCGCTATCAAGTGCAATGGCATGATCGCCACAACCTGATGCATACAGAATATGACCCCTATTGTTTTGCACCATTACTGGGCGACATAGATATACATCTTTTTGGAGAAGGCCAGCATTGGAATATCTATCAGCACCTGGGCGCACACCTCCGTCAGGTGGAAGGAATAGAAGGGGTTCTTTTCGCTACCTGGGCACCCAATGCGGAGCGAATCAGTGTCGTGGGTGATTTTAATGATTGGGATGGTCGCCAACATCCAATGCGTGTACGCGGCAGTAGCGGTTTATGGGAATTATTTGTCCCCGGCATCAAACCCGGTGCCTTATATAAGTTTGAAATCCGCAACCGCGCCACCGGGGCTGTTTTCCTCAAGTCAGACCCCTATGGGCAGGCATTTGAGCTACGCCCGTTAACGAGTTCTATTGTCAAGGCGCAATCAGAGTATAGGTGGCATGACAACGATTGGATTAACCAACGTATGCACTGGGACTGGCAAGCCTCACCCATGTCAGTGTATGAAGTACATTTGGGATCCTGGCGTCGCGGTTGGGCCGGGGAGTTTATGAATTACCGCGAGCTGGCCCACCAATTGGTGGATTACGTAAAACCCCTGGGCTTTACCCATATTGAAATCCTGCCAATCACCGAGCATCCGCTGGATGATTCCTGGGGTTATCAAACAACCGGTTATTATGCGCCAACAAGCCGTTTCGGAACCCCCGATGAGTTCCGCTACTTTGTGGATTACCTGCACCAACATGGAATCGGCATTATTTTGGATTGGGTTCCGGCCCATTTCCCCAAGGATAGCCATGCCCTCGCCCGCTTTGATGGCTCCGCGCTTTATGAGCATGAAGATCCGCGTTTGGGAGAACATCGTGACTGGGGCACATTGATCTACAACTACGGACGCAATGAAGTCCGCAATTTCCTATTAGCCAATGCGCTCTTCTGGTTAAAGGAATATCACATTGATGGTTTACGGGTGGATGCTGTCGCTTCCATGTTACATCTGGATTACTCACGCGAGCACGGCGAGTGGATACCGAATATTTACGGCGGCAATGAAAACCTGGAAGCAATGGCGTTTTTACAAAAACTGAATGAAATTTGCCATGGGCAATACCCCGGCACATTAGTGATTGCTGAAGAATCAACCGCCTGGCCGCAAGTTACTCGCCCTACCTGGGTCGGCGGCCTGGGCTTTTCGATGAAATGGAATATGGGTTGGATGCACGACACGCTGGACTACATCAGCAAAGATCCGGTACACCGCCAATATCACCACAATCAATTAACCTTTGGCATGATGTACGCTTTCAGCGAAAACTTCCAATTGCCTTTCTCACATGATGAGGTTGTGCATGGCAAAGGCAGCATGATCAATAAAATGCCGGGGGATGATTGGCAAAAGTTTGCAAACCTGCGTTTGCTGTATACCTATCTCTACACCTATCCGGGTACCAAATTATTATTTATGGGCAGCGAATTTGCCCAGTGGGGCGAATGGGCCCATGGCCGCTCGCTGGATTGGCATCTGCTGGAGTTTGATCGCCACCAGGGTATCCATACACTGGTGAAAGATTTAAATCATTTATACACCAGCGTGCCATCACTTTATCAACGCAGTTTCCGCAGCGATGGCTTTGAGTGGATTGATTGCCATGACAGCACCCAATCCATCGTCAGTTACATCCGTAAAAGCGATCAGGATTTTTCCGTTGTCATTTTAAATTTCACACCGGTTCCACGCACGGGTTATCGTATCGGTATTCCGGCGGCCGGGGCCTATCGCGAAATACTGAATTCCGATTCTATATTTTACGGCGGTAGCAATCTTGGGAATAATAGCCCACTTTACTCGCAACCAGTGGCCTGGATGAATCACCAGCAATCACTGGAAATAAATTTGCCGCCCCTTGGCGCATTAATTTTGCAGCTTTGCTAGTTTTTATATTTAAGAAGGATCACCATGCGGAAAAAAATTCTATTTGCGACCAGTGAAGTTTATCCACTCATAAAAACAGGTGGACTTGCAGATGTGACCGGCAGCTTACCCCGCGCGCTGACGAAGCTGGGATACGATGTAAAAATCGTTCTGCCTGCTTATGCCAGCGTATTGGAAAAAGCTACCGCAGTGGGAATGAAACCAATTGCCCAATTGAATGTGGACGGCAATCCAGTGAATATCAAACAAACCCGCCTGCCTAGCAGCAGGGTAACGGTATGGCTTGTTGATATTCCGGAGTTTTCGGAGCGAACCGGTAATCCCTATTGCGGGCCCGACGGAAACGACTGGCCTGACAATCACCTACGTTTCTACATTTTTTCCAAAACAATAGAAATTATTGCATTGAACCAGGCCAACCTGGACTGGCAACCCGATGTAGTCCACTGCAATGATTGGCAAACCGGTTTGGTACCGGCGTTGCTGTCATTGCATGCGGATCACCTGGCCACTGTATTCACTATCCATAATTTGGCCTATCGTGGGCTCTTTTCGCACCAGGCATTTACCGAACTGAATTTACCACCCGCATTTTGGCATCACGAACGCCTGGAGTTTTACGGGCAAGTTTCTTTTATGAAGGGCGGCATCGCGTTTGCTGATTACTTGACCACCGTGAGCCCAAGTTATGCACGCGAAATCCAAAAGCCGGAATTTGGTTATGGGCTGGACGGTTTATTGCGTTATCGCAGCGATTCACTTACCGGCATTTTAAACGGCATTGATACTGATGAGTGGAATCCGGCAACTGACCCACACCTTAAAGCAACTTATAACCGTCGCACCCTGGGAAATAAATGTAAAAACAAGGAAGCCCTGCAAGAGCGCATGGGCCTGGAGATAAATCAACATGCCCCGCTCCTGGGGTTTATCGGGCGACTTGTCGATCAAAAAGGCATAGACCTTATCCTCTCGCAAGTTAATCGCTTATTGTCCGCTGGCTATCAGTTTGTAATCCTCGGCAGCGGTTTCCCCCATTATGAGCAAACACTGCGGAACATCGCGGAACAGAATCCAAAAACATTCGCGGTTCATATCGGATATGACGAAGCATTAGCGCACCAAATTGAAGCCGGCAGCGATATATTTCTTATGCCTTCCCTTTTCGAACCCTGCGGGCTGAACCAAATGTACAGCTTGCGTTATGGAACACTGCCAGTGGTGCATGCTGTAGGGGGGCTGCGCGATACGGTATTTGAGTTGCCGTTTGATAAAATAGATTCACTTGCAAATGGTTTTGTGTTCAATCAAGCTGAAGGAAACGAACTGTTTGCTGCCATTGAGCGCGCCACTGCTGCATTTCGCCAGGAAAATATTTGGAAAAAATTGCAGCTTAATGCAATGACCCAGGATTTTTCGTGGGAGCAAAGTGCAAAGCACTACGCTGAAATTTATAGCCGCCTTCTCGCCAGTTAACATTACGCCGAGTGTAAACGAGCCCATGGCTCGTTTTTACACTTCACTTAGAGTTTTGGAATCGCAGCCAACAGCTGTTGCGTATAAGGATGCACCGGTGATGCAAACAATGTTTCTGTCGCCCCGTCCTCAATTAATTTCCCTTTCTGCATTACCACCACTCGATCACACAAGTAACGCACCACCGACATATCATGCGAAATAAATAACATGGTTAACCGGTGTTTGTGGATAAGGCTCAAAAGCAACGCCAAAATTTGCGCGCGAATGGTAACATCCAGGGCGGACACGGGTTCGTCAGCAACAATGAGTTTCGGCTTTAATGCGATTGCCCGTGCAATTGCGATACGTTGGCGCTGCCCTCCGGAAAACTCATGGGGGTATTTGCGAATAAAGCGGCGATCCAGCCCAACATCATCCATTAGTTGGTTCACTTGTTCCAACACGGTATTTTGATTCGCCAGACCATGCACCAACAAAGGTTCGGCAAGCGTATCAAATACTGTCATCCGGGGGTTTAATGAAGCATAAGGGTCCTGGAATATCATTTGGAAATCGCGACGAGAATGCTTTAATTCATCACCCGTTAGATTACCTATGTCCTTTCCATTAAAAATAATTTCTCCAGATTCGGAATCGATCAAGCGAATGATACTTCGCCCCAATGTTGATTTACCGGAACCGGATTCCCCGACCAGCCCCAGGATTTCCCCCTCGTAGAGTTTGAGTGAAACCGCATCAACACCTTTAACCAGGGTTTTAATTTTACGGAAGAATGTTCCGGCATATTGCGGGAAACTAACATGCAATTGATTCACAACCAGCAACGGCGGCTGTTCGTAACTTACACGGTGGTCGGTAGCGGGTTTTGCCGTTGTCAAAACAGCACTTAATAGTTTTTGCGTATAGGGTTGCGAAGGCGCTTTAAAAATAGCTTGGATAGGCCCCTGCTCTACCAGGCGCCCCTTTTCCATAACCAACACTTGATCGGCCATTTGCGCAGCAACACCCAAATCATGGGTGATGAAGATGACCGTCAATTGGCGATTTTTTTGTAATTCCTTTATCAGGCTTAATATTTGCGCCTGGACTGTTACATCCAGTGCGGTGGTAGGTTCATCGGCAATTAATAACTCCGGTTCCGCCAATAATGCCATTGCAATCATCACACGTTGGCGCATGCCACCAGAAAATTGATGCGGATATTGATCAATGCGTTCACTTGCGTGTTGGATTCCGACCTCAGTCAACACATCAATTGCTTTCGTCCTTGCTTGCTGCCTGCCCATCCCTTTGTGAACCAATAACACCTCCATTAGCTGGTCTACAACACGCATATAAGGATTAAGGCAAGTCATAGGGTCCTGGAAAATCATCGCGATTTTATTCGCGCGAATATTACGCATTTCTTTTTCAGGTAGTTTCAATAAATCCTGGCCATGGAACAGCGCGCGGCCGGACTCTATTTTTCCTGGCGGCATGGGCACAAGCCCCAACAAACTGTAGCAAGCGACCGATTTTCCGGAACCGGATTCGCCCACAATGGCCAGCACATCACCTTTATTAAGAGAGAAACTTAAATCCTCAACTGCCACTGTCTGGCCGTTGCGGGTATTGAACACCACGCGTAAACTTTCAACCGACAATAATGTTTGCTTCGTCATAATTAATCCCTGGATGCCCGTGGGTCCAGCGCATCGCGCAAACCGTCACCTAAAAAATTCAAGGAGAAAAGCGTGAGGGTTAATACCAGTCCCGGAAAAAATAATAACCAGGGATACTCTTCCATAGTTTCGACACCGCTGGAAATCAACGAGCCCCATGAACTCGCCGGAGGCTGGATTCCCAAACCGAGGAAACTTAAAAATGATTCGAGTAAAATTACACTGGGAATGGTAAGCGTCGTATAGACAATGACAGGCCCCAGGACGTTGGGAATTAAATGTCGCGAAATAATTCGCCAAGGGGAAAGCCCCATGGAAATAGCCGCTTCGACAAATTCCTGCTTTTTGATTGCCAATACCTGGCCGCGCACGATACGGGCCATAGTGAGCCACTCCACTGCACCGATCGCTAGAAAAAGCAACAACAAACTGCTGCCAAATACCACGGTAAGCAAAATAATAAAAATAGTGAATGGCAGTGCATATAGCGCATCAACAATTCGCATCATTACCGCATCCGTCCGACCGCCGATGAAACCGGCAATTGCGCCCCATAAAACGCCGATAGTTAACGCCACGGCTGTAGCGATAAAACCCACCGCCAACGAAATTCGACTGCCGTACATAATACGCGTCAATTGATCGCGTCCAAGAATATCCGTACCCAACCAATGTTGGGCAGAAGGCGCAGATGCCCCTAGTTCCAGGTTTTGCTCCTGGTAGGAATAAGGCGCAATCCAGGGCGTCAGTATGGCAATGACAATCAATGCAGTTAAAAAACAGAGACCGAACATCGCCATTTTATTTTGGCATAAACGGACAACGGCATCCTGTGCCAAAGACCGCCCTTTTTCCAGGTTTGCAAATTCAGTAACCTTGATTACCTCGGCCATAGCTATCCCCTCACCTCAAGTTCCTGACGCAATTTAGGGTTCAGCCAAACCTGGACAATATCCGCAAGCAAATTAAATAAAATAATCAGGAATGCAAAAAAAATGGTGCAGCCAAGAATCATCGTGTAATCGCGATTGAACGCGGCGGTTACATAAAATCGCCCCAGGCCGGGAATTTGGAAAATCGATTCCACAACAAATGAACCTGCGAGTAAACCCGCAATAGCTGGTCCAAGGAATGAAATAACCGGTGTAATCCCGCCACGCAACGCGTGTACGAATACAATTCGCGAGGTAGATAGGCCTTTTGCTTTCGCCGTGCGAATATAATCTTGCGAAAGTATTTCCAACATTCCGCCACGACTGATTCTCGCTATATAAGCCGCATATACTGAACCGAGCGTAATGGACGGCAAGATTTTATCGCCCGGAATTTGCCCCCAACCCGCCACGGGCAGCCAGCCAAGCCAAATGCCGAATATAAGCAACAGTATGGGGCCCAGCACAAAGGTGGGCATACATATGCCAATCATGGCGGCGGACATGGGAATGTAATCTTGCAAGGTATTTGCTTTTAGTGATGCCAATAAACCGGCGGTAAGGCCTGCTATCAACGCAAATGTGATCGCATAGAAGGATAATTCAAGGGTTGCGGGAAATCCCGCAATAATAATGTCATTTACAGTATGCGACTGATATTTGAATGATGGCCCCAGATCACCCTGCACCGCGTGCCACATATAAGTGAGATATTGCTTCCACAACGGATCGTTCAGATGGTAACGCTCATTCAGATGTTTCAAAACTTCGGGTGGTACTGCTCGCTCTTCGTCAAACGGGCCGCCTGGCGCGCTATGGACCATCATAAAAGTAATGGTCGCCACCAGTATCAAAACCGGGATAGCTTGGAGAATACGTTTCAGAATGAAATTAATCATTAGAATTTACCTTGGATTTATCAGCCTCAAGATACAAATATTTATATGGATGATAATCCAGGATATTAGGATAATATCCTTTCACATCAGGTGATAACAAATAATTCGTGGTGTAGTAATAAATAGGAATGAAGGGAGCCTCATCTAACAAAATAGCTTCAGCTTTTTGGAAATAATCGTAACGTTCCTCGCGTGATTTGGCAGTTTTAGATAACTCTATGTAGCGATCATATTCCGCATTTGACCAACCAGTATTATTATTTCCCGCACCCGTTATAAATAATTCCAAAAACGTAAATGGATCAAGGTAGTCACCAATCCAACCTCTCCTGCTTATTTGATAGTTCAGGATATCTTGATTACTTAAAAACACTTTCCATTCCTGATTCTGGATAGTGATGTCAATATTTAGTGCTTTTTTCCACATTTCTTGGATAGCAACAGCAATTTTCTGATGATCCTCTAACGTGTTGTATATCAATTCTACGCTTGGGAACCCTTCGCCATTCGGAAAACCTGCTTCGGCTAACAATTTGCGCGCCAACCCTATGTCATAAACCATTTTTGCCTCAGTAGTGTATCCAAGCGTTTCTGGAGGAACCAAGGAAAAAGCGGGAACTTGTCCTCCTTTCGCCACATGGCGAGTGATAGCCTCCCGGTCAATTGAATATGCCAAAGCTTTGCGCACCCGTACGTCATTTAAGGGCGACTTGGTTACGTTTAATAAATAGAAATAATTTCCAAAATATAAATGGCTGCGAAAGTTTTTAGCGCCGGCAGATTTATATACTTGAATTTTATCGGTTGGCATAAATTCAGTTTTATGTAATTGACCCGCTTTAAACATCCGCTCTTCAACGAGGCTTTTATCTATTGGATAAAATCGAATTTCTTTCAAACCAACATTCCGGGCATCCCAATAATTGGGATTCTTTTTTACCGTGAATACTTTACCCGGCGTCCATTCAATAGGAACAAACGCGCCATTGCCGACGAAATTTTCTGGCCGGGTCCATCGCGTTCCCCTCTCATCAAATTGTCCATATTTCAGGATCGTTGGAATATGTACCGGAAACGTACTGTGATGATCAAGTATCTGCAAAAAATAGGGAGTTGGGTATGTGAGCTGAATTTGTAAATGATCGGAAGAAATTACTTTAATGCCTACATCCCCAAAATCAGTAATTTTATTTTTATTATAATTTTCTGCGTTAGCGATAGAATAAAAAGAACCTGCATATGGATTCCCTAATTTTGGTGATAATGCCCGTTTCCAGGATAGGAGAAAGTCTTCCGCAGTAATTGGATCACCATTTGACCATTTAACATCTTTGCGGATATAAAAATCGTAGATAAGACCATCACTTGAAATTGTCCACCGCTCAGCGACTGCAGGAATAATTTCAAGAGTCTTTGGATCTTTTGCAACCAAACCTTCAAATATGGCCATTTGCAAACGATATTCAGGCATCCCATGAGTTGTATGCGGATCTATATCGGCGGGTTCAGTACCATTACCCACATGGTAAATATGCTCTTTCGTCCCAACACTCGCCAGTGTTTCAGGTTTGTCGCATCCGATAAATGAACTGCACAAGACCAGGACAAACAGTTGAATGAAAACTTTCATAAACCATCCTGCTATCTGGAAGACAAATCTTTCGCAAACGCATCAAAGCTATAGGGCCTTCCTAAAAAATCCTCTACCAATTGCGCTGCATCTTTTTTCCCACCTGGTTCCAGCACGGTTTTACGGTAATGCTTTGCCAGTTCGCTATTCCGCAATCCCTTCTTAACAAATTCGCTGTGCATATCCGCCGCGATTACCAGGGACCACATATAAGTGTAATAAAGGGATGAATATCCATTTAAATGAACAAAGCTGGCATAAAAGTAAGTATCGTCCACATAGCCAAATGGCGAATAAATTGACTGGATTCTTTCCATTTCCCGATCCAGGTCCAATGTCGCAGGATCCTGGTTATAGAAACCCAAGGATAGCGCCGCATAAAAAAGCTGGTGCTTGGTCCACATCGCCTTGCCAAAATCACGGGCAGTTACCATTTTCTTTACCAAAGCCGGTGGAATTACCTGGCCTTTTTCATTGCGTGCAAACCGGGCAAGTGTCGCAGCATCCCACACCCATTCTTCCAGCATTTGCGATGGAGCCTCGACAAAATCCAGTTCCGTTTTGGTGCCGGAAAAATATACCCAACGTTGATCCACACCGGCAAAAATGTCATGCATAAGATGCCCAAACTCGTGCAAAAAAGTTTCTACATCCGTATGCTCCATTAAACCTGCGGGAAAATTACACACCAGAGCCGCTTCGGGTAGTTGAATACCCTTCAAACCACTGGTCACAGAAAATTGGGCAGCGTGTTTATATTTTCCATCACGCGGATGCATATCCAGGTAGAAACGGCCAATGACCTTTCCCTTTTCAACAATCTCATAAGCCGTGACCGATTCATGCCATACCGATGTTTTCCAGGGGCGAATGGTTATTCCAAACATGGTTTCCATTAAATCAAAAATGCCGTTGCGAACGTTTTCATATTGAAAATATTGGCGAACCTCTTGCGAATTCACTTCGTACTTTTCTTTTTTAACGAGGTGTTCAAGGTAGGACTTTTGCCAATCGGCAACAATAGTTGCCTTGGGATCGATTTTCTGCAGGCGAGCCAATAATTCCTTATATTCGACGTTTGCCCGTGGGCTGGCCACGGCGGATACTTTATCAATAAAGTTTTGGACATTGGCAGGGGTACGGATCATTTTATCTTCGGTCACGTATTCCGAATAATTTCTATAACCGAGCAAACGGGCCAATTCATAACGCTTGCTCAAAAGTTGTTGTAAAACGGCTTTGTTTTCCGGATAGGCCTGCTGGCGGAAAATTACATAGAATTGCTTGCGCAATTCGTCGTTCTCGGAAAATTGCATAAACGGTACATAATCCGGATAGGCAGTGGTAAGCACAATTTTCCCTGACTCGTTGGGTTTGTGGGTATCTATATAATCTTGTGGCAGGCCCTTCAAATCATCGACCGAATTAAGGACCAGTTGACGCGCACCTTCGCGAACATTTTTATCAAACTGTTGGCCAATCAAATTAATTTCTTCATTCAATGCTTTAATACGCGCGCGCGTTGCATCATCTTTATCAACACCGGAGCGCTTGTAATCGCGCAGCATGTGTTCAACAAAGCGACGGTCTTCGGCATCCAGTGTATTTAAGTCGATATTGGCGATGAGATTATAAATAGGACGGGAAAGGCTGATTTCGCTAATCAGAGACACCAGGTTTTGCTCGCATTGCTCAGCTGCCGTTCGAATTTCCGCATTGGGGTGCACATTGGCGTATAAACCGGACAGGTTCATCTGCCGATCCAGGATGACATCAAGATCATTAATAGCCCCAAGTAGAGCGGGAGTCCGGTAAGTGTTACCCGGGCGGGAGAAGTCGGCTACGTAGGCTTCAGCTTTTTCATAATCAAGCTGGCAATTATGTAGATAGGCTCGCGCTTCCTTATCAGCCGGAACAGTCCAGTTTATCTTTGTTGTTGCAGGCGCAATATCCATGGAAGCGGTTGAGGAACAGCCGGTGACAAAAACTCCAATGAGAATGCATAAAACGATGCCAGCCCACGAACCCGCCCGGCTAACAAACTGATCTTTACCCCAATGCCCCTTCATAGCACCCCCTTTCGCTTCTGTGCAGATTGCCTGTCGTGATTATCGATAACCTCAAGCATGGTAGTACAGATTCCGGCGCAGACAAAGGGGGAAAAATTCTTTAGCTATAAGGACTTATGTGATGTTGCCCACCTTTTTGCCATATTCGCCGGCGCAGGCCGTCCTCCCATACCAACATCACCAGGTTTCCCAACAAATTCGCGGAATGCTGCTAAGCTTCAAATAAACCCCTGGAACGCCTATAACAAATCTGATTATGCGAGATTTTTTGCTCACTGAAGATCAACGAGATTGCCTTCAGGAAATTACCAACGTCGCCATGGGGCAAGCCGGCGCTCACCTGGCCCGCTTGCTCAATGTCTTTGTTGTACTTTCCATTCCCCACGTCAGTGTGCTCAACCCGACGGATATTGCTATGGCGTTGCAATCCCTCAATCGGGAAAGCAAGGATGACGTAGTCCATGGCGTATGCCAGGGGTTTATCGGTGGCGGTATTGCCGGCGAGGCCATGCTGATTTTTAATGGCACGGACTTTGAGGATTTGGCGAGGCTATTGAAATACGACCGGATTCCCGATGAGCAAGCACAATACGAATTACTCATGGATACTGCCAATGTATTGAATGGTGCCTGCCTGCGTGGCTTGGCACAACAATTGGATACCCACTTCAGCTTCGGTCCGCCGATGTTATTGGGACAACATTGCAACATCACTGATTTGTTACAAAACAACAATATGAAATGGAAACAAGCATTGGTGGTGGAAATTAATTACGCCATAGAAAATCACAAAATCAATTGTGATTTATTGTTAGTCGTAGCCGAACATTCAATTCATGGATTAATTGAAAAACTCAATTATCTACTTGATTAACTATTTGAACAACTGATGTAAAACAATGGCGAGAAGCGACGTACTTAATAAAATTCTCAAAGATGTTCATTGGCAAATGGACATCTTGCAAAACATTGACGTCGGTTTGGTCGTAATGAACCAGGATTATAAAATTGAAGTATGGAATAACTTCATGCAAAACCACAGCGGTAAAGCGCCTGAAAATGTACTGGGTAAAAGTTTGTTTGAGGTGTTTCCGGAATTACCTGAACAATGGTTTCGCCATAAAGCCCAAGCCGTTTTCGTTTTACAAAATGCCACCTTCACCACTTGGGAACAACGCCCTTACCTGTTTCGATTTCCCCATTACCGCCCCATCACCGGCACGGCGGAATACATGTATCAAAACAGCACCATTATTCCACTGGCCGACACCAAAGGTATTGTTGACCATATTTGCCTAATCATTTATGACGTCACCGATACAGCGGTCAACAAAATCGCACAACAGCAAGCAAACAAACAATTGCAGGGATTAAGTCGTACCGATCATTTAACCGGCTTATTTAATCGCGGCTATTGGGAGTTGCGCTTGATCCACGAATTCAAACGATTCGATCGCTATGAACAACCCTCAAGCCTGATCATGCTTGATATCGATCACTTCAAGAAAATTAACGATAAATACGGCCATACCCTGGGGGACGAAGCTATCCGCGGTGTCAGTCGCGCGATCAAGGAACAAGTGAGGGATTTGGATATCGCTGGCCGCTACGGCGGCGAGGAATTCGGGATCATCTTGACGAATACCAATGGTGACGGAGCCTGTGTATTTGCCGAGCGCCTACGTAGCGCGATTGAGCATTTAACCATTTACACCGAAGGCCATGAAATAAAGTTTACGATTAGCCTAGGCATCGCTGAACTGAATAATCAAATCCATGACCATCGCAACTGGATTGAAAAAGCAGACCAGGCACTCTATCGATCCAAGGAAACCGGGCGCAACCGTTGCACCATGCTGCCGTGACCTGGCGTTATAACTTCCTCCTGAAATAAAAGCGAGCGCAAGCTCGCTTTTTTGTTTTCAACTATCACCAATTCAAGCGATTGAATCCAATAAAAAGAATCAGGCGCCATTGGCTTGCCTGCGCTCTGTTTTTGTAAAAGAAACGTCATATATGGCGTGTAGGATCCAATCCGAACTCAACGATGCGCAATAAGGAAATATATGAAACCTACGGCCTGGCTATTCCCGGGGCACGGGAGCCAATATACAGGGATGGGGCGTGGCTTTGCTTTTGAACACGAAAAAATCGCACGCATTTTCCTGATTGCAGAAGCATTAAGTGAACAGCCTTTACGACAAATATCCAAAAATGGAAGTGCAGAGCAATTACAGCAACCGATTGTTTTAGAACCGCTGTTAACTGCATTTGCGATCAGCTATGCCTATCTCCTCCGGGAAAATAATTGTCAACCCGGCGCGGTTGCCGGATATAGCGCCGGTATTCTTCCCGCCCTTTACTGTGCTGATTGTATTGGGCTTGAAGACGCAATTAAAATTTCGGTAGCGCGCGGAAAATTGCTCGCTGATTTAAGCCTGGAATGCCGGGGGCAGATTATTACGTTATCCGGTACAAATAAAAAATCACTGGTTTCATTTCTCGCATCATCACCCCACGCTTCCGTACTGGAAATTGCGGGATGGAATACAGATAACTGTATCAGTGTTGTGGGCCCTGTGGATGCGATTTCGGAGGTTGCCCTGCTCGCCAACCGACAGAATATCAAAGCCACACAGGTTGCAACTGCGGGAGCCTGGCATAGTTTTTCCGCTGGCGGGAAATATCATCAATTCCTGGAATCATTTTCCTCTATAAAGTTTTCAAAACCCAAAATACCGTTTTACAGCAGCGTTACTGGCTGCAAAGAATCCTGTACCCGAAAAATTGCCATGCAGCTAGCGTCACAGGTACATATGCCTGTGATGTGGCAGGCAGCGCTGGCCAATATGGAAGCGAATGAATCCATTCAGGATTACCTCGAGGTCGGCTGCGGCATGAGCCTTAAAACCATGCACAGACCTGCCGGCAGTAAATCCCTTAACCCCCCTACCTTTAAAAATATCTACGCTTACATCGGAGCAACTTATGCGTAAAGAGAAATGGTTGATAGCACTTCTATTCAGCTTTGCAATGGGTAACACACACGCAGAATTAAGGCCCGCTGATCCCTCGCTCAATGGTTACGGAATCGAAGCCAAACAAGATGAAATGCAGAGCCATTACGTAGGAGAAGTACGTCAAATGACTTTGACGCTGATTAATGCCCAAGGCAAGGAATCAGTACGCAAACTGGTGTTTGAAGGATTTGAAGGCGTGGCGCGCCGGGACAAAACAAAAGTGACGTTCACTTATCCTGCCGATATGAAAGGCGCTGCATTGTTAACCCACGAGAACGGTGAAGGTGATGATGACCAATGGTTATACCTTCCTGCGGTAAAACGCACCAAACGAATTGCCTCATCAAATCAAAGCGGATCATTTATGGGTTCCGAATTTTCCTATGAGGATTTGGTGGTCCGTCAATTGGACAAATATAACTTTCGCTATTTGGGTGATGAAACCATCGAGGGTAAGGACTGTTTCGTAATAGAACGAATCCCCAAGAATAAGAAATCAGGTTATTCACGTGTGGTTCGCTGGCGTATGAAAGATAACCTGCAAGAATTGCGCACAGATTATTATGACCGCAAAGGTGACTTGCTGAAAACCCGCATGATGTACGGGCACCATTTAATTGATGGCTATTGGCGTGTTCAAAAAATCGAAGTGACAAATGCGCAAACCAATAAAAAATCCACACTGACATTTGATGACGTAAAACTAAAAGTAAAAATACCTGAAGACCATTTCAGCACCCAATCATTAGATAGCGCAATTTAAAGGATTATGCCATTTAGAAATCATATGCCGGTGGAATTTCTTATCGCATACCGCAATTGCCAATTCGTTGGTAGCGCAAATGCGTTACTGGAACATCAACAAAACAATTGCCTGGTAGCAGGTATTATTAACTGATTTGTAAAAAAACAAGGTTATCGTGTGCACCATAAAGTCTTATATCCAGTAACTGTTCTGGCTTTCAGCTTTCCACTGGAAACCTTGGCAACTGAACAATTGAATTGGCGTGGGTTTGCGGAATTAAATTACGACAGGTTTCCTCAATTTACGGGAAGTAATAATGGTAATGAATATACCAATCCCAGGCAAACACACGAATCCGGTACCGGCAAGCTTCAACTGGAAACAGGTTATTCACTGAAAAATTCAGGATTAAGTTTTAACAGTCGGGTGTATATCCGCTATGACACTGAAAATTCCGACAAGAATGATGAGCGCTTCGATGAACTCTGGCTGCAATATTCATTGCCCGCGTGGGATATAAGGATAGGAAACCAGCTTGTAACCTGGGGCAGTGTGGAAAGCGTGAGTCCGCTTGATGTAATAAATCCACGCGATTACGAAGAGGATATTGTTGAACCGATAAAAATAGGTACGCCAACGCTTCGTGGCCGACGACGTTTTGCCAACAGCGAGTTTACCTTTTACTGGCTTCCTTATTACCAGCCGTCCATTTATGTAGGGCCACAATCTTACTACGCCATAGGAGGTGGGTTGCCAAATGATTATCCCGAATCGGAATGGCGCAACAACCAATATGCCGCGCGGTATTTTTTTAACGGTGATGGTTATGACGTAGGCATTAGCTATCTTGACGCCTATGAACGGAATGCCGGGTTTGATTTGGACGAACCCACGCAACGCATGGTTGGCACCACCTACCAATCCAAACGTGTAGGTGTTGAGGCAACCTATACATTGGATGAACTGATACTCAAAACCGAGATTGTTTACCGTACCAGCGACGAATTGGATAACGAGAATACCTTGCTTTACGCGCTCGGTGCCGAGTACACCGCCAGCTCATTGATAGCCCATTCGGACCTGACCATTTTTGCAGAATATTTAGCGGCATCATCCAACGCGCACGATTTGGAATTAATGCAAGATGATATTTTTTTGGCGGCCCGCTGGGCATTTAACGATTTGTACCAACAGCGCTTGCAACTGGGTTACTTCATGGACCTGGATAATACCTCCGCGTATGCCTTGCGTGCGGAATACAAAATCAGCCCCGTAGAAAGTTGGGATGTGGGATTGCGCTATACAGCAACACGGCATTACTACCCAAGCCCCGAACACATGGAAAGTGATACCAGTGTTTACCGATTATTTTTACGAGTTTCGTTTTAGGTTGAATCGCTAACGAATGGCCGGGACACATCAAATTATTGAATAGGTTTGTTATGAATAGAAATAAATTTATTGATAATTATGCTGATTGGATAATTAAAAATCGCATAATCGTAATCATTGTTACCTTGCTCATCGCTTTCGGTATTTCAAGCCATGCCGGAAAAATCAGCTTTGATACCAACTATAAAATCTGGTTTGAAAAGGACGACCCCTACCTGGCCCAGCACGAGGAATTCCTGAAGGAGTTCGGGAATGATGACAATTTCGTTGTTGGCTTCGAAGATCCGCAAGGAATCCTTCGCCCTGAAGCGATTGAATCCATACAGCGATTAACCGAAAAACTCTGGCTGGTTCGCGGGGTTATCAGGGTTGATTCGATTTCCAATTACCAGGCTGTGCGTGCAACTGAAGATGGATTATCCATTACCGATCTATTTCCAACAGACCAGGAAATTACACCGGAGGCCATGGAGAAGGCTAAACGTTATATAGATTCCGATCCCTTGATTGTGGGATCACTGATTAGCACCAATAAAAAAGTCGGGATTATCCGCGGTAAATTTGCTCCTAACGCGATTAATCCGGAGTTACCTGCGGCGGTTTATACACAGATGCAGGAAATTCTCGCAGAAGAAAAAGCGCTGACCGGCTATGAATACCATATCGCCGGAGGCCCGATTACCGACGTTGCATTTGACCAGGTTGCCCAGGGTGATATGGGCACATTAATGCCCATTTTATTATTGGTAATGATCGGAATACTGACGCTGATGTTTTTCTCATTTTGGGCGGTCACCATTCCATTATTTGTTGCGATCCTCACCATAGCTTCAACCATGGGTGTCAGCGGCTTCCTCGGTTTCAAACTGGATGCGGTAACCGCATCCTCCCCACAATTGTTGCTCGGTATTACCGTAGCAACTGTCATGCATCTGCTCTCGACATTTTTCGATTGCCGTCGAGCCGGTTTAACATCAAAAAAAGCAGCTGAGGAAGCCATTAAAGACAATATGGTTCCCATACTGTTAACCAACCTGGCAACAACACTGGGCTTCAGCAGTTTTATGATTGGCAATATTGTTCCGGTTACCTTGCTCGGGTTTATGGCCTGTGTAGGGTCCATTTTCCTTACGTTCCTATCGCTCACACTCGTGCCGGCCATACTCAGTTATTACCCGTCTAAATTACGCGCGTCCCCCATTGCGATGATGGGATTGTCCACCAAATTGCGCAATATCGGTGCCTGGTCTGTTGCGCGTCCCAAAGCGACAATTATGAGCTGGTCAATCATTATTGTTGCAGCAGCAGCCTTGATACCGAGCGTTAAGGTAGACTCCAACCCAACGCTCTATTTCAAAGAAGGTTATTGGTTTCGCGACGCTATTAATTTTATGGAACAAAAGGGATCGGGTGGAGCCGTGTATGAAATCGTTGTGCGTGGCAATGGTGAGGATGCCATTAAAACAGCGGAATACATGCAAGACCTGGAAAAATTAACCCGCTATCTGGAAAAAGAATCACCTGGCGATTTCAGGAGCGTCTATTCGCTCTCCACCATTGTGAAAAATATTAATAGGTCTATGCATGGTGATGACCCACAGCACCATACCTTACCAACGGATGCAGCAACCATTGCGCAATATTTACTGCTGTATTCCTTGTCAGTACCTGTGGGACAAGACTTGAATGACCGCATGAATGTCGATAGTTCCGCATCGCGAATTACAGTGGTAAGGCCTTTAGTCTCCACCAAGCGCAGCCGCGAAATCATTGACTCGATTTCGACATGGGCCACTGCAAATCTAACGCATGTAAAAATTGAATTCACCGGCCGCGATGTGCTCTACACCAATATGGGCAACAACCTCACTGACAGCATGCTCAGTTCAATTATTTACGACATCCTGGTTGTAATTCCGCTGTTGTTGTTGATGTTCCGTTCAAAAACTGCCGGGGTGGTCAGCGTGTTTGCCAATGTGGGCCCCTTAATTATTGTGGTGGGATTCATGGGGCTATCCGGCATTATGTTGGATGTAGGAACCCTAATGGTCGCCTGTCTGGGTTTGGGAATTGCCGTGGATGATACGGTTCATTTGCTCTCGCACTATTACAAGTATCGCGCGCTAAACCAACCGGCAAAAACCGCAACGCTCAATACCATTCAACATATTGGTGCACCGGCGACCATGACCACCGTTACGCTGATGTGTTCCTTCCTGGTATTTATGATGGCGGATTTCAATCCCAATTTTTATTTCGGCCTTCTCATCAGCATGATCATATTCCTTGCCTTGGTAGCAGACTTGACCCTGACTCCATCCCTGCTTACCTGGCTGGATGGAAAAGAGAAAGCAACGAGTAATGACGCAACAGGTGGGGAAATTCAGCAACAGGTATTGCAGCAAACAGACAACGGCAAGCTCGCCGAATCCACCTGATTTTCATTACCCTAACCACTCCCCATTAATTTCGAAGGGTTATTAAGAAATGGGAAAGAAACCAGTTAACGGAAATAAAGAAAAAAATGTGCGCAAGCGTAAAAGTGAAACGACTTCTACCGTGATGGCGCACATTATTGGTGAACCACTGAAAGGCATACTGAACCCGCAAGGCTCGCTCGCGGATATATTGCTGAAAGCGACAAACACCGACGAAAAAATAATTTTTGTGCACTCGGACGGTACAGAAAACCCGGTTTCCTATCGGGACCTGCTCCAGGTCGCCACAACAAGGTTAGGCGGCTTACGTAAAAAAAATATGCCGGTAAATCAACCGGTCGTTCTGGTGTTTAATGAAAGCTTCGATTTTGTAGTGACTTTCTGGGCATGCATCCTGGGGGGTTATATCCCGGTTCCCATGGCTTATCCAACGTCATTTACCAGCGACAATGCCACCTTGACCAAATTGATAGGTACCTGGCATCAACTCGGACGCCCGGCTATCGTTACCGACCATACTTTTTGCGAAAAACTGGAGGATATCCGCGCATTAACGCAAGAACCCTTGTTGGACGCCTGGCTGGAAAAGTCACTGGATATGCCGCAACAAAATATCCGGCTCTCGCCAACCAATTGCGATGACATCGCCTTAATTCAATACAGCTCGGGCAGTACCGGGGCGCCCAAAGGCGTTGCGCTTTCCCATAAAAATCTTATTACCAACATAGAAGCCATGATGATCAGTTGTGGCTGGGTAAGCGGTGAAAAATTTATTTCATGGATGCCCTATAGCCACGACATGGGATTAATCGGACTACACCTGTTCCCGATGGCCTGTGTGACCACTCAAATTAATTTAACACCGCAAACGTTTGTAAGACGTCCCCTGCTTTGGCTGGAGAAAATTGCTGAACACAAAGCAGCGCACACAGGCTCACCGAATTTCGGTTATCGCCTGGTGTTGGATCGTATTACCAGCAAGCATTTGGAAAAACTGGATTTATCCTGTCTGCGCAAGCTCTATAACGGTGCCGAGCCTATTTCTGTGCCGTTAATGCGCGAATTTATCGAGACATTGAAGCCATGCGGGTTCAAGGCCTCCACCATGTACCCTGTCTACGGCATGGCTGAAGCGAGCCTGGCGGTTAGCTTCCCACCATCAGATTCAGAACCGCTGGTCCATTCCATTTTGCGCACCAGGATTGCAGCAGAATCCTATATCGACTATGTCGATGAGTCTGTTGATGGCAGTATGTTGGTGGTGGATGAAGGATTTCCGGTCAATGCCATTGAAATTCGCATTGTGGATGAAAACGGAAACCTGTTGCCAGAGGGCCAGGTAGGCCATATACAAATTGCGGGCGATAATGTCACGCGTGGTTATTTTAATAACGAGGCTGCCAACCGGGAATGTTTCGATGGCAAATGGTTAAAAACCGGTGACTTGGGATTCATCCGTAACAAGCGTTTGAGCGTAACCGGGCGAGCCAAGGATATTGTTATCGTTAATGGCCAAAAATATTTTGCTTACGATATGGAATTTTGCGCGGGGCAATACCCGGGATTAACACCGACGAAAATTGCTGTGTGCGGTTGGCATGACCCTGCCTCAAAGCGTGAAAAAATTGTCCTCTTTGCGATTACCAAAGGCATCGCGGGTGACCGGAAAAAATTGCGCGATCTGTTTGCTGAAGTTTGGAAAGGTATTAATGATGTCTTTTCCATTGCGTTGGATTGCATAGTGGCGGTTAAAAATATTCCACGGACAACCAGCGGCAAGTTGCAGCGCTACCAACTGCGTGAAGCGTTTATTACCGGTGAATTCCCCGCGGAACATTGTTTTTTTGCCGATGAGTTCCTTGCAACTCCTCCGGTCCCCACAGCGCAGCTACAGGATGCCGTTACCGGTACGAAAAGCCTGAACGACATTAGCGAGTTGGTACATGCCTGCTGGGCATCTGTACTCGGGTACCCCAGAACTTCCTTTACGCAGGACGATCATTTCAGGAGTTTGGGCGGTACATCCATTAAAGCGGTCCAGCTATTGGGCCTGTTGGAAGAAACATTTGCCACGCGCTTGAGTCACGAGTTTTTGTTGCAATGCAGAAATATTCGTGAAATGTCAGCGTACCTATTCAATCACCTGGCGAGGGACAATCATGCGGATATTGCAGAAACGCATGTTTCCACCAATGTTGCTGGCCATGAGGAAGATATAGCCATCATCAGCATGGCGTGCCGGTTTCCTGATGCCAATTCCCCGGACGATTTTTGGGAGAACCTGCTACAGGGTCGCGATTCGATTAAGGATATTCCCGTTGATCGCTGGAACGCGGAATTATTTTTTGAACAAGGTACAAAGGTTTCGCCGGGGAAGACCAATTCCCGCTGGGGTGGTTTTGTTGCACAGGCATTTGATTTTGATCCCGCATTTTTCAACATCCCGGAAGAGGAAGCGCGGATTATTGATCCGCAGCAACGCCTGTTCCTTCAGGCTTCCTGGGAAGCAATGGAAAACGCGGGCTACACCGGATCCCGTATTGAGGGCCGTAATGTGGGTGTGTTTGTCGGCGCAAGTCACAATAATTATATGGAGCACCAGGTCCATCGCGTCGACTACGAAAGACTCAAGCATTTTGCAAGCCTGGAACAATTATCGGAAACGCAAAAAGCCTCGCTGTTAAGAGAGTGGAAAAATTGTTTTGGTGATGTCGAGATAGAAACCAATTCTGCCGTTAATAATATTTTAAATATGATTGCCGCGCGGGTTTCGCATTTCCTGAATTTAAAAGGCCCAAGCCTGACCATAGACACGGCCTGTTCTTCTTCACTGGTTGCAATACACCTTGCGTGCGAAAGCCTGCGGCGCGGCGAATGCGAAATGGCAATTGCGGGTGGCATTAACCTTAACCTTACGCCAACACCCTATATTTTATTTTCCAAGGCCGGTGCCTTATCGCCGACTGGTAGCTGCAAGGTATTTGATGAATCCGCCGATGGATTTGTACCTGGCGAAGGCTTGGGGATAGTAGTGCTAAAACCCTTGTCCCGCGCAATTAACGATGGTGACCTTGTACATGCTGTTATAAAGCGCTCGTTCGTCAACAATGACGGGCGATCCCTGGGACTGATGGCACCTAACCCGGATGGACAACGTGTTGCCATCGCCAGCGTCTATCAGGATGACAAAATACCCGCGAGCAGCATCCAATACCTGGAAGCGCATGGTACCGGAACGGTTATCGGCGACCCCAGTGAAATGAGATCACTTTCGCAAGTATTTGCGGAAAAAAATGTTCCCGCTGCAAATTGCGTGGTCGGATCGGTAAAAGCCAATATCGGGCATTTATTAAGTGCGGCCGGTGTCGCAAGTTTGATTAAATTGGTCATGGCATTGAAACATAAAAAAATGCCGCCCAGCTTGCACATTAAAACACCCAACCCGCAATTGAATTTACCCGGTACGGCATTTCGTTTACTCACTGAACCCAAAATGTGGGAAGCGCCAGCAACCGGAGCACGCCGTGGTGCGATCAATTCATTCGGGTTTGGTGGTACCAATTGCCACATGGTTGTTGAGGAAGCGATTACTACAATTCCATCCAATGAGCGCTTGCAAAGGCCGCTGCACTTGCTGTGCGTTTCCGCGCGAACGCAGGAGGAACTATTTAAACGTACAGGCAACCTTGCCGATTATCTTTTAAGGCATGCAGAAAATTTTTCCCTCACCGATATTTGTTTTTCGCAATACAACCGCAGCAATCCGTTTTCACACCGGGCCGCATTTGTGGTCGAGGATCTTGAAGATGCGATCGGTCAATTGAACGGATTGACCGATTCATCGCCGGTAAAAACTGTGCCCCAATATACGCTTATGTTCACCGGCCAAGGTGCGCAATATGTCAATATGGCAAAGCAACTTTATGAAACCTTGCCGCAATACAAAAAAATATTGGATGACTGCGCCGCTGCGTTTAATGACCATTTGGGGATGTCCATCATTTCCTGTATTTATGGAAACAAGGACACCAATTTATTGGCCCAAACCTGGTTAACGCAACCGCTGGTTTTCGCTATCGATTATTCGTTGGGAAAATTGTTGCTTGAATGGGGGTTAAAGCCTACGGCAATGCTTGGCCACAGTGTGGGCGAATACGCGGCCGCTTGCCTTGCAGGTGTGATGGGTTTGAGTGATGCAGCGCGCATTGTCGCCGCGCGCGGAAGATTGATGTACGCCCTTCCCGAAGGCGGCGGCATGCTGGCCGTGTTTGATTCGATGGAGTCGCTCGCAGCCACGCTCACACCATTTGAAAACCAGTTATGGTTTGCCGCGCACAATGGCAAACACCAGGTGATCGCAGGCAAATCCGATGCGCTGAAGATTTTGCAGGAGCAATTGCAACTGGCCGGAAAGGTTTGCAAGCCGCTACAGGTTTCCCACGCGTTCCACACCCCTTTGCTTGATCCCATGCTGGATGAATTTGAAAAAGTGTTGGGCAGCGTTCAATTTAATGCACCAACAATTCCATTGATTTCCAACATGGGTGGTAAATGGATAGACCAGCAAATACCCGACGCACGTTATTGGAAAGATCACGTATCGGCGCCGGTTTGCTTTGAACAAAGTATCAACCTGGCCGTTGACATGGGTATTACCGCATTTATTGAATGCGGACCGGACAAAGTCCTGGCAAACCTGACCAAAAGTTTTTTGGATCGACCGGAAATAAAAATATTTTCCTGCCTTGATCGCAAACGTGGCGATTGGGATTCACTGCTCTCCACTATGGCAGGCCTATTCAAACAGGGAATTGAATGGGATTGGCATGCATTTGATGCGGATTTTTCCCCGAAAAGGCTTAGCTTACCGACCTATCCTTTTACTAATAAAACCTATCGTATCGAAACGAATGATCGCCAGGGCCCGGTTCAAGCGGAGCCGGCAACATTCCCTGCCGCGCGGGAAATTGTTAATGGAAATATCCCGGTAAAAGCAGAAATCCGGGCGAAGTTGCAGCATACATCCACTCGCGGGAATGCAGTTCCGTTTAGCTGGAACCAAACTATCAGTGAAATGATTGCGCGGCATTTGTCGATACCGGTCGACCAACTCGATTTATTTAAAAACTTTAACGACCTTGGAATGGATTCAGCCACTGCAGTGCGCTTGTCAGAAGAGCTGGCTGAATTGGTCCAGGAGCAACTATCGCCCACGCTATTGTTTGAATACCAATCCCCTTCTGCATTGGCTGATTATTTAAAAACTTGTTACGGGCAGTCGATTGCAGCCAAACCGCCGATAGAGCTACCCCTGCACACTGGCCACACAGCAAAAGAATTTGATGCAGGCTCCCAATACCGGGATCAGGATATTGCCATCATAGGTGTCGGTTTGCGTTTACCCGGTGCAAACAATATTGATGAGTTTTGGAAAATCCTTATCGAAGGCAAGACACAAATACGCGAGGTAAACCCGGAACAGTGGTCACTGGATGATTATTTCGGAAAGGCACAACTAAACCACACATCCTATTCAAAATGGGGAGCGTTTATCGAGCGCGCCTATGATTTTGATCCAATGTTTTTTGGTATTTCGCCACGCGAAGCGGAGGTTATGGACCCGCAGCAACGGTTGTTCCTTGAGGTTGCGTTTGAAGCATTGCAACAATCCGGTTACGGCGGCGAGTTCCGTACGCGCGACATAGGGATCTATGTCGGTTGCGAACAAAACCACTACGGCGAACATTTTATTCTTCATCAGCGTTACCAGGCGCTTTGCAATCGTTTTAAGGAAGCGCCCTGGTTTAATGCGCTCAGTGAGGGCGATAAAGTTAATCTGCTGGAAACACTCAGGGACGTCATCAATCCGGCGGAACTAATTTCTGACGCGGTAGCGGGTAACGGTTTAAATGAAATTCCTGCGCGCGTCAGCCATTGGCTGGATCTGCGCGGCCCCAACATGACGATTAATACCGCTTGCTCCTCTTCGTTGGTTGCCGTGCATTTAGCCTGTGACAGTTTGCGGCGCGGGGAATCCAAAATGGCCATTGCCGGTGGTGCTTATTTAACCGGCAACGACAGCCCCTTTGTGTTCCTGAGCCGTGTTGGTGCGCTCTCCCCTACCGGCACTTGTGCGCCATTTGACGAGAAAGCCAACGGCATGGTGTTAGGTGAAGGAATTTCCGCAGTTGTGTTAAAACCGTTAAAGGATGCTGTTGCAGACGGTGATTGCATAATGGCGGTGATTAAGGGCTCTGCCGTTAATAATGATGGCCATTCCAATGGCATAACCGCGCCGAATCCACGCGGGCAAGCCGATGCCTTGTGCAAAGCCTACATCAACGCAGGTATTTCACCGGAACAAATCAGTTACGTGGAATGCCACGGAACAGGTACGCCATTAGGCGATCCGGTTGAACTGGAAGGAATGACGCAAGCCTATCGCAAGTTCACTGCAAAAAATCAATTCTGTGCAATAGGTTCGCTCAAATCCAGCTTCGGGCATATGTTGTCTGGCTCCAGTGTTCCCAGTTTAATTAAAGTTGTATTGGCGTTGCGCAATCGTACCATCCCTCACACCGTGAATTTTGAAAAAGCCAATGCCCATATTAATTTTGCAACGACGCCGTTCCATGTGATCAGTGGCCGTCCGCAATCCTGGCAACCCCAGGGTGACCAACCGCTACGAGCCGGTGTTAATTCCTTCGGCTTCGGCGGCACCAACTGCCATATGATCCTGGAAGAAGCGCCCGTTATCGAACCAGGCGATGCAGCCGATGGAAAACAATTATTATTGTTAAGCGGGCGCACACAAAATGTATTGCAGCAAATTGCAGCGCGCTTACGCCAATGCCTGGTTGATAATGCGCACTATAGCCACACGCAGGTATGCGCCAGTATGAACGGCAGCCAACGCGAACTTGCGTTTAAAGCGACATTGGTTGTTGATAGCCGTGATGATTTGCTCCACAAACTGGGAGCACTGGTTTCCGGCCAACCGCACGTCAATGTTGAAACACGTAAAACCAATCCGAAGCTTTCTCCCGATGTCTATTTGGTACTGGATGGGAAAAATCCATTCAATGACCGGGAGATCGATGAGCTGATTGGGCGCTTTCCACAGTTCCAGCAAATTTGCAACGAGTGCAAGGACTATCACCAGCAGGCCATGCAACGGAGCAACCTGTTAAATCAATCCCACCTGGACGAATTAATTTATGCGTTTGCTGTGCAATACGCATTAGGGCGGATTGTTGCAGACACCCATATTGTTCCCACCGGAATTTTTACAGAAGGCATTGGTGTACTGGCGGGGGCGTGCCTCACCGGTATCCTGTCGTTAAAGCAGGCGGTGGAAGTGCTCCTGAGCCTGACACTGGGTAAACATGATCTGCATGACTTAATTACCGGTGAAGATCACCACCTTGAGGGGGTTCCCAGCCCGTTGATTTTATCCGGAACAACCATCCAGGGTGCTCCCGAACAAGTCGCGTTGCAACTGATCGGTTATTTGCAATCACCGCGTTCGTTAACGCCGCAGGACATCCAGCCGTTTATCAAAACCGATGCAATGCTCCTACACCTCGGCCGGTCGGCGGATTTGGCGGCACAATTGGCGGTTACTGATAATCCCAAATGGCTTGCCCTGGCTTCAACCACTTCTGCGGTCGAAAGCTTATTGCAATTATTCGGTTCACTGTATTTGGGTGGTGTGAGTTTTAACGCGAAGCCGTTGGTTCCCGCCGGTGTGCGTAAAGTGATATTACCGACCTATCCATTTGAAAATAAACCATACCGTTTTAAACCCTTGCCTATCAAGCAAGAGACTGCGAAAGCATCTGCGATTGCTGCCCCGGCACAAACCGGTATCCCCAAAACCTTAATTCCTATGTCGCCGGCATTCAACGCGCAACAATTGATCCCGCTCGCGGGTGCTTCCATGACAACAGAAGAACGCAACAGGGCATCCTCCTTGTTGCAACAGGAATTGAAAGATTTAATCGATTAATTGCCGGCAGATTATCCCAACCGGCACGCGCCATTTGCGAAGGAAAACAGAGTATGAATAGTGTAGCCATGATCCAGAAAAATATCCGTCATGCCGTATCTACTATTACCGGCCACCATCCGGATGACATCGAATCGGATATGTTCCTGGAAAGCGACCTGGGTGTGGACTCGATCAAAATGGTTGAGTTAGTGCAAAGCCTCATGGGTATTGTTCCCGATGAATTTAAAAACCGGTTTGCTGATAATGTTCCGCTTGACCAACTTATGCACCTGCAAAGCATTGCGGAAATAGAAGATTTGTTTTCGCGCTATTTGCTTGCAGAAAATGCCAGTCAATTATCGGCAACCGAGCCCGCATTATCTATAGTGAAACCTGAAATGGCGCCGGCCGATTCCTTACATACCAGCACCCCCGTCATTACAAAGTTTTCCTCTTCTGGATTGGAAGAAAAACTCTTCAACCTGATTAGCAATATTACCGGTCACGAGGCTGCGGACCTGGAGCTGGATTTATTTTTGGAAAGCGACCTGGGTATTGATTCCATAAAAATGGTGGAATTAAGCCAATCCCTTTTAGGTTTAGTGCCCGAAAAGCAGCAGGAAACTTTTTTAAACCAAACGCCTGCCGATCAAATGATGCACTTGCAAAGTTTGCGCGAAATATTTGACTTGTTGCTTCCTTTCCAGGATGAAGGAGCCCTGGCAAAAAATAATGCGCCCTCTCCCGTGAGGTTTGAAAATTTACTTCATTCGCAACCATCCACAGATATCAGCACGGAACTTGTGGAAATACTTCCATCGCAATATGTATTCCTGGTATCCCATTGGGTGGTATCAACCTGTAGCTTGTGCAGCCATGTCCGGGTAAAAGGCTCGTTGGATATAGCGGTCGTGCGCCAATGCTGGAGTAAATTGCTCGAGCGCCACCCGGCACTTCGCAGTCATTTTGTTATTCCCGCGCAGGCTACCAGTTTCAAAGATTATCGTTACGAGATTCCATCATCGGTAAATACACCCGAGATAGAGGTAAGGGATTTATCCACGCTGTCCCCAGCGCAGCAAGCCAAGGAAATCACCGACGAGGTGGAGCGCAGGATCAATTACCACTGGGACTTGAACTCATTACTGCTGCATAGTTTTTTCGTATTCAAGTTATCAAATGACGTACATGAAATATTTTTCACCAACCACCATTTAATTTCCGACGGTTTGGGCAATCAGCAAGTCGTGCGTGAATTCCTAAAAATTTATGCCGCTTACGCAACGGGCCTGGTACCAGCACTTGCACCCGCAACCAGTATCAATGACTACCGGCATTTAGCGCAGGTTATTAATCAATGGCATAGCCGGGAAGAAGATGAAGCCCTTAACGCGATGTTGCGCCGCCAGGGAAAGCAATCATTTGTGTGGAATCCTTCAGGTTCGGCACGCGCTACCGCCAAGGCAAAATGCCGCAATTACCGCTTCCAGCTAGACGGACCAACGACAGAAAAATTATTGCGTTTAACCGGTGAACTGCGCGCTTCCATGAATGCGTTTTTGGTGAGCGCCTATTTGCGAACCGTCTCGTCATTTGTGGACACCAACCAACCCATTTTTTTGAATATCCCAACCAGCGGGCGCTTGTATGGTGATGTGGATGCAACTGGTGTCGTAGGATGTTTTGCGCAAAACCTTGCGCTGGATTTTGCAAGGCCAACCGCAGAAGAAAGCTGGGCTGAACTTGTAGGGCGTGTGAATACCACTATCGAGGATGGCATCGCATCCGGTTGCGACCGCGCGCAAACTCGCCAGGCCGCTATCGCAATCCGGGATCGGATGCAATTAAAAGAGGGCGCGATTCCTGAATCCCACGGCAATTTAATTCGCATGGGAATGAAATCCAATTTGTTCCTGCCTTACATAGGCCACACGCATCTGGATGACGTTTACGGCCCGCTGCAATTAGTGGACTACCAGGCCGCCACAGTTACCAACGCCGGTACGCTTGATACCGTGATCGAGGTATTCCATGGTCGCCTGGAAATGACGACCAATTACGATGCAAATCATTATTCGCAAGATTTTGTGTCCGCAGTTGCCGATGAATTATTACGGCAACTGAAATCGCTGGCTAATACCCAGATCAACACCATCCACTCAAAAACTTCCGCAAAAAATTATTCAATGGACGATGCCGCGGCGCTATTATCGCTCGCAAGCCAGGTGATGGGCCGCCCGCTGGGACACCAGGATTTGGCCCGTGACCTTGAAGCGGAACTGGGGCTGGATTCACTGGAAAGGATCCGGATCATTTCACGACTTCTTACGCAAGCCGGTGGGAATTATGATCGTCGCGCATTAATGGCATCGCGGACCCTTGGCGATATGCTGGCAATTACCGGATCTGCCCAAGTCGGTGGAATTACCGCATCGAATGAAGTAATACCTTATCTGCAAATAATCCACCAATGCAAGAAAACGCCTGACACCATTGCGGTTTATACGCCGGAAAGTAGCATGACTTACGGTGAATTGCATAAAGCGTCAAACCAAATGGCCCATTGGTTACGTTTGCAAGGTATAGGCAGGGGCGATTTTGTGGCAGTCCTGCTTCAGCGTGGCCCCGCGATGATTACATCGCTGCTGGGTATCCTTAAAGCGGGTGCCGCCTATATTCCATTGGACCCCGATTATCCCGCGGCGCGGTTGAGCTATATGTTGACTCACTCGCGTGTCGCAACATTAATTACGGATGTTTCACATAAATCGTTAATTGAAGAATGCGCCGCACATAGTACGCATTTAAGAAATATTTTATTAACCGATAACAACCTGATCGCCCTTAATACCCGCTGCACGGTAACGGATAACCAGGCGTTAAAAATATGCCCAATACAGGATCTTCCCATTGTGAATCAGCCGGAAGATCCTATGGTAGTGTTGTACACCTCGGGCTCGACTGGCAACCCCAAGGGGGTTGTATTGGCACACCGCGGTTACACCAATCGCCATCAATGGCACCAGGCATTGTTTGCGTTGCAACCTGGCGAGCGGGTCGCGCAAAAGACATCGGTATGCTTTGACATTTCAGTGTGGGAAATTTTCTGGACATTGCAGTTCGGTGGAACTATTTGCCCGGTATCCACCAAGCTATTGCGTGACCCTTGGGCTTTGTCCCAGTGGATATGTGAAACGCGAATTAATGTTATGCATTTTGTGCCATCACTTTTTGGTGAATTCCTGGAGGCAGTTGAACCAATGGCTACAGCCTACCCTGAATTGCGCCATATTATTTTTAGCGGTGAAGCCCTACCGGTAATTCTGGTACAGCGTTGGTTATCGCGCTTTGGTATGGGTACCAAATTAACCAACCTCTACGGGCCTACAGAAGCATCCATCGATGTAACCGCGTGGCAAATCGATTCAATTCCACCATTGAGTCAAAAACGTATCCCCATAGGTTTTGCAATGCCGAATGTTTATTTGCTGGTATTGGATGAGGATATGAAACCGGTGTCGCAAGGGGAAATGGGACATTTGTGGATTGGCGGCATGCAATTGGCAATCGGTTATTTACATGATGACGAAAAAACCAATGAGGCCTTCTGCCTCAATCCGTTCGGCCAGGTCCCCGGCTCCAGAATTTATAAAACCGGTGATTTGGTTGTGCAACTACCGGATGGCAGTTATGACTATCGCGGCCGCGCCGATAGCCAGGTAAAAATTCGCGGTTATCGCGTTGAGCTGGGCGAGATTGAAGCGGTGTTATTACAACACCCTATGATCAGGGAAGCGGCAGTCATCGCCCCCGACCAGGGTGATGGCCATTTGCGCCTGGAGTGTTGGCTTGCCGGGAAAAATATTACCGATGCGGAAATAAAGACCTTCCTCGCGGAAAAATTACCGGGCTACATGGTTCCACGCAGTTTTTCCTGGCTTGAAAGTTTACCCAAAAATCAAAACGGAAAATTGGATCGCAAAGCCTTGGCCACATCTGGCGAGGCAACTAATCCAATGATATCCGGCCATGACATAAGCGTGATTCCAACGGAAGAAGCTGCCGTTACCAGCGCCCTCACCTATCCACTTAGCCCGGCGCAACATTGGCTCGTCAGTTATTTTGATGAACCTTATCTATGGGCAGGTTTTTCGCGCTTCCGTTATTTACACGTCCTGGATATGAATACGTTCAACAAAGCGCTAAACCTGCTTACCCAAAAACATATTGCGTTGCGCTCGGTATTTTCACACAAGGGTGACCAATGGCATCAACATTTCCCGGCACCGGCTATTCCACCCCAGGCAGAATATTACGATGGCAGCCACCTTTCCGCTCAAGCAAGGGATGAGCAGATCAAGTCGCTGATTGTACAACGTGTAAAAGAATTGAATTTAAATTCACAAAAATTATTGTGGAATATCATTGTCGTTAAGGAAGCGGAATCGCGCTACGATATTTGTGTTGTTGGCCATCATATTATCAGTGACATGCTTGGCAACGGCATATTGTTTAAGTCGTTGTGGCAACTCTATAGCGAGTGCCTGTCAGGTAATGCCAACCCGGTGCAGGAAGAAAAAAACTCGTTCATTGCCTACCTTAACTCGCTGGAACAATTGCAAACACGCGAAGCCAAAGCAAATTACATTAATTATTGGACCACGCAATTCCCCGCCAGCATGCCCGCGTTCCGCGTACCTGTCGATATGCAGCAAGGCAATAACACTGAAGCCTCATCCGCGAGCGAGAGCTTCCACCTCAATACCAATGACATACATGCATTACAAGGCCTCCGCCAACAACACAATTGTTCGCTCTATACGTTGCTATTGGCCCCGCTGTATTACGAATTGGCGACCTGGTCGGGTAACACCAAAGTTGTGGTTAGCCACCGGACCCATGGGCGTGACTTAGGTAACAGCAACACATACTTTGATTGTGTCGGTAATTTTGCGATCAATTATCCGTTAGCAATTACGGTAAATCCGGCGTCGGCGGAATGGACCACCATTATTGCCAGTATTCGCAACGGCTTCGAAACAGTTCCGCTAAACGGTGTCAGTTATGATTTGGTGGCGAAGAATCTTCCATCCAGCTCATACCCGGATGATCGTTTAACACCCGTCCGCGCAAATTATTTGGGTGATCGTCGTTTACCACAAAGCCGTGTGTTTGAATTTGATGAGAGTAATTGGGACCAGCGCTTCTCCCTGCCCGAACAAAAACGCAGTGCGCAAATTGAAGTGTTTTTTATTGCGAATGATGGAAAATTCAAAATTGAATTCTCTTATTCACGCAACATCCACCACGCACACACCATCCGACAATTAGGGGAACGATACCTGGGCGCGTTACGCCAAATGTTATCAATGGCAACAATCCCTGCGGCTATACCGCCTGTGCCCCCAGCCAAAGTTCCAGCGATCGCACAGGTAGATACCGCGTTGCGCAGCCCGATAGCCGGAAAACTTTCCGGCAAAATTGCGGTGGTAACCGGTGCCGGACGCGGTATAGGCCGCACGATTTCCGCCATCCTTGCCCGTGAAGGGGCAACCGTGGTGCTAGTCTCCCGCTCACCACAGCAATTAGACGAAGCGCTGCGGGAAGTCAGGGATATCTGTAGCGATGCAATATCTATTTGTGCGGATGTGACCCAGGCGGATGCGGTTGAGCGCATGGTCGATAAAGTTGTGGCGCAGTTTGGAAAAATTGACATTCTTATCAATAATGCCGGTGCAAATCGTTCAGCAATCCTATCGGAATCAGACCCGAAAGAGTGGCGGGATATTGTAGATATTAATCTGATGTCTACATTTTATTGCTGCCGTTTTGTAGTCCCGCATATGCAAAAAAACGGCAGCGGAAAAATCGTCAATATCGGATCTGTTGCAAGTGTCATTGGTTATCCATTGTTCAGTGCTTACTCCGCCAGTAAACATGCTGTGCTTGGCCTTACCAAAGCATTGGCAGAAGAAGTAAAACAAAACAACATCCAGGTCAATGTTATCTGTCCAGCATTTGTGGATACGCGCATGACGCCGCAAGCATTCCGCTCCATATCCATGCCGACGGAACAAGTCGCCAATGTTGTTTTGTTTTTATCGTCAACCGATTCCGATGGGATTACCGGCGAATCAATTAACGTGTTTGGCAAACAAGATATGTATGCCTACGGTTCCGATAAATTGAAAATCGTCAAAGCCATGACCAGTGATTTTCGTCCGGGTGTGCCAGTATGAATTCTGTGGATAAACCGATGCGGCATTCGCTCTCGTTGATAGCGCTTTATGGCTTATCAGTAATTGCGGGTATTGCTATCGGTTTATTCAATCCAATGATTTCAGTGTTATTGGTGGATGCACAGTGGAGCGAGCTTGATATTGGAATTAATTCAAGCCTGTTCTTTTTGTGCATCACACTGGCGGCGCCCCTGGCGCGATGGTTGATCTCAGTTAAAAGTCCGCTGTTTCTTGCACTCATGGGGCTTTGCCTGACTGCAACAGCCGCAATGTGTTTTCCTTACACAACCTCGGATACCGGCTGGAACTCCTTGCGCGCGTTAATGGGAATTGGGGTTGGATTTTATATGGTGTCCGGGCAGATCCTTTTGCTCGCAAACGCACCGGATACACAACGTACCATGACGGCCTCATTACATGCCCTGGCTTTTGGTATTGGATTAGGCGTAGGCCCACTAATAGGTTCGTTTTTATATAACCTTTCCGTTGAAGTGACTTTTATGGCGGGTGGGTTGATTGTTTTATCTGGTATTCCCTTAACTTATTTAATCAAGGATGTAAAAGGAATAAATATTGGCAAAATGAAATGGAATCTAGCCAAACAAATTTCCGTTCCCTTGCATGCAATATTCGCCTACGCAATTGCAGAGGCAACACTGATGACCTTATTCCCGGTGTACATGCTGGAAAAAGGTCTTTCGGTGCAAGCCATGGGTTTTGTATTCAGCGCGTTTGTTATTGGGGGAATCCTCGGAACCTTACCGGTTGCTTATATTGCTGACCGATTTGGTCATTATTTAATGCTCGGGATTTGCTCAATCATTGGTGTTTTATCGGCAATGGGATTGGTTGTAGTAGCCAAGACTTATTTCCTTATCACATTTGCGCTACTGGCTGGGGCAAGCCTGGGCCCCATTTATGCGTTAGCCATGGCAAGTATTGGCAATAAATTGCCGCCCGCTGATTTGGCGGCTGGCAGCATGTTATTTACATTTTGCTTTGGCGTCGGCACTACCCTCGCCCCCTGGCTTTCTTCCCTGGTGATGAAATATGCAGGCAGCGAACATTTATTTAATTTAACAACCGTTCTATTTATTAGCCTTTTATTGCATCTACTGTCAAAGCAATTGCGATTTGCACCCGGACTGGAGTAAATGAACGATTATTTTTCGGCCACAAGCATACTTGCCTCCGCTAAATATTAATAAATTGCATTAAGGAATATCATTATGAACGCCAATGAAATCCATTTGGATCGTCGCAAATTAATGCGCTACGCAGCAACCGGCGCTGCGCTTGCCTCTGTCGGTGGATTGTCCACTTGGGCCACTACAGAACCGGTAATAAGCCCCGACTCACCAGCTTACGCGTATTGGAACCATAGGGAAAAAAATGAACTCAGCGATATGGAATTCCTGGTTATGTGCGCAACCCTCGCACCCAGCCCACACAACACCCAGCCCTGGCTTTTTAAAATATCGAGCAATCGAATAGACATTTTTGCCGATAAGGACCGCCACTTAAAAAGCGCTGATTCCAACTACCGCATGATGATCCTGGCAATCGGTGCCGCTATTGAAAATTTGAATGTGGCGGCACGCCAAATTGGTTACCAGGCAATAGTTTCTTTAAACGATAGTTACGAAGAATTTTTATCGAACGGCTATTGCGCCAGTATTGCACTTAGCCAACAAACACCTGCCCCTTCACCTGATTTTGAAGCCCTATTTAACCGGCAAACAACTCGCACCGCGTTTGACCTGAGTCAACCGGTTAACCATCAATTCCTGGAAAAGCTCCAGGGGCAATCTATCGGATTTCCGGGAATTGGCCTTGAGTGGATTAAAAAGCGAGCTGGTCGCGACCCTATAGCCCAGATTGTCCGGGATTCGGCCCGAAGCTACCTCACTGATGCTTGCCATCGCGATGGTATGGACTGGTTCCGCATTACCCGAAACCAGTGGGAAACCAAAGGGGATGGTATCGCAGTTTTTAACGGGGACGCACCGGCAGCCATCAAACGCTACGTGGAGCTGCTCGTTTCCCCGGATGATTTATTACAATCTGCATTTAGGCAAGGCGAAATCGACAGTGTTGACCGCTTATCAGCCGCAACGCCTATGTGGGGCGTTATCACTACCAAAGCCGATAGTTTTCAGCAAAAATTGTTGGCCGGACAAATGGTAGAGCGAGTTTACCTGGAAGCCAGCATGAATGGCCTGGCAGTCCAGCCCCAATGCTATCCCACAGAAACGGCGGATGGCATAGCCAGATTAAAATCCCAACTCAACCTCGCCGATGGCACCGAACCTTTGTTTGTATTTCGCCTGGGCCACTCAAGCCATATTGCCAAGTCCGTGCGCCGGAACATAAAGAATGTTATGGTGACCTGACACCCGGAATGATTCGCAACATACCTGAATTTAGTAAGGTTCTTTTGATCCAAGGGAGTTTTTATGAGTGTCGTTGAATACCTTAAAGGAAGGGAGCGCCTATTGCGCAAACAATTGGGCAATGTGGAACTGAAAAGCCGCATCGAACCCTCGCTACGAGTGCTGTCTGAACGCCTGAGCCAAACTATCAACCACACGCTGAATACCCCCTGGCTGGGAAAGCTTGCATTGTTGCTTGAGCGTGAAAAGCAAGCTGAATCTGTGGTTACTCCTGAAGCCAGGGCGTTTTATAATAAATGGCGTGAGCGTATTGGCCAGGAAACCCATCTCGGTGACTGGTTATTGATCGATCAGGACCGAATCAACCAATTTGCATTTGTCACGGAGGATGATCAATGGATCCACACCGACGTTGCCCGCGCCGCCAAGGAATCCCCCTTTGGCACAACCATCGCCCATGGTTTCCTTACCCTGGCTATGCTACCCAAGCTCACCCAATCCACCAATAATCCCTATCCCGAAGCGCGCATGTTGGTTAACTACGGGATGAACACGGTCCGCTTTCCCTACCCCGTCAAAGCCGGATCAAAAGTGCGTGCCCGCACCCGATTAAAGCAGGTTGAAGTTTCCAAGCGCTATGTGGACCTGATCAGCGAAATCAACATTGAAATTGAAAACAGCAAGCGCTTGGCCTGCGTTGCGGAAACCCTGTTGCGCGTCTACCTCTAGCCCCGAATTCCATGACCGCGCAACTGGATTAGAAAGGTTTTAAATCAAGGAAGCCGGACGCAATCGCTGCGCCATGCTTCCTTAACATCAATAAAGGTCACGTATTATCCCGTAAATACAGTGATAACGTTTCTTTTGAAGGCCGGGTTGTCAATGCGGGGAAGTATCACTTTATTCAGGAGCCAAACCTGTAAAAACGTAACCAAAACAGACATTAAAAGTATGAATGGATACTTGATATAAAACGGAGCAGAGAGAGTCACCACGAACGGAATGTGCCATAGATATATCCAAATACTGTTTTGCCCCATAAACATCACAAGGTCGGTTAACTTAAAGGATTGAACCAATGTTAACAGTGGCGCGGCACCCATCCATAACAATATCGAAATACACAACGCATAAGAATAATAATAAATTTGAGGAGGATATTTGTATTCCTGGGTAGGAATGAACTCGCCATACCCGAGCCATAAGTATGAGCAATATATGGCGAAGACAGCAGCAATCAACAAACCAGAGATTATCATTTGAAGTTGCGTCAATTGCGTGAGGCGCAATCCAAAGGCAAAAATTATCCCGTAGGGAATAACATAAAAAATTGTTTTCTCAATGACTGTTCCTGCCGGCGTATCCAAATACGCACTTGATGCCATCAATAAAAGCTCATTCGCAATTCCGATACAGAATAAAACAAGCAAAAAATGCAGATTATTAGCCATTCGTTTATGGATATGGAAAATTAATGGCGCAATCAACGCAACCATCAGAAAGACGCGAATAATCCATACGTAACCTATCCCTTGGTCTAACAAATAGCTACTAATTATTTTTGCAAAACCCGGCAATTCAGAGGGAAAAGAAAAAGCAAGGCAAGATAAAAAATAAATACTGAGAAAGCACCATACAGGCAACAATAATCGCTTGAATCGGCTGGCTACATAATCAGCATATGCGCGCTGCTTGAAAGACAAACCAAACGAGACCCCTGATATAAGTACCATCATAGGTACATCAAAGTTTCTTATTTGAAATAAAAAATAAGGGGGTGAGCAATGCGCCAAGATAATCAAACACAAACCGAAAAAGCGCAAAAGGTCTATACGCAGGTCCCTCATCGCTAAACACTTCTCATCATGTAAGCCAATAAACCCTTCACATAAGTGTGAAGGGGCCAACGAAAATTGCTGTTACAAACTCAACTGGCGATTGCTCGCTTTAATAAATTCTTTTTTCAAATCGTCATATGTATGGACAGCGGGGAATTGCGGGAATTGTTCGATTACATTTTGTGGGGCGTGGAAGAGGATGCCCTGGTCGGCTTCGCCTAACATAGTGGTGTCGTTGTAGGAATCGCCAGCGGCAATCACACGATAATAAAGAGTTTTCAAAGCCAGCACCGACTGACGTTTTGGATCTTTTTGGCGCAATGTGTAACCCGCTACCATGCCGCGTTCATCCACATTCAAGCGGTGGCACAACAAGGTCGGAAAACCCAATTGACGCATCAGGGGTTGGGAAAACTCATAAAAAGTATCGGACAGGATAATCACCTGGAAACGCTCACGCAGCCAATCCACAAATTCCACCGCGCCATCGAGGGGCTTGAGCGTTGCAATGACATCCTGAATTTCTTTGAGGCCGAGTTTGTGTTCCTCCAGGATACGAATACGCTGCTTCATCAGGACGTCGTAATCCGGAATATCGCGGGTAGTGGCTTTCAGTTCTTCAATACCAGTGGCTTTCGCGAATTCGATCCAAATTTCCGGAACCAATACACCTTCCAGATCCAGGCATGCAATTTCCACAGCAACCTCCAAACGGTTAAAAATCAGGCTATTCAGGTCAAAAGAGTGGCGCAATCTACCTTTTTTGCCGTACTAAAGCAAACCGAAATCCAACACCAAAAGCACCCAAAAGCCAGCTCGCAGCGCCTCGCCGCTTGGGGCAAGTGCCCTGCTCTGCTATCCTTGGCGCCCTATACAGGAGGTTCCGGAAGAAGTGGAACCGATAAATATCACCGTGAGTAGTAGCCATGACCGAAAACCTGATTGATGTCGTTGACCTTGAAGCCAAACTCCAGCAGGAAAGTCCCCAAAAGATCATTAAATACGCCCTGACGCAGTTCGATAACATCGCTATTTCGTTCAGCGGTGCCGAAGATGTTGTACTCATTGAAATGGCCCGTAATTATCGTCCTGATGTTCCGGTATTTTGCCTGGACACCGGCCGTTTGCACCCGGAGACCTATCGCTTCATTGAAAAAGTACGCAAGCACTACGGTATTAAAATCGATGTGGTTTCACCTGATGGTGAGGCGGTACGCAGGTTGGTACAAGAGAAAGGCTTATTCAGTTTTTATGAAGATGGCCATGGCGAATGCTGCGGTGTGCGTAAGATCGATCCGCTGCGTAAGAAGTTATTAACCCTCGATGCCTGGATTACGGGGCAACGCAAAGACCAAAGCCCTACCCGCGCTGACATTCCGGTTATCCAGAATGACAAGGCCTTCGCCCGGCCCGGTGCAACACTGACGAAATTTAACCCGCTCGCTAATTGGTCCTCCAAGGAGGTATGGGATTACATCCGGTTATGTGAAGTACCCTTCAATGAATTGCATGAGCGTGGTTTCGTATCAATTGGATGCGAACCTTGCACCCGGCCAATCACACCCGGGCAACATGAACGCGAAGGGCGCTGGTGGTGGGAGGAAGCCACCAAGAAAGAGTGCGGCCTGCACGCAGGCAATATGGAAACAACCTCCTCATACCAGGCATGAGTACGCATGCCTGTTGATTAATCCTACCCCCACGAATCATTTTCCGCGGACAAAGGTGCCTGCATATAATCATTTAATGCTTGCGGGCCTCGAATGCGCCCGAAATGTAAAAATAGATTTTGATGGAATCTCTGCAAATTACCGGTAGTTGCGTTCAAGCATGGGATAAAGTTTTCCAATTCCAGCAAACTGACTGAATCCAGCTCCAACGAATTGAAATTGCTCACGAAATCGGTGGACTGCAAGCGTTTTACGTAACCGGATTCTGCGTTAAGCCCAGGCACCCAATGTGATTGCAACCATTCATCAGACTGCTTACCACAGTAGTGACAGCGCGCCACAAGCTCGTCGAGCGAAGGAACAAAGCTTTCCAAATCATTGCAGGTATGGCGCTCCCGTACTATCAGGCTCATATTGGTCACTTTGATGTCGAAGGCGATACCCGCCAGGAGGACGCGGACTTGCGCCGCTGGAACCTGCAAACTGCAAAATATAATGCCTTCAACCACCAGTTCCAGGGTTTTGAAGGCAACGACTATTTGCCCCAGAGCTTCGTACAGGCGGGTTTTATTGGATTCATTTATTTCTATTATTGGATTCATAGACACCTGAGGCTAACACCTGCTCACAAGCCGCAGGTCTAATTTACCATGGCATCTAAACACACAGAAATAAGATAGAGGAATAACAGCGGATTACAAGGAATGCCCTCTCCACGTCCTTGTACGGAGACGGAAACCAAACAACCGGATAGCGCGGACTAGATTATTTCTCCACAAACGCACGTTCAATTACATAGTCACCGGCCATGCCAATCCGCGGCGAAACCGTTAAACCTGCCGTATCCAGGATTGCGCAAGTATCGTCAAGCATGCCAGGGCTGCCGCACAACATAGCGCGGTCTGTGGCCGGGTTTAGCGGTGGTAAACCTATGTCAGCCAATAATTTTCCGCTTTGCAAAAGATCCGTCAATCGGCCCTGGTTGGTAAATGCCTCACGGGTGACGGTCGGGTAATAAATCAACTTATTCCGAACATCCTCACCCAGGAACTCATGATTGGGCAATTCCCGGGTAATAAAATCGCGATAAGCCAGGTCATCCACCTTGCGAACTCCATGCACCAGGATGATTTTTTCAAATTTCTCGTAGGTTTCCGGGTCCTGGATCAAACTGATAAACGGTGCCAACCCCGTACCGGTGGAAAGCAGGAACAGGTTCTTTCCCGGCTTCAGGTCCGCCAGCAATAGAGTACCGGTCGGCTTCCGGCCCACCAAAATCGAATCGCCCTCTTTAATATGTTGCAGCAATGAGGTTAAGGGGCCATTGGGTACCTTGATGCTGAAAAATTCCAAATGCTCCGCATAATTAGGACTGGCGATGCTGTAAGCGCGCAGTAAAGGTTTTTCATTTTGGTTGAGGCCAATCATCACAAACTGGCCATTTTCGAAACGAAATGAATCATCACGGGTAGTAGTAAAACTGAACAAGCTATCGTTCCAATGTTTAACTGATAAGACTTTCTGGGTGTTAAATGCGCTCATATTTTTTCCTTATTGACGATTATGTTGCAACGCCGTGTGCAACTCGGGCAAAGCGGTAAACAGATCCGCAACCAGGCCATAATCCGCGTATTTAAAAATTGGCGCATCGGGATCATGGTTGATTGCAACGATGGCCTTGCTGTCTTTGATGCCTGCGATGTGTTGCATAGCGCCGGAAATTCCCACCGCGATATAAAGCTCAGGGGCGATAACGGTACCTGTCTGGCCGACTTGCCAATCATTAGGCGCAAAGCCCGCGTCCACACAGGCGCGGGTTGCACCTATGGCAGCATCAAGGTCTTCTGCTATCGGCGTTAACAATTTTCCAAAGTCCTCACCTAAACTGCGTCCGCCAGCAACGACAACACGTGCGGAGGAAAGGTCCGGTCGCTCTGATTCGTTGATATCGTCCGCCAGCCATTGGCTAACGCCTCGTGATGAAGGTGCCGAAACAGAAAGGATCTCCGCGTTTCCCCCGCTCCCTACCGCGCGGAATGCCGTCGGGCGGACGCTAATAATCTGCCGCGGCTGGGTATTCTCAATGTACGTAAAAATATTACCCGCATATTCGGGCCGTACGTAGAC
>CAMLKG010000026.1 GCA_946480695.1 uncultured Cellvibrio sp.
CGATAACCACCGGGAAATTTATCGCTGAGCATATTGGGCCAACGCAATAATCCCGCCGGGCAGGCAACCGCTTTTATTTGTGCATCAGCTGCTGAAGCAATTCGTAGCCCGGGGTCGGCGTAGGTTTTTTCAATCGCTTGCAAGGCTACATCCACCAGGCCTGCATCAAATAATTTTTGCAAATCACTGCGGCTGGGTTTGAGTGATTGGATAAAGGAGGGATCATTTAACCGGCGAATTAATGCCGGGGTTGCCTCTTCGATCATTTTCATTTGCACCAGGACTTCGGTGCGCGCCTGGTTAATCCGTTCCAGTTTGGCGCAGACATCGCGCGCCTGTTCGGCCAGTACAGGTTCAGGATCATTCACCAGCTTCCTTGCGGTCTCCAGCAAATCCACCCGCTCGGTTTCCTGCGCTGCCCACAGCCCCAGCAAACGCTCCCTGACATCATCGGAAGTGAATAAATTTTCAATCGCCTGGTGATTCAGTAACGGAAGCTGGTGCGCGATACCTTCGCGCAATCCCGGCGGGACACCGGCAACATCCAGCACGCGCATTTTTACCACCGGGTTAAAACTGTAAATCACAAAGGGCTTGCTACCCATCCAGCTCCAAGTGGCAACTTCCGGTTCGTTGGCAATTAACGACGGCGCCGCCAATTCAAGGCTGTCGCGCTGCCAGCCGATATTTTTCATCGCGGCGGCGATGTCGGAAAAACTGCATTCGGGATTTACGATAAGGACCTGGTCCAGATTAGGCATGGTGTTTATCCTGTTAGGAATTTTTGCGTTGCCAGCCCTTCCAATTTGCGGGGAAGGTCACGGCCCTGTTTGCGATACTCCGCTTTCAAACCTTCCAGCAAATGTTCGCAGCGAATGGGCTGGTCATTCGCGAAGGACGCGGCTGTTAATACGACATTCCGCAATTGCCCCCCTGCCAAATCGCAATAGGTGGCCAAATTGCGATACACCCCTTCACCGGGGCCGCGTTCGCCCAGATGGCTGCGCCACAAGTGCAGGCGCTCTGCAAAATCGGGCATGGGGAATTCGACAATGACATCCAGTCGGCGCGTGAATGCGTTATCGATGCGCTCGCGGCTATTGGTTGTGAGGATGACAATTCCAGGATGGGTTTCGATACGGGTTAATAAAAAGTTGGTAAGCATATTGGCAAAGCGCTCGCCGGTTTCCTGGCCATCACTGCGGCTGCCGAATAATGCATCGGCTTCGTCAAACAGCAGGACAACATCGGCAGCGGCGGCATAATCCAGTAACTGCGCGAGGTTTTTTTCTGACTCACCGATATATTTATTCATCACCGCCGACAGGTCCACCCGATACAGGGGCGCCGCGAGGCAAGTGGCGATGTAGCTTGCCGCCAGGGTTTTCCCGGTGCCGCTTTCGCCGGTAAATAGTGCGCGCACGCCGGGGTTGGGCGTTACGCTGAGTGTGGAACCCAAACCCTGCCACAGGGATTCGCGCTGGTGGGCGCGACGCAACACGAGTTGCAAGCCCTCGTTGACCATCGGCGGTACGACCAGCGCATCGCCATCGACCTGGCGCAAGACCGGTTGTGCGAGCAGGCGTAATTTATCAACGCCCAGGCGCGCGCGCGCCGCGCGAATGTGTTCCAGTCCCAGGGGTTGTTGCGCAAGCCCGGCAATTTGCCGCGCGCTGTTGGCGACCCAACGAATGGAGCGTGCGCTCAAACGCGCGCAACGTGCGAGCTGCTCGCTCAATTCAATATCATTGGATTCCCGCAACCAAAGTTGGCGGCGATCTTCAGTACCGGGCGCACCGATGTCCAATTCCAATAAATTGCCGTCGTGCAGCGTCACATCGTTCGGCAAAATAACGACGACAGGAACCGGCGATTGCGCTAAGCCCAGGGAGCGTGTCGGTGCGGAAGCCAAACGTAAAACAGGCAACCATTTTCCATAACGGCAGGCTTGCATAAGCACGGGTTGGGTAAGCCAGAGGTCCACCGGAATTTCCACGGCGTGCAACGCCATGGACTCTGCTAAGACCTGCGCGCACCGGGTCCGCCCCGAGTGGGGATTACCACGCAATATTAATCCTGTGCTGCCGGCGTGATACTGCCTGAGCAAACGCGCTGATAAGTGCAATTCACCCATGAGGCCTGGTGCAATATCGCAGTGTATGTCCGCCTGCAATGGTTTGATGCCGGGCCAATGGGGCTGGCCACCCAATAGCAGCGCCCACAACCAGGGGCTGGTCGTGAGCCGTTGCAAGGGTAAAGGCCCATCACCCTGCAAACCCAACAGGTGGTTTGCGACCAATGGATGCCCGGCAATGGCGAGCGCACCCAAGGGTTGATGGATATCGGCGGCCTGCAATGATTCACCAAATAGATTTTGCGCCAGGGCGCTCGCCAGGTGCACCGATAATCGCGGTGCCCGGTCGGGGGCTTGCAATTCCGCCAACGCAAGGTTTACCAAATGGGAGGTTTCCACATGCCCCGCCAGTGCAAGCACGTATAAACTCGCCGGTGTGAGGGAAAAATCCTCAATCAATTGCTGTAAGGGGAAGTCTTTATCGAGGGCGCTGTCCCAGGGCCAATCGCTATCCCATGCGGGTAGTTCCCTATTGGCGAGCAATTCGCACGCACGCAGGTGCATCAATTGGAACACGCCATGGTCGGCTGGCAAGGCGCGCTGCCAAAAGGCTAATAACCCGCGATAAACCCAGGCCTCCAATTGCGCCGCTATTTGTTGTTGCAGGGAGGCGGGGAAAACCCCCAGCGGCAAATTCATGGTGCAGCTCCCGGGCCGGTTGGCGCTGGTTGTTCCACATAATGAAAGTTGATCACACGCCCCAGCCAGGGCAACCATCCCGGATTGATATCCCAACCAGCCAAACGTACCTCCAGGCGCACAGAGGCTAATGGAAAATAAATATCCCAATGGCTGGCCGTGGCCATGACTCGCGCCGGTGTGGCGAAGAATCCGGGTGAGGATTCCAATTCACGCCAGGAACTCGTTGCGCCAAAGCGTTGGTGCAGGTCGGCAAACAAGGCGTTGGCAACATCACCAGGCGGTGATGCCATTACTTGCAGCGATAATTGCTGTAATTCAACAGGCGTTGCCTCGGGTTGCATTTGCTGCAACATAAAACGCAACAAGGGTGGATCAATACATCCGTCCAAGGCGGGAAACCGCTGTGCAAACAAGCGATAGAGGTCGAGCAGCCAATGCCATACGGAGGCTTCTGGTTGTCCTGCAAAACGCTCCGCCGTAAATAATTGGTTCAACGGGTTTAATAAATAAAAGAATCCACCGGATTGGGTGGTGAATTCATAGGCAGCTGACAGCGCAGGCTCGTCATAAAATTCCTGCGTCTCCCCATGGTTTTCCATAAGCGCGTCGATGTGGGTAACGGGCGCCGGGTTCTGGTTATCTCCACGGGGTAACGAATTTTTTTGCTCGTTTTCCCGATAAGCGGGCACATTGGCAACATTCGCCTCGCCAGCGATTACCGGTGAATATTTTTTGGGTCCGGGCATGTTTTGCCTGCCGGGTGCGGTTGCGGGTGTACTTCCAGGCGCGGCGTTGTTAGTGGCGGACTGGGGTGATTGTTGCGGAGATTTTTTGTTAAAAAATAACACCTGTTTCTGCGGTGATTTATTTTTACTGCCCAGTGGTTCACCCGGCTCCCCGGTGACCGGAACGGTGTTAGCCCGTGGCGTCGATCCAGGTAATAGCGAGGCAAATGTTTGGATAAAGGCCGCTGGTGTTTGCTGCAACCACAAGGGTGTGTAAGTTAAGCCATAAATGATGGCCGCCAGGGTGACACGGCCATCCTTTTGGGCCAGCCCTTCCAGCAAGGGTTTCCAAACGGCGTGGAGTTTGTTTTGAGCCTGCAATCCCCGGCGAATTGTTCGGTTATCCAGGTGGGGATATTCCACAGCCGCTTGCCAGGCAGGGAATGCGGGCAAATGCCAGGCTTTTAATAATTCCCGCGCGATAGTGTTGGCGCTGCCATGGCTCAACTGCGCCCACACACTGCGCAATTGCTGTTGCGTTTGTAGCTGCGCAAAAATCGCCGGCAGGTATTCGCAATGTTCGCACAACAAACGGGCTATGGCTTCCCGCCTGGGATACCGCAATAAGTAGGCCCAACGCGACCAATACCACTGGCTGGTTTTCCCTAACGCCAATTCAATGGACAGGAATGCAACCAATTCCGGCAGCGAGGCAAACCAGATGGCGTTGGCAGCAGCGGCATTTCCATGAATGGCGCGGACCGCCGATTGCAATTCGCCATCCAATTGTTTTGCCGTGTGCCGGCGCAGCTCACGCGCCTTGCCTGTTACCTGTATTGCGCGCACCAATACCCAGGCGTGTTGCAAATGGGCAGGCAAGGGCAGGGGCCAGGAAGTCTGCTCCAGGTCGCGCACCAGTGCCTGGCTGGTGCGTTTATCGCCTTTTACTTGAAGGCGACTGATTGCTACTGACTCTGCCGTGTGCATAGGAGTTCACTGTAATCCGGTGATGTGATGATCTCGCAATCCCGTTGAAAGAAATCCATATCCTTTGTTAATTACCACTGGCTCGGAGAAACGAATATGCCTGGTATCGGACACGCCGTGGATACATCCCTGTAGGCTCGTCAAAAAGGTCCCTCTTTTTGACGGTCCGATACCAGGCATATTCGTTTCATGGGAGTTGCAATAAATGTTTAAAAATTATTTCCTTGATTGATTAAATTGCGCCGTCGATTTGCTGGCCACCACGCGGAACTGCGTGGTGATTTGCAAATTGGTTTGCGCTAATTGGGTCAACTGCGTAATACGCGCAACGGTGCCCTTGTTATCGTGGTCATCCACATTCAGCAAGGCGACAACGCGCTGTTGCGGATCGAGCAACTGCAACAACGTACCTGGCCTGGGCGTGCGATTAAGTTGCAGGCGCAGCAACTCGCCCGCATTAAAACGGCGCGGCGGAATTTGCACAGTGCCTTGCAAAATTTCGTTGGGGTCGCCCATGGACGCGTGGATTAAAATGGCACGCACCATGTTGCGCATCGCCGTGCGCGCCAGCGCTGTCGCATCGCGGTCCAATTGCTTGAACCACCAGGCTACAATTTCAGCCAATGTGCGCGTTGCATTAAAGTCATCGCGCTCCGCGCGCTCCAGCCCCGGCCAATAGGCGGCATCCTCCACACGCAAGCGATCATCCTCCGCCAACTGCGCCCACTCCAGGCGTAATGATGGTGGCAATTCGTTCAACTTTTCCAACATACACCAGGCTGCTTGTTCCAATCGGTTGTGCAGGTTTTGCGCTTGCTTTTGCAACGGGCCTTTTGCGGTGGACATCAGGTCCGCCAGTGAAATAACCCCGGATGCGTCCTGTTGGCGAACCTTGGTGGATATCTGGAATACCGGCATTACAAGCTGCGCAAATTGGTACAAGGTCGCCTGGGTTTGCTGGCGGATTCCAAACAGGCTGATATTGACCGGCGCAGGTGGCGGGGCTTTGGCGGTGGTTTTGACAGGGGCAGCGACAGCTACGCGTTGCCCGATGCTGGTAGCCGTTGCCTGCGACTGGCGCACCGCTTTTTCCTCCAGGCGCAGGCGGCGCAAACTTTCCATAAAGCCAAGTTTTTCCGGTGCCGGAACCAGGTATTTGAAATCTTGCAGGTCACCCCAGGCGGCCATGGGGATTTCCAATACCGTTTCAAAAAAATCATCCAGCTCATCGGGCAAATCGGGATCAATATCGCTGTCGCAACCGGGAACAATATCGCGCGCCCTGGCGTAACGTAACAGCAGTGGATCGGCAAGCGGTTCACCGACCGGTGTTTGGCAGGCGCGCACGTAATACAAACCGCGAATGCCGTTGGTGAGTATGCGGGTGCGCTCCTCGTTGAGTTTGTAGGTGTCCATCAAATCATCGTCAACAAGGCGCTGGGCAACACCGTAATCGCCCAGGAATTCGCTGCGGCGTTTATCAATCGACGCCAACTTTTCCGTTGCCGTGCGAATCAAGGCAATCAGCTTTTCAATTTCATCCTCTTTTAACAGGCGCGCGCGCAGCAGCCCTTGTAACTTGGCTTCCAGTTGTTCGTAGCGGGCCTCCATCCAGGCAATTTGTTGCGTTAATATTTTTCCGGCTTTAAACAGTTCTTCATACAAGCGTGAACCGAGGTCATCCTTGTCTGTTTGCGACTTAATGTCTTCCTGGATTTGGTCATAGGTCATCGGCACGCCGAAGGATTTTAATTTCGCTTCCAATTGCTTGGCTTCGGCCGCATCAAAAATACCGCGCAAGGTGGAAATCAATTCCGTTAAGCCGCGTACCGCCTTTTTGTATTCCTGTACTTCGGGGCGGATGTGTTCCAGTACACCAAAGCGGAATTCCTTCGCATCAAAGGACGGTTTGGTGAGTGCCTGCCGGGGGGCTTCGGCAATTTTATCCAGGCGCGCGTTGTTTAAATTAAATTGCAGCGGGGAAAAGATCGCCGGGGTTTTCCGCAGCGCCGAGGCGAACACCAAATTGGGCGCAACGGTTTTGGCGGTGATGCCTTTGCTAATCAATTGTTGGGCAGTGTTGGCGATAGAAGTATTCGCCTTGAGGTTAATAAAGTTAGTGGCCACCAGGTTGAATAGCGGTTGTGCTGTCACCGTGCCGGGCGTGGTCGTCTCCGGTGGGGGTGTTACTGCGACCTTGTTGGCTTTGAGTTGGGTGTAGGGCAGCCAGCGCGCTACCTGTAAACCGGAACCGTCGCCGGCCACACCGCCGGCCAGCGCCGCCAGGGAAACGGTTTGGTTATCCAATTGCTGGCGTTGCAACAATAAATAATCACGTGTGCGTTCGATGCGTGAACGCGTGATGCGTATTTGCGTATCCAATGCTTCCAGGTCTACTTGCGCATCGGTGTATTGGATAATTAAACCGGTGGCTGCCTTGGGGTTTTCGTGGGCCGGAAAACTGCGCGGGTCCGGATTGTTATTGCCGGCGAGTTCCTGATAGCGCTGCAACCAATTGCGATAGAACCTGAACCCATCGGTTTGTATTTCCGCCTGGATGTCGGCATTTTCGTGCTCATCGTAAGGATAGGGCAGGGGACCGGGATTGGGTAAACCGAGGGTCGCGCGGATATTGCCCACCAGTTGCGTATAAACATCGATGGGAAATGACGGCCAGGCGACAGGCTTGGGCAGGTCCAGGGCCTCAATCGCGGCCGGGTCCAGTTCGATTTTCGCGTCCTCGGGCAAGTGGTAGAGCACATCGAACTGGCGCCGCCATTCCGCCCAAATGTCGTAGGCGCGCATGAAATAGCGGAACAAATCCTGTTTCAGTTTTTGGTCAACCTGCGGCACATCCAGTAAATCGGGTTTGTAATCGGGTTCGTTCACTGCCAATAGCAAACGCAAGCGCTCACCAAAACCCTGGCGCAGGTCCACCAGGCGACGTCCCAGGTGTTGGTCAATTAACGCGGGCACAGATTCTTCCGGCACCGGCACTATATCGACCGCGATATGTTGGGGTAACCAGCGAATTCCGGGCGGATTGGCACTGGAGCGCGACGCCAGGTTTTGCAATAAGGCGACCGGTAATTCACCCGCGGCCGGTAAAAAATCCAGGCGCAAATTCGCATTAATAAAATCGGTAACCGTGAGTACCGATTGCGCCTGCGCCGCGCTGACCATTCGATTAAACGCCGCGCGTGTCTGGTCCAGTAAAACCTGGTGACCGCTTTTTTCCACCGCCTTGTATTGGCCGCAAGCGGCACTGAACCAGCGCACGCCATAGGCGGGCGGCAATTCATCGATGGGGATAATCCCGCGGTTGAGGTCATCAATAAATACCAGCGCCAATGGCAGCGAATGTTTCATCGCCGCCATAAAGGTTTTATCCACGTGCATGGCGGCGATGGTATTTTCCACCTGCTCGCGGGTGAGGCTTGCGGCGACCTCCGGGTCAATGGCCAGGCGAAATAAACCCAGGTTGCCCACCACCAGGCGACGCGCGTCGCGGGTGGGATCAAATTCCGTGCGCTGTTCCGGATGGATGAGTGTGTCGTCGTCAACAAAGCGGGTGTTGCGTTCGAGGGTGAGGTAGAACACGCCCATGGGATTATCGGTGAGCGTTTTTTTCACGTAATTTTGGATGAGGGTTTCCCAGGTTTCATGCAGCGGATAATACAAGCCCAGGGCCTGCCCGTTCCCGGCAATACCCAAGCCGGCTGTGACCATAAAACCGGCCTTGTTGCCGACCTGGCTTGCGCGAACTTCCAGGCCGTGGACAATCCCCTGGGGCATGGCGGCGAAGGCATGTGCCAGGCGGCGGTCCACATAAGCTTGCTGGCGCTCGAATTCATCCTCGCCCATGTGGCGTCCGGCGAATAAATTCAGGCGCTCCAGGTCGCTGTCACTGGGAATATGGGCGCTAACCAGAATCTCGTTCATGATGTCATTCCTCAGCCAATGTTTTCCATTGCTCTGCCAGGGCGTCACTTAATTTCAAATCGTCTTTTGCGGCGGCGATAACCGTACCCGTGGGCTTATCCTGGTTGCCTGCCTCCAGCAATAAATCCAGCAGCGGTTTCAGGTTGCCGCCCACGGAATCGGAACTGGACATTAATTCCACGATTGTCTGCCACAAAATTGCATCGTAGTGGCGCTCGATGCGAACCAGTAGTTGCAGGATGATTTTGGTGATAGGGGCATCTGTGCCGAAATTGTCCAGGATCTTTTGCGCCGCTGAGGTGGCCTCATCGCCAGTCGCCGGGCGCAAGGTTTGCAATAACGCCAGGTTGATGTCGCGCAGCAGGGTTTGGGATTCATCCAGGTACAAACCATTGTCTGCCGGTGTCGGCAGCGCAGCGGGTGGCGCGGGCGGCAGGGGCACACCGCGCGCCAGCACAATGCCGCTCAAGCGGGTTTCTGCGGCGCGCAATGGGCGACGGATATAAAACAGTTTGTGGCTGCTGGCATTGAGCTTGTCCCAAATCGCCAGCCAGGCATCGCGGTCGGTATCCAGTTCGTGGGGTTTTACCACGGGGAATAATTTCAGGCTCAACAGGTTTTGCGCAGGCAGGGGTGAACCGCCGCCAGATAAGGGGCGTTCAAGCCGTTGCGCCGCCTGGCCGTAATCGCTGTTGCCCATGGGAACCATCACCACAATATCCACCGGCTCGCGGCTGGCGAGGTCGATGACCGGCAAGGTCATGGATTCCGCGCGCACCTGCTCCGCATCGGACAAGCGCACGGGCGCAATCCACACGTTGAAATGTTCCGGGAAATAACCCTGGCGCCCGGTAACCGGGTTAACCGACTCCGCGGGCAGGGCGCCGACGGGTGGCAATAGGCGGAAATAATCGGTGGCCGCAAAATCGTTGGTCAATGATGAACTGGCGCGCTGTTCTTGCACCTCGCGCAACAGGTTGTCGTAACGGCGACTCAAATCCGCCTGCACATCGCCAGGCCTGGTAATGGCGCGCAACGGCTGGCGCAGTAAATCCGCATCCAGCCAGAGCGGTCGATCATTGGCGATAGCCAACACACCCAGGCCGACGCCGTCCTCCGGCACGGCGCCGCTGCCGGTGGCGTCGTTCAACCATTCACGCAATAGATTCGCGCGCATTACCACTTCATTTTGCTGGCCAAAAGCCTGGGGCAAACGCATCAGGGAAAACTGCACCCCTTCGGTCATCACATCAAAACTGAAGCGGCGATTCTCACCCAGGTCGGTTGGGAATACTTCCGCGATATCGGTGCCCTGCTCGCTGTATTTCACCACCACCGCGTAGAGCGCGCGGTCAATGCGGCGAAAGCGCCCGTTGTTTAATTCGGAAATGTCGGCGCGGTCCGCAATATCCAGCGTCAGCTCCCGCGTCACTTCCAGCACCCGGCCTGCACGGCTGACCGCCAAACCGGGTTTAACGCTGATTTTCCCGGTGGCAATATCCAGGCTTAATTCCAGGCCGCGCACCACGCCGTAACCCAATGCCTGGCCGAGTTCGCGCAGGCGGCCATCCACATAAATCTGGTCGCGGTTTAAATCCTCGGCAGTCAATAAACGGCTGTCGAAATAATGGGAGCGGGTTAAGCGTGGATCGACATCCGCGACGCGTTCCAATTCCGGTTTTTGGCCCTGTTTCTGGATAACCGGGTTGCCCATGGGTTTAAATAATTCGTTTGGCATCATCGTCTCCTGTGATTTTCATCTTGCCATGGACCTAGGAATTCGCCAGCAAGTAACCGAGCTGGCTGGCAGTCACTAAAAAAGGCCGGACAAGGTTGTTAACGCGAATTGCGTTGGGATTTACCAGGGGTTTGCCTTCCTTGCTGTTTTCCAGCAGGGCATCCAGGTCGGGAATATCGATTTCAATGCGCGCCAGCAGCAGGCGCGCGCCCTGTTCCAATTCATCGGCGGCCAATTGCGCACTGATGCCTTTGTCATCCAGGCAGTGCAGCAGGCGCGCGTGCAATTGCAATTGCGCACCGGCTGTTGCGTTGGCGGTAGTCACATCGCCAAGGTAAGTGCTTTCGGCAGCGGTTAATTCCGCCGGGGTTGCATCAACGATGGGGTCATGCGCCGCCCAGGGATGGAATCGGGTTTCCGCAACGGCGGGCGGCAGCTCGGGAACCAATTCCAGCAAAATGCTGTCGAGGGTGCGGCTCGGCTGTACCGCGTCGGTGCTTAAATTCAATTTGCGCGCCAGTACCGGCTGCATACCCACGGGTACCTCCTGGTGGCGCACAGTTACCTTCAGGTGCAGTACGTTGGTGGTGTCGTTGTAGCCTGAATAAAGCCGTGTTGCGCCCTGGGCGCGAATCCAGTCGGCGAGGTCAATGCCGTAAGGTTCGCGGATCAGCACTTCGCGGCCCAGGCCATCGATGCCCACGCCTTGCCCCACCACCACACGGGTGGTAACGGGATTTGTGACATTGATGTCGGCGGCGGGGGTGATGCCTACGCGCATACCCGCCAGGGTGCCGTAACCTTCCAGCCAATATTGGTGACGGTTAAGGCGGCGGCGATGGTAGGCTTGCTCATCGCGCGTGGCTTCAAGGCCCAGTAACATGCCCGCCTCGTAAGCGACACGGCGCAGGGGTTGCTCGAAGCTCGCATCCGCCTCCAGGCTATCGGTGTTTTCAGTGAAGTCGCTCATTGTCTAACTCCATCGCTTATCAAAAACAAAAATGAATTCGTCATTCGCCCCGTCACCGTGCTGCGCGTTACTGGATACGCGAATGCACATCGCGCGGTGAAAACGCCGGCGGATTTTTTAATAAACCCTCGCGCCCCAACCAGGTATCGTCGAGCACCACGGGGCGCGCGGGTGGCTGCCGCTCCAGGAAGGTATCCACACCCAGCAGCGGTGCCAGCCCCAATACAAAGGGATGATCGGTTTCCACCAGGCGCCACTGCACATGGGCGGGCATTTCCTGTTCGAGCGTTGCCTGCACCAGGTCCTTGAAGCGGCGCGCATCGCCGTGCAATAACACCGTCACCTGGTTGGCGTAGCGATCAAAAAAATTGGCGACGATTTTTTTCTCGCCGGCGTTTGCCAAACCGGGCGCAAAGAGCGCAATAAATTCGCGCCGGTCTTTTTCCGCGAGGATCAAGCTATCGCCCACGATGCTGTTGCCACTCACGCCGGTTCCCAGGGTGAGCGGGTGCTCTTCATCCTCCATTTGCACACCGAGGAGGGTGGCCATGGTGCGGCGCAGGCGAAAATTTTCGACCAGTACAACCTGGCCGCGCGCGACGGCGCCATCGGTGAGGATGTCCAGCGCCAATTGCACACCGTAGAGCGTGCCGCGCCACTGTTGCAGGTTGCCGCTTTCCATTAACCAGCGGCGTTGGCGCGCAACCGGCCACTGCTCGGGCAGGGTTTGGCCGAGGCATTGCGCCAGTCCGGGCAAATAGTCGGGTAAGGTGAATTGCGGGTGTAACAATAATTCGGCGCTGGCGATTTGCGCTTCAAGGGGCGTCCAGGTTGCTTCAAAGGCTGCCAATAGACGCTCGCGGAAATCGGCACCGTTCGCGGGTAAATTATCCAGCGCGGGGTTAACTGCGTGTTCCTGGCGAAAATGTTCGGGCAGGTAAGCTTCCTGGTAGGAAAAACGCGGGTAATAAATTTTCAGGGCGTGTACGGCGGGTGTGTGGCGACCATCGCTTTCAAACACCAGGGCCAATTGCAAATAGCGACCGGCCAGGCGGCGCACCGGCCCCCCACGGCGTTGCAACAAGGTTTCAAATAATCCGCTTTCGTTGGTTTTGGCTTCCACTACGCCTTTGCCAAAGGCCTGGTCGGAGCGGAAGGGGCACCAGACCCAATCAGGTTGCTCGATGTAAGCGTTTGTTTCCTTATCCTCGGGATTGTTGTAAACCCTGGCAAACAAACGCAAGCGCGCGCCCGCGGGAATTCGGCCTTCCAGGTACACCCTGTGCCAGACCTGGTTGGGTAAGCCTGAGTCCAATTCGGCAATGCTGACCGGCTCAGCGTCCTTCGCGGCGCGAATGGTGTGATAACGCGGGCGCTGGAGCGCGTGTAATTCACGCGGGCGAACGGTGAAGCCAAGGGCTTCCTCTTCACTCCCGGCATCCACCCTGGCCTGGTAGCGCAATACCCCGTCGGCGCTCGCGAGGAAACGCGGCTCCGCTTGTGACAGCATGGGATAGCGTTCGCGAATTAATAAACCCTCACCCCATGCCGCTGTGTCGGCGGTTGCCTTGTGCCAGCGCAATTGCACAACGGGACAATCGCGTTTTACAAAGGCGGTATCGGCTATTTCCTGTACCGGCATCAAGGCCAGGCGGCCGGAACCCACCCAACCCATATCCACGGCAAAGGGCACCGCTTTATCCAGCGTGTAACGCCTTGCCTGGAGGCGATTGCCCGACCGCGGCAGGCTGACCACGGATTGCACAGTACCGGTGCCACTTGCCAGCAGGTAAATATTTTCGTCATCGCCACAGAGTGCCAGCGGCTGTTCCTGGTCGGTCAGCAATGCGAGCTTTTGTTCTGCGGCCGGCAGATCCACCGGGCGCAGGCCAAAGGTTTCCACGACGTGTAACGGGTGGGGATTTTCCGCCAGCGGTTCAAAGCGATCTATTTGCGGCTCATAGGTATGCGGCAAGGGTTCGCCGGTACAGCGCATAAGCCGGGTGGTACCCAATACCCATACCACCTGGTCATTGTCGATCCACACCCGCAACGGGCGTTCGGGTAAGGCGACTGCCGCTTGCCAGCGTTTTGCCAAATGGAATACCAACACGCCTTGCCGGTGGGTATTGGTGTCGGCGTAAATGGCGGCGAGGCGGCCTTCGCGGTTAATGGCCAGGTCGATGAACTTGCCTTCCAGCGCATCCACCAATTCCAAATCGCCATCCTGCAAGGGTAAATAGCCGCGGCCGGAATTGTATTCGAGATAGGTTCCCCCCGAGTGGATGCGACACACTTGCCCATAGCGATCAAATACCAGGGGGGTTGCCGTTGCCAACCGCGCAAGGCTTGCGGTTTTGCCTGTGGTGGGCAAGCGCAATTCCTGGTTTTGGGCGAGCAGCAGCGCATGGCACTGGCTATGCCATTCCAACCGGTAGGAATCGAATGCAAATTCCCCGGGTTCGCGCAACAGAAAATAAGGCAGGTTATTGCTATCCATAAATCAAGCCCGTTAGCACAATTGTGGCACCACCGGCGCCGGGACCACGCGGCTGCCTTTGGGCAAGGGTTCAAGTCCACCCGGTACACCGGGTTCGCCATTCGCGGTGGATGCACTCACACCCAGGAGTTCGGGCAATTGGTAGGCGGTGATCGGCAATGGCTGGTCCCTGGCGATGCGCTGCCAGCCCTTGTCGGTTTTCTGGAACAAGGCAATGGCTTTCACCGCTTTCACACCGGCGACGCGCGCCACCTGTGTCTGCAATTCATTCGCCTGCACATCCACGCCCATGGGCCAACCTTCGCCGCGCGCGCCGCCAGGCGCCAAGGGCCAGAGGTATTCAATTAACGCGGTTTCCACATCGCGCAGGGTTTGTTGTTCGGTGGTGGAATCCACCACGTCCACATTCACACTGATCGCCAATGGAATAAATTGCGGGCTGAGCACATAGAGCTCGGTACCGATCACCAGGCGTTGCAACAAATAATCGTAAACATCTTTCAACAATCCCTTGGTGGGTTTGGGGGTTTGCGCCAGGGCGGGGTAGCGCGGCGGGATCACAAATACGCTGACCACACCTGGCACATTGTCGCGCAGGGTTTTCACACTGGTGCCGGGCAATAAGCCTTCCATGACTTCCGCGCGCGCCACCGGATTGACCGGATTGTTAACAGCGAGGAGTTGGAAATCCTGTTTGGTGACGGCGCGATTGCGGTGGGTGAGGAATTGCGGAATGCGGCGCTCGGCTTGCGCGACTGTTTCGGCATCCACACCGCCACTGCAGGGCCAGAGATGACGAACCGAAATGCGTGAGCTACCGCCGCTTAATTCTTTAATGGCGCCGGCGGGCAAATTACTGGCGCTGCCGCCACCGGCGCGATAACCGGCGGCGCGAATACGTTTGCCAACCGGAGGGCGCTTGCCGCCTTCGAGTCCATCGCCAAAATAAATTTGCCCGGTGTGCGGATCGAGTTTGTAAGCGCGCGCATCCGCACCCAGGTCCACCAGGAAATCCACGCGCTGCCAGGGCACCCAAATGCCGTCTTCTTCCACTTCCAGTACCAGTGAATCGGGCTCGATAGATGTGTCCGGCAATGCCACCACCTGATCCGGCATACCGGTGCCCACACCGATGGTTAAATCCCGTTTCAGTGCCTGGCCAATCACTTCCAATCCATTGACATCGAGATAACCCAGGGTGAGTAGCGGATCGTCCGGGCAACTCAACCGCAACCAGAATGCGACGCGCTCGCTGGTCAGGGGTTCGGGCAATTCGGGCGGCAAATCGCCCAGGCCGGCGAACATGGGATCGGCCACCGTCAATGAATCAAACAATTGCGCGTTGCGCGGCAAACGCAAACGCACCACACCTAATTGGCGGCCACCTTTTGTGGTATCGCTCACCACTTCCAGGGGCAGGGGCACCAAATCGCCGTCGTCATTTTGCGACAGTAATTCCCAGTGCAAACGGCGCGGGCTCAGGGCGCTGATCTGTTCCGCTTCGAGTTCATCGGCGGGCGCCAAACCTATATTGAGCGTGATGCCCGCCAACTGCTCGCGCAGCTCGCCCATTTTGCTGAGCAATGTTTTGGGGACGGTTAACGCGAGGTAGAAAAAACGATCCAAACTCTGTTCGAGGTTGAGGATTTCCTTTCCCGTTGCAAAATAACGGGGTTGGAATGGCTGGGGAATATCGCCTTTTTTCAAGCCATAGTGTTCCTGCAAATCCTGGCGGGTGAGCCCCATACCGAGCAGTTCATCGTCGGTCAGCAATTGCTTGATACCCACACTCAGGGCGAGTGGCGTCGGTTGTATTTCGCCCATGCCGGTAAAATCCTGGCTACCGGATTTTAATTGCACACCGTCGCGCACCAGCGGGGGCAACACCAGGATCTTGGCGCCAGCGTCCAGGCAGACGAGGCCGCGCGATGGCCTGGCGTTGCGCAATGGAATTTGCAACAGGTTGAGCAGCACGCGCCGCTGGCGCTCGGGAATCAGGTTAGCGCGGTAGAGCATGGTTTCGGTAAACCAGGCGAACAGGTCCACCATCGCATTGACCGGGTCGCCCGGAGCAATCTGGGTGAGTTCCGGTAAATGGTTGGCAAGGCGGGCCTTGGCTTCTGCAACCAGGTCATCAAACCGGCGATCATCAAGGTTAGGTATTGGTAATGGCATACTCGCATTCCATCCTTAAAGCGTTAAACGATTTATCATTCACCAGCGCGCCATTTCGGCCGCAAAAAAATTTACAAACGACTTAAATCCATTCCCAAACTGAGTTGCATGGGCTGTGGTGAATGACGCATCTGGTAACGAATAATAATTTGCACCTGGGTCAAGCTTTGCGGATCAGGCAACACGCTGACATCATCCACCTTGATGCGGGTTTCCCACTGCTCAATGGCTTTGCGCACCAGATTGCGCAGCAGTGTGCGCGTGGTTTCATTGTTGGGCTGGTGGATAAAATCCAGCAGCCCCGCACCAAATGCCGGACGCATTACGCGCTCGCCGGGGCTGGTCAATAAAATATTGCGGATCACTTCGCGCACACTTTGGTCATCCTCCGCGTAAGCCAAGCGACCGTTTTCATCCACCCCCTCCAGGGGAAAGCTGATCACTGCTGGAATAACGGCACTCATCGCATTTACTCCTTTTTAATGCTGGGGAAGGGCAGGCAGATACGTACCCAGGGCAACCAGAAAAAAATGATGTTCAACAGCGAAATCATGATCATCAGCAGGATCATCGCCACCAGGGTAATCACCGGTAAGCTGAACGAACAAATCCACTGGATGCCCAGTTGCGGTACGTTGCCGGGAATGACATCTTCACTCGCGCCTTTTTTCAGGTTGAGCGCGTTCAGCAAACTGAACGTGTCCGGCGGGGTGACCATGCTCACGCCCTGGGCCATGCCTTTGCGTAAATCCGCGAGTGATGGCATTTGGATCAGGGAAGGGCGGCTGGCATTGGGATCAAAGGGCGCCGCCACGCGGAATTTTTCACTGCGCAGTTGTGCATCGCCCCACACAATTTCTTCGCCACCACACGCATTGCGCAGGCGAATAAACGGCACTATTTGGAAAACATCAGCGCTGTCCTGGCCGAATTTGGGCAGCGGGATTTCCTTCACTTTGCCCACCACCTGGCCCAATACGCGCTGGTCGAGGTGATTGCGCAATTCCTGCGCGTCCGCCGGGGTTATGTACAGGGAGTAATCGCCCAATCCCGGAATAGGCTCCAGGGATTTTCCTTCATCCAGGCGCTTTTCCTGGGTGGCGATATAGTTCACCAGCGGATTTTCTGGCTGCGCGAATTTTTCGCCCAGCCAGGCGTAAAGGTTTTCAGGGTTATTAACGGGGGTGAAATTGCCGCGCGTAAAATCAGTGAAGCTTGCCGGGGATAATTTATTGCCGGCGGTTTCCACATAGAAATGCTGCTTCTCGGCCCAGGCCTGTAGCGCAGCGTTGTCATCCACTTGCTTTTCGCCGAGGTGGTAGCGGTTGACCAAATGTTTGAGTAACTCAAAAAATGCCGGGCTGGGTACCGACTTGTTAATCGGCCGCGCGCAATCCTCTTTCCATGTTTGGTCTACCTTGCCTGCCTCGGGTTTGAAACCAAAGGGCCAGGGCAATTGGGCTGCCGTTGTTTGGGAAAAATTCGCTAACGAATCCGCCGTGAAAGCGGCGGCGGCTTGTGTAGTTGCGGATTTTTTAGCAGCGGCTTTTCCAAGGGACTGGTGCAACATATAGCTGCCGCCCAGGGCGATGTAGCCAAAAATAATGGTGTGGCACTTTCCCTGGTGGTCATAGGTTTTTATGGCGTGCATCGGATGGGTCTGTTCGCCCGTATAGGTCAGTGCCACCGGCGGCGGGGCCGCGCCGCGCAATTTCACCTTGGCTTTTCCACCCGGCTGGCAGCAGCGCCGGTTAACATCCGGATCGCGCAAACCCGTGGGTGTAGGGTGCCATCCCAGGGCTTTATCGTTTTCCAGCATCCAGCTTTGCTCCCCGGCGGGTGCCAGGCGGCGAATCACATAACCGGCCGAGGTAATTTGTTGCGGGTCGAGCGCCGGCCTGCCGGGGCGGTCGCACACCACTTCGCAGCTCACCAGGTAAAAACTCTTGTGCATGGGCAAGCGCAGCACCGGGTAGTCCTTGAATCGGCTGAAATTATCGTCAATTTTCCACTGGTAATTTTCGGCATCACCAAGGCGCTGCTGCTGCAAATCCTGCTGGAACAGGTTGGTAAATTCCGGCTCAAAATAACGATGCAATTCCGCACCCTGTTGCTGCGTATGAACGCCCTGGGCCTGCGCATAAAAAGGCGCGCGCAATCGAACCGGATGGGGATGGGCCATTGTGTTCATTACCAGATATTCCCTGCTCCAGGTGTATAGGATGTGCCGACCACCGCATTGGCAATCACCGTGTCCGCTTGCACAACGCCGCTGAAGCGCGACATGGCGGCATCGACATTGACCGTGCTCGCACTGATGGCAACACGCATTGCATTCACCGACACGGTCGCGCTGGAATTAATCGTCACTTCGGTCGATGTCAGTTTGATATTTTGCGCATCGCGCTTGATTTCAATTTCACCGCCATTGCCGTCAGTGATGGTGATGCTGTAACCCATGGGCGTTGTCAGTGTTACCGAGGGCCCGCCCTGGTCATTCATATCCAGGAGGGTGCCCGATGGCGTTTTCAGTAAATAATGGTCTTCAACGGTATCGGCTTCGCTCGGCGTGCTGCTCTGCCCGCTCCAGACGCTGCCCATCACCATGGGCTGTTCCGGCGTGATAAACGCCACTACCACCATTTCGCCCACACGGGGCACGCAGACCACGCCGTAGCCATTCCCGGCCGAAGGCACCAGCACGCTCGCCCAGATTTCCAATTGGTTTGCGTGCAATAACACCTTGATGCGGCCGCGATGGTCGGGATCGGCGTTGTCCATCACCTGTGCCAGGTGCAGGCTATGCAACATGCCCAGGGCATGGGGGTTCACCAGGCTCATGGCTGCCAATCCGGGCGATTGACTTTGAGGTGTGTCTCAAAGCCGTTGCTCACATCAAACCGGTGAATGCAATTCACCACTTGGTAGCGCCCGGCAAAACGCGGCGACACGCCGGTTAATTCAATGTCGCGACCGCTGGACAATGCCGCTTCCCCTTGCGCGCGAATATCGCCGCTGACGAAACGTTTTGCGGCGCGATTAAAATGCGCCTTTGCCAGATCGGCCGCTTCACCGGATGAGCGCGGAAACGGTTGCGGCACAATGTCCTCGCCCTCCCAACCCAAATCCGCCAGTGCGGCCGCCGCCGTTGTGCCGCTGGCACGGTTACGCAAAGCGTCGCTTTGCTGGCTGACCTCTTCATCGGTATCCAGGTTGTAACCCTTCACCTTGATGCCCAGGGGCTGATGGTTGAGGTCCGCGATCAAGCGAACTTTTAATGCGCTGTCCTGCGCGCTTAACTCAATGGGCTCGCTGTCCTCCTCTTCGGGTTTTACACGCAACCGGTCGCCCTGCAAGCGCGCGGCGACATCCAGGTTGCCGGTAATGCGCAATAAAAACGCGAGGTCACTTTCATTCAACTGGTGGTAAGTGGATACACTGCTCGACACATTCACATCGGCGGTTAGCCCGGCGCCGCTGGCCAGGGTATTCACCACCTCGTCCAGTGACTGCTCTTCAAAAACGCGGCTCTGGCGTTTGCGCGCCAAGCGATGCAATTTATCCTGCGCCAGCATCACCAACTGCGGCGCGCCTTCACCATAACGTTCTTCCAGGGCGGTGATTTCGCCACTAAATAAGGTTTTCGGATCATCGGTTCCCACGATGATGTCGATGGTTTCCCCCAAGGGGATATTGGCAAATCCGTAATCCATTTCCGCGTTGTCACCCTGTGCTATCCAGTTGGTTACCGTTAATTCCGCATGCGCCATGCCGCTCAGCGGCAAATTAATGACCATGGCTGTCAATGCCTCTCCCAGATCGACATTCTCGCTACCCGCCACATGGATTTTGGGCCGGGTACTGACCAGGGCTTCATCCGTCATTGCGCTGTGTATCCTCAATCAATTTGCAAGCGAGCCTGGCGTTCCTGAATCACATTCAGTGTTTGCAGCAACTCATACTCGGGCAGGGTTACCGGTGTTGCACTTTGCGGAGCCTGCGCACTCGTGGCCGGCACCGGTTCCGGTGTCACCTGGGTAATCACTTCGTTAATGATGACCGGCATACATTTTCCCCCTGGTATTGCTAATCAAAACCCAGTGAACCGGACGCTTTTATGCCGTTGGGGCCTGCGCTTGCCGAAGCGCGGCCACTGGCGGTTAAGGTCCCGGATCGCAGGTTTGCACCGGGGCGCGCATTACCGGTCGTTCCGCCGGCAGTAACCCTGGCCGCAATAATGCTGCCCGCGGTCAGGCCGGTCGCTACTTTGGTGTTGGGGGAAAAGGCGCCGGGAATGCCGGTGCCAACGGAGCTGGATGCGCCGAAACTGAATGCCGGGGTGGATTTCATCATCGCCGTTGCGTTTATGCCGCCGCCGGGGCCCCCTGAAATGCCGGCGCCGCCCTGGATAGTTGCGCTTCCCGGGATGCCCATGGTCCCGGAAAAACCAGCGGTTCCCGATACGCCCATGCTCGCCGACAGGCTTGCCGACGCCGACATGCCGGGCACCGCCAGGGCAGAACTTGATGGCATACGCGGCGCTTCAACACCGTTGTACAGGGAGGTATCGCGCCACTCCCTGGGTTGGCGCGCGGCGGTGTGTGGGGTATCGCTATTCGCTCCGAGGGAAGGGGTTTGCCGTTCCGCCTGTTTGGCTTCATTCGACATAAACTGGAAGCGACTTTCGGTCATCTTTATGGCGACGGTGGCGCGTAGCGGGGTGCCTTCCCAAGAGAAAAAATCGAGTGTTTCATCGAAACTTTCCATAATGCCGACAAACGAAAATGTGCCCCACACAAACATGCAGCGTTTGGGTTCCGCATTTTTATCTCCAACATCGGCCTGCTTCATAAATTCATTGGCAATGGCGCCGGTAAATTTGCGCACGTCGCTGCTGGTATCAATTTCCTTTAGCTTTCCCTCTTCACTGGTTGTGCCCTGGTCGGTCTCCATGCTGGAGTCAAAAATCAGCTCCACACTGAGTGATGACGAACTTTTATCGACGTATTGCGCCGCGCGGCTATTCCCGCTTCGCTCATTTTCCTTGAGTGAATTGGCCAGGGTTACTTTCAATGTCGTGGGGTTGAACATCACCTTGATTTCTTTCGTGCCGCGCGTCGGGTTATCAATGGGCCCGGACACGGTAAATAAGGTGGCTTTTTCAATTTCGCCGTTCAATGTTTGTTCTGCATCGGTTAACCCGACGCAGCCTCCAGCGTCAGGCTTTCGTGGACCAGGGTGAGTTCTTCAATCGCAACCTGGCTTGCGGTCGATGAAAGGTCGGCACCTTTGAAGCGAGTGGGCAATACACCTTGCAGTCGCCAGGTAAGCAGGGGCAACGCGACCCCATCCGTATCGACTTCGCTGCCCATGACCACAATGGTGCCGCTCAGGCGATAGCCATAATTTTGCCCGCGGGTAACCGCATCGAACCAAAGGCTGAGATCCCTGATTTTGGTGACGCCGCGTTTCAGCACAATGGGGGTAAACCGTGTTTGGCCCACCCGCTGTATTTCACCCCAGTTGCGTCCGCCCTCCTGGATGGCACGCGGTTCCATGGTCATTTCCAGGCCGGTAACTTCGCTGAAGTAGCCCTGGCACAATAACTCCTGGTTGGAGGGGTTATACAAATTCACCTCAAAGCGAAAGGGAACAAACTCAAACACGATTCACCCCCGTTTGCCATTCGCCATCCCGATTGATAAACGTGATAACAATTTTGTCGATGGGATACGCCAGTGCGATCTCGATATCAAAGGCAATCACATGGTCCGCGCTGCTCGCGCGGGTGATGCGAAACGCATCTTCGGGCGAGGCGCCACGCAAGGCGCCGGCGCGGTAAAGTGCCAGGAAAAAGCGTTCAAGTACCAATTGCGGCCTGGGGTCACGCGGGTCCAGGTTGAAAACCAGATGATCACCCAGCTCGCGTAATTCACGGACCAGGTAACCGAGGAAGCGGACTATTTCCGCCGAGCGTGTTCCGTTAAGGCGCGGGCTGTAATGGTTACCTTCGCCGGGCAATGGATAATCATCGCGATGCAAGGCGGGCACCAGCAGGCGCTCATCGTCCAGTTTTAATGTTCCCGCTTTTAAATTGATAACACCGATGCCCGGCGTCTCGCGCAGGGCGATAGTGTCCTGGATGTCGAGCGCCGGGAATGGTTGCGCCAGCGACATTAAAGGTTGCCTCGCCACTGAACTCCATGCCCCGTTTTCCCGGGTGTTCCGGGCGATAGCACCGGCCAGTATTCCCGCGGGGCTGGAAATGCGTTCGCCCTGGCGCAGGTAGGGAAACACCATTTGCACTTGCCGCAATAAATGCGCATTTGCGGTTTTGCGCGCGTTATCGAGTACGGATAGGGCTTCCGCATCGGCCACCGGGCTTGCGAGTGTGTTGCTGTAACTCAATGGCAGGGTAATAACGAATTGGATATCCGAACGTTCGCGGCTGGTTAATTGCACTAACCGATGCAACACGGTTAACAAGGGTTGCACCGGCAAGCCTTCAAATAATCCGCCGGGCGGTTGCTGTTCAGGGTGGCCATCCTCCAGCAGGGTCCCCAGGGGGAGGAATACAGGCTCGGGATTCTCCGGGGTGTTAGCGGGTATATCAGGTAACTGCGCGGGGATTTGCAAACGCTCCAGGTCCGGCATAACCACCAGGCCGAGGCGATTGATCACCAGCAGGCAGGCGAGGCCGCGCAGTTTATCCACATCCAGCAGGGATTGCGGTTGCTCCGGTAAAAAGCCCGCCAGGCCTTCCGATTCCGGCACCCGAACCAGCCAGAGTTTTTCGCCGCCGTTAATAAAAAAATCATCCACCGCCTGGGGCAACCAGGCGCGTGCGCCTGCCAGCACACTGCCGTAGCGGGTGGGCGCAGTACGGGCGTCGGGAAAGATATCGTCAAACTCCGCCGTTGAATGCAGGGGGATCGGCAAATGGGATACCGCCGCATCCAGCCGGTCCAATAATTTTTCGATCACTTTGGGTGAAACGTCATGCGCGCGCGCGAGGGCAATTTCGTCGGTTAATAACAACACCTGTTTGATGCGCTCACTGAAACCCGCCCGGCGAACCTCGTCCACAAGGGTGGCCAGGGCGAGCAGGCGCTCTATACGAACCCGCCCCGGGCAATGGCCGAGCATCCCCACCTCCAGTGCGGCGGGGCGACGCACCAGGGGACGTGGATTTAATTGAACGCGCGCGCCAAGGAATTCCATAGCCAACTACCGCTACTGTGGATCAAAAAAACGGGACATTGGGCAGGTTATTCCTGCTCAATATGCTCCACCGCCAACACCAGCTCTTCGATGGCAACATCATTGCCACCTTTGGCGGTGAGTGTCGGTCCTGTCCATTTAATCGGCATGGCACCAATTAATTTCCAGGTAACAACCGCGGCGGTGTTCGCCGGGTTTTCATCCGTTAATTTAATTTGCACGTTGCGCTTGGCATTCACATCGCCCTGGCGCACTTGCTGCAACCAATCGTAAATATTGCTCGCGCCTATGACGCCGCGTTTAAGGGTCACATCACCTGCCTTGGTGATGGCCGGAACCTTGGTGACGTAATTGGTCTTGGCGTTGCCGTTGCGGTATTCCGCGATAGTGACTTCGGCGTTAAGGCCGGAGACTTCTGAAAATCCGCCCAGCACCGTGGCTTCGCTGCCATCGCCCAAATTCACCAGGTAATTAAAAACGCTGTAAGGTGTTTCTCGTAATTCAGCCATGAAAGTTGTCCTCGTTTATACAACCGGTTTAATCGTTTGCCACCGGGGGAGACGCGTTGCATCCCCCGCGCATTCACCACTAGGCATCAGCGGTTTTTTGGCCGATGCGGAAGATCACGAATTCAGCCGGTTTGAGCGGTGCGACACCGATCTCGCACACCAGCCGGCCGTTATCCAAATCGTTTTGTGTCATGGTGCTGCGGTCGCAGCGCACGAAGTAAGCCACCTTGGGCGTGGGCCCCAGTAACCGGCCGTTAAACCATTCGCTGTAGAGGAAATCTTCCACCGTGGTGCGCACATTGGCCCAGAGGCGCTCACCGTTAGGTTCGAACACAATCCATTGGGTGGATTTTTCAATGGAGCGTTCGAGGTAGAGGAAATAGCGGCGCACATTGATGTACTTCCATTCCGGATCGCTCGACAAGGTCCTGCCCCCCCAAACGCGATGGCCGCGCCCCGGAAATGAACGCAGGCAATTTATGCCGTCGGGATTGAGTAATTCCTGCTGGAAGCGATTGATGTCCTGGGCAAAACCCAGGGCGCCGATCACCGGTTCGTTGGCGGGGGCTTTATGCACACCGCGCAAAACGTCGGTATTGGCGTAGACGCCGGCGATAAACCCGGCGGGGGGAACATTGATTGTGGTGCGCGCACCGCTTGGGTCGGCGGCGACCACCCAGGGGTAGTAAAGCGCGAGCCGGCTGTCATCAAATTGCGAGCGGAAATCGCGCACTTCGGCGAGGGACATCCCGTCGCGCGCATCCACAATGCCGACGCGATAGCGCATCTTGCGGCAGTGCTTTTGCATTTCCACCACGATGGCCTGGTGGTTGGTCGCATCCGCCGCGGCGGCGGGGGCCATGACAATGGCGATGTCCTCGACATCTTCAAACGCGGCGAAGCCGGTGCTGCCGTTGACTTCGTCAATCTCGCCGCCGTAATCATTCGCATCGGGTGCCGTGCCGTCGGTACCGTTTTGCAGGTTAATCAGGTAACGCGCACCGGTGAGGGGGTTTTGCGCAGCGTCCAGGGCGTCCGGGTCAAACATATCGTAAAGCGCGGCAAGGATTTCCTCACCCGTCGTGGCGGTAAGCGCAGCCTGGATCGGGCTGGCGAGCGCGTCGCTGCGCTTGGCGGGCGTTGCCGCCAAAACGCTGGCCAAACTGTTGGCCCCTGACGGCGCGGTGGAAAGGTTGCTGTAGGAATAGACTACCGATCCATTCGATAAAACATCCAGGTCAAAATTGCGCTGGATTAACACCGCGCCCGCGCTGGACGGCACAGCCGCCAGTGCGGAGAGGTAAAACGTAATGTCCGTTGCCACGCCGGTATTTAAATCATTGCCGCCGGTCACGGTAAATTGGGTGCGATCACCCGCCGTAACACCGTGCAATGTGGTGAGCGAACCCCAGTTACCGCCGCCATTAATAAAATTACTGATATTAACCGCGCCGTTGAGTCGCAATACCGCCGAGGTACCATTGGCGAGGGGACCGGATTTGGGTTGGCGCAAGGTTATCCGGGTGAAATTAACCGTCACACCACCGCCATTCACCACCGCAGCGCGCAGGAAGACTCCGTTCGCACCGCCGGCAACCAGGTTTGCCGGTGCCAGGGCCGGCTGGCCTTCGGGTACGGTGAGGGTGCCGAGGTTATCCACAATTTCGTAATTATCGCCGACGCGCCTTACCAGGCCGCGGAATCCCATGGGGAAATGCGTGTCGGTCACTACTGTGTCATCGGTATCGCCATGGCGCGCCGCCAAAGGAATGCCGGTGGCTTCCAGGAATACGACTTCATTTTCAGCGGGCAAGGCGGGCGTTTCTATCGCCAGCAAATTCTCGCTATCGCGCCAGTGCACTTCCAGGGTGTAATTGCCCTGCGCACCGGGAAAACGTGCGGAAAATTCCACATCCCCCCCACCGTCACTGGCGCTCGCGTTTACCGGGGCGCCGCCTGCTACGCGCGCCACAAACAATTTGCTGCCGCCGCCATCAAAAAACGCTTTTGCGGCAATGGCGGTATGGTTAAGCACCGTTGTGCCACCCATATCCAAGTCATTGGCATCGCCGTAAACGCGCACGTAATCCGCAAAGCTGGTCAGCAATTCGGGTTTGCCGCGCAAGGGCCCCGTGCGCGTCGGGCCAACCAAACCCGCCACACTGGTTCCCACGCCCTCAATGGACTTTGCGCGGTAACTCACTTCTTCAACAAACACTCCGGGAGCCAGATATTCGGGCATGGTTTCCTCCTCATGCTCACCCTAGGGTGATTTCAGTCAGTCAATGTCAGACGGTTTGCACAGCAATAAATAATTTGTCCATGGAATTGATTCGCTGCTGGGAGCCGGGGCGAACCTTGAACGTCAGTTGTTGGGAAAAATTTCCCGCCTGGGTGGCGGATTCCACATTCAGCGCAACGAAATCATTGCTATTCGCGGGCAGGTTTTTCGTCGCCGCCATATCGCCGGAAATGCGCAAATTGGCGTTGTAGTCAGTGGTGTTTAATGGCAAGGGCGGCAAGCGTGTCAATGCCATGCGAAAGTCGCCTTTCGCATCGGTTTGCCCGACAAAGGTGACGGTTTCGTTTAGCCCCACACTCACTTCCAGGGTCAATAGCCCCCAGACCAATGGTTCGCCATCAACCGCTTTCAAAACCCGCCCCTGGATTACCCCCCCGCTACCCGCGGTTACGCCCAATGGCGAGGGATACAACACCACGCCCTGGCCGTTGCCGGCGCCGAGGGTGATGGCAAATGCGGCGGGATTGAATAATTGGCGTGGATCATTCACATGGCCGGCAACCTGGAAGGGCGCCTGCGCGGGGCGCGCACGCTCGGCCTCGGTGGTTTTACCGGCGTGCATGGGCTGGTCGGGTGTTTGCCAAAACGCGGTTTTTCCCAGGCTGTGCAAATAGCGGATAGCCCTGGGTTTTTCGGTGAAGGTAACCTGCAAGGGAATTTCAATGCGGGACATAGCCGCCGGTGATGTTGCCGAGGCGCCATCCAGCCAATAGATCACATCGCTGGCGTGCAGCAAATTAGTTTCCATCACCCGCACCTGGGTGGCATCCGCTAATTCAAATTCACTGGATTCATCGGCCATGGTGACTTTTTCTCAAATTCCTGTTGACGTTAGGCTGTAAAAATTTTTTTAAAAATATCCGGTGCTGTACCGATTTTTTTTTCAGGTTTCGGCAACTCCCGTGGGGAAGATGCGCGACATAACCGGAGGCCCTTGTGTTTCCTGCATGTTGAGGCGCAAACGCAAGGTTTTTACGACATAGGGAACACTCAGGGTAAAGCTGATATTCAAGGTGTCCCAAATACGCAATAAATCCTCGGTAGTCATTTCCTCGGGCGTCACTGTGAGAATTTCCTTTTCACTCCATCCCTGGTCGTAATCGCTCAGGTGGGAAATATCCAGTCGCGCTTCATTCGCCAGGGCGGTCATGGCCCAGGCGAGCAAATCCGCTTCAATCGATGCGCTGGTGCCCGATGCCATCAGCAACAGGTGTAAATTCACCGGCAGCTCGGGCGCGGGCCCCGCGTTCTTATCCGTTCCCTGGGGCGAAAAAAAACGGCTGCGGCCATGGGGATCAATCGCCAGGCGATGTAGGTATATGCCCAGGTAATTTCCCGTTTGCGCATCGTCAATGGTGGTACTGCCAAACAGTTTTACCGATGCACTTACCGGCCCCGATTTCAGTTCTGCCGGCATGCGCGTTTTAAAAAAATGTTCAAGGCTGAGTAACACGCCGTTCACCGCGCGATAAGACGCCACGTTTAAATCCCCCGCTCATCGTGTGGTTTACCCTCGCCCTGTTCGGTGGCGGGCACACTGCTGGTATAAAGCACCGCACCGTCAGCCAGGGTGCGGATAGTGACCAGGCCCTGGGCGCAGAGATAATCCATGGCTTGCGCCACCTTGCGCTGCCCCTCTTGCAAACGCTGGCGCATGATCCACCAGCGGGCGATTCCCTCCAGCGTGTCGGCGACTTGTCCGCGTTCGCGCAGGTAAGCGGCTATTTCATCCGCAAGGGCTTTGATATCAGCCTGGGTATCACTGCTGTCGATGCTTGCCATGGGTCCTTCTCAATGTCCGCCAGAATCACCGCCAGGTTTGTATCCGGTACGCTGCCACCAGGCTCGTTTTACCTTTGCGTAAACACTCAGGAGCAAGCGCTGTACCAAAACCGTTTTAAATGTTTAACCCATTGAAAATACGCAGTTTATTTTTTAAAACATCGTTTTGTGCCGGGTGAAATAACACCCGGTGCTTTGCAGAAAAACGGCGAATGGAAAATTCAGGCGACACAAAAACCGGGCACAAAATTTCCCTGTGGGTTATTCCTGACCCAATTTGGAAATGCCCTGGGTAGCCGATTCAGGGGGGGGCAGGTCGCCGGTGTGAGGTGTCAAGTGAAAAAAGTCACTTAAGTTGGTTGAATGCTGTGCTAGTTTTATTAAGTCGTTAGCGGCTCCCATGCGATCAAAAAAACCAGCAAGCACCACAAATACAATACCTGGGCTGCACGGATGGCGGCGTTAAGAGGGGGGAGATGGTGTTATTGGTGTGGTCCGCAGGGGTTAGGCATTACACGAGATAAAAGGATGATTACCCATGTACACCATTAACCTGCTTTCATTTGATCCCTGTTTTCCCCTTGATAGCCTTGATGTGTGCCTGCAACAACTCCCGGCGCGGGTGATCCGGATCCAGACCGATACCTTCCTGCGGGAATACGCCTTGCCGCGTGCCGATACCAATATTTTTTTGTACTCCCGGGCGCTGCTGGATAAAACAGCGTCTTGCCGGGAGCTAATGGCGTTCCTGGGTTCACCGTCTTCCGGAACCAACCTGTGCCTTATTCCCGACGGCAGCGCGGTAAGTACCCGCCTGGTTGCCCATTTCCAGGATTTTCTGTTCTGGCCGTGCAGCGCAACCGAACTTAACGGCTGGCTGGCGCAGTTAGTGACCTCAGCGCAAACGCCCCGCGCGGATCGAAACTCGCTCCTGGCGGAATTCGCTTCGCTCAATTTAATCGGCAAGTCACCGCAATTTGTGGAGAACATCCAGCTGATAAAAAAAATGTCCGCCTGCCATGCGGCTGTCCTGATCCAGGGGGAAACAGGCACGGGCAAGGAAAACGCCGCGCGCGCGATCCATTACCTCGGCAAGCGGCGGGAGCAAAGTTTTGTTCCCATTAATTGCGCTGCCATACCCGACGATATTTTGGAAAGCGAATTGTTCGGTCACGAAAAAGGCGCCTTCACCGACGCCAAGCAAGCGCAGGCAGGACTGGTGGCAATTGCCGATGGCGGGACATTGTTTCTGGATGAAATTGATAGCCTGACACCCAAGGCCCAGGCGGCGCTCCTGCGCTTTCTACAGACCCAGGAGTATCGGCCCCTGGGTGCCAAGCAGACCCGCCGCGCCGATGTGCGCATCCTCGCCGCGACCAATGCCGATTTGAAATCCCTGGTTGCCCATAAACAATTCCGCGAGGATTTGTATTTCCGCCTGAATGTGCTGCGCCTGACGATGCCGCCGCTGCGTAAACGCCTGGGAGATATCGCGTTAATTGCCGCCAGCCTATTGCAGCGCTTTGCCCTGGAATACCAGCTCGCACCCAAGCAGCTAAGCCGGCCGGGCCTGGATTACCTAATGCAACACAACTGGCCGGGCAATATCCGCGAATTGGAAAATTGCCTGCTGCGCGCGTTCCTGTTATCGCCGGGAACAATGTTGGAATTTGCGGAATCTGCGGAATCTGCGGAAGTGGATGCGCCAACAGCGATGGAAACTGTGGCGGCACTGAATGAAGAAACCCTGTCCGTCGCCCAAAAAAATGACGCGGACATAATTCCCCCCTTGAGCTTCCAGGATGCCAAGGCTATCGCCATTACCGAATTTGAAGCCAATTACCTACGGCGGGTTATGGCTATTGCGCGGGGGAATGTGTCCGCCGCGGCGCGGATTGCCGGGAAGGAGCGGCGGGCCATGGGAAAACTGTTGCAAAAATACGCCATCGATAAAACCCAATTCCAGTCGCTCAAGTGCGCGCCGGCGCCGGTATCCAACCAGGCAATGGGTTGAACCGGTTCCGTGAGGTGCGGCTAGGAGGAAAAATCCACCCGTCGCACATGCGGGTTTTCTTCGGTGACTTCCAGCGTTTTGATTTCATCCAGCACGATCAGTTGCTGGTTTTTTTCGTCCCCGATTTTTATACATTCCGCGTGTTGTTCGTCGCGCGCTGTATCCATGGCAATACCTTCGACAATGTCACCGGATGCGAGCGTGATTTTTACCGGATACCGATACATGCAAACAATTTCGATATAGTCATGTTGGTCGCAGTTGATCATGGCAGTTACCCCTGTTAACGGTTAACAGAACCTGTGTTTATACCGAGTAAACCAAGCACTTCCTTGCTGGGAAAACCATCGGCGACCATGCCTTGTTGATGTTGGAATTCGCTAATGGCGCGGCGTGTCCCGGGGCCGAGGATGCCGTCGGGAGTGCCTGTATTGAAGCCCCTTTGGTTTAATTGTTGCTGGAGGGTGATTACCTGGTCGCGGTGCAGGCGCGGTGCGTTTTCGGGTGGCGGTTGTAATAATTTTCCCCCACCGGCAATTTGATCCGCGAGTTGGCCGACGGCAATGGCATAAAATTCCGAGCGATTCCAGCGCATGATTACATTGAAATTGTCGTACACCAGAAATGCCGGACCCTGGTGACCGGAAGGGACAAGGAGCGATGCATTTATAGTTGCCGGCGGTAGCGGTGTGTTATCGGCGCGTTTTACCCCGAGTCCGATCCATTCCGATACCGGTTTGCTATTTTTTAACCCCGCCTCAAGGAATGGGAAACCGGCGGGAAGTTTTACTTCGCGTCCCCATCGCTCACCGGCTTGCCAGCCAAGGCTTTGCAAGAATTTTGCGGCGGAAGCCAGCGCATCCGGCGTGCTATTCCATAAATCACGTTTCTTGTCCCCATCAAAATCAATTGCATTTTGCAGGAATGCAGAAGGCATAAATTGCACGTGGCCCATCGCGCCTGCCCAGGAGCCGACCATTTTTTCCGGCGCAATTGCGCCTTCATCCAATATGCGTAACGCGTTAATTAATTCGATGGTGAAAAAATTGCTTCGGCGCGCATCGCAAGCCAGGGTGGCAAGCGAGTCGATGACCGGAATATTGCCGAAATAACTGCCGTAATTTGTTTCGAGCCCCCAAAAGGCCAGGAGATACGGAGCCGGTACGCCGTATTCCTGTTCAATGCGATTTAACAAATCCTTATGCCTGGCCAGTAACCCCCTGCCTTGATCGACCCGCTGGCTTGTGACGCGGCGATTAAAATAATCCGCAAAGGTTGTCGTAAATTCCGGTTGTTTGCGATCCAGCTCAAGCACCTGTTTGTTAAGCCTGGCTTTCCGCAAACTGTTGGTAATGGTCTTGTTGGAAACCCCGGCGGTTTGCGCCTTTGCCGACAAGGCATCAAGGCACACCGAGAACTCTGCCTCGGTCATGGGGTGAGTAACTGGTATTGGGGCCGGGTTTGGCGTTTCGCTTTTTTCCACGCGGCTGTCACCTGTTGTTATTGGTGTGTTTAGCGACGTGGAATCCACCGGATCAGGTGCCTGCGCGCAAGATACCAGGCTCATACAAAAAACAATGGGTAAAAATTTCCGCAGGGATTTCATAACAACTCCGGGGCAAGGTCGCTTTGCAAGGTAACCATTGTAAACAGTACCGGGTAATTTCCTTATAGTTAAAATAACCAAAAGTATCAATTTTTGGCGAATTTTTATTCTCCAGCTATAACCAATAGCAACATGTAACGTCTTGTAAAGTAAATCGTGGCGCATTTTTCAACATGCTAAACTCATAAACGATAGGAAATAAGGGCATGGCAGCCTGGGGTATCGGCACGGGTAGGTCACCTATGAAATCTTTTCCCTTATTAGCCGCTGTGGTCAGCGGTGTGATAGCACTTTCCACCCAGGCCCAAACGGTCATTAAGGTAAATGAGGCCACCGACGGTAACGGTCGCTACGCCATGCAGATGGTCAACTTGGCCCTGGGCAAGATCGATACGAAATACACATTGCAGACAGACAGCAGTACGGTTACCCAGGCGCGCAATATTGACGACGTGGCGACGGGCCGTTCAGATTTGCTGTGGGCGGCAACCAACCAGGAAATGGAAGACAAGCTCCTGCCGATACGTATTCCCCTTTACAAAGGCCTGCTGGGGCATCGGATTTTTATCATTAATCCCGCCAGCCAGGCGAAGTTTGACCAAGTTAAAACGTTTGACGACCTGAAACGCTTCACCTTTGGCCAGGGCACGACCTGGGCGGATTCCGATATCCTGGCCAGTAACGGGTTGAATGTAGTGCGCGCGAATAAATACCAAAGCCTGTTTTATATGGTGGATGGCGGTCGCTTTGACGCGTTTCCGCGCGGGGTGCAAGAACCCTGGCAAGAGCTACAGGCCAACGCCAACCTGCCGTTGGCGGTGGAGAAACGCATAATGCTGGTGTATCGGATGCCGTTTTACCTTTTTACCGGCAAGCAAAACAGGAAGCTGGCCGAAGATCTGGAACTCGGCTTTAACCGGGCGATAGCGGATGGCAGTTTCGACCGGATTTTTTACAACGACCCGATGGTAAGGGATGTGCTGGAAAAGGCGAACCTGGAGCAGCGGCTGGTGTTCCCCTTGAATAATCCAACCCTGCCGAAAGAGACACCGGTAGATCGCCCCGAGTTATGGCTGGATATTAACAACCTGCGCCAGCCGGCCGCCGCTGGGCCGGTACCCGCAGCAGCTTCCCATTAACGTCGCTTCAAAGCCACCTCCAACTAAAAATAGCCAATTAACAATTATTGATAATCGGATTGCCGGGGCGGGCCGTATCAACGGCGGCCTGCCCAGCTTGGTTTGCCAAGACAAACGGACTTGTAAAACTGTTATAGTTTGTTTGACCTTATGCCAGCCTCTTTTATCAATAAATCATCTTTTGCTTATAAAGATTGTTTCTGTAGCCTGCGTAGAGGGTCCTGGCGTAGAGTTACGACTTCCATCGAATAACAATAATGGCAGCGCCCGCTCCGGTAGCGCTCGTTGGAGCACGAATGAACAATAACGATAAGTCCTTGCTACTGCCGTTAATTTTAATTGTCAGCTTGTTTTTCCTGTGGGGAATGGCGAACAACCTGAATGACATCCTGATTACCCAGTTCAAAAAGGTATTTACCCTCTCGGATTTCAAGGCCGGGCTGGTGCAATCCGCCTTTTATACCGGTTACTTTGTATTCTCCATCCCGGCCGCCCTGTGGATGAAGCGCTATGGCTACAAGGCGGCTGTGGTGTTTGGCTTGTTGCTTTATGCAACGGGGGCACTCCTGTTTTACCCTGCCGCCGCCGTGCGCGAGTACACAGTGTTTTTGGGGGCATTGTTTGTGATTGCCAGCGGTTTGGCCTTTCTCGAAACCTCGGCAAACCCATTGATTGTTGCCATGGGTGATCCCGCCACCGCCGAGCGGCGGCTTAATTTCGCCCAATCCTTCAATCCCTTTGGTTGCATTGCGGGTATTGTCATCGGGCGGGAATTTATCCTGTCCGGCCATGAGCCGACCCCGGGGGAACTGGCAGCCATGGGTACGGCCCAGTTGGAGCAGTTTTACCGGGGCGAATCCCATGCGGTGCAGGGACCCTACCTGGTGTTGGGGGTGGTGGTGCTGGCCTGGGCGCTCCTGGTTCTCATCGTAAAATTCCCGGCGATAGCCACCCGGGCGGCGGGGGATGAAACAAGCGGGTCGTGGAGCGACTACAAGCAATTGCTCACCACAGGGCCATTTATGTTTGGGGTCGCCGCGCAATTTTTTTATGTCGGTGCGCAAGTTTGTATCTGGAGCTTTTTGATCCGTTATGGTCAGGAGGCGGTGCCGGGCACCGGCGAAAAAACCCTCGCCAATTATTTATTAGCCTCCCTGATAATTTTTATGGTTGGGCGCTTTGTGGCGACGGCCTTGATGAGCCGGGTCCGCGCTGCCTGGTTAATGTATGTCTATGCTGTGATTAACGTGGCACTCTGTGCATTCGCCGTCCTCCAACCGGGACATGCCGGGTTGCTCGCCCTGACCGCAACCAGTTTTTTTATGTCCCTGATGTTCCCCACTATTTTTGCCCTGAGCCTGAAAAACAGGGGTGTGTTAACCAAACCCGCCTCATCTTTTTTAGTAATGGCAATTATTGGTGGTGCAATCCTGACGGCGGTGATGGGTTTGGTTTCAGATGCCGCCTCAATTAATGTGGCGGTGACCGTGCCCCTGCTATGTTTCCTGTTTATTGCGTTCTACGCCCGTCATTGTGACCGTTCCATGGAGGAGTGATGATCGACGCCCACCAACACTTTTGGCAACTTGGCTGCAATGGCTGCGAGTGGCCGACGCCGGACCTCCAACCCATTTATCAAAATTATGGGCTTGAGGATCTTTTACCCTTGGCCAGTGAATGCGGAGTCACCGGGTCAGTGCTGGTGCAATCCCAGGCCAGCGATGCGGATACCGATTACCTGCTGCGCGTTGCGGATGGGTCGGACTTTATCAAGGCGGTGGTAGGGTGGGTGGATTTGGCGTCACCCCAGGCTGCGGCGCGTATTGCCCGGCTGGCTGCGCATCCCAAATTCAGGGGAGTCAGGCCGATGATGCAGTCCCTGCCGGACAACGCTTGGATATTGCGGCCGGAACTGGAACCGGCCATTGCCGCCTTGAAGCACCATCGCCTAAGCCTTGATGCTTTGGTCTATACGCGCCATTTGCCCTATTTATACCGCTTTGCGCGACGGCATCCTGAACTGCCTATTGCCATCGACCATGCCGCCAAGCCCGCCATCATCGTCAATGATGAGCCGGCGGAGGAGTGGCGTGAAAACATGCGCCTGCTGGCCGGGCTGCCGCAGGTGTATTGCAAGTTATCCGGGCTGGTAACGGAAGCGGGCAAAGGCCAGGGAAAGGAGGTGTTTGCTGGTTACATCAGGTTCCTTGTGGCCCTGTTCGGACCGGAACGGTTAATGTGGGGAAGCGATTGGCCTGTCATGGGATTGGCGCCAAATCCGCAACTCTCCATCTATAAAAATTGGCTTGGGCTTGTTAATCATACGGTTAGTGAATGTAAAACGACCAACTCTGAAAGCATTTTCATAGGTACAAGTTTGCGTTTTTATCGAATTACGTAAAGTGGAACGCTTTGCGTGTATTGCTGTGCGTAGAATCCGCCCCGACGAGAGGGAAAAAGCCGGGACTCCGGTATGTTTAGCAATGCTAAATCGGCAAAGGGATTCTGTAACCTACATACTAATAACGAGAAAGAGCTATGACAGTGACTATGACGAACGAACTCGAAAATGCCTTCGAGGCGCAGGACGAAACCGAACGTAAATACCGCGCACCCGCGCTTGAAAAAGGTTTGGATATCCTGGAATTGCTGGCGCGCAATTCATCACCTATGACCACCTCCCAAATGGCCGCGGCCCTGGGCCGATCGGTAAGCGAACTGTTCCGTATGGTGCTGGCGCTGGAGTATCGCGGCTACATCTCCCAAATGCCGGATGGTCGCGACGGCTACATGTTAACCAACAAACTTTTCACCCTGGGTATTTCCCAGGGCACCGCCAAAACCTTGCTGGAAGTATCCTTGCCGGCGATGAAGGAATTAAGCCGTGAGCTGGGGCAGTCCTGCCACCTGGTTGTTCCCTCGGGTGACCAGATTGTGGTGGTGGCTCGCCAGGAAAGCCCGATGGACCTTGGCTTTTCGGTGCGTGTCGGTTATCGCCGCCGGTTGATCGACACCAATTCGGGGGCGCTCCTGTATGGTTTTGCCACGCCGGATGTACAGGCGGGTTGGCTGCCGCTGTTGTCGGCGACGGTGGACCTGGAGCGCATCGAACGTTTCCTGGCCAAGGCGCGCAAGGGGGTTGACCAGGGGTATATCCAACTCGCGAGTGACTTTGTGGACGGCGTTACTGATTATTGTGTCCCCATCATCGGTGTCCACGGCGCTGTCGCGGTGCTGATCATTCCGTTTATCCATATCAAAGCCCAGGCCATAAGCCCCGAGCGTGTGCTGGAGCGATTGCTTCAAACCGCCGACCGGATTTCCCACGGGTTGATTGATTAGTAACGGAATCCGCATTCAAAAAGCCGATCTTTTGATCGGCTTTTTTGTTATTGGCATTGCAACAAACAGGAAAGGGTGATCTACCTCCTCCTAGGCCTGAACCAGTTATGGAATTGGCGCAAATTATTTCAAAAAGTCTAAATCACTATATGTGAATCCTGCCCGCGTTCAGCTAGAATAATTTTTATTGGCAATTCTAATTTTAATTATAAAAAAAGAGGCTTCGTGGTTTTATCGAAATCCAAATCGTCTCGTCCGTTTGGGGGCAATGGGATTAACCTTTCGCTCCTGGGGTTTGGTGCCGCACCTATCGGCAATCTCTACCAGCCGCTGAGCGATGACCAGGCGCAAACCGCCGTTGCTTCGGCCTTAAGGGCGGGAATCCGCTATTTTGATACCGCGCCCCATTATGGTTTCGGTTTAAGTGAAACCCGGTTGGGCCATGCGCTCACAGCGGGGGGTGAAGCGGTGGTTATATCATCCAAGGTTGGCCGGGTGCTGGTGCCTGCGAAGTCCGATGCCGGCATTCGCCACGGCTTTGCCGATGCACCACCGCTGGAACCCGTGTTCGATTACAGCTACGACGGGGTTATGCGCTCCTTCGACGCCAGCCTCAAGCGCTTGCAGGTGGAGCGGATTGATATTCTCCTCGCCCACGACCTGGGGCCGTTAACCCATGGGGCGGATCACCCGGAAAAATTCCGCGAGTTTATGGATGGCGGATATATCGCAATGAACAAGCTCAAGGCGGATGGCCAGGTAAGCGCAATTGGCCTGGGGGCTAATGAGTGGCAGATTTGCGATGCGGCATTGCGGCACGGGGATTTTGACGGTTTCTTGCTGGCGGGGCGTTATACCTTGCTTGAACAAACCCCCTGCGAGCACTTTTTACCGCTCTGTGCCAGGCGCAAAGCCTCGGTAATCCTGGGGGGGCCGTTTAATTCCGGCATTTTGGCCACCGGCGTCCGGGCGGCGTTGAATAGCCGCCGTATAGGACCGCTGTATTACAACTACGAACCTGCACCCGCTGACATCGTAAAACGTGTCGCGGAATTGGAAGCGGTGTGTGAGCAATTCGCAATTCCCCTGGCAGCGGCGGCGCTGCAATTTCCAGCTGCCCACCCACAGGTTTGTTCGGTGCTTGCAGGCCTTGCGAGCCACGAACAGGTCGAGCGCGCCGTACAACTTATCGACAGTGAAATTCCCGCCGGCTTCTGGGACGAGTTGCGTGAGCGCGAGTTACTGCATCCGGCGGCACCGACGCCTGCCTGATCCATAGCGAAAAAAATCCGTGAGTAAAACCAATGAACAAAAAAGCCATAGCCCCGCTGATTTTGCTGCACCCGGAAGACAACATTCTTGTATGCGTAAAGCAACTCCACGCCGGGGATGAAATTATTATTGAACAGGACACGGTTGTTTGTCCCACGGATATAGGGGTGGGCCATAAAGTCGCGCGTTTTGCATTGGCGGCGGGCGATAAGGTTTATCGCTACGGCGCGCCCATAGGTTCGATGGTCACAGCCGTTGCCAGGGGCCATCACGTGCACATGCACAATATGAAAAGCGATTACATTCCCAGCCACACCCGCACCCGCCAAACCCAATACCGGAGCGAAACATGAATTCCGCCATCAATTTTCCCGCTTGGTTGCGCGCTGACGGACGCAAGGGTATTCGCAACGTCATTGTGGTGGCTTACCTGGTTGAATGCGCACACCATGTTTCGCGCATGATTGTGAATCGCGCGGGCACCCATGATGGAAATTTTTCCGGGGATGTACATTTAATTGGTTTCCCCGGTTGTTATCCGAACCAATACGCGTACGACATGATGCGCGCTATGTGCACCCATCCGAACGTCGGCGGGGCGTTATTGGTTTCGCTCGGTTGCGAAAGCATGAACCGCGAAAAATTGTTAAACGATATTCGCGCAAGCGGACGCCCCGCCGAATTATTGGTTATCCAGGAGGCGGGCGGGACCAGGGCTACCGTCCAGGCCGGGCTCGATGCGGTTGCGCGCTTGCAAATGCGAGCGGCGCAGGTTGAACGCGTGCCCATGTATTTGCACGAATTGGTTGTCGGCACCATTTGCGGTGGCTCCGATGGCACCAGTGGCATCACCGCTAACCCGGCGGTCGGGCGTTGTTTTGATGCGCTGGTCGCCGCCGGCGCAACCTGCATTTTTGAAGAGACTGGTGAATTAATCGGTTGTGAAACCATCATGGCCGATCGCGCCATCACACCCCAATTGGGGCTGGAAATTGAAGCCTGTGTGGCCAAGGCCGAACATTATTATCGGGTGATGGGCTTTGGCAGTTTTGCGCCGGGCAATGCGGATGGCGGTTTGACAACACTCGAAGAAAAATCCATGGGTGCCTACTCGAAATCCGGCTCATCGCCGATTAGCGGTTTGATTAAGCCCGGCGATATTCCACCCACGGGCGGTTTGTATTTGCTCGATGTGGTTCCCGACGGCGAGCCGCGTTTCGGTTTTCCCAATATTTCGGATAACGCCGAAATTGTGGAATTAATTGCCTGCGGTTCGCATGTCATTTTATTTACGACCGGTCGCGGTTCGGTGGTGGGTTCGGCGATTTCTCCGGTTATCAAGGTTTGCGCAAACCCGGAAACCCATCGCCGCCTGGCGGAAGACATGGATGTGAATGCGGGCCGTATCCTGGAGGGCGAAGCAACGCTCAACCAAGTGGGTGAAGAAATCTTGCAAACCGTTATCGATGTGGCGTCGGGCAAGCGCAGTGTTTCGGAAGAACTCGGGCACCAGGAATTTATCCTGACGTACAAAGCCTTTGAACCGATTGGGCCGAATTGCTTGCCGGTTCGGCAAATTGCGTAATTTATTTTTAATTCAAAGAAAAAAACGCTATGAAACGCTTGGAAGGAAAAACTGCACTGATCACCGCTGCCGCCCAGGGCATTGGTCGTGCCAGCGCTGAATTATTTGCGAGTGAAGGTGCACGTGTTATCGCAACCGATATTAATGCGGAGGGATTGAACTCATTGCACGGATGCGAAACCCATCGCCTTGATGTGTTAAAGGCAGACGATGTTAAATTGCTCTGCGAACAAATCGGCCCGGTCGATATTTTATTTAACTGCGCCGGTTATGTGCACAACGGCACCATCCTTGAGTGCAATGAAAACGATTGGAATTTTTCCTTCGATTTAAATGTGAGTTCCATGTATCGCACAATTCGCGCGGTACTGCCCGGTATGGTTAACAACGGCGGCGGTTCCATTATCAATATGTCTTCCGTCGCCAGTTCTATCAAAGGCGCGCCCAATCGCTTTGCGTACGGAATGACCAAGGCGGCAGTGATAGGTTTGACCAAAGCGGTCGCTGCCGACTTCGTAACCCAAGGCGTGCGCTGCAATGCAATTTGCCCCGGCACGGTACAAACGCCCTCGCTCGAACAACGTATGCAAGCGACGGGCGATTACGAAACCGCGTATAAAAATTTTGTCGCACGCCAACCCATGGGGCGGTTGGGAAGCGCGCGGGAAATGGCGGAGTTGGCGCTTTACCTGGCCAGCGACGCCGCATCATTTACTACCGGCACTATCAATATTATTGATGGCGGCTGGAGCAATTAATGTTTAAAGAGATTTTTTATGAAGTTACTTCGTTACGGAATTGCTGGACAGGAACGCCCCGGTATTTTGGATGCGCAGGGCAATGTGCGTGACTTGTGTTCAGTGGTATCGGATATTAACGGCAAAGCCTTGAGCGAAGAAACCCTGAAAAAAATTGCCAGTATCCATATTGAATCACTGCCGGTAGTCAATGAGCCGGGTCGTATTGGTCCCTGTGTGAATGGTGTTGGCAAATTTATTTGTATCGGATTGAACTATGCGGATCACGCCGCTGAATCCGGCCTGGATGTCCCCGCCGAGCCAGTGGTATTTATGAAAGCCACCAGCGCCATCACCGGTCCCAACGATAATATTATTAAGCCGCGCAATTCCACCAAGCTGGATTGGGAAGTGGAGTTAGGCATTGTGATCGGTAAACATGCCAGTTACGTTGAACCTGGTGAGGCGATGGAATATATCGCCGGCTACTGCGTTATCAATGATGTGTCCGAGCGCAACTTCCAATTGGAGCGCGGTGGCCAGTGGGACAAGGGAAAGGGGTGTGATAGTTTCGGCCCAATCGGACCTTATCTCGTAACCCGGGATGAGGTTGCCAATCCACTGGATTTAACGTTGTGGCTAAAGGTTAACGGCAAGATTTTCCAGAACGGTTCGACGAGCAAAATGGTGTTTGGCCCCGCATTCCTGGTGCATTACCTCTCGCAGTTTATGAGTTTGCAGCCGGGGGATATAATCAGCACCGGCACTCCGCCCGGTGTCGGCCTCGGCCAGAAACCGCCGGTTTATTTGAATGAAGGTGATGTGGTGGAATTGGGCATTGAAGGAATGGGTGTGCAGAGACAGGTTGTCGCCAATGCGAAATGACAAGTGCCTTCCGGCGCCCTTTGCAAAACGCCCGGAGGCACCCCGAATAAAAACGTTAAATAAAATTTTTTAGGGAACCTTACCGTGAAAAAATTCCAGCTACCGGCACACATAGTCCTCGCTGCCGCAACCATATTTACCGCAAACTATCCTGCCCATGCTGAACCGGCAAGCGAAGCAGTCGCGCAAAAAGCGGCGCCCGAACCTGTCGCCGCGGGTAAGCCCCAAGGCATTCATCTTTACCGGGGTGGCCCGTTAGCATCCTGGCATATCTTTATTGAAAACTACGAGCGCCAGCAACTGTTGAGCGGTGCGTCCGCCGCTTTACCGAAAGGTGATGTGACCATCCACACCAGCGATAAAGATTCACAGGGCGATGCGCTTACCTTCCATTGGAAAGATACCTGGCGTGCCGGTATGACATTGGAATCCGGTAAACCGCTTAACCTGGCGGCGCAGGTAAAAACCGGTGTGCTTGCGTTGGATATTAAAATCAATGAACTCACCAAAGGTGGTATTTCCTTCAAAATGGAATGCAAAGAAGAGGGATGCGATCGCCAGGTGCCTTTTACATTGAAAGCACGCGAACTTGTCGGTAAAGGCTGGCAAAAGATTTACGTCCCTTTAAATTGCTTCAAGCAGGAGCAGGATGATTTCAGCGCGGTGACCATGCCATTTGCATTGGAAACCGGTGGCGCGGGTGAGGTTGCGGTCGCCAATGTTGAATTGCTGGCCAGCGCACCCACCGACGTTACCCTGCATACTTGCGCTGACTATCGCACCCAATCCGTTACACCGGATATGTTGAACGAATGGTGGGCCATTGATTGGTGGTTGCCTCGCCATCAGCAAAAAATTGCCGATGCAAAGGCAATCCTGGCTAAGGGTGGAAAAATTGATGTGTTGGTGATTGGCGATTCCATTACCCAAGGCTGGGAAAAAGAAGGCCTGGCCGCCTGGAATAAATACCTTGCGCCACTTAACGCGTTTGGAATCGGCTTTGGTGGGGATCGCACCGAGAACGTGCTCTGGCGTCTACAGCACGATGCGGTTACCGGCTTGGATCCCAAAGTGGCGGTATTGATGATCGGTACTAATAATGCGGGGCATCGCCGCGAAAATCCGCAAACCACCGCCGCCGGGATCAAGAAAATTCTGGAAGAGCTACAACAGCGCTTACCCAATACCAAAATTTTGCTGCTGGCAATTTTCCCGCGCGATGCAAAACCCGATGGCGAATTGCGTTTGATCAATGAACGGGTTAACGCGATTATTAAAAACTATGCGGATAACCGGCGCGTATATTTCGCTAATATCAATTCAGTGTTCCTGACGAAGGACGGCACACTGGAAGAAAACGTTATGCCGGATTTATTGCATCCCCATGAACTCGGTTATGAGTTATATGCAAAAGCGCTGGTCCCGGAATTAAACAAACTGCTTAAATAATAGGGAATTGCTCGCTATCACTGTATAGCGAGTGTGTTCCTGTCGTGTAATTCTGCTGTAACAATCCTGTCATAGAGTGCTCGCCCATATCGTGCGGCGGGCGTTTTTCTGCTGAGCGAAATTTTTCCTTACCATTATCAGCAGAGATTCCTTATGTCCCCCAAACACCACAAACATTTGCACTACAACGTGGCCCTGGTTGATAAATTATGGAATTTGAAACGGTTATGTGAAACCCATTTAAAAATGCACATCCCGTTAAATATGGTGCTTAAGGATGAAGAATATCGGGCTGAGCTATTGGAAAAAGCCCTTCAGGCGAATAACCCTGAACTAACCCAACTGGTGTGGGAAGTCCGCCAAATGGAAGATTCGATTGTGACCGCACTCAGCGCGGGGGAAGAGTTTAAACCCCGGCGAAAATCCCGCAGTGCGTTCAAACTCGGCTATTTGGCGGCATTTGCCTGTTCCTTATTATTAATAATGAGCGGTTATTTATTGCGTTCTTTCTTACCCTTAAATGCCGGTGAAGTATTCATGCTGAAAGCTGTCAGCCAAAGCCAGGTTAAATTGGCAGCGGGCAAAAAGGAGCAGCTTACCCCTGTCCCCGGAGGGCAATTGGTACGCGCCGCCACGCCGTTATTTCGTGTGCATGGTTCCAATACGGTCGGCGAAAAACTGGCTCCGCGTTTAGTGGAGGCTTATTTCATGGCTCGCGGCGCCAGCAATATCAAAAGCCGGCAAGGCAATACCCCCGTAGAAAAAGCGGTAAGTGCAGAACTCAACGGTCGCATCGAATTTATTGAAATACATGCGCATGGTTCAAGCACGGCGTTTGCGGATTTATTGCAAGGCAATGCCGAATTGGGAATGTCGTCGCGCCGTATTAAAGAACAGGAGCGCGAACAACTGTTGCCCGGGAGCGGCGACCTAACCGAACCCGGCGCTGAACAGATTATCGGCCTGGATGGTTTGGCCATTATTACCGATACCAATAATCCGCTGAAAAAGCTTTCCTTGCCGGAGCTGGTAAAAATTTTTTCCGGCGAGGTAACTAATTGGTCGCAATTGGGTGGGCAAAACCTGCCTGTTAAAATCTACGCGCGCGATGAAAATTCCGGCACCTGGGATTCATTTAAAAGCATGGTGCTGGAACCTGCCAAGGCAAGTCTGGCGGCGACGGCTATACGCGTGGAGTCAAGCAGCGAGTTATCTGATACCGTCGCGCAAGAGCTGGGCGCTATAGGTTTTATCGGATTGCCTTATGTGCGGCGCGCCAGGCTCATTGCCATTTCCGCCACCAAAGCATCCAAGGCTATATTGCCGACGCATTTCACCGTGAGTACGGAGGATTATCCACTCGCGCGCCGGTTGTATTTTTATCTGCCGCAAAAAAATATTAACCCCGATGCCGAAGAGTTTGTGAAATTCAGTGCAACCGAACGCGGGCAAAGTATTGTGGAAGACATCGGGCTGGTATCGCAGAATATTAAAACCGGACAGCCATTTAATAATAATTTTTATCCGCAGGAAATGCGTGGCCTTACACTGCGCTCGCAACGGCTGTCGATTAATTTTCGTTTTAAAGATGGCAGCGATGAGCTGGATACCAAGGCAATTAATGATTTGGAGCGCCTGGTGAAATATATGCAAGTGAATGCGCCCAAGCGTGTGCAATTGTTCGGCTTTTCAGATAGTGAAGGGGATGAATCGGAAAACCGGGCATTGTCATTGCGCCGTGCGCAGGTTGTTGAACAACATTTAATTGCGCGCGGGATTTATCCATTGGTTGCACGCGGTATGGGCGAGGAAGCGCCATTGGCGAGCAGCAATACGGAAGAGGGCAGGCGAATGAACCGCCGGGTTGAGGTGTGGGTCCTTTAGCTCCCCAATAAATAGCAGGGCCCTGCGTGCGCAGGGCTTTCTTGCAATCGGGCATTCGCGGAAGAAAACAGGTTTTTAATGGGATTTTAATAGCCAGTGTTTTGCGCGTTCCGTATCGCTAAAAATGCGGCCATGTCCCATCAGGCGATTGGCGAGTACATCGCGGATAAACTCAGTGGTTTCTCGGGTGCGGGGATTGTTGTCCACCCAGGCGATTCGATGTTTTTTAGTGATGCCTAATTTTTTAAACATCGCTGGATAATTTAACGCATCGAGTGTGCTTACAGTGCTGTGCAGGTTCTGTTCCCCGAGGATGTTGTAACACTGGTAACGCTCACAGGCTTGGGCGATTTGTTGCCACAAATCCATTGCTCCCTCAGAACTCCCCAGCCCTTCCACATGAACATGGATATAGTTTTCCTTGTGGCTGATGGTAATTTCGTATTCCAATTGGGTTTCCATAATCAATTACTTCCAGTTCGTAAATCCGCGATCAATTTTCCCGCGGCGAGAATGCCTGCTTCATGGTCAGGTTCGCGCCAGGTTTCTTTCAGGCCACCGGAATACCATTCCTGCATTGCCGGTAACGCCAATAACAATTGCAAATAATCCGCTGCGGCGCCGTTGGCCTTAAGCCCATAGGTTTGGAAACGGAAGGCCACCGGGGCAAAGAACGCATCCACCGCCGTAAAACTTTTTCCCGCCAGGAAAGGGCCACCATTAGCTTCCAGGCCCTGGTTCCATAATTCATTCACACGATCTATATCGTTTTGCAACGCCGGGTTTATCCCGTGCAATCGGATTCGATGGCCGCAACTCATACCGCATTGGCTACGCAGGGACTGGAAGCCGGAATGCATTTCCGCACACGCCGAGCGAGCCCAGGCGCGCGCGCCTTTGTCGCTGGGCCAAACACGGGGGTAACTTTCAGCCACATATTCAATAATTGCCAATGAATCCCACACAACTTGTTTGCCATCCACCAGGCAGGGCACCCGTCCATTCGGGGAAAAACTGCGATAACTTGCCCAACTGCTTCCCGCTTCCAATGGGTGCAGTTGCTCACTAAAGGGAATATCCAGCGCGCGCATCAACACCCAGGGGCGCAAAGACCAGGAGGAGTAGTTTTTATTGGCGATATGAAGGGTATACATCGGCAGATTCCTTTTTTTCAGGCATGAAAATTAACATAAATCTTCCGGACGATGCAGGTGTTAACCAAATCCAACAACAGATTTGTTCACATCCACTGCCTGGTTAGGCCGCAAACCGCCAGGCGGGTTCCGGTCGTTCCAGTTATGGCACGCACTCTATGGCCGCAAGGCTCCATTCAATGGCTTGGGAATAATGGTGCTCCGGCAATACATCACCTAGCAACACCAGGGTTTCACGTACTTCAGTAATGTTGTTACCCAGGATGTTGATATGGCCTACCTTGCGCCCTTGCCGGACTTCCTTGCCATACCAATAGGTGCGTGCATAGGAAAGGTCGCGCCAGGCCGGGTTATATTCGGTACCGATGAGATTAATCATCACATTGTGACCAATAATTTGCGGCCCGGGGGTGGGCATCCCGGCAACAGCGCGCAGATGGTATTCAAACTGGCTGATACTGGCACCGGCCTGGGTCCAGTGGCCCGAGTTGTGTACGCGTGGGGCCAATTCATTAATCAATAATTTATCCCCGACGCGGAAGGTTTCCATGGCCATGACGCCGACATAATCCAGCGCGTTCAAAATGTTGCCGAGCATTTCCTCCGCCTGTGCTTGCAAGGGTTGCAAGCGGGGGAGCGAGGCCACAGAGGCGTACAGGATTCCATTTAAATGGAGGTTCAGGGTCAGCGGATAAAAGACGCAATCACCGGCGGCGTTACGTACGCCTACCAGGGAAACTTCCTCATCAAAATTTATCGCTTGTTCGGCAATGGCTTCGCCTTGCCAGTCATCGGGTACCTGGTCGTCATCGGTGCGTAACCAATGTTGGCCACGACCGTCATAACCACCGGTACGGCGTTTTAACAAAACCCGCTCGCCCAGTTGATCGCGCAATTCGTTAGCAGTGATATCGCCCGCCACATTGCGCCAGGGAGCCGTTGCTATACCGAGGGAGTCGATCAGTTCCTTTTGGGTTTTTCGATCCGCCAGCCGGCCGAAGATATTTTGGTTAATAAAGCGGGGATGCTGTGCCAGCGTATGAGTAACCAGCGTATCCGGCCATTGTTCGCGTTCGGCAGTTACCAGGTCGTCATCCGCCAATACCGGCGCTGTTGCTTCATTTATATCAATCGGGCGTACATCCAGATCGAGCGGCATACCGGCGTGTTTTAACATCGCACCCAATTGGCCCGCACCCAAAACCCAAATACGTTGGCTCATAGCAACCTCGGCAATAGCTTTATTGATCGCGAGGATCAGGATTATCCAGTACCGACTGGGTTTGGTCGTGGCGGAATTGGTCTATTTTTGCAGCCAGGGCGGGGTCAGTTACCGCCAGGATCTGGCAAGCCAGCAAACCGGCATTGAATGCACCCGCGACACCTATAGCCAGGGTGCCCACGGCAACCCCTTTCGGCATTTGTACAATGGAATAAAGGCTATCGACCCCGCTCAATGCCTTGCTTTGTACAGGGACACCCAACACCGGCAAACGGGTGTGTGCAGCGACCATACCCGGTAAGTGGGCGGCACCGCCGGCACCGGCGATAATCACGGCATAGCCGTTAGCGACCGCAGATTCAGCAAACCCAGTCAGCTTTTGCGGAGTGCGATGGGCGGATACCACCTCGGTGTGATACTCAACCCCCATTTGCTCCAGTATTTCCACTGCTGCTTGCATGGTGGCCCAATCGCTCTTGGAGCCCATAATCACTGCGACTTTTCTTGCCATATCAAAATGCCTGAGTGCATAAAACCCATAGTTTAGGCCCGGGAACCAGGCCTGTAACAGAAAAAAGGCGCGCATCTTACCACGTTAGCAAAGTGATACCTAAAGGATTTACCTGGCCTGGTTATTCCATTTTATTGCGTATATGTCTGATATTATGACATCATCCAACCAGGCCCCGTTTCGCTTCCCATAGACCAAAAACCCTATGCCCCAACAAGGCGTTAATAATTAGAACACCTATGGATTTGGAAAGCCTCATGGATTCCGGCGGGGCTTTATCAACTGGTATCAGCGCAAAATAAGAAATTACATTTAATAAATTGTTCGGTTGATTAAACATGTTGACGTTTTATCGAAATGCAGCGATTGCATTGCTCGCACTGGTCTTGCTAACCACACTTTTTATATATGCGGGATTTATAAAGTCCCGGCTCAATGCTTCTTTATTCCCAGCGCGCGACGCCCGGTTTTTGTGGATTTCAGCCATAGAGCCCAAGAAGCCCGACGGGAAAACGCAGTTAAATGTGAAGAGCGAAGTGGGCACGGTTGAATATGATTTTTTCCTGGACCCGGAAAAACCCTTCCCGTATACCCATTACTCCATCTATTTTGTCGATCCCATCCAATCCTTCGCCCAGGTAGATTTAACCCGTTATTCAAACATTACTTTCAAAATCCAATGCGACCCGAAAAACGTCTTGCTGTTTGTGTTGTTCAGTTTTGATAATACTGTGACTGATTTAAGCGACATGGCCACCCGCCGCGTATCGTCCACTGCGTTTTCTTGCGACAAGCATTGGTCCGAGATCAGTATTGATTTCGATGATCTGGATACACCGCATTGGTGGCTGGGACGCTACGGGTTCGAATTTAGCGATACCTCTTACCAGCTTAATAAGACCATGGGGCTTGCCTGGGTAAACTCTTTGCAAAGCCCGCTCAATACAAAGTCCCATGTCAAACTCACAGACGTAAAACTGCAAGGCAGGGACTTTCGTTACCTTTACGGCGCGGTGGCGGTGTGTTTGCTGGCGTGGGTGTTATTTTTTATCTGGCAATTCCGTCGCTACCTGGTGGTGTTAACCGCCGAATTAAAACGCAAGGTGAAACAGGATCAGCCATTAATTGCCTATAAAAAATTATCGATAGAACCGCAAAAAGATAAAGAGAAAAGCGCATTGCTGCGCTACATGGCCACTGAATATGCAAATCCGGAGTTAAGCCTGGAGATGGCCGCCGCAACGCTCGGCATTAACCGCACCAAAATTAATGACATATTAAAAGAGGAACTGAGCCTCACCTTCAGTTCTTACCTTAACAAGTTGCGGCTCACTGAGGCGGCGCGCTTATTATCGGAAAATGAAGAGGCAAATATTTCGGAGATCGCTTACTCGGTGGGCTACAACAATGTTTCCTATTTCAGCAAGCTATTTAAGCAAGAGTATGGCTGCGCTCCAAAGACATTTAAATCGCTCTACCAAACCAAAGAAGACTCCGTGTAATTTTTAACTATAAAATTCATGTTTTCAGAAAAAGCCAAGTGAATCACACATGGCTTTTTTTTCATCGATTGTGCGTAAGCCTGGTTCGGGCAGTTTCTCCAAAAGATATGGCTTCAAAAAAGCTGATGTAAATCACAATTGAATTTCCATACGAAAAAAATTCGCAATTAATTGCAGAAACTTTACGATTTTTTGCAGTTTTGTTGAATCGCTTTCAAAAATACAAATATTCCATGCACCATTTCGTTACCTTTACCCCCGGTTTAGCGACACACCAATCGAAGCCGTAACAGACATAGTTCTAAAAAAATTGTTAACGGCATTTTCACCACCAAAAATCACAGTTGTTTTATAAAAAACCAAACCCGCTCCACCCTGTACCAGGGCCGACCGCAACTATGCCAGTTGCAATCAGCCTTGATTAGCCCGATCCCCGGGATCGGGCATTTTTAATAATCAGCGGAGCTAACCCTAGAAACCATTAGCGGAGTTTCAAATAAATGATTAAACAACCCCACATAAGCCATCGACTTGGCCGGCTATTCAAACATACCTGTTTAATGACCGGCATCGGCGCGACACTCGGTTCGTTTTCCGCGGGCGCCAACGCAGCCTGTACCTATACGGTGGATAACGAATGGAATACCGGTTTCGTTGCCAGCATCACGATCAAAAATGATACCGGTGCACCGGTAAATAATTGGAGCGTGAACTGGCAGTACGCGAGCAACCGTGTGAGCAGCGGCTGGAACGCAAACCTGTCAGGCAGCAATCCCTACACGGCAACGAACATGAGCTGGAACGGCAACATAGCCGCAGGCCAATCTGTTTCATTCGGTTTCCAAGGTGTAAAAAATGGCAACACGGCGGAACGCCCCGCCATTAACGGCACTGTGTGCGGCGGTGCGCTGACTTCTTCTTCACGTTCCAGTATTGCCGTCAGCTCTTCATCGAGCATCGCCCCTAGTTCAACGCCTGCCAGCTCGCGTTCAAGCAATGCCGCGTCATCGTCCAGTTATTCGGTACCCGCCAATAATTTTGCGCAAAACGGCGGTGTCGAAAGTGGTTTAACTAACTGGGCTACCACCGCTGGCACGGTGACTCGTTCAACCGCCGATAAACACAGCGGTGTTGCCAGTGCGTTAATTACCGGCCGCACAGCCGCCTGGAATGGTTTGACCTTTAATGTGGGCGCGCTTACTAACGGCAACCAATACGAAGTGAATGTATGGGTGAAACTGGCCCCGGGGACCCCGGACAATGTGATTACCCTCACTGCAAAACGCCAGGATGATTCAGACTCATCCACGTATAACGAATATACCCGTGTTGCAACGGTAACGGCCTCGGCCAATGAATGGCGTTTGCTCGAAGGTTATTACACCCAGTCCGGCACTACCGCATTCCAGCATTTTATTATCGAAGCGACTGATACAACCATCAGTTACTACGCGGATGATTTTGCGATCGGTGGCCAGGTAATACAGGTACCGAGCAGCAGCTCACGCAGTTCAAGCAGTGCTGCATCGAGCAAAAAATTTATCGGCAATATCACCACTAGCGGCCAGGTGAGATCTGACTTCACACGTTACTGGAATCAAATTACGCCGGAGAATGAAGGCAAATGGGGTTCTGTTGAAGGCACTCGCGATGTCTATAACTGGGCACCCGTTGACCGTATATATGCATATGCTCGTGCAAATAATATCCCGGTAAAAGCACATACCTTTGTATGGGGTGCGCAATCACCTTCGTGGATCAACAACCTGAGCGCTACCGAAACTGCTGCTGAAATCGAAGAGTGGATTCGCGATTACTGCACCCGCTACCCGGACACCGCCATGATCGACGTGGTTAACGAAGCAGTAGTCGGCCATCAGCCAGCCGGGTATGCGCAGAAAGCATTCGGCAATAATTGGATTCAACGTGTTTTCCAACTGGCACGTCAGTACTGCCCGAATTCAATCCTGATCCTGAACGATTACAACAATATCCGCTGGCAGCACAACGAATTTATCGCCCTTGCCAAACCCTTGGCACAAGGTGGCTATATAGATGCGGTCGGCCTGCAAGCGCACGAGTTAAAAGGTGTATCGGCCGCAACTGTTCAAACGGCGCTGGATAACATTTGGAATCAGGTGGGCGTGCCCATGTACATCTCCGAATACGACATCGGTGATACCAATGACCAAGTCCAATTGCAGAACTTCCAGGCGCACTTCCCGGTGTTCTGGAACCACCCGCATGTCAAGGGCATCACCATCTGGGGCTATGTGAACGGCAGGACCTGGATTGAAGGCTCCGGCTTGATTCAGGACAACGGTACACCGCGCCCTGCGATGACCTGGTTACTCAACAATTACATCAATAAGTAAACCGTTTTAAGTGTGACTCATGAAAAAGGATTTTCATGAGCTGCAACGTTGGTCAAACACAACCCATTTAATAATAATTAGGGAGAATTCCCATGCGTGCAAATAACCACCCAGGTGTTCGCTTCGCCGCACAAATTGCAAAGATTTTCAGCGGTTGCCTTGCCGTGTTTTTTACCTGGAATGCCAGCGCAAGCTGTCAGTACCAAATCACAAACCAGTGGAACAACGGTTTTACCGCAGCGATAAAAATTACTAACACTACCGGCGCAGCCATTAATAGCTGGTCGGTCAATTGGCGATACGCAAGTGATAATCGAGTCAGTAATAGCTGGAACGCCAACGTATCGGGTAGCAATCCTTATTCCGCAACCAACCTGGGATGGAACGCCAGCATTCAACCGAACCAAACGGTGGAATTTGGCTTCCAGGGAACGCGGGGTTCAGCGGTGGCGGAAGTTCCGGTGGTCACCGGCACGCCCTGCGGCAGTGTGACAACTTCCTCCCGCAGTTCAAGCAGTGCTTCCTCCGTTGCGATGAGCAGCGCAAAAAGTTCGAGCAGTTTTACAACCAGCGCAAACACCTCATCGCCGGTTTCGAGTTCATCAGTCATGAATTTGGTTGAGGCGAGTAATCCGGTAATTTGGGCAGATGTTCCCGACCCATCCGTGATCCGTGTTGGCAATACCTATTACATGAGCAGCACCACCATGCACATGAGCCCCGGTGTGCCGATCATGAAATCCACTGACCTGGTTAATTGGTCAATGGTGAATTACGCCTACAACACCCTGGATAACACCAGTGCGCTGAATTTGGAAAATGGCCAAAATGCGTATGGCAAAGGTTCATGGGCCAGCAGCATCCGCTATGTGGATGGCATTTATTACGTAAGCACGTTTTCCTACACCACCAACAAAACCTACATCTATAAAACCCGTGATATTGAGCAAGGCCCCTGGACCGTCTCGGTATTAAATGGCGTGTACCACGACAGCTCATTATTTTTTGAAAATGGCCGCGCCTTCCTGGCTTATGGTATCGATGACATAAAAATTATTGAGTTGACCGCCGATGCCTCCGCGATTAAAGCGGGCGGATTAAACCAAACCATCATTGCAAAATCTTCCACCGTTGCCGGATCGAATTTTATTGTTCGTCCGGAGGGCACCCACCTGCAAAAAATTAATGGCCGATATTACGTCTCTTTAATTACCTGGCCGTCGGGGCAATCGCGCACGCAATTAATTTTTCGTTCCAATAATCTAACGGGACCTTATGAAGGCCGCATTGCGCTGCAAGACCAGGGCATTGCGCAGGGCGGATTAATTGATACGCCCACCGGGAATTGGTATGCCTTTTTATTCCGTGATTCCGGTGCCGTGGGGCGCATTCCATATCTGGTGCCGGTGAACTGGCAAGATGGATGGCCGGTGATGGGGATAGGTGGAAAAGTACCGCCGAAATTAAGCTTCGTTGTCGATGATGCGGGCCTGAAAGGCGTAGTCACGTCGGATGAGTTTAACCAGGGGACGCAAGGCAATAACACACTGCCATTGCAATGGCAGTGGAACCACAACCCCGATAACAGCGGTTGGTCACTCACCAGTAGGCCGGGTTATTTGCGCCTTGCGACCAAACGCACCGCGGCCAATTTTGAAATTGCCCGCAACACCCTCACACAGCGCACTTTTGGCCCGCAAAGCTCTGCCCGCATTGCAATGGAAACCGCCGGTATGAGGGACGGCGATTACGCGGGTCTCGGCGCGTTGCAAGCGCGTTACGGTTTTGTGGGAGTGACTAAGTCAGGCGGTAATAAATCCATTGTGATGGTGGATACCACATCGGGAACGCCGCAAGAAATAACCCGTATAGGTTTAAACCGGGATCGCGTTTATTTCCGCATTGATATGGATTTTAGAAACCAAACTGACCAAGGGAAATTTTATTACAGCCTGGATGGCAACAACTGGACGGTGATCGGCAATACCCTGCGCATGACTTACGACCTGAAACATTTTATGGGTTATCGCTTTGCGCTGTTTAATTACGCCACCCAATCCACCGGTGGCTACGTGGACTTCGATTACTATCGGTTGGGCCAGTAATTCACAGGCTCGGTAATCGGTAAGGTCAGCGGTCATTTATTGCGAACATATATCAAACATTACCGGAGAACATTATGAATAAACAAAAATACTCCGCCAGCTTGCTGTCGACACTGCTTAAACGCAGTTGCAGCACAATTGGCTTGGGTGCCGCGTTGCTTGGATTATCCAATATGGCATCAGCGGCGTGCACATTGACGATCGATAATGAATGGAACAGCGGTTACGTTGCCAGCATCACCATAAAAAATGATACCGCCGCACCGATCAGTAACTGGAATGTGAATTGGCAATTCAATTCCAATCGCGTGGCCAGCGGCTGGAATGCAAATTTTTCCGGTACCAATCCCTACTCGGCAAGCAATATGTCATGGAATGGAAATATTGCGGTCGGGCAATCCATTTCGTTTGGTTTCCAGGCGGAAAAAAATGGCGGCAGTGCCGAGCGTCCGGTCATTAACGGCGCTGTGTGCGGTGGCGGTACAGTATCCTCAGCCAGTTCCGTTCCGCGTTCAAGTGTTGCGCCCAGTTCGATACCGCGCTCCAGCTCAAGTGTTGCATCTGTTGCCAGTTCAAGCGGCGCTGTTTCTTCCAGTGGCTATTCGGTACCCGCCAATAATTTTGCGCAAAATGGCGGCGTGGAATCCGGTTTAACCAATTGGGGTACAACGGCGGGCACGGTAACCCGTTCAACTGCGGATAAACGCAGCGGCGTAGCCAGCGCGTTAATTACCGGGCGCACCGCTGCCTGGAACGGATTGACTTTCAATGTGGGTTCACTCACCAGCGGTAACCAATACGATGTTGCTGTGTGGGTAAAACTTGCGCCGGGAACACCTGACTCGGTGATCAGCCTTACAGCAAAACGATTGGATGACTCAGACACGTCTACCTACAACGAATATTCGCGCGTCGGTACGGTTACTGCGTCGGCCAACGAATGGCGATTGCTCCAGGGCTATTACACGCAATTAGGTTCCACTGCGTTCCAGCATTTCATCATTGAAGCAACCGATACCACTATCAGCTATTACGCGGATGATTTTTCCATCGGCGGTGACGTGGTGCGCACTTCAAGTTCATCTAGCAGCTCAAGCAGTAGCGCGGGCCAAACCTGTGAATTAAAAGCGCCGCTCAGCTGGACATCTACCGGTCCGTTAATCAGTCCAAAAACGCCGGGCTGGGTTTCCATCAAAGATCCGTCGGTTGTGAAATACAACGGTACCTATCATGTGTACGCAACCTATTACGACACCGCCTATAAATCGATGTACACCAGTTTCACGGATTGGAACAGCGCGCAACAAGCGCCGCACATTTCCATGAATGGAAGCCGCGTGGGCAATGCGGTAGCGCCGCAGGTATTTTTCTTCCGCCCGCACAACAAATGGTATTTGATCACCCAATGGCCCGGCACATACGCAACCACGGATGACATTGCAAACCCCAACTGGTCATCCAAACAAAAATTGTTGCAAGGCGAGCCCAGCGGTGCATTGGATTTCTGGGTAATTTGTAACGCTACCCATTGCTACTTATATTTCTCACGCGATGACGGCGTGCTGTACGTTTCCAAAACCACCATTGGCAACTTCCCCAACTTCTCCGGTTATTCCATTGTGATGGAAGACCATCGCGGCAATGGCAACCAATATTTATTTGAAGCGCCTAACGTTTACAAACTCGATGGGCAAAATAAATATCTGCTCCTGGTTGAAGCCTATCCCAGTGGGCCGCGCATGTTCCGTTCCTGGACCTCAACCAGCCTTGACGGTCCCTGGACACCCTTGGCGGATACCGACGCGAATCCGTTCGCGGGTAATCGCAATGTGGAATGGCCGGGCGGAAAATGGGCCGATGGTATCAGCCACGGCGAATTGGTTCGCTCCGGTTATGATGAACGTTTAACCGTTGATCCCTGTAACCTGGAATTCCTCTACCAAGGCCAGGCGGGAACCAGTTCGAACTACAACACTATTCCTTACAAGCTCGGATTGCTCAGACTCAAAAAATAATTTTTAAACGCCAGGCGTGGCGGAAATTTTTATAAATGACCACTGTGCCTGGCACCCTTTCCCGACGGCAACGGGAAAGGGTTTCGCTTTTCAATGCTAAGCGAAATAAAAAATTTTTTTGTGAGTGCAAAACCAGGGAATTAAAACAATAAAGGTGAAGCAGGATCGTCAGCCAACCCAAATCCGCACTGCGAGCCTGGGGCCCGCAGTTTTTTTCCATTATTCGCTAAGGATTTGAATCATGTTTACATTAAATCAGTTCCCGCCCGGTCACTTGGGTAAAGTGAAACGATCTTTCCTGATTGCCGGTATTACCGCTATCGCGGCCGCTGCACAAACCGCGTCGGCGGCCTGTACTTATCAAGTGGATAACGAATGGTCGAATGGCTTTGTAGCCAGCATCATCATCAAAAACGACACGGCATCACCCGTTAATAATTGGAGTGTAAATTGGCAATATGCGAGTAATCGCATCACCAATGGATGGAATTCAAATTTATCCGGCAGTAATCCCTACACAGCCACTAACATGTCGTGGAATGGAAATATTGCGCCGGGCCAATCGGTTTCGTTTGGTTTCCAGGGCACCAAAAATAACGGCGCGGCCGAGCGCCCGACCGTTAACGGTTTGCTCTGCGGTGCTTCACCGTCAAGCTCCGCGCCCAGCAGTACGCCGCTAAGTTCTTCGCGTTCCAGTGTTTCCTCAACAATCGTGTCATCCACGCCCAGTTCGGTTCCGGCATCTTCATCAGCACCCGCGTCTTCATCAAGGCCTGCCTCGTCTTCTGTTGCTTCCAGCAGCGCAGCCAATGCGTGCCCAAGCCAAATTGAAAACGCATACCAAATGTTGCCGGCAAGGATCCCAACCACTGTGCAAGCGGAAGATTTTGATCCGGCCGGTTATTCCGATAGCTCCACCACCAACGAGGGCGGCGCTTATCGTACCGATACGGCGGTGGACATCAAATCAATCACCGGCGGCCACGCGGTAGGTTGGATGACCGCAGGTGAATGGCTTGAGTACACCGTCTATGTGGAAACCGAAGGCGATTACGATTTAACGATTCGCTCCGGCGCAGTAGGCACCGGGCGTACATTAAAAATATCGCAATGCAACACAACGCTGGTTGAAGCCTTCCAAGTGCCGAGCGTATCGACCTGGGGCGAATTCACAACCCTGTCCGCTGGCAAAATACATTTGCGCGCCGGTTATCAAAAAATCCGCGTGACTGTTGGCGCGACTGATTATGTGGACCTGGATTGGATTCACATCGGTCCTTACACCATTGAAGAACCGGAGGTTCCAACCGACGTAACCCGTAGCGATGGTTGTGGCAAGGCGCGTACCCTGCAAAATGGCCGCATCAACATTAATGTGAACAATACCAATCGTTCGTACATTTTGCGTGTGCCGGATAACTACAACAATCAAAACGCATACCGTTTGATTATCGGTTATCACTGGTTGAACGGTAACGCCAGCCAGGTTGCAAACGGCGGTATGGGCGGCTCGACAGATACCCCGTATTACGGGCTCTGGAACCTCGCGCAAAACAGCACCATTTTTATTGCGCCTGAAGGAATTGATTCCGGTTGGGCAAATACCGGTGGCCGCGATATCGCATTTACCGATGCGATCCTTAACCAGGTGCAATCCAATTTGTGTATCGATAAAAGCCGCATTTTTGCCACCGGTTTCAGTTACGGCGCCGGCATGTCGAATGCAATTGCGTGCGCGCGCGCGAATGTCTTCCGTGGTGTTGCACTTTATGCGGGAGCGCAAATCAGCGGTTGCGACGGCGGAACATCGCCCATCGCATTCTTTGCTGCGCATGGTATCAATGACGACGTGCTGAATATTAGCCAGGGCCGTTCAGTGCGTGACCGCTACGTAAGGAACAACAGTTGCACCGCGCAAAACCCGCTTGAACCTGCGCGCGGCAGTGGTACCCACATTTGCACAAGCTACCAGGGTTGCCGCGCCGGTTACCCGGTACGCTGGTGTGCGTTTGATGGCGGCCACTACCCAACCCAAAAAGATGCGGGCCAATCCGAAAGCTGGATACCGCGCGAAGCCTGGCAATTTATCAGCCAGTTCTGATACAAAAAATTACTGCTTGCTGTGGGACTTGCCCGGCTTATGCCGGGCTTTTTATTTTCCGGAACGTTGAAAAAATTACGTCATTTGTTTTTTCAAATGCACATCAATCCGTCGTAGTATCTGCGCAATACTCTCGGTTGCATTAGCAGGCAGCGTCACCTGGCCCTGCATTTCATCAAACAATGCTTCCAATAAACATGCCTGACACCACAACTGGTAAATCGCTTCCTCCTCCGTTTTATTCGGTAACGGCTTCGAAATAGCGGTCAGGAACTTTCCGCTGGGCGAATGAATTTCAAGGCGGGATTTTTGATAAACCGCATATTGGGTTTGATCGAGTTTGATAACGCAGGAATTAGAGAGGGGAGAGGAAATCACATTATCCATAATAAAAATTCTCGTAGTTTGGTTGTGTAGCAATTCACTCCCATGAGGTCAGAAATCATGGGGGCGGACTGAGCAGGGTTCTGACCACCGGTCCAAACCACACCGGCCCACCCGAAGGTGGCCCCGCCCAGCCGCCATAACAACAGGCAAAGCTGTACGAGGACACTAAAACTTACGTTCTAGCGCCGGTTTGGACACGGGGTCAGAATCCCGACTGCGGGATTTACCACAGCGCGGGCAGGTTAGGGGATGAGGGTAGGGTTGTCAACGGAGGTGCATAAAAGGTTGTAAATCGCACCGGTGTGTGTTGTCGCGAAATCCTTAAGTCGCCGCTTTGGAATGTCTGTTTAAACTTTCGGAAATCAAAAAATGCCTTTATAGTTGTTTAACGGGCCGAAGGAATAATGCGCACTCTGTCGGCAAAAAATTAGGAACCAAACTAACCATCGATTAATAGGAGGTATAAATGGTTACTTTCAAAAAATTATGGGCAGCTCATCCACAAGTTTTAGGGAATGATGATCCATGCAGTACAAACGGAAAGCCGAATTTTTCAGATCAGTGCGCCATTAGAGTTGGGGCCGCGCTTGCCACATGCGGTGTCAAAACTAGCGCGCTATCTGGTGTTCGCCATTGTTGGCACCATGAAAAATCCAGTGGGCACACTCTAGCCGCCGAAGAGTTGGCAAATGGCTTGAATAAACTACCAATTCCTGGAATAAAGAGCGGTATAAAGGTAAACCCTTCTGATTTCCGAAGTGTTTTAAATGGAAAAAAAGGAATCATCTTCTTCAAGGACTATTGGCAGAGAACAATTAGTGGAAAGAAGGAATCCTTTAGGAATCGCACGGGTGATCATATCGATTTATGGAATGGTTTCCGATTGGCACATCCACGATCAATAGTTCAAATGTATTTGAGGGTAGGCTCTTTTGGGCTTGGTTCGGATCATTCTCAATCTAAAGAAATATGGTTCTGGGAGGTACTATGAAATTTATAATATCTCTCGCTGGGGCAGTAGCATCTGGAATTATCTGCTTCATTATTTTTTCATTGATATCAAAATATCAAATTGCACAAGTGGGATATACGCCAAGCCAATCTGATGAGCTTATAGATATTTTTATAGTCATCGCACCTTTAGCTATTCTGGTCGGGGGGTGGTTATCGCTAAGAATGTATAAAAATTACCTAACAAAAATATCAAGTGGGCGCTAACAAACGCGCCGCAATTAACTGGTTATAAGGTTTATTGAATTAATCAATTATAAGAAAGCTGCCAAATAGGCGACCTGATTGTTGTCAATAATTTAACGTTATGATCCGTGGCCAAGCCGTGAGGCTTATGAAAATTCGAGTGAGTGGCCTCAACATTTGGTAAGTTTTAGGGACAAGATGCGCGCACTTTTAAAAACCGGAATGCCAAAGCTCTTGTATCAACTTATTACTGAAGTTGATCTTCTAAAAAATGATGTATTCGGTTAATTCCATTACAGATTATTTAGGACCGCGCACTCAAGTCTCTACAATTATGGATGCGGTTTTTGTTATGGAAAACAACGCGCCTCTAATCCAATGTAAATAAGTTTCGATGATACGTTTGGAGTAGCGACGCCGCATCATTTAATCGTAAACACCAGAAAGAAAGGATGATTTATACATGCTGCCTCCTGCAATTATATAATTAACTGTTTTTATATACAGGTATTTTGTGCTTAACAAGAAAATTAGCAAGGAAATTTCCCCATCTTTTATCCTGCTATTCAGACTGATCCAACCCGCTGGAGTCCTGTAATGGCGCGTAATTAATGGTTGTGCTATAAACATCATTCTCGAACTTGGATGGAAAGCTTTCGAGGCAGAAAGGTGGAAGCTTTCCGTCTAATAACATTGTTGGGCCACAAGATTGCTATCTCTAGTCCGGAGGGCATATGTCAGCGATTGATGCAGCGCAGCACCTAAATAGACTCTTAGCCGGCAAACCGAAGATCAAAGTTCAAAAGTCACGCAGCGTTACGACGCAAGAATGCCGTGTGGTAAGGCCTTCCGTCCGAAGCGGGGGCGAGGACTACATCTCCTGTCGCGATGTGACAACAACGGAGTCATATGAAGACATCGCGCAGGCTTTGGTTGCCAGTACAGAAGTTAAGGCAGTAAACAACCTCACAATTCACACTGGTTCCGTTGTTTCCTTGCCTGAATCAGTTCTTCTGGTTAGGAAAGACATCGTCAATCTAGGAGATGCGACGATTACATCGGGTCAGACTCTAAGTGTTTCAGGAACGCGAGGCTGGACGTTTACAAAAAGCCGCAGTGTCACTACAACTCTGGGCACGAGCCGAACATTATCAGTAGGCATTCCTGGTGTCGGTAGTATGAATGTTGGGTTGTCGTGGAGCCAAGCGGTTTCAGTTTCTAACTCCGCGACCGAGAGCCATTCTGAAACGGTGACTAGATCAACGTCCGAAACAATTACCGTCGGGCCACGCCGTTGCGTCTCGTATGAGCTTCTTGCGTATCAGATTGCAGTCGAAGTAAGAATCACAGCTGATCTCGTCATAGATGGATCAATCGTTACGAATAGCAGTGGAATCACCTTAGCTAGTCAACTGTTGTCAGTCGAAGAACGGACGGTACCTTTCGAAGCCATTCTCAGAATTGAAGATGTTTCGCACGGAATTATCCGCACACGCGATATTGGTGGGGCTAACGGACAAGACACGAACAATCCAATTCGCATTCATGAAACAGGTCACGTATTCCAAGGGAAGCCAGGTGATTACTTGGTTGGTTTTACCACCCAAAGCAAGTTGCAGAGAAGTGGCGCCACCGCCTTGATGTCCACTCAATGGAGTGACGGTCCTGTCATAGTTCCTCCTGACGGAATTCACTACGAAGTTCTATACACGACACAAGTGCACAAGCCCGCCTTCGAGTGTGGCTTCAATGATGTTGGTCTGCTAAACAGTGGTACGTTTGACGTTGAGGTTCGCCAGTATAGCGAATACGCGCAGGGCAGTCTGCTTCGCCAATGGACAGAATCAGTTGAGACGTTTGTTGCTTGCATTCCGGTGTAATGTCCCAACGTGGCTGAGCTTGGGGGTTACATGCACGCGGAGAACGAATGAGCCTAGTAAAATCGAAAGAAATAAAGAGCGTAGCGGATTCATTTCAGCTTATAGCTGATCTAGCATTAGAGCGATGCCCGGGATATGAAGGAATCATTGCCTCTTATATTTCTAATGTGGCATTTTCAGTTGAACTCTATATCAAATGTATGGATGCAACCGAAGTTGAAAAGGTTGTCTGCGAAATTGGAACGGCTCAATTGACTAAGGTCTTTGCCGCAAGCGCTTTGAGAGGACACAGCCTTGGTAAGCTATTTGAAGGTCTATCGTTGAGTGTAAAAAATCTTCTTGAAAGTGAATTTAGGGATTCTAAGTGGAATTTAAATCTTCATTCCCTATCTGACGAGTTAAATGAATTAAGTGATCTGTTCATTAAATATCGGTATGTCTTTGAGCATAAAGAAGTGTATATAGAGCATGCGGAGCGCATTTATGCTATATCAAATTATTTCAAAGATGTATTTGAAAAACACATGTAACAAGCGACTGTAGTAAAAAATCAATACCTGTAGCGCAAATTTAGTTGGCTTGCCACTCGCAATTATCCCGCACCATTGCATTCAAAATCGTCATCATCTTTCGCAGCAGGCAGTAAGCGCAACTTTCTTGTGCTTACCCTGCTCGACGAGTTTTTTGTAAAACTTCTTCATTACAAAATTGCATTGGATTGCGCTCAGCATCGCCATATACAGCATAGAGCGAATCGGTGCTCGTCCACCTTTGATTCTGCGCCGGCCTTTCATGATGCCGCTATCGCGATTGAATGGCGCCAGTCCACATAGTGCAGCGATCTTGCGTGGCGACAACTGCCCCAGTTCTGGTAGTTCGCCGAGTAGCGTAAACGTAACGCCATCACCAATACCGGGAACTGAATTCAAGATTTTGTAAGTGCGCCGCCATTCAGTGACTTCATTAACAGCTTTGGCAAGTAGTTTGTTAATGCTTTCAATCTCTTTATCGAGCACTTTGAGTAAACGTTTGTGAGTTGCTGCAAGCGAAGCAAGTGCTTTGTGCTGGCGATTTAATTCCTGCGTACGCATCTCGTTGAGTTGGCGCTTGCGAGCCAATAAATCCCTGATGTGGCGGACTTTTTTGCTGTTTAATGGTCGGACATCCGGTTTCATAATTGCACCGAACTGGGCGATTAATCTCGAATCCATTTTGTCGGTTTTAGCAAGAATGCCTTGTGCTTTTCCGAATTGGTGAACTTGCGTCGGCTGCACAATGATGACAGGCAATTCCTTCTCCGCGCAGGCTTCGACCAGGCCGCGTTCGTAGCCGCCAGTAGCCTCCACCATAATGCGGGTTAGCTTGTAGCGTGAGAGCTTTTTCAATAGCTCGAAAATTCCCTCCATGGTATTGGGATATTGCAGATAAATATCGAGTTCGAAAATGCATGCATCTAACATGCTTTTACCGATATCGATTCCTACATTTCTTTCACTGCGTTCAATGTGTGCGTTGGTAGTTGTATTCATAACTCACCCTTGCTACATTCGGGCTCGGAGCCCATTCGACTGTTCGAGTTAAAAAGTAGAATCAGCAAAGTGCCCACGCTTGTTAATGGACTCGATTAATCGGTGCCGGTGCTGCACCGGGCTACCTTGCTGAATACCTGATGGCGCAGGTATGGGCTCCACCTTATCGCTTTATGAGTTTAATGAAAACGGTCGAAATCGATCATACAAAGCAATCAAACGGATGGTTTTTAAGTTGCGCTTTTGCCATTCCGCTTCGCTCCATTTTATGGCAAAGAGCAGTTTAAAAACCACAGCTTATCGCGGCGTTAAATTGAGGAAAAATAATGAGATTAATTACATCCGTCCTAGTGGCGGCCCTTATGTTGGCAGGGTGTGCAGCTTCAGGTCCAAGATACGTAGATAAAAACTTCATCGAGCCCAGGAAGGCGGCCGTCTTTTTTTATCGACCAGACCGGTTTTTCCAGGGCGGAGGCGGACCTGATGTTTACGTGAACGACATAAAAGAATTTCGCATGCTTAACGGCGGATATTCCTATCTCTTATTAAATCCGGGAAAGCACGTCATTAGTCCGCGAAACCACTTTAACTGGGGGCTGGATGGGGTAGACACTGAAATAAGTGTTGAGGCTGGCAAGGAATATTACCTGAGAATGGACTTCTCTGGCGCAGCGGTTGATTCGGTCGTCGTCGGCAGTGTAGGCGTTGGTTCCGTGTCTGGTATAACCATTTTTAACTTGGTGGACGAAACAACGGCGAAAAATGAAATAATCCATACTAAGATGGTGAAGTAGATGTTAACAAGCAGCAGCACGGCGATCGCCTTTACGCAGCTTCGCTGCTCCAAAGCGCCGCTTGTACCGAGCGTTAGTACAACCATGAATAAAATTTTGCTTATATTATTGTTATTCTATTCAGCTAATGTGTTCTCTTGTGCTCCATTGCCAGAGAACCTGTATCTACCTTTTGAGCTAAATGAATACTACGATAAAAAACGAAATCCAGTTAAGCCAATAATAAAAGCTTCCTTGCATCGCGCCAAAAATTTTGTAGCTTCATGTTTACAACCTAGCTATCTGTCTTTCCAAGTTGAAAACGTAAGCAACAATCCAAAGGCAGGCTATGTCTTTAAAGTTATTTCCAGTAACTTATCCGATTTCTCTATCGCTCAAGAAGAAATAGTTCCTGACGATGAATTCATTAGCTTTACCTTTTTGGAAAATAAGCTTCAATTTGGTAAGCCAATTGAAATTAAAATTGAAATTTATGCCATTTTGCCTAACGGCAAAAAAAGTGAATCTGTAATTCTAGAAATACATTAGAAATATATTAACAAGGCGTTGCAACTCGCACACTTCGTGCGCTGGACAGTTTGTAAGTCGCAGTTTTGTGGTTTTGCTGCGCAAAAGTAATCCACAAAACCACGACTTACAAACTGCCGTTGTGCGCGGCGTTATGCATGGGTGTTAAGTGAATAGAATTTTAAATGCTGTAAGTTGGTGCTGGTTCCTTCTCGTATTTTTAGGATACCCATTTTTTCTTTTTGTAAATCTATTCTATGGAAAAAATAATATACATTTCGTGTCCGTGTTAATTTTTATAGTTACAATATTTACAACTTCTTTCTGGAATATATTCAATAAAAATATAGAATATCTGCTTTCCATCCAGTTATTGAAAATGGTTTTATCGGCAATTGTAAGTATTTTATGTTTCGCAAATTTATATAAATTTGGTGGCCTAAAAAGTCCCGATTCAACTATAGTTCATAGCTCCATTGATTCTCTTTATTTTTCAATTATTACTTGGACTACAGTTGGTTACGGAGACTTCACTCCAACACCGGAAGTACGAATGTACGCTGCTATTGAAGCGCTATTAGGAACAATTTTCATCCCGTTAATCCTTACTGCTTTAATTTATATGCTAAGCAACAAAAAAGCATAACAAGGCGTAGCAGCCCGCACACTACGTGTGCTGGACAGTTTGTAAGTCGCGGCTTTGTGGTTTTGCTGCGCAAAAGTAATCCACAAAGTCCCAACTTAAAAACTGCCCCTGCGCTCAGCGTTAAATTTACTACCATGATTCGAACTATTTCTTCACTATTCATTATTCTGCTCATGCTTTTTGCTATTCAGCAATGGATGGTTACATCGGATAAAGTGGCAGTTTTGAATGAAATATCAAAAATTAAAACCACTGAGTCTTGTGCTACAGTTGGCGGAAATCTGACCCCTGTTTGTTTGAGCGGCAAACAAATGTGCATTGTAAAGTACAGCGATGCAGGTAAGGCCTGTATAAGCGGGGCACAGTGTAATGGGGAGTGCCGAGCGCCGCAGAACAAGTCAAATGGTATTCTTGCTGTAGGGCGCTGTTCTGCTTCTAATAATCCTTGTGGTTGTTGGGCAAATGTAGAATTTGGCATAGTGCAGCGTGGTATTTGTGCAGACTAAAAATTTAACAAATCGTTGCAGCACCGTGCGCTTTGCGCACTCGACAGTTTGTAAGTCGCCATTTTGTGGTTTTGCTACGCAAAAGTATTCCACAAAACGTCAACTTACAAACTGCGGCTGAACTCGGCGTTAGAAATGGAGAAGTTAATTGGAAGAGGCCGTATTTGAAGTTATGGGGAAGATGTTAACTTATGGCAACACAACCGCATCGGTTGCGCGTGATTTAGGAATTAGTGCGCAGCAAATCT
>CAMLKG010000027.1 GCA_946480695.1 uncultured Cellvibrio sp.
TATCAGGAAATAACACCATGACCAGTATCCAAGTCGATGACCTTAATGTGGTATCGCAAGAGCTGCTGATCTCGCCGGCAGCTCTTAAGCAAAAAATTCCGTTAACCGAAAAAGCGCGGGAAGTGGTCACCCATGGCCGCGAGGTCGTGCGCAATATTCTGGATCGCAAGGATCACCGCATTTTTGTAGTGATTGGCCCCTGCTCGATCCATGATGTTGCTGCCGCCAAAGACTATGCCCAACGGTTGAAAAAACTGGCAGAAGAAGTCAGCGATAGCATTTATGTAGTGATGCGTGTGTACTTTGAAAAGCCACGAACCACTGTGGGTTGGAAAGGTTTGATTAACGATCCCTACCTGGATGACTCCTTTAAAATTGAAGAAGGCCTGCATATCGGCCGTCAATTATTGCTGGATATTGCGGAAATAGGCTTGCCCGCGGCTACCGAAGCGCTTGATCCCATTTCCCCCCAATATTTGCACGATTTAATTAGCTGGTCGGCAATCGGCGCACGCACCACCGAGTCACAAACCCACCGCGAGATGGCCAGTGGACTATCCTCCGCCGTTGGTTTTAAAAATGGTACCGATGGTGGTTTGACCGTAGCGATCAATGCCCTGCAATCGGTATCCAAGCCCCATCGCTTCCTGGGAATCAATACCGAAGGCCAGGTGTCGATCATCCATACCCGCGGCAACGCTTATGGCCACGTGGTGTTGCGCGGCGGCAACGGTAAGCCCAACTATGATTCGGTTAGTGTGGCAGTGTGCGAACAGGAATTAGCGAAAGCCAAAGTTGTACCGAACATTATGGTGGACTGCAGTCACGCCAACTCCAACAAAAACCATGAACTGCAAACCCTGGTGATGGAGAATGTTGCCAACCAAATTGTGGACGGCAATAAATCGATCATTGGGTTAATGGTGGAAAGTAACATAGGTGCAGGCAATCAAAGCATCCCGGCCAACCTTTGCGACTTAAAGTACGGTGTATCTGTCACAGATGCATGTATAGATTGGGAAACCACAGAGAGGACTTTGCGAAATATGCGCGAAACTATTAAGGAAGCCCTGGTGGCTCGCGCAAAATCCTGAAGTACCTTTGTTTAGATCCATTGATCAAAGATGAAAGCGGCCAACCAGCCGCTTTTTTTATTCCATTTGAGATATTTGTCGCCTAAAAAGTGTTAAGCTCATCGACACTTTCGGGGAGTTCGTTATGGTTTTTTACCCATCCGACTGTTAGATTTTCCTGCGTTAACTTTCGTAAATTCAGGACTGACAAATGGTGGGACGCAACGATGGTAACAGCAACCCACGGAAGCCTCATGTATAACCAAAGCAACCCAACGAAACAATCCCGATCCTCAAACCCTGACGAGCCCAATGTTGCCAGTGCTGTCGCACGCGGTGAGTTTGTACTAAGCCTGAGTACAATGCTGGGTTGTGATTATATTTTTGTGAACCACAAGGGTATGCATGAATTATTGCAACCAAGGCAAGCCGGCAAAACGATCCGTGAATTGCTGGATATGCTCGACACCTCTCCCCACCAGAGCATGATTATTGGTGCCGACGATACACGGGAAGGCCCATTGAGCTTTACCCGTTATGAATATGCCTGGGAAAACCGCCAGGTCACTAAAGTTTCCATTATGCCTGTCACCCATAGTGAGCAGATCGAGTTCATGCAAATGATGTTCGACTGTAGTACGACTTTTAGTTAAATAACCTGGTTAATAGCAGAGCGGTAACCTGGGAATTTTTGTTTGTCATTGCTGAGCCGCTGGGTTTATAAGATTTATGTGCTATTTTTAGCCTTATAACCTATAAAAGCAGTGAGCAGTATCATGCCTTTTTTCCCCCAAACTTATTCTTTGAAGGTTTTCGTTTGCAGCACATTAGTGTTAATGGCAACCATTCTGATGCCTGGTAGCAACGCTGCCGAAAGAAAAACAGTCATCACCAACATGAAATCCAATGTGCAAACTGATTACATGAATGGTTTGCTCAAATTAGCGCTTGCCTATTCCAATAAGGAATATATCTACGAAACAACCTCCGAAGTCTATTCCCGCCCCCGTGTTGTAGAGTCCGTTAAGTCAGGGACCATTTCGGTAATGTGGGGAGGAACCTCGGAGGAGATGGAGCGCGATTTTATTCCTATCCGGATAGATGCTTATCGCGGCCTGATGAATCACCGTTTATTCTTCATCCGCCACAACGACCAGGCACGATTCGATCAAATCCATACCTTGGAAGATTTAAAAAAAATAAAATTTGGCCAGGGTCGCACTTGGCAAGATGCCTCGATTTTGGAAAGTGCCGGCCTCCAGGTGGTTAAAGCTACCAAAAAGCCGAGTCTCTATTACATGCTGGATGGTGAACGTTTTGATGCATTTCCCCGCGGCGCCAACGAGGTATGGACAGAATTGTCGGCATTTCCCGACTTAAAACTGACGGTCGAAAAAAACCTGGTATTGATTTATCCATTGCCGACCTATTTTTTTGTTACACCCAAAGACCCGGTCCTCGCCAAAGATATTGAAAACGGCCTTGAGGCAGCCATTAAAGACGGAGCTTTTGACCGCTACTTCTACAACAGCCCCGAAGTGAAAGAAGCATTGGAAAAAGCGGATCTTAAAAACCGGAGGGCTATACGCATTGGCAACCCTTATCTACCCAAGGCTACCCCGCTGGACCGGAAAGAACTTTGGCTGGATTTGATGGGTGAAGCTCCGCAACCCATCAATAGTCAATCTACTATCACTGACAGGAATTAGCGCAACTTTTCCATTAAATATGAATCCTAACCAGGCACTGGCCGCTAAATGGCGATATGGCGCCTGCCTTTAACGATGAATTCCGCTATAGTAAGCGGCGTAATTCCGGTGGCTAGCTGGACTCACGCCCGACCTATCGAGAAACTCCCTTATGCAAACTGTTGTTGTAAGACCGCTCAAACTGACTCTGTTTAGCCTTCTGCTCAGTCTGTCCCCGCTGAGCCTCGCCAACCAGATAGAGGCTTTAAAACCGACTGAAGAACAAAGCAAAGCCGCTGTTGAATTGGTGCAAAAATTAGACGGTGAGCACTACCGCGATCAGGAATTTAATGATGCGCTCTCCTCGCGCTATTTTGACGAATATTTGAAGTCACTCGACAGCGCCCGTAATTTTTTCCTGCAAAGCGATATAACTGAATTTGAAAAATTCCGGAAAAGCTTCGACGATGATTATAAGAAAGGGAGGCTCGACAACAGTTTTTTCATATATAACCGTTTTAACGAACGCATGATCCAACGCCTGGAAAAAGTAGTTAAGGAATTGGAAGATCCCAAAACCCAATTCAATTTTGACGTTGAAGAATCCATCCAGTTGGATCGCGAAAAAGCGAACTGGCCAGCTAACCAAGCCGAGGCTGATAAGCTTTGGCATCAATACCTTAAATCCAATCTGCTCAACTCCATGCTTTCCGGAAAAAAACTCGATGAGAGCAAAACAACGTTGCGTAAACGCTATGCCAACCAACTGCGCCGTTTGAAGCAGCAAACAGCGGAAGAAGCTTTCAGTGTGATGATGAATTCACTCACCACATTATACGACCCGCACACTAATTACCTTTCGCCGGAGAATGCGGAGAATTTTGACATCAGCATGTCCCTGGAGCTGCAAGGTATAGGCGCGGTTTTACAAAGCGATGAGGACTACACCAAAGTCAGTAGCCTGGTCGCTGGTGGACCGGCACAAAAACAGGGCCAGCTAAAGCCTAACGACAAGATTATTTCCATTGCCCAAGGCAACGATGGGGAGTTTGTCGATGTTGTGGGTTGGCGATTGGATGAGGTAGTAAAACTGATTCGCGGTCCCAAAGGGACAGTGGTTCGCCTGGAAGTGATTCCTGCCGACCCCACAGCGACCGCCAATAAAGTCATCGCCATCAAACGCGAAACGGTGAAACTGGAAGACCAGGCGGCCAAAAAAGCCATATTCGACGTTAAGGATGGTGAAGAAACCTTTAAATTAGGGGTAATTGATATCCCGACTTTCTATATGAATTTCGAGGCTTATCAAAAAGGCGACCCTAATTATAAAAGCACTACCCGCGATGTTTATAACCTATTGAATGAACTGAACAAGCAAAAGGTGGATGGCATTATTATCGATTTACGCGATAACGGCGGCGGCTCCTTGCCGGAGGCAGCCATGCTTACCGATTTGTTTGTAGATCCGGGGCCCGTTGTACAGATCCGCCAAAGTGACGATACCATTTCGCGCAATTACCGCGCTTACCAGCCAGCCGTGTATCGCGCGCCCGTCGCAGTATTGATTAATCGCCTCAGCGCTTCGGCCTCGGAAATTTTTGCCGGTGCAATCCAGGATTACGGGCGCGGCATCGTTATTGGTTCCACTACGTTTGGAAAAGGCTCGGTGCAAAATCTCGTCGATTTAAAACATGGGCGCTTAAAAATTACGGAAGCCAAGTTCTACCGTATCTCGGGCGATAGCACCCAACACCGCGGCGTTATTCCCGACGTGGAATTACCGAGCCTGCTGGATGCCAATGAGATAGGTGAAAGCAGCTACGACAATGCACTTCCGTGGGATCGTATCCATCCTGCCCCGCATCAAAAATATTACAGCATCGGCAAATACTTACCGAAAATCGAAACCGAGCACCAGGAACGTATGGCAAAGGATCCCGAGTTTATTTTCCTGAACAAACAAAGCGAAATGTTTAAGGAAGCCGCTGAAAAAAAAGAAGTTTCATTGCGCTTGGTAACACGCCAGGAAGAACAGAAAAAGATGGAAAAACGCGCATTGGATAATGAAAACCAACGTCGGATTGCCAAAGGTGAAAAACCTTACGCGGATTATGCTGCATTAAAAGCAGCAAACGGTGGTGATGAAGACGAAGACGCACCACCTAAAGAAACGGATAAAGAAATCAACCCTGCTGACGACCCTTATTTAATGGAAGCCGGTCATATTTTGGCGGATTTTATCGAGCAAATTCAGCAAACCAATTCCAAAGTCGCTAAACAATAGTTTCACTGCAACATTTAACGCCCGACACCTGACCAGTAATGTTCAGGTGTTTTTTTACCTATAGAGTTATCCATGAAAGCCATTTCTTTTAACGTAAACAGTATCCGCACTCGCTTGCATCAACTCGAAGCGGTTGTCCTTAAACACAATCCGGATTTCATTGGCCTGCAAGAAACCAAAGTAAATGATCCGGATTTTCCGTTGGCTGCCATCAAATCCCTCGGTTATGAAGTGGAATATTTTGGCCAGAAAACCCATTACGGGGTAGCGATTTTATCCCGTTACCCATTCAAAAAAGTGATTAAAGGCTTCCCTGAGGATATTGATGGCTCACAACGCCGTTTTATTGGTGGTGTTTTCGACACCCCCATTGGTGAACTCACGTTGCTAAACGGTTATTTTCCCCAAGGGGAAAGCCGTACCCATGCGGTTAAATTTCCTGCCAAGCAAAAATTTTATGCAGACCTGCTCACTTATTTAAAAGCGGCGGAATCTGCGGATAAGCAAGTGTTATTAATGGGGGATATGAATATTTCCCACCAGGATATCGATATCGGAATTGGTGAAGACAATCGCAAACGCTGGTTGCGCACGGGTAAATGCAGTTTCCTGCCAGAGGAACGGGAATGGTTGAATGAATTGTTAGCCTGGGGATTTAAAGACAGCTTCCGTGAAAAAAATCCGGAGGCATGTGACTTGTTCAGTTGGTTTGACTACCGCAGCGGCGGGTTTGAAGACAACCCGAAACGCGGCCTGCGTATCGATTTGATTTTAATGACCCAGGCGTTATTGGATAAATGTATCGATACAGGCATTGATTACGATATTCGCGGAATGGATAAGCCCTCTGACCATTGCCCTATCTGGGCTGCTTTCAGCTATTAAAAAATCGGCCTCGGCCGATTTTTTTTCGATTAAATTTTATAGCCGCACATCTTGGGCAGGTTTTCCTTTAACACGTCGGCTAATTTGCGCGTGGCAGGTCCTGCAAATTCATTATCCGCAAAAGTAAGGTATGTTGGGACCTCCCGTACTGCGCCAACTTCAACCGGTAAATATTTCAACCGCCCCGCCTCCACATCCTCGTGCGTATAAGCATCCGGTAACCAGGCATAACCAAGCCCCATACGGATCGCATCCAGGGAGGTTTTGATGTGGCTCACAGTCCAGCGCTGGTCGGCTTCTTGCCAACCTTCGGTGCGACGGCGATATTGCCCGGAGTCGCGGACAATAATCTGGCGATGTTGGCGCATGTCCTCATAATTGATTGGACGCCCCAGTTTTTGCAGAGGATGGTCCGGACTGGAAACACCATGCATTGTCACGGTTACCAGTTTTTCGCCCATAAAGCCGGTAGGCACACGTCCTCCGATTGCCAGGTCTACCTGGCGCTGCAAGAGGGCATCTTCCGTACCACTGAGTACCGACTCAAAAATTTCTACCCGCGTATCCGGAAAGTCCTTCGAAAAAATCTCCAGGCATTGGAGCACGCGAATAGGTGGAATAATCAGGTCCGCCGCAACCTTCACCAACGGTTCCACCTTAATTGACAGGCAACCCGCTGATTTTTCCAACCTTTCTGCTTGTTCCAATAATTGCCGGGCGCGACGATACAGCAATTCACCCGCCGGTGACGCCACCGCCCTGCGCCCTTGCAGTTGGAATACTTTAACACCCAGGGCTGATTCCAATTGCGCAATGGAATAAGAGACCGCTGATTGGCTTTTATTGAGCAGTTCAGCTGCTTTGGCATAACCACCCGCATCGATTACCGCCAGGAGCGCGCGCCACTGTTCCAATGTCACTTTATTTTCACCGATGGGGCTAGCCGCCATTGATATTGAATCAGCCATAAAACCAGCCTCGTTACTACATTAATTAAATAATTCGATCATACACCGCTAAATATCCGTATTTATCATTCATTCGTCAAATCATTTAATGGACGCATGGCAATTACGCCACCTAAACAAAAGAGGATTTGACCATGGCTAAGCTCTTACAAATTAACAGCAGCCTGTTCGGCGACAACGGTAATTCCACCACACTGGCAAATGAATTTGTACAGCGCTGGAGAGCCGTCAACCCCACCGGCGAAGTAGTCGTGCGAGATTTTGCCAAAGAAGAAGTACCCCATCTGGATGCCGCCCGCATACAAGCGCTGTTTGCCCCCCTCGAAAGCCGCACCGCAGAACAGCAAGCAGTAGTTGATTATTCGGACCGGATAATCGCCGAAATACAAGCGGCCGACATCATTGTGGTTGGCGTCCCCCTTTATAACTTCGGAGTGCCTTCCACACTCAAGGCTTACTTCGATCATATCGCCCGCGCCGGCGTTACCTTCAAATACACCGAAACCGGCCCGGTGGGGTTATTAAATGACAAACCGGTGTACGTGATCGCCACACGCGGCGGCGTACACAAAGGCCAACCCAGCGATACCCAAAGCCAGTTCCTGAAAAACTTTCTCGGTTTCGTGGGTCTAAAAGATGTTCACTTCATTTATGCGGAAGGGTTGAACATGGGCCAGAAAGACCAGGCTTTTGCAGCGGCAAAAACTGAAATTGAACAAGAAATTGCGGCCTAACCCGGCCGCACTGTTCGGAACTGATGAGGAGGAAATTATGCAACGCCAGTTACAGCAAATCGTACAAGGGCGCGAGACCAGCGATGGTGCCGGGGTTCGCATTAAACGTACCTTAGGTCAGAATCCTTTCTCACGCTTTGATCCGTTTTTAATGCTCGATGAATTTGGCAGCAGCAGCGCCAATGATTACATTGCCGGCTTTCCCGCTCACCCCCATCGCGGGTTTGAGACGGTTACCTACATGTTGCAAGGTCACATGCTCCACGAGGACCACCTGGGCAACAAGGGGAATTTACGCGATGGTGATGTGCAATGGATGACTGCGGGCCGTGGCATTATCCATTCGGAAATGCCGCAGCAGGAACACGGATTAATGCGTGGTTTTCAATTGTGGTTGAATTTGCCATCCGCAGAAAAAATGAAACCCGCGCACTACCGCGATATTTCGGCAGCGGAAATTCCGGTTGCAGATTTACCGAATGGCGGCAGCATTAAAGTCATCGCAAATACCGCGGTAATCGGCGATAAAATTGTTAGCGGCCCCATCCAGGGGTTGACTACTGAGGCAATTTACTGGGATATCCATTTACCGGCAAATGCCACCTTCAACCACGCCATACCCGAAGGGCATAACACTTTCCTCTATGCGTATGAAGGCGATATCACCATAGGTGAAGACCATCGCAAGCTTCAAAAAGGCAATGCGGGATTGCTGAGTAAAGGCAATGAATTGACCGTGCAAGCACTGGAAGCTGAAGCTCGCTTTTTGGTAATTTCAGGAAAACCCATCAAGGAGCCCGTTGTGCAGTATGGCCCCTTTGTCATGAACACTACCGAAGAAATTGAACAGGCAATCCAGGATTATCGTGACGGTACGCTGGCAGGATAAATTGATTCAGGAGCAACGAAGGGTGTTATTGTTACGCCCTTCTTTATTGGGTTACACCTCGATTAGATAAAGTAATTTTTTTATCTGGAAAATTTCCGCTAGGGATTTAACCATTTATACATGGCGCCTTGCCAGGATATAAAACGATTTTTTAAATCAGCGTTCGCGTTGGGCAGAAAAATTTCCTGTTGGAAACCCGGCTGCCAGGCAGACGACAATCCCGTTGCCATAAAAGCCGTCCCCTGCAACGTTGCATCGGCATTTTCACTGCGGCAAACATCAAGCCCGCTGATATCGGCTAGCTTTTGACATATATTGTTTGACTTGCTGAATCCGCCACTGATGAGGATACAGCGGATTTCATCGTACTTTTTCATTAATTCGATATTAATAACAATCTGAAAAATTACCGATTCAATCCAGGCAAGAATTTTTTCCTGCGGTGATAAATCCGGTACAAATTTCGCCTCTAGATCAGTCCGCCAATAGGGAGCGCTTAATCCACCTATGGCATTTAAAAAATATACATCGCGGGCAGGATTCATTTGCAATGCCAAATCAATTTGCTCCTGTGTCACTTCGAATCCGGTTTGTTCCTGCATAAAAGGGATGGCGGAGGCCGCCCCATTAACCGTTGCCTCCCAGGCATACCAGGATTTATCAGCCAATTCCATCAAGTAACAAGGCGATGACGCGTTTGCATTTTCCGTTGCGCAATAGCTGTTTTGCGGAATCCAGAGTGGGCTAACCAGCAATCCTTCGGGCGCATGCAAAACACGACTGACGCGTTGGATAAAAGCCCCGGTACCGATATTCACATAACAAGCGGAAACATCGGGGATGCCCGCCGCAAATAAAGAAGCGCCCTGGTCGCGCGCGCTGGCCGAAAATGGAATTGAATGGGTACCCAATTTTAGATTGCCGAAATGATCATTGTGATGACGGCACACAGGCAATATTGAACGGGGAATTTTAAACAGTGCCAATAACCGCTCGTCCCAATCGTTTCGGTGCAGGTTCCATAGAAGGGTACGTTGCGCGTGACCGGGATCGACAACATTTTTTTGCCCCAGCAAATGCCAGAAAATAAAACTGACGATGGGACCGACACACAGCGAATCCCCATCCAGCGCTTTTTTTACCGCTTCGACATTATCCAGGCACCAACGTATTTTACTGGCGCCGTAATGCGGCGATATGCGCAAGCCTGTAATCTGTTGCGCTTGGTGGTGTGTCAATGGAAATTGTTTGAGGTAAGGCTCACCGCGAATATCTTGCCAGCTTAACACCGGTGTTAATGCTTCGCCGGTTTTCGAGTCCCAGCATAAAAGTGACGAACCCTGCCCCGCAAAGCTCGCCGCCTTAATATCGCTAACGGCCTCGCCCAAATGCGCGCGAAGTTGATTTAAACAATTGCGAATACCCGACAGGATTTCATTGCCATCCTGCTCAATGTGAGGATAAGCGAAACCTTCATGTTGATAGTGGCTGGTGGCGCAAGGTGCCGAAAACTGGCAAACCAATTTACCGGATTCAGTATAAATACCAACGCGGGAACTCTGGCCGCCCTGGTCTATTGCGAGGTAAAGATTTTCCTTCATGGCACTTGCCCTTATTAATTAATGCAAGTGTAGCTCGAAGTTTTCCACGAATCCTGCGAGGGGTTGGTTGTGATGGGATAGTTGTTATAAAAGCGCCGGAGCCGCGTGATTCCTGCGCTTTTGAAATAACAATCCGGCTGCGACTATGCAACCTGGTGTCATTCAACCGGTTTGGGGTTGGGAATAAAGGTGCCGTAAGGGAACTGGGCAATTTTATCGCCGCCGCCTTTAATCTCGGTGATTTTTACCGGCCCTTCTTTCTCGACTTCATCGATGCGTACAATAGAATGCATTGGGATATAGGAACGCTTTACACCGGCAAACTCGTTCTTGAGCTTCTCTTCAGCCGGATCAATCAATACCTGGGTGCGTTCACCAAATACAAACTCCTCGATTTCTATAAAGCCGTACATCTCACTTTGATAAATCGCAGAGCAAAAGACTTCGTAAACCTGGCCCTGGTTCAGGAATATCACTTTGTAAACGGGTTTAGCAGCCATAACACTCTCTTGTAAATCAATACACCACCGGATTGGCCCGGCAAAAGGGCGCGCAGAATACCACAAAGTTTCCCTATTCTCGCCCCGGGTGGCGTTTTTTTATACACAATTATTAGTCCATTGCGCTATTAAGTGCCTCTTCTACTTACCACTATTGGGTTAAGTGGATATAGAAAACTACCTGGTGTCGAATTGAAGTTCTCCATGCCTATTCGACGAGGCGTTGCGAAAAGGCAATGAGGGTTCGCCAGATTTGACCGGCTCCCGTTATACTGCGCGCCCTTTTCAGCGGTAATGGTGGAGATGCCCCATGAACTTTGCTTCCCTTGGCCTTGCGCCGGATTTACTCCTCGCCCTCAAAACCATTGGCTTTAAAACACTGACCCCGATACAGGAACAAGCCATTCCCGCCGCGCGACGTGGTATCGACCTGCTTGCCACGGCCCAAACCGGCACCGGCAAAACCGCCGCCTATGGCCTGCCGGTACTGCAACAGATGCTGGAAAAGCCCAAGGGAACGGAAGCCGGTTTTGTGCGCACCCTGATTCTCGCCCCTACCCGCGAATTGGTAGAGCAAATCGCCAAGGCCCTGCAGGAGTTTGCCCAGTTCACACCGTTTAAAATTGCGGCGGCCTATGGCGGGGTGAAAGTTACCAGCCAAGGGGCGAAATTACGCGCCGGTGTCGATATCCTTGTCGCCACCCCCGGTCGTTTGAAAGAGCATATCGAATTGGAAAACCTGAACCTGGCCAAGGTGGAGTTTGTGGTATTGGATGAAGCCGACCGCATGCTGGATATGGGGTTCGTGGTGGATATACACGCGATTCTCACCAGCATCACCCGTAAACACCAAACACTTTTCTTCTCGGCAACCGGCTCGCCGCTGGTTACCAACCTCTCAAGGCAGGCGATGAATCGCCCCACGCTCATCACTGTCACCAAACGCAATTCCGTTGCGGACACGGTGGACCATGTGCTCTACCCCGTGGATAGCACGCGTAAATACGAACTCTTTATCCACTTGCTGCGCAACCAAAACTGGTACCAGGTGATGGTTTTCAGCAGCACCCGCGAGGCTGCGGAACAACTGGTACAGGCCTTAAAAAATGACAAGGTGGATGCAGCGGTAATCCACAGTGAGAAAACCCAGGGATCACGCCGGCGCGCGTTGCAAGAGTTTAAAGAGGGCAAATTGCAAGTATTGGTGGCGACCGAGGTAGCTGCGCGCGGACTGGACATCCAGGGGCTGGATTACGTCGTTAACCTCGACCTGCCATTCTTTACGGAGGATTATGTACATCGCGTAGGCCGTACCGGTCGCGCCGGTAAAAAAGGCACAGCCATTTCGTTGGTAACACCGGCGGAAGAACATAAAATCTCGCTGATTGAAGAAGTGATCGGAACCAAAATCAAACGCGAAAAGATCAAGGGTTTTGAAGTGACGGAGCAAGTCGTAAAAGTGGTGAGCAAACCCAAAAGCAGTTTGCTAAAACTGGCGGCCAAAAAACCGGTAAGGACATCATCCACCGCAAAAACATCGGCGCGTAAAGCCACAGGTGCCAAGATGGGCCGTCTTTCCGCCACCAAAACGGCAAGCACAGCTACCGGTAAACCGATGAAGGCCAGCACCAGGACAACACGCGGCACTAAACCCGCGGCGCCTAAAAAGCGTTAACGATTATCCGAATCGCCTGATCACCGGCGTTTGACAACCTATCAATCCCCAAGGTCTTCATCGTTATCCAAATCGTCTGCGTATGTGCGCGGCTTGCGCACCGCGGCACGCGCCAGGATTTCGATATAAAACCCCTCGCCTCCACCTGCTTTTACCTTATCCATCAAGCCAATGAGATCAGCCAGGCGAACTTCCTGAGCCTCCGCTTCGGTCGCACCAAAACGGCAATCAAAAGCCCAGTAATCACTGCCGGCAGGCAGCGCTTTGTTGCGTTCGCGCTTCACGTATTTGCGCACCTCGTGCTTGATAGCTTCGAATAAACGTTCCGGATGTTTACCTTCAATATTGAGTTTGAATGTCTTTTTCATGGCTGCTCGGTGTTGGTCAGAGATAGGCGGGCGCGCATCTTACCGCAATCGCCCCAGGTAAGCTGCAAACAAAGGTAAGCTGCAAACAAATGGTGATTCTCAGAGCCCAACCGCCTATAATGCGCGCCTCTATTTTTGCACGATTTTTAATCAAATCAGCAGTTATGCAGGTGTTGTCGATGTCCGCCACAGAAACCCCAACCAAAAAGCTCTATATCAAAACTCATGGCTGCCAGATGAATGAGTATGATTCATCGCGGATGCGCGACTTACTGGGCGAATCCCACAATATGGTGGCAACCGAAAACCCCGAGGAAGCGGACGTTATCCTCATCAATACCTGTTCCATCCGCGAAAAAGCCCAGGAAAAGTTATTCCATGAACTGGGCAGGTGGAAAAACCTTAAGAAAAAGAACCCCGGCCTGGTGATCGGCGTCGGTGGTTGCGTAGCCAGCCAGGAAGGCGCCGCCATTGCCGAGCGAGCGCCCTTCGTCGATTTAATTTTCGGCCCGCAAACCCTGCACCGCTTGCCGGAAATGATGGAAACCAAAAAGAACAATGGCGTGGTTGTGGTGGATGTGAGTTTCCCGGAGATCGAAAAGTTCGATCGCCTGCCCCAACCCGACGCCGATGGCGTCAGTGCATTTGTCTCCATTATGGAAGGCTGCTCCAAGTACTGTACCTTCTGCGTTGTGCCTTACACCCGTGGCGAAGAAGTCAGTCGCCCGGTGGCGGATGTAATGGCGGAAATTATCCACCTCGCGAAACAAGGGGTGCGCGAAGTGAATCTGTTGGGGCAAAACGTTAATGCGTATCGCGGTGAGGCTACTGACGGAACCACCACTGACCTTGCCGAATTGATTACTTACGTGGCAGCGATTGAAGGCATTGACCGTATTCGCTTCACTACCTCACACCCGGTGGAATTTACCGACTCGCTAATTGATGTTTATAACCAGGTGCCCGAGCTGGTCAGTCATTTGCATTTACCGGTACAAAGCGGTTCCGACCGTATCCTGATGGCGATGAAACGCGGCCATACAACCCTGGAATACAAATCCAAGCTCCGTCGCCTTAAAAAAATTCGCCCGAACATCAGTTTCTCTTCCGATTTCATTATTGGTTTCCCCGGCGAAACAGAGGCCGATTTTGAAGCGACCATGAAGCTAATCCATGAAATGGAATTCGATACTTCCTTTAGTTTTATCTACAGCCCACGCCCCGGCACACCGGCAGCCGATTTACCCGATGACACACCGGAAGAAGTAAAAAAGCATCGCCTGGCTATTTTGCAAGATCGCATCATCCAACAGGCAATGGTGATCAGCCGCCGCATGGTTGGCAACACCGAACGTATTCTGGTCTCGGGTTACTCCAAAAAAGATCCGGGGCAATTGTGCGGCCGCACTGAAAATAATCGGGTAGTCAATTTCCGCAGTGACAATCCGCAATTGATTGGAAAGTTCGCTGATGTATTGATAGAAGAAGCACTACCGAATTCCTTGCGCGGTAGCCTGATCAGTTCGGAATTGGATAGCGATTGGATAAAACCCTAACATTTGAATCCAGATCGATAAAAAGCCTGTGTGGTTATGCAACACAGGCTTTTTTATGGTCTTTTGGATACCCCCCATTCGGTTAATTACCCAACACTTTTTGCAATTGCTCCAGCGAAACGGGTTTTAACAAAAAGTCGCTAATACCGGCTTCTGATGCGCGCACTTTATCAAGCTCCTCGCCGCTGGAAACGATAATGCGACTATCGGGCAAAACGGATCGAATCTGCGCCGCCAATACATAACCATTCATATCCGGCAAATGGATATCCACCATTACAATAGCGGGGGAATATTCGTTGGCTTTTACCAGTGCCGCGGCGCCATCCTGGGCGGTAACAGCTTCCCAGCCCAACAATCCCAACAAGGCGGCCATCGCCTGCAACGCATCTGCATCATCTTCGACGACCAATATGGATTCACCTTTTCTTTCCTTTCCAACCGGTAATTCGGAAGGAAATGACGGCAGGAAATTCGCCAGGCATTCATAAAGCCGCGCCTGGTCAACCGGTTTACCTAAATAGAAGGAAAAACCGGATTCATAACACTGGTCCATATCGCCTCTCATATGCGCAGCGGTCAGTGCTACCAAAGGCGGATTAAAACCTTTTGCCCGCAGTTGTTTTGCGGCTTCATGGCCATCCATTACCGGCATATGTATATCCATTAAAACAATGTCGAAACCCCGGCCCTGGGCAGCCTCAGCGTCGATCAGGCGCAAAGCCTCCTCACCATTGTTCGCGAACATAACTTCGAGCCCGGTTAACGCAACGAAATGGCCCATCAGCAGGCGAATGTCCCGTAAGTCGTCAACAACCAGTACACGCCCACGGAATTGGGGAACTACTGTATTTTTTTCACCTGCCAAATCAAAATCCAAATGCAGCAATTCGGATTCACATTGGGTGAGATCACCCGGGTCCACCGTGAAACTGAAATTACTCCCCTTACCTACCTCGCTGGTTACCTGGATGTGACCGCCAAGGCGCGCCACCAGCATTTTGCTGATGGTTAACCCCAAACCGGTACCAGCGCGGGGGTGCGCATAGGTATCCTTTGATTGCACAAAAGGTTCAAAAATGAGTTCGAGGACATCCTTACAAATACCAATGCCCGTGTCGCTGACGGTAAATGCAATTTTTTCCCTCTCATCTTCAAACACGCGCTGGATATGCAAAACCACTTCGCCCTCATTGGTAAATTTGATTGCATTACCAATCAAATTCAACAAGATCTGGCGCAGCCGCATGGGGTCCGTATAAACGTAAGCAGGAAGCGGTTCCGGAGCCTCGACACGCAACTGGAGATTTTTATCGACCGCGGCCCCTTGCATTAAAAAATAAATATCGCACAGGAACGAAGAAAGATGGACCGATTGTTTTTCCAGTTCGAGTTTACCCGCTTCGATTTTGGATAAATCCAGGACATCATTTAACAGGCCAAGCAAATGTTTGCCATTGCGATGAACAATGTGCAAATGGGCAAGGCTTTCCATATCAGTGATTTTATTAATTAACAGCTCGGTAAAACCCAGGATGGCTGAAAGCGGGGTTCGCAATTCATGGCTTAAATGCGCCAGGAATTCACTCTTGGCGCGATTCTCCGTCTCGGCCTTTAACCGCTCCACCCTCTCCTTTTCTACATCCCTGCGCGCGAGGGCGTAACGAATTGAACGTGCAAGCTGCTCCGCGCTTAGGCCGGACTTCACTAAATAATCCACGGCACCCGCTTCGAGCGCCTGGATATCGACCTCCGCCCGATGAATGCCGGTTAACAAAATTATCGGGCCGGAAAAACCCACATTCTGTGCTTGCCGCAACAGAGCAATACCGTCCTGGGCACCGAGTTTATAATCCATCAAACACAAGTCATGCAAATTGGTACTGAGTAAAGACAAACCTTTTTCAAAACTGGACGCCCACTCCAGTTGATAATCCTGATTAATTTCGCCCAATAACTCCTTGGTCAACAAAAAATCATCTTCGTCATCATCAACAATAAGGAGTTTGACCGTTTGCATAGCAGCTCTCCAGTGTAACGCCTAGGGCAGCTCCACAAATTCCACCCAATACCTACCCATTACCCGCATCAGCTCCACCAGCGCGTCAAAGGTAACCGGTTTTGTAATATAAGATGCAGCGCCCAGATCATACCCTTTGACCATATCTTCCTCCGCCTTGGAGGTTGTAAGAATAACCACTGGGATGCGACGCAAGTTTTTGTCTGCCTTGATTTTTGCAAGGGCTTCGCGCCCGTCCATCTTGGGCATATTCAAATCAAGCAAAATCAGGCCGGGCATGGGATAGCGTGAACGATCCGCATACTCACCCTTCCCATGCAAATAATTCAATAATTCCACACCGTTTTCGACGAAATATAATTCATTCAGCACCCGGCTTTCGTGCATGGCTTCATGGGTAAGCAGGCGATCATCCTTATCGTCTTCAGCCATTAGGATCACCAGGGGTTTCTTGGGTAAATTCATAAACTCACCGTCATTTATTTAGGATCACCGATTCAGAGGACAGCCTGTTAACATCCAGTGGCTCAATGACCAATTGTTTCATTGGCAAACGAATAATAAATGTTGCCCCTTTACCCAATTCACTTTCTGCCTCAATGCTTCCTCCATGGCGCTCAATTATTTTACGGCACAATGCCAAGCCGATCCCCGTCCCTGAATACTCGTCCCGCCCATGCAAACGCTGGAACAAATTAAATACCCGGTCCGCATAATGGGGATCGAATCCTATACCATGGTCGGAAAATTTAATGCAGCACCATTCGCGATTATCTTCAACCAGCGGAGATTCGTATCCTTGATTGCAAGTGACTTTAATAACGGGTGGCTTATCCGGTTGGCGGAATTTGAGGCTGTTTGTCATTAAATTCATAAACACTTGCCCCATCTGCGAAGCATCCGCATCAATCGTAGGTAAGGATTCTATATAGAGCTTTGCACCGCTATCTTCAATGGCATAATCCAGGTCATCCAGGACCCGGGCCATCACCTGGTTCAGATCAACCTGTACAAATGGTTTTTGTTTGGTGGTAACACGTGAAAAACTCAGTAGATCGTCTATCAAAATAGACATACGCTCGGACGCAGCTTGCATGCGCTTTACATAGTCGGCGCCACGTTCACCCAATTCATTCATATACTTTTGTTGCAAACGATCCCCAAAGGCCCGGATTTTCCGCAAGGGTTCCTGCAAGTCATGGGACGCAACAAAAGCAAAAGCTTCCAACTCTTTATTGCTACGCTGCAATTCCTCGGAATATTGCATCAACGCCTGGGTTCGAGCATCCACCTTGGCTTCCAATTCGCTATTGGCACGTTCCAGTGCACGGTATAAATCCGCGACCTTCGACGAATTGCGATACAAGATAAAAAAAATCCCGAGGGACAAAACCAAACCGATCGAATTGGTCAACAGTAGGGAAATAACAATAAATTGGCGATTATTGAGCGCATGGCTTTTATTTTCCTTAAGCCTTTGCGCCTCATCGATTTCCATCTCCCCAATCAAGTCGGTAATTGACTCCATCAGCTTGATGCCTTCATCCGTCCTGATTTTATTGATAGCTTCCCTATACCTATCCTCCCCGGTTAATCCCACGAGCATCTGCATTTCGTCAATTTTCGCCAATACAAGGGAATACAATTCATTGTAACGTTTGCTTTGCGCGGGTATTTCATCTGAAGCGTCATTTAATTTGTTGAGCAAACCATCAATAACGTGCAAGGTTTTATGATAGGGTTCGAGGTAATTTTCATCCGATGTCAATAGAAAACCGCGCTGGCTGCTTTCGGCAGCCAGCAATTCGGTTTTTAAATCTTTAATAAGGTTAATGGTTTGCAGATTGTTATTAATGCTACGGTTATTAGCAGCAATAATATTGACCGAGCGGTAAGAAAACACAGCACTGATGACGAAAAAGCTAATTACCGTCGCCAGCACAAAATGCCAGACATAACTGGACATACCTCCGAAAACTGTTTCATCAGGGACGGGTGGCACATTGCTCATTCCATCCTCTCACCATTGGAAAGCGAGGAAGCGCTTTTAACAATATCCAGCTTATTACTGCAATTGCGGCATTCGTTGAGGATAATATCGAATATATGAATGGCACGCTGGACATCCCCGGTGCGCTCAAGCATTAATTTCCCTAGCTCTGCATTGATTGAAATATTATTCAATGGATTGCGCAGGTCATGTAGCAAGCGATTTACTTCGGAGTCTAACATTCCGTCTCCCGCACTAGGCATCGGCATAGCTATTTAAACGGTTATAAAGCGTTTTCAGGCTAATACCCAACATATCGGCAGTTTGTTTTTTGTCGCCATCAAAATGTTGTAGCGTGACTTCAATCAACTCCCGCTCCACCTCTTCAACGGTTTTACCAACAGCAATCCCGGCGGCATGCTGCTGGTTAATCTTGGAAAACGGTGAGGTGAGATCATCCGGCAACACCAACAGTTTGCGCTGCGGATCCGCCATAATAAAAGCGCGATGAACCGCATGGCGTAATTCGCGGACGTTACCTGGCCAGTCATAATCAATTAATTTTTGGAGCGACTGTTCATTAATACCAATATTACTATCGTACTGCTGGTTAAGCGTGGCCAGAAAATACTGAACCAGTAATGGAATATCACTTTTGCGCGCACGCAGGGGCGGAATGTGAATAGGGAAAACCGCCAATCTGAAATACAAGTCTTCACGTAAACGATGCTGTTCTGCAATATCCATCTCGGTGCGGTTGGTTGCAGAAACAACACGTCCCTCCACATCGATTGGGGTAATACCACCCAAACGGGTTACTTTCTTCGTTTCCAATACACGCAACAAATTGGGCTGAAGATCAAGCGGCATTTCGGTTATCTCATCCAAAAATAACGTGCCTTTATTTGCCTGCTCGAACACACCGATTTTGCGATGGGTAGCGCCGGTAAATGCGCCTTTTTCATGGCCGAATAATTCGCTGTTAATCAACTCCCGCGAAAATGCCCCGCAGTTGGTAGCAACAAACTCGCCTTCGACTTTGCTCGCGTAGTGAATGGCGGCCGCTACCATTTCTTTACCAACACCACTCTCTCCTAACAAAAGGACATTTGCCCTGGTCAAGGAGACTCGTTCAATCATTTCATATAAGCGGTGCATTGGCTCGGATTCGCCGACCAGGAAATTAAAATGCAGCGGAATTTGTGAATTGTTAACTCCCGCTATGGGCTGGTGCTCCACAAACAAGGATTGAAGCTGGTTCAAATCGATAGGTTTAATAAGATAACCCACATTCGAACCGTATAGATTTTTTACAATAGATTTAACCGACGGATGCCCCGTAATTAAAGTAATTTTGGTGTCACTCGCCGCGGGTAATGCTTCCAGTAAATGCAAACCGCTGCCATCGGGCAGGATCAGGTCCAATATAACGTGGGTAAAATGATATTTGCCGATTAGTTCACGTGCTTCCGCAACGGAATCCACAGCTTTAACACTATGCCCCAAAAGCCCAAGCAGCTCTGAAGTCGCACCTAAAAAATGTTTGTCATCGTCAACCAATAAAACGTCAGCCACGATCCTTACCCTCACTATTGGCTAGCATAAATGCGCAGCCATTCTAGCACTCTCGCTTACCGAGGGTAAGATAAAGCAGATCAAATCAATAACTTAGCGATCTGCATCACCTTTTGAAAAAATTTTCGTCGTGTAAAGCAGCTCTACATCCCTGTTTTTCCTACATTTCTGAACAGAAACTGAGTAAGCAAATGCCTGTAAAAAATAAGTGGGACGCAGATCAAACTTTTAGAAACATAGACGCCAACGGACTTATAAGGCCTATCATTTGCGCCCGGGACATACGTCGAGATAATTGCTGGAAAATCATTCCCGCACAAAAAGGAGCTATTAGGAAAAGTAATAAATGCGCAGGTTTTGATTGAGTATTGATACGCTGCTGCAACAACTCGCGCAACACCGCTTCCCGCTCTAATAATTTATAATTTTTTAGTGCCAGTCGAGTTTGAAGATTCATCGTTAAACCCCCTCATAAACCTACCCAAATGCTCCCTTGTATAAGGGAATGCCATGCGGGCTTTATGCTTTGCGTATAATCGGTAACATACCAACAGCAATAAAAGTTGCAGTAAAAAGAAAGCGAAAAGCCCAACACTTACCAAATTGCTCGCTGAATAGGCCAACCACGCCATCAGCACCGAAAAGGAACACCAGCTCAAAAGAATTGCAGGTTTGATTAAAAACCACAGCATTACCAACCGGGGAATTGATTTAGCCGCCAACACGGCCTCCATGCCCGCAACGTCGGTGACATCGGTTATAAAACCGACAACCTGCTCACCCAGGCGCAAGGATTTCTCCAGTTCTTTATTAAAGCCCGCGCCATTTCCTGGGGGAATGGCGCCCTCTGGATGCGACTTTTGTTGTGGATCTTGATCAGTGGCATTCATGAGCAATCCTTAATGGTTACGTTGCAACATGCGAGACAGGAGCCAACCAGTTGCAAAAGCAATACCTATAGTCACCAATGGTTTAGCCTTGACCACTTCTTCTGCTTTTTCTTCGATTTCCAGGGCTTTGAGCTTACCTTCCTGTAAGCGCGCTTTCGCAGAAGCGGTAGACGCATTTCCGATCATGCTGACCGCTTCGTACACTTGGGACGCCGCTGCTTTGAATTGATTGATGGCGGCAGCTATAGTGACATCGTTGAGCTTTCCGTTTTCCAGGTTTTGCATTGAAGGTTCAGTAGCCATATTCATTTTCTCCAATTAAGTGAAAAATTAAACGAGCTAAAATCGACGACGCCCGAAAATTAATGACAAAATAAATAACACGATAAAAATATAGAATAAAATCTTTGCAATTCCCGCCGCTGTTCCCGCGATACCGCCAAACCCTAGCAGGCCGGCAATGATAGCCACAATAAAAAATACTATCGAATAATAAAGCATATATCCTCCGTTATTCTTGCGTTCCATTGGAACCCTTCAATCCGCGTGCCACCTTTTGCAAAGCTCAGCTGGAAATCCCGATTAACAAAAAATAGCGGTTAAACGAGCGACTGTGTGGCGGCTAAATAATTGTTTAGGTTTAAATACGCTATTAATACAAAAGCTTAATCCCCCCATTAGCTGCAAAATTTGCAAAAATAGAAATTATTACAGGGTTATTTTTTATTATTCACAGCAAGAGAGTTTGAAGGGATTTCAAATAAACCAAACCAAAAAACCTCCAATGATTGCTTCATTTTTGGCAGGTCGCCTATTCATCTGAAACACTGACACATCAATACCGTTTTTTCCGTGAAAAAATTATGCAAGCCTGACGTAACGAAACATATCAATCTTAATTACAAACACTTCAGGGCATAAAAATTCCCACAAGCAATATAAATATGTACCCTTATTTGTAAATGATCAAAACCCCATCAATATTACGGCTGGCAAACACGGCCTCGCTGGGCTGGCATGGAATCCGCAATATTTCTGTGCTCAATTAGAGTATCAGCCACTGAAATTTTAAATGCGAAAGGAGCAAAAAATGAAACAATTACCCATGCCGTTAAACACATTTTTATTTGCTATGACAATGTCGGCAGCGCTCGCATTTGCCAATGACGACACATCAAATGTTAAATCGGAAAAAAAATCAGCGGCTGAATACTGGGCTGAATTCAAGCAAGACAGCCGACAAACCTGGAAAGATAGCAAGGAAGCATTTAAAGACGGGTGGATAGAAAGCAAGCTGGAAACCGCATTAATGTTGAATAAACACCTCGACACCCTGGATATAGACATTGGTGTTGAAAACAACCTAGCCACGTTGGACGGTGAGGTCCATTCCAGTGTCGAGAAGGAACTCGCGGAAAATATCGCGTTAGGAATTGAAGGGATTGATTCCGTTATAAATAATTTAAAAGTAATCCCTAAACCAACAGCAGCACACCAGGCATCCCCGACGGACACTCAACGCAGTTTTTTACAGTATATAAATGATGTATCCACAACCGCAGCAATAAAAACGGAGTTATTGGCATCGAGAAATGTTGAGGGACTCGAGATTGATGTAGATACATATAACGGGGTGGTGACACTGTCAGGAAAGGTGAACACCAGCGCCCAAAGGGATCTTGCGCAGGCAATAGCGGAAAAGCAGGATGACGTAAAAAATATCGTTAATAAAATCGACATCGGTTCTTGATATACATTATCGGGAGGCGCGTTGCGCCTCCGTAGGAATATCAACAATTACTTAAAATACAGCGACTTAAATAATGTTTTTCAACCTTCACCGCAGCTTTCCTAGCCATGATTGCCGCCAGGCTTATAAATTTATACTTTATCCTCCTTGCTGAATGGTTTAGTCTTAACTTAACAAAAGCTGAAAGAGACCCATAGCTGCTTTGAATAGTCACGTTACCTCCGCCCCGGAAACCGTTACCCACCAGTTAAGCCTGGAACCCGGTGACAGTCGCCGCCTTGCAAATCTTAACGGTCTGCTGGGTCAACACCTGCGTCAGATTGAAGAACGCCTAGCCATAGTAATTCGCCATCGCGGTACTGATTTTGAGTTAATCGGCCCAGCTGACGCGACTCGTGCCGCCGCCGAGCTTTTACGAAACCTTTATCAACTCACCGAGCATGAAGAACTCACCCCGGACGAAGTTCATCTGGCTTTACAAACCTCTGGTATAGAACAACTTATGCAACAACTTGATCAACCCGATGCGCAAGCGGTCACCGTTGGCGCAAAGGATGCTGATAACGATGATGGCATTACCCTGATTCGCACTAAGAAATGCACCATTAAACCGCGCGGTTTGAACCAGCAGCGTTACGTGCGCGCGGTGCAAAAGCATGACATTAATTTCGGTATCGGTCCGGCCGGTACGGGGAAAACCTATCTGGCAGTTGCCTGCGCAGTGGAAGCCTTACTGAAAAACGAGATCGAACGCATCCTGTTGGTTCGCCCCGCGGTGGAAGCCGGGGAAAAGCTCGGCTTTTTACCTGGCGACCTTGCCCAAAAAGTCGATCCCTATCTACGCCCGCTATACGACGCCTTATTTGAAATGCTGGGGTTCGACACAGTTGGCAAGTTAATGGAGCGCGGGGTCATTGAAGTAGCCCCCCTGGCATTTATGCGTGGCCGCACCTTGAACAACTCCTTCGTGATTTTGGATGAGAGCCAAAACACTACCCGTGAACAAATGAAAATGTTTCTGACGCGGATAGGATTTGGCACCACTGCTGTTATTACCGGCGACCCGACCCAAATCGACCTGCCGCGCGGTATGGCATCTGGCCTTCGCCATGCGATAGAAGTATTGGATAACGTGAATGGCATCAGTTTTACCCATTTCACCTCAAAAGACGTGGTGCGTCATCCGATCGTCCAGCGGATTGTTGAAGCTTACGATGCGTTCGAACAGAAGCAACCAAAAGCCGAATGACCATGAACTACCAGATAGATATAGAAAGTAATAGCGGTAGCCAACGGGTTCCGCCCACCGGGGCATTGGAAGGTTGGATCACCGCTGCGCTGCAAAGCCAACACCTTGAAGAAGCGGAAGTCAGCCTCTATATAGTTGACGAAAAAGAAAGCCGGGAACTCAATGCGCAATACCGGGGGAAAGACAAACCAACCAATGTGCTGTCTTTTCCCGCCGATATTCCCGAGGAGGTAGGCATCCCCCTTTTGGGTGACCTTGTGGTTTGCGCGCCGGTTGTGGAGCGCGAGGCCGAAGAGCAAGGCAAGTCCCTGGAGGCCCACTGGGCCCATATGTTGGTTCACGGTAGCCTGCATCTTCTCGGCTTTGACCATATTCATGATGACGAAGCGGAAATCATGGAAAGCCTGGAAACCAAAATCGTCACGGGGTTGGGATTCCCTGCCCCCTATCAAGAAAGTCTCACTGCTGAAGAATAAGACCTTGGGAACTATCATCATGTCGGACGAACATCCGAGTAGCCTCACCACTGAAAAACACGAGCGATCATGGCTGGATAAGCTATTGCATGCATTCAGCGCCGAACCTAAATCCCGCGATGAATTGATGGAAATCATTAAGGATGCCGCTGATAACCATTTATTGGATCAGGAAGCCTTGAGCATTATTGAAGGTGCGCTGGATGTATCATCCTTGCAAGCGCGCGAGATTATGGTGCCACGGTCACACATAGTGGCGATTCGCATCGAAGATTCACCACAGGAATATTTGCCTAAAATTATCGAATCCGGCCATTCCCGCTTTCCGGTGATTGGCGAAAATATTGACGACGTACGCGGCATCCTGCTTGCCAAGGACCTACTCCCCCTCGCGTTAAAAGGCACCGATAATTTCAATATCGAAACAATATTGCGCCCCGCCAATGTTGTTCCGGAGAGTAAACGGGTTAACGTGTTGCTGCGCGAGTTTCGCGAAAATCGTTACCACATGGCGCTGGTGATGGACGAATATGGTGGCATCACCGGTTTGCTGACCATTGAAGATATCCTGGAAGAAATTGTTGGTGAAATTGAGGATGAGACAGATGAAGATGAAGAGACATCCGATTTCATCAAGCGTGTCAGCGAAAATGATTACATCATAAAAGCGCTCACTCCCATCGAAAGTTTCAATGAATTTTTCGACACTGCATTTAGCGACGAGGATTTCGACACCATCGGCGGTATTTTAATGCAAGCATTTGGTCACCTACCCAAACGCAATGAAATTGTACAAGTCGATAATATGGAGTTTCGCGTACTCTACGCCGATAACCGGCAAATCCATTTATTGCGCTTAACTATTTTGTCGGATTAAAACATTTACAAAATCAACGGCTGGCGAGTAACGGATTCTGGAGCAGGTCCTGCAAGGATTCCCAAAACAGATTCCAAGGTTATTCCCCCCTCCTGGAAAATCCCGCCCTTCGGCGGGATTTTTTTAAACACGAAAAATATTTATGATTGCCCAACATATTTTAAGCCTATCCAACAAATTTGCGTTATTGATCGCACTGGTGTGCGGCGCGCTGATAACACTGAGTTTTGCGCCCTTCAGTATTTGGCCAATTGCACCGGTCAGCTTGGTCGTTTTCGCGTTGCTGCTTAAGGAACAAAGCCTGACAACCATTCTTTGGCGCTGCTTCGCATTTGGCATCGGGTTTTACGGGGCCGGTATCCACTGGATTTATACCAGCATTCACCATTTTGGTGACGCGTCCCCGTTATTTGCGGCATTGTTAGTATTTAGCTTTGCCTGTTTTATGGCGTTGCTGTTTTGCATTCCATTTTACCTCTACGGCAAATGGTTTAACCTCCACCGCTTTGCACTAACCCTTGCTTTACCTGCCTGCTGGATGCTGGGCGAATGGATTCGCACCTGGTTGCTTACCGGTTTTCCCTGGTTATTCCTGGGTTATGGCCATTTGGATACCTGGCTCTCCGGTTGGGCCCCCGTGGCCGGTGTGATCAGTATTAGTTTTATATTGGTACTTTGCGCGGGAGTGATTGCGGAATGGATCTGGCGGTACCAACACGAAACCCGGAAGGATATTGCGTTAATTATTTTAAGCGGCGTGGCTGTGGCTTTTTGGATAATTGGCGCAGGGCTAAAAACCATTACCTGGGCGCAACCGGACGACACGCCTATTAGCGTCGCCATGGTGCAACCGAACGTTGATCAAAGTATTAAACTCAGTTTTGATGAGGAGAGTACGCTGGCAACGCTGAACCAATTGCGCGATTTAAGCAACGATTTGTGGGCTAACGATTGGGTGATCTGGCCTGAAGCCGCCATTCCAACCAATCTCACATTCCATGAGGCGCTGCCCTTCCTCGAAGAAATAAACAAGCAAGCTGCATTGCAGGAATCCGCCTTGTTTACCGGTGTTATTTATGAAGACCGCGACCAACACCGGTATTACAACTCGGTGGTCGGTTTGGGTAATGGTTATGGTTTTTACCATAAACGTCGCCTGGTACCATTTGGTGAATATGTACCCTTCGAAGATCACTTGCGCGGTTTGATCGAATTTTTTAATTTGCCGACGTCATTTATCCATTTGGGACCGCAGGACCAACACGGTTTAATCGCCAATGGTGTGCGCATTACGCCGGCGGTATGCTATGAAATTGTTTACCCGGACCTTATCGCCACATCGGCAAAAGAAACCCAAGTGTTGCTCAACGTAAACAACCTCGGTTGGTTCCTGGATTCCATCCAATCCAAACAATTTATGCAAATGGCGCAAATGCGCGCGTTGGAAACCGGTCGTTACCTGGTTTATTCCACCAACAACGGCCCCAGTGCAATTATTGATAATAAAGGCAAGATTGTTAGCCAAAGTGATTCATTTAAAACACAAACCTTTACCGGCACCATTTATGCCGTCAAAGATTGGACCCCTTTCATGATTGTTACCAGCGGCCCGGTTGTTATTTTCGGCACGCTTATATTGCTGGCCCTGGCCTTACCGCAAATCCTGCGCAAAACGGAGAGCGCAACATCTCTATAAAAATAAAATCCACTATGAATCTGGGGCAATCAGGATTTCGAATGTAACCGCAAGATTAAGGCTGCTGCGGAACAGTATTAAAGGTAAAGTAAATCGGTATTTTTATCGGATCATTGCCATGACGCCCCCCGAACAAAAACCGGATCAATCATTTGATGAACAGTGCTGGCAGCAATTGGGTGATACCCGCGCTGACGGCAAATTTATGTATGCGGTAATTACCACTGGAATCTATTGCCGTCCCTCCTGCCCCTCGCGTCGCCCCAATCGCGATAATGTGCGGTTTTTTAATAATGGCAGGGAGGCCGAACAAGCCGGGTTTCGTCCATGCAAACGCTGCCACCCACAGCATACCGATCCCAATAAAGTGATTACCGATCGTGTCACCCACCTCTGCCGATACATTGAAAATGCAACTGAGGAACCCACCCTGGAAGAACTCGCCGCCTACGCCGGCATTAGCGCATACCATTTGCAAAGGCAATTTAAAGCCATGACCGGTTTTAGCCCGAAGGCTTATGCCAAAGCCCATCGCCAGAAAATAATGGCTGCCGGCAAACAAAAATCAACGGCTATTCGATTTACCTGCGTTGATTGTTCATTGGGCAGGCTTTTGGTAGCCCATACCGAAAAAGGAATTTGCGCGGTTCTATTGGGCGATGACGAAAGCGAATTAATCGCTGATTTAAAACGCCGTTTCCCCAAGGCGGATATTCAGCAAAACGAAATCGATTTTGCCAGGCGAACGCAGCAACTGCTCCACTTTATTGAAACGCCGCAACAGGCATTTAATTTACCCCTGGATATTCGCGGCACCTTGTTCCAGCAACAGGTTTGGCAGGCGCTACAAGCGATCCCTGTTGGCGAGACGCGGAGTTATACCGACATTGCTACCGCAATTGGTTCCCCCAAAGCAGTACGGGCTGTGGCGCGCGCCTGTGCAGCTAACGCGTTGGCAATTGCAATCCCATGCCATCGCGTGGTCCGTAATGATGGCGAGCTTTCCGGTTACCGCTGGGGTACTGAGCGGAAGAAAGCCTTGTTGCAGCGCGAAGCCGATGTTAAGAAACCTGGTCCAAATCCATGAAAATATCGTTACGCATTACCTTGCCCGATAACTTTCGGCGCAATGATTTCCTTGCATTCCACCAGCGTGACAGCCACATGCTGGCTGAACGTTGGGACAATAAACACCTCCATAAAGGAATTATCTGGTCTGCCATGCCGGCCTGCATAACTTTTACGTTTTCCTCTGCAAGGTATTTATCAGTAACGCTGGATGTCGATTCAGGGCGAAGAAAAATGGATGCCGACACGACAAAAACCCACCTGCGCACACTTGTTAACCACATGCTCGGCCTCAACCAGGCAACCGAAGCATTTGAAAAATTTGCGGCTAGGCACCCGGATTTAAAAATGATTACTGCAATGCAACCAGGATTGCGCGTCCCTCAATCAGCTACGCCCTTTGAAGCCCTAAGCTGGGCCATTACAGGGCAACAAATCAGTGTGAATGCCGCGGTTTCACTACGGCGAAAATTAATCGAGCGCACGGGAATAAAGCATTCATCAGGCATTCTCTGTTATCCCGATCCGCAACATGTTACGCAATTGTCTGAAGAGGATTTGCGCCAATGCAGCTTTTCCACCACCAAAGCGCGCACGTTAATTAACCTTGCCAGGCTAATCCATTCCGGTGAATTACCTGTCAACCGATGGCTGGAAACTTATCACCTAACGCAACAACTCCCTGCGGAAAATATTTATACAGAATTGGTGCAAGTCAAAGGCATTGGCCCCTGGACTATCCATTATGCGCTTTTACGTGGTTTTGGGTGGCTGGACGGCTCACTGCACGGTGACGTCGCTGTAAGGCGAAACCTGCAACAGTTGTTAGTTGGCTTAAAAAAATCCAATGCCGCCGGGAAAATATCCGAACAGGAAACACAACAATGGCTCGCCGGGTTTTCACCCTGGCGAGCATTGGTCGCAGCCCATTTATGGGCAATGCAGAAAAATGATGGTTATTGATTTTTACGATTGTGTGGCGTAAACAATAAAATCTCACCATTGGCGGTCACCGCGATCAGTTGGTTATCCACCCATATCGGTGAAGCTACAAACGCCCCTAAAGCTTTTACTAATTCCACCCCTGCCTGGGTTTGCATTTCGGGCGCAAATAATTTTTCACCGCGTAACTTTCCTGTTTTTCCATCAACTATATCGTTAATATCCGCGCGGCCTTCCGGTGTTTGGTAATACCAGAGTTTTTTTCCGGTATTTTTATCGAACCCGTAAAGTTCACCCGCCATTGTGCCCACAAACGCGTAGCGATCCTGCACCAATAAAGGCGTGGTATAGGTCCATAAGCGGGTATCGGCGCGATATTTTTCAGTGCCCGTTTGTTTATCCAATGCCAAAAATAACCCGGTATCCGAAGTCGCGACATAGATGTTCGTGTCATCCAGTGCGGCACCCGCGAGTATCCAACTGTAGGCGGCATCGTAACGCCATACAACCGCGCCGTCCGCCTGGCGCAACGCGTAAACATAGCCATCGCGCGCGCCTATATATACATTGTTGTTATCTGCCACGGGTGCCGCGGTTATACCTTGCATCGCAAAGTATTGTGGGTCGGTTCCACCCTGGTGATGCCACAATTCAATACCGGTTTCGGCATCTAACGCATAAATTTTCGTCCCCCAGGTTCCGAAAAAAACTTTGCCATTATGTATAGCCGGTGAGGAATGTATCGCTTCATCCGCAACAAATGACCAGGCCACTTCACCGGTTGCGGCATTCAGCGCATAAAGGTGTTTATCGGTGCTGCCGAAATAAACCTTACCGTTATGCACTACCGGCGATGATAAATAAAAATCCCAGGGATCAGGCACCGGCCCCATTTCTACCGGCAAACCGTAGCCCCCGGTTGCCGCAAAACGGCCTTCACCACCCGTTGCAAAACGCCATAGGCGTTTTCCAGTGGTTTGCTCCAACGCATAGAAAAAACCGTCCCGACTTAGGAAATAAATAAAGCCGTTGGCTACAACCGGCGTTGAGGCGATCCCCGCTTCCGTGTGGTACAGCCAGGAAAATGTGCGCCCCGGCAAATCGAATGAATAAAGATTGCCGTTTTCAGCCGCCACGAATAATTGGTTACCCGCTACCACCGGCGTGGAAGCGACTTGTGAGTTAAGTGAATATTGCCAATCCAAATCCAGCTTTTTTATTTTTTCATGAACGGTATGGTTTGCGTTGGCGTTGTTGGGCGCGGACATTCCACACCCCAACAAAAATAAGGAACCTAGCAATAGAAAATGCTTCATAACAATGCCTCTGTGGTTGTTGATGTTTGTAATCCTTACGGCTTACCACGAGGGAGCTTAAAAACAATTCCACGAAATTGTTAATGAAGAAACTTGAAGAAGTTTTAAGATTCGCCTTTATCGCTTGCGGAGTTCCTTGGGAATAAATCACGGCGCAGAAAATTCAGGTTGTTGCAGCTGTTGCATAATAGCCTGGAAGCGCGGGTGTCCACGCACGGGGTCATAAGCAGGATCAACATTACCCCATAGCAATGGCGATTGTCGCCCCGCAAACGCCTGCTCCAAATAATCCAACGCCAGTTCCAACTCACCGGCCGCAATAGCGTAGCGCGCCCAGGATAGCGGTGGCACATACTGGCCCAAATCTACGTTGTCCTTGCGCGCCAATAACCAGCGATTCACCGCTTCCAGGCCCCCGGCGGCAAATGCCGACTCTGCCGCCGCAGTATCCGCCCCGGTGTAGTTCGCATCGCGCATTAACCACAACCAGTGTTCCATGGAATCTTTATCACGCCCCAAACGGGCATAGACCCGCTGCGCCGAGATATGGAAATAACGATCGCCGGGCTCGGCGCTATTAATGCGCTCCAGCTCATTGAATGCGAGTTCATCGCGTGCTTGCATTTGATAAATCCACACCACGGTAGGAACTGAATAATTCAGGGGATTCAATTGGCGCGATACCTCGACCTGTTGCAACGACTCTGCAAACTTCCCTTGCGCCAGTAATAGTTGGGCATATTGCATGGGCGCAATGTCGTCTTGCGGGTCCAACGCAATCGCCCGTTGATAATCCTGTGCCGCGGCAGCCTGATTGCGCGCACACCAGAAGAGTACATTACCGCGGGTTACCAATACCTTTTGCTGTTGGGGATTGAGTTCGAGGGACTTATTGAGCAACCCAAGTACTTCCCCGCAGTTATCGCGCATCGCCAGTTTTTCCTGTAGCAATTTGATTTTTGCCTCGGCAATGACTGCATACGCAGGTGCGAAACCGGAATCTTGTTGCAATAGCTCGCGCGTCATCCGGATCGCGGCTTTCCATTCTTCCGGTGCAGGGCTATTAAGTTTTTGCTGCGCCTGGTTCCAGTGTATTTGTTGCCCTGCGGATAAGGCCTGGGCCCCCTCGGTGGAGACGCGACTCGCAAGCGATGTCGGTGTAACAGCATTTATTGTGTAATAAACGGCAGCGGCGAGCATTAACAGACCTATAACCACCACACCGGCGACGCGTTGAACCCGTCCCGTTGTAACCGCCGGGCTAGTCTTTTCTGTCTGGATTGGGTCCTTCGATGGTGTACCGGCCGGGGCAATGAATTGGTAGCCGACGCCCGGAATGGTTTTAATGTAGGCGGGTGACCGCGAGTTATCCCCCAATGCTTTACGCAGGTGGCTGATGGCAACCGCAAGGCTATCGTCATTGACTACCTTCCCCTGCCAGATGGTTTTCAAGATTCGTTCCTTGCCTAAAACTTGCCCGCGATTCTCAATAAAAAACACTAATAACAACACTAACCGGTTTTCCAGCTCAACCCGTGTTTCGCCCCGAGACAATACATTCGTACGCACGCATAAAAACCAGTCGCCCAGAAAATAATCGCTCGTTTTTGATTCAGGTTGGTAAACACGCTCGGACATAGATCCTCCACCCAGACACACACCGCAGCGACCTTAATCGCTGCTGCCTGGCTTGTCCAGCGTACAGTTACTGCAATCCCGGATCGCCAACTTAATATTTATTAAGAATTATTTAGCGACCTTAATTTACCGGTTTTCCGGGTATTTAGCCCCGGCCCAGCAAAAACAAAATTACCAGGAATAGTAAAAACGAGATTGCTTGCCACACAGCAACAGGGTTTGTTTCCATTAAAGGCGGTCGATTTTTTCGCAGGAAGGCCTTGTTAGGGTGTCGCAGGTCATGAATAAACTCAAAGGCGTCTTCGTAGCGCCTATCCGCAACGGGATGGACCATCTTAAGGAGCGCTGAATCAACCCATGCGGGAATCGCCTGTTGTTCATTTCGCAGGCTTGAATAGTGCAGCCTTCTCAGGTCAGCGCCGGTTTTTATTCGCGCGACTTTAGCTCCGTAGGGGTAGTTTCCCGACAACAGGAAATAGGTGATGACGCCTAACGAAAACAAATCGGATTGCACGCTCCCCTGTTCACCTAAAAAATATTCAGGCGCACTATAAAGCGCTGTGCCGTTCAAATACGTCAATGGCACCCGGGTATCCGCCTCCTCCAACCCGGCGATACTAACAGCACCAAAGTCAATGATTTTAACGGTACCGCCCCGGTCGATCATAATATTCTCGGGGCGCAAATCCTGATGGAGCATTTCCATTCGGTGGAATGCGTGCAACCCCTTGGCTATTTGTTCAACAATTCCGCGTACGGTTTCCAACGATGGCCGGGGATTATCACGCGCCCATTGCGCCAATGTTTGCCCCTCAATGAACTCGAATACCGTGTAAAAATAATTGCGTTTAATGTCGGGTAAATAGGCTTTTAATACATGATTATTTTGTATGCGTCGCGCAACCCATTCTTCCAATAGGAATCGCTCCAGGGCCGATTCGTTCTGAACCTGCTCCGTAGCCAGCACTTTTATCACAACCTTTTCGTGCAAGCGGGTATCTTCAGCCAGATAAATGTGACTGCGATTATTGGAATGTAATTCCCTTAATATGACGTAACCATCAAATTCCATACGCGCAACCAATGCCGGCGGCAAAGGAAGATTGTCAATTTTCTGTTTGATTTCCCGGGAGTTACTTTCGGGTAATTCGTCAATTTTAAGGATCTGTACCGTAAGATTGTCCGGGCTGTTATTGGTAAACGCCAGCCGCGCAATTTTTTCGGCGGCGACGGTGAGGTTATTGCCGCCTTCGGTAATAATTTTTTTGATGTCCGTGCTGTCAACGAATTCATAGATACCATCAGTCATTATTATGAATACGTCATTTATTTTTACACTGAGGGCCTGATAATCCACACTGCATTGCTCGTCCATCCCCAACGCCCGGCTCAGGTGGCTTTGGTCTTGTGTCACCCAGAGGCGGTGGTCATGCGTGAGTTGCTCCATACCCTCGTCACTCAAGCGATAGACGCGGCTGTCACCGATATGAAAAATATGCGCCGATTTGTTTTTAATAACTACGCCGCTAAAAGTACAGACATAACCATTGTCTTTTTCATAGCGATAGGGGCTTCTGCGAGTCTGGGTGTGCAACCATGAATTAATAGCAACCAGTACCCGTTCGGCCGAGTTTTTTACCGACCATGATTCCGGGGTGCAGTAATAATCCTCAAGAAAATTCTTAACCGCGACCTGGCTGGCGACCTGGCTTACCGGGCTACTGCTGATGCCGTCTGCAACGGCCATGGCTATGCCTTTTAACATCAATTGCGAGTTATGCGGAATAAATATCCCATGGAAATCCTGGTTTTCAGCCTTCCGGCCTTTATCAGAATATTGCCCCACTGAAACCCTTAACTGTTTTGCCATTGCGAGTTACTTGAGAAAGGAAAAAATAGCTTTCAGGGGAAAGCTATTTTTTTTTTTAAATGTAGGCCGCCAAATTCATCTAACGTCTCTTTGCCGCCGTGCGGATATGCGTGGAATAAAGCGTAAGGCCAGTAAAGGCTAAACCGCCCACCAAATTACCCAACGCAGTGGGGATCTCGTTCCAAATCAAATAATCCGCAACAGAGAAGTCGCCACCCATAATCAGCGCGAACGGGAAGAGGAACATATTCACGACAGAATGCTCAAACCCCATGTAAAAGAAAAGAAAAATTGGCATCCACATCGCGATGACTTTCCCGCTTACCGTGGTGGAAATCATCGCACCGACAACCCCCATTGAAACCATCCAGTTACATAGCATCCCGCGGATAAATATTGTCATCCAACCGTCAAAACCGTAAGCCGAATAACCCAAGGTGCGCGATTCACCGATACTTGCAGCCCGTGTTGCAATATCACCGGCTTCTTTATTGAAGCCATAGGTAAACACGTAGGCCATCATGACCGCCACAGTTAACGCACCGGCAAAGTTACCGACAAATACCAACCCCCAATTGCGCAAAATCCCCGCCGCGGTAACGCCGGGGCGCTTATCGAGTAGCGCCAGGGGGGCTAATACAAATACCCCCGTTAACAAATCAAATCCCATTAAATACAACATGCAAAATCCCACCGGGAACAGTATCGATCCCAAAAGGAAATTGCCGGTTTGCACGGCAATTGCCAGCGCAAAAATCGCAGCCAACGCCAGGATTGCACCTGCCATATAGGCGCGCACGAGGGTATCGCGTGTTGCCATAAACACTTTGGACTCGCCAGCATCAACCATTTTGGTTGTAAATTCTGAGGGAGCTAAATAGGACATCGTGGGAACTCTCCAGGTTATTATCGACAGGTGTGCCTTTCTGCAATTCCCACACCATGGGAAATTTCCCTTTCAGCATCAGAAGGTTAAATATCACTTGGACAAATTTTCTACATCCTCGGCCTTAGCAAACGCCCACTAATGGTGCTCAATATTTCAATTTAAGCATTTATAGTGCATTAAAAGATTGTTAACACAAATGCAAGAGCTGTATGCTCCCAAACCGTATTGGGTAATAAAAGTTTTGGCTTTCAAACAGAAAATTTGCACCATTATTAAGATGCTAAAAGCGATTAATTTTTTGTTTGCACAATTTTGATGCCTGTTTATGGGCACACGGTGATTTAAAAAATAACAGCCCTATTAAATTGCACGCCAACCCGCATCTTTTTGGTGACTCTATAATTTACGTATCCGTGGGCCGACTATTCAGTTCATAACCAAAAGCAAACCCCCACCGGTGGTGGGGGTTTAATTAGAACAAAATCCCTATTTCACACTGTGTATCACTTCCTCCAAATTCCGGTGTAAACCGAACCGCAATACCACCAGCCGGTGCGTGTATAACCTTTATTGGCGAAGTCAGCGGACTTGATATTGAAATCCGTCAAAGACATTCCAAAGTAGGCGTACCATGAGCCACTCGCCGGAATCCAGGTGGTGTTATAAATTTGGCCACCGTCGGTGCAGGGAAAGGTATCAATCATCACACCGGAATCCGCGAAGTGATTGAACCAGGCTTGCATACGTTCATCGGGAATATTATTTACGGTCCAATAGCCCACTGAATGCGGTGCCCACACCAGGACTTTGCCCGTCGGTAATGTCTTGCCATTGAGCAAGGTCCAGGGACCATTTACGGAAGCGGTATTGTTGGTGTACGCAGTGGTTTGTCCATGGTCAAAATAAATAGTTACAGGTTCGCCATCCTTTTCCATATGCACATGCAGATGGGGACCGGTGGAGTTACCGCTGTTACCAACCAGGCCCAACACCTGGCCCTTGGCAATACGTACGCCGTTAGTCACCCTGCCATCCTGGGTCCAGGGATTGCTTTTATCCGGATTGGTCAGGTAAGTATTGTTGTGCGGACATATTGCCGATGGCACAGTGCCGGGCTGGGCGTGGGCGTATAACACGTAAACGCCGTTATCCTGCAAAATCCAAACATGGTTTCCCGCCAAACCAATATATCCGTCCAATAATTTCTGCAATTTGCTGCCCGCTTTATTTTCCGGTGAATTACGCCAGCAACCGACAACAGTACCGGCTTCCATCGCGCGGATTCTTGCTCCGTAAATAATATGGTTGGAGTTAATGGTGTTATCGGCGCCGTCCGTTTTCAGATGGCTCCATTTGCCACTGCCCACATGGCGCACAGCACCAATATCGTAACCTTTCTCCTGGGTACCCGCCGACCAATGGTTACCGGTCGAGTAACGATGGTTCAGGTTCAAATCATCAGCACGCAGCGGAAAATCCACTGCCAGCGCCGAGATAGAAGAAAAAATCGCCGAAGACATCAACACCAAACGAACTAAAGTACGACATGCTTTCATAGCAAACATCCTTATAAAAATTAAATTAATGGTTTTTCGTTGATCCAGTTCCAAACTGCCGGTGGACCAACCTCGCAAGCGCTAATGTAACGCTATGGTGGGCATTTTAAAGAATTGGAAAACGGGGAATAGTCGCCATAGGCTGAAACTTTTGTAAGCAATTGCCCGGGAAGTAATTTACACACCGGCTGGAGGTGAATTTGTCACAATCCCAACCCGAAAACCCCAATCACGGATTAAGGCGCCAAAATTGGGCAATCTGTAAACGGTCTCACATCTATTCGCTTTCAGTCGTGTTTGAATCAATAGCTTTATGTAAATCCCACAAACTTTTCTTTTTCAAAAAGGAGTGTTTATGAAAGCCCCAGTATTGTTAAAAATCTTTTTGGTGTTAGTGAGCTTCGGCTTTTCCCCCACCCCTGCCGTGGCGGGATTAATAAAATATACTTACGCAAGTGGCGATTTGGATTGGAAATCCACTTTTATCGCAGGCCAAAATAATTGGGAAGAATTTATCAACGAAGATGATGGAAAAATTTCATTTGGATTTTCTGTGGATATAGACGAAGCAAAAATTTCTGCCAGCGGGCCCAGCAGCTTTTTAATCGCGGATTCGGATATCCAAACGGACGTTGTTTACGACAATAATTGGGAGAGGAACACGTTTTTACATTTCACCAGCGGCAAGCTTATTTTGAATCCGGACAAGTCGGTTAGCTATTGGGATCTGTTTTTTACCGTCTATGTCCACCACTCCGACTTCGATACCCGGCTTAACCAATTAATCAACCATCGTATATATATAAAATCAAGCGGCGGAAACAATACTTGCAATTGTGATTATTTCCACGAAGTACTCAACATCATCACCCGGAGGCCGCAAAATACCTGGATCATAGCGTCCAGTGGGGATTCCATCTACAGCAGCGATAGCGCCTTTGATAACTGGTCAATGGAAAAAATTCCGGTAAGTGAGCCCAACGGACTTGCGCTCGCAACACTGGCTTTGCTGGGGATTGCCCTCGTAAGGGTACGGCAAACCCAAGGCGTTTGATCACACGGGGGGCGGTTCTTACCCGCCCCCCGATTTTTATCACCTGCCCTCATTTCTTTTATTAATGGGTTCACGCCAGCTTACTTAAAATGTTTTTTTAATAGCAAAAAATTCCCAATGTTTTTGATATTTCACAGCCCTCTACAGTCAAACCTATATCCAATTGAGTTAGGAGGCGCCCTATGCTTAACCAGCAACAACATATCCAGGAGCTGGCCTATTATCTTTGGCTGTCCGAAGGAAAACCTGATGGGCAATCCGAACGGCATTGGCAAATTGCCTCAAAGATGGCACGCGAAGAAAGCGATCATGGAAGCAAGCGAAAACGCTCTGTAGATCCCTCTGAAGCAAGAGGCACGACAGAGCCTGCACAACCCGATCAAACCTGAACACCGGATCACATTAAATAATTCAAATTAAGGGGTGTGTAATGACTGGAAAACTCGATAGAACAGCATTCGGTATGGAGCTGGATAAAAAGCTGGATGAAATAATTGCATGGGCGGTAAAGGAATGCCCGATGACAGAAGCAAACCTGGCTTATGCCGATTTTGCAAAGGTTCGTACCGATTTCCACCAGGTGGCGACCGGAGAGGTTAAGGCCAATAATCCATTGAGTGATGCAGAACCGGAGGATGGCGGCCCGCAATACATCAACGACAATCCCGCTCCCTGGCCATAATTTTATAACCGCACATTATTTATTTTCCTGGTTATTGCTGGTCACCAGAAATTCCAACCCTACCCCCGGATCTTCCTCCCCACTGATGGAAACATCGGTGGGGCTCGCCGCTTCACTGGCTTTATGGCCCAATACCATATCTTTTGTTAACGGGTACACCGGTGGAATATCTTTGATTTTTGCCGCCACTACCGAAGGCTCGCCATCATTTTGCCTCGCCGTTGTGCGTGAATGGTCAACGGCGCCGGAAGTGGAAACTGCAAAGTCCACCGGTTTTACCTTTGCGCCGCGCCAATCCGCATAGGCGCGGGTAAATTCCGCACCGAACAGCACAATTAAACCGGCGTAGGAAACCCATAACATAATTAAAATAATAGTGCCGGCGGCACCATACGCAGAAGCGGGATCGCTGTGGCCAAAATATAAACCCAGTGCAAATTTCGCAACTACAAATAGCAACGCCGTTACAAATGCGCCGGTCCACACATCGCGCCAGGAAACGGTGGCGTCCGGCAGTATTTTAAAAATAGCGGCAAATAAAAACGTAATCACCCCCAGGGAAAGTGAAAGGTCCATTAATCGGAAGAGGATATTAAATGTTTCAGAAAAATAAATGGCCACCCAATCACTCAGCACCGTCAGCATTGCGGAAAGCACCAGCGAAACCAGCAAGAGGAACCCGACAGCGAGAACCAACCCAAAGGAAAAGACTCGGTCCAATACCATTTTTATAATTTTATTGTGCGGCTGGGGCTTTACTTCCCAAATCAGGTTTAAAGTTTGTTGCAACTGGTAGAACACCCCGGTCGCCCCAAAAATCAGGGTAGCGACTCCTATCAACGAAGCAAACGTGGAATCGCGATGCATACTGGCATTGGCAATGATTGCCTCAATATCCTTCGCCGTATTACCGCCGATCATGCCTTCAATTTCAGCGCTGATACGACGCGTTATCGCTTCCTCACCATAAAAATAGCCCGCAAGGTTGATGATAATAACGAGCAAACCCGGCAACGAAAATATGGTGTAAAAAGAAATTACGGCACTGTTCCTAAACGGCTCCCGATCAAGCCATTGAAAAAATGTGTCGCGAAAAATCGATGCCCATTCGAGCGTTTTTGCACGCAGCGCCATTTCCAGGTCCTTAGTTAGCAGGAATTCGACTCTGGAGAAAAATATACTTTAAAAATCATGCAAGGTGGGCATGTAAAACCACACCAAATATCTATCCAATTGGATGGCATATTCCTGGCATAGTTCCACCTGCCCCCCGGCGATGAACAACACTGCCGTCCATTGCAAATAATCATTACCTGGTACGGAGAATACAGCCACAGCGCGATAGGTTTTTAATCCTTCCTTATTTTTTAACCGGAACTTTAGCGACAGACTTGAGTGTTTTTGCTGCCGCCAGAATATCCCTGGTATTCTTTGACAATACGGCAACCGAAAGGACCACCAATGCTTCCGCGATTTTGATTGCACTTTTCACTTTATTAATCGTTTCAATAGCAGATTTTCCGGCCTCTATAGCGAGCTTGAGTTCTTCGGCTGCTTTGCCCGCTCCTGTCCCGATTAACGTAATGCCATAGCCACGAAACAATACAACCATGCTGTCAAGGCTATCTTCGCATCGTTCCAGCCGGGCTGCTTCTTCGGGTGTTAGTAGATCGCGATTTGAAATTCGGAAATCAAGGATGCGCGCTGATGCCTGTGCAAAGCTGTCGGCCAGCTCATAGGATTTTTTCACCGTTAATTCAAGTTTATTTGCCATGTGTATGCTCCATTCCATTTATCCAATTAAAAAGCATCGCTAACCTGTCGGCGAAGGTTAGCCACTTCCTGCGAGAAATGTATTAATTGCGCTAAAAATTCCTTGTCGGTCGCCCTGTCAAAACTCGCATTAAGCCGCGCGTTGGTTTTCTGTAGCTCCGTAGCGGCCGTGGCAAACACTTTAACGGTTTGTGTTTGTGTATTTATTTTTTTACCCTCGGCAGCGAGATGGTGCTTTATATAATTCACCGCCAAAGGTTCTTTATCCATTTGCCCCTCCAGGGCTGTGTATAAAATTGCGTTCTCCCGGGTTCGATCTGTTAACCAGGCTGCATAATTAAGCGTGGCGTAATCACTCATTGCCTGGACAACGGAATTAACGGCCTCGCCATGGTCAAGCAAATCCCGGATGGCTTTTTTCTGGTGGTGGCGGGTTGCTGTACGGCTTAGGAATTCAGTTAATGAATTGATGGCGCCCAATTGCCCGGGTTCCACCAACGCTTCTTGCGTACCTGGCTTTTTTACGTTTTCCAACGACGACGCCAAACCATCCAGTTCTGTTTTATAGGAAACCAATTTGTCGTCTGCCAACGCTATCAGGGTGTCGGCGTATTGTTGGAGCAGGTCATTCAGGTCAGCGATGACCTGGCTCTCGCGTTCAATTGGACCGCATAGGCTTTTAGCCTTAGCCTCTTCTGCAACGGGGTCAAAACCGGGGGAAGTAATCATTTTCTTCCATAAGTATTTTTCCGTACAACTTGAAGTGGAACCGGCGAGGATCGGCTTAAACGCTTCCGAGAATTTTTTGGTTTCTTCCGCAAAACTGCGCACCGGGGAAAGGTTTGAGCAACCGCTTAGGTTGATCATAAATAAAATAACTAATAACCATTGCCCGGCAAGGAATTTCATAAAACCTCCCTTTTTGATGCAGTTTCAGCATGGATTTGTTAAATCGCTACCCTGGAAAATAATCTTAGCAGCTTTGGTGGAAAAGCAAGCGACGGCTTGTTATCGAAGTTATGCGGAACCCGTGTCTAAATATATAAAAAACTACGTTTTAAAATAAGGCGGCCGATGGGCCGCCTATTGAATGATTAACTAGCCAGTCCTATCAATCATCCGCTTTCACTATTGCCTGGATCAGGTTCGGGTACAACTGGGTACCGGACGCGCGATCAAATAATGCCATGCCGCCATTACCACCGTAACCGTTATCCCAATAAACGGGAACCATGCCATGGGTATAGGCAGACTTGGTGATGTATTCATTCCAATAAACACGATAGCCTTCGTGGTCACCGATATTGGTGCGTGATACCACGCCATATTCGCCCAGGATTACACCTATACCTTTATCAACAAAACTGGTTTTCATTTTCTGGAATTGGGAATCAGCCCAGGCTTCGTTCGCCCAGGTTTCAACAGCGCCTGGGTTAGTCGCGTTTTTACCCCACTGGGTGATGTTGCTATTAGTGTTAAGGGTAAAGTTGTAAGGATCATAATAATGAACTTCCATTAACAGGCGATTGCGCGCGGTATCCGTTGGAACCTTTGCAAAATTCACCGTGTGATCAATGTTGGTATTGAAACCCTGTACCACCAGGAAACGGTTGGCGTTGTTACCACCCGTGGCGCGCACGGTATTCACAAACGTTTGGTTGAAGCTGTTTTGCACAGTGTAGTATTCAACAGTGGGCGTGCCGTAATCGCCGTCCACCATGACTTCGTTAGTACCGGCAAACAGCAAACGGTTGTCATAATTTTTGAAACGGTTTGCAATCTGCGTCCACATTATATTCAACCGATTATTGACGTAGGCTTGCTGCGCGTAGGTAGGTTGCATCCAACCATTATCCCAATGGATATTCATTACTACATACATATCGGCATTGAGCGCGTAGTTAACCACTTGTTCTACGCGATCCATCCATGCTGCCTGGATAATAAAATTGCTTTCGTCAGAAAATTTACTCCACGCGACTGGCAAACGAATAGTTTTAAAGCCCGCCGCTTTAACAGAATTAATTAATTGCTGGGTGATAAGCGGATTACCCCACGCCGTTTCACCGCCGATTGCATCGAGCGAATTTCCGGCGTTCCAGCCTATTCCCATTAATTTTGTGAGTTGTACCGATGTCAAGCCATCAGCACTGCTGGACGACGAGCGCACGGACGATGAAATAACCACCGCAGAGGACGATGACCGTATTGAGGATACGGATGAGCGAACGGACGATGATGATGAACGAATGGATGATGACGAACCTGCTGAAGACAGCGCAGATGAAACACTGGATTTGCTTGTGGATACTGAAGATGTTACGCCGCCACACACTGCACCTGTGACCGCAGGCGTTTCAATCGCGCCACCATTGGCATTCACCTGTAAACCGAAAACAGCGGTTTGCCCCGGCTGGATATTTCCATTCCAGCTTAAATGGGTAGCATTGTAAGGATTGGAACCCGTGATGGTGGCATTCCAACTGCCCGCTAAACGATTGGAGGCGTAGGACCAGTTCACACTCCAGCCACTGATGGCAGTTGTTCCCTTGTTAGTAATTTCAATATTGGCGGTAGCACCGCTACCCCAATTGTTGGTAACAACATATTTACATGTCGCTGTTTGCGCGAGTGAATGTTGCGACGCGATTAAACTGGCACCGAGCAAAACGGCGGCGCCGAATTTTTTTAGCTGCGATAGTTTCATCAGGTGTTTCTCCTGTCGTTATTGTTAAATGATCCAGGGAAAATTGCTTGCCGCTGGATGATGAAAACGCGGGCCCCGATGAGGCTATGCCAGGTTTTCGAAAGGAATGTGAGGGAAAACGCTACGATCAACACAGTCAGCAGACATATTACCCATTAGTGTGAATGATAGGATTTATCACATTGAAAAATATAAGTTATTTGACGACACAAAATTCATTCTGCGAATCAATTCACAAACGGAATTATTTTTAAATATAAAAAATCTGGATATGGGCCGACTTCAGGGGATAAACATCGCCACTTTTTTCTTAGGTAAGGTTTCTTTTAAATCCTTAAATATTTACTAATGATTTTTTGTTTTTATATAAAAATATAAAATCATATTTATCGCTGGCCATCCCCATTAAAGCTACAAAATAAGTATTAACACGCACTTTTGTCGCTTATTTCATTATTAACGCTTTAATCTCATTAGTATTATAAATGGCCGGCAAGTATCAAAACTGGAATTAACCGCGGCACAAGCGGCAACTTACACCATCGGCAATATCTTCGGTGCATGGACGCCAAGCTACAGCAAATAAAACTATGGCGTTGTGTTACCAAGGAGGGGCTAACGGAAACACAACGCGCAAGTTACCCGCCCCTGTTTATTAAAACCAATAACGACGTTTAATCTTGTTCGAGGATCCTATGAAATATCCCATAACTGTTTTTACCGCTGCTATCAAAGCGTCATTGACGCTGGGCGCCCTGGCAATGGCAATCACATCACCCACCCACGCAGCCTGTACCTATACCGTCACCAATAATTGGGGGTCGGGATTTACCGCGGAAATCAAAGTAACTAATGACAGCGCATCGACCGTGAATAATTGGTCAGTGTCCTGGCAGGAATCTGGTGCCTCGATTGTTAACACCTGGAATGCCACCTTAAGCGGATCGAATCCCTATACTGCCGTTTCGGCAGGATGGAACAGCACACTTGCCCCCAAAGCCTCGACGAGTTTTGGTTTTCAAGCAAACGGGGCAGCGAGTGCGCCTAAGGTAAACGGAACCTTATGCGGTAACGCCGTTTCGTCGAGCGCTGCTTCCGTTACATCATCAGTACCCGGCAGTTCATCGGCGCCCAGCAGTATGGCGCGTTCGAGTATCCCGGCATCGAGTAAATCCTCAAGTTCTGTTGCAACCCTTAGCAGTTCAAGCACACCGGCAATTTACTCGTTTACGATCCAGGAACAACAGGCGGGATTCTGTCGCGTAGACGGTATAGCCACGGAGAGCACTAACAGCGGATATACCGGTAATGGCTACATCAATTCCACCAATGCACTTGGCGCCGCCATTGAATGGGCAGTGAATGCGCCTGCCAGTGGTCGCTATACATTAACGTTCCGTTTCGCCAATGGCGGCACCACCCATCGCAATGGCTCATTGTTAATTAACGGCGGCAGCAACGGAAATTACACCCTGCCATTACCGGCAACCGGCGCCTGGACAAACTGGCAGGCCGCGATTGTGGAAATTGATTTGGTACAAGGTAATAATATTTTGAAACTCTCGGCATTAACGGCCGAGGGTTTGGCAAATATTGATTCGTTGAAAATTGACGGCGCACAAACCAAAGCCGGCGTTTGCAATACAGTTACCAGCAGTAGTTCTTCATCGTCCCCAACAAGTTCCAGCGCATCCAGCAGTTCAACACCTGCGGTTAAAACATTAACGCTTGACGGCAACCCGGCGGCAAACTGGTTTAATAAGGCAAGGACCAAATGGAGCACCACCAGGGCCGATATAGTCTTGTCCTACCAGCAATCCAATGGCGGCTGGCCCAAAAACCTGGATTACAATTCTGTCAGCGCCGGTAACGGTGGCAGCGACCCGGGCACAATTGACAACGGTGCCACCATTACCGAAATGGTTTACCTCGCTGAAGTTTATAAAAACGGCGGCAATACCAGATATCGCGATGCAGTGCGTAAGGCCGCTAACTTTTTGGTGAGTTCGCAATACAGCACCGGCGCCCTACCGCAATTTTATCCATTAAAAGGTGGCTACGCCGACCACGCAACATTTAACGATAACGGTATGGCCTATGCATTGACCGTACTGGATTTTGCCGTTAATAAACGCGCGCCGTTTGATACCGATGTGTTCTCTGATTCAGATCGCACCAAATTCAAAACAGCCGTTGCCAAAGGCGTGGACTACATTTTGAAGGCGCAGTGGAAACAAAATGGAATTTTAACGGTATGGTGCGCACAACATGGGGCTTATGATTACCAGCCAAAACCTGCGCGCGCTTACGAGTTGGAGTCATTGAGCGGTAGTGAATCGGTCGGGGTACTCGCCTTCCTGATGACCCAACCGCAAACCGCGCAAATCGAAGCGGCGGTAAAAGCCGGTATTGCCTGGTTCAATAGTCCCAATACCTACCTGGCGAATTACACCTATGATTCATCACAAGCAGCGACCAACCCGATAGTGCCCAAAGCCGGCAGCAAAATGTGGTATCGCTTCTATGATTTAAATACCAACAGGGGCTTCTTCAGTGACCGCGACGGCAGCAAGTTTTATGACATCACGCAAATGTCGGAAGAACGCCGTACCGGTTATAGCTGGGGCGGTGATTACGGCAGTTCAATTATTTCCTTCGCCCAAAAAGTGGGATATTTGTAATTTAAGCCTGCCACAGTAACCCCATCACCAAAGGCCTGCAAAAATGCAGGTCTTTTTTATTCGTGGCCGGCGTGCAACAACAGCATATTTTCATACCCTTTACGCGCGCAAAACGACGGCGTAAAAAATCCCGCTTTTTTGACATTCATTTGCACTTTTTAATTGCCGCTGCCTGTATCGGATAGAGCCAGGTAATCGCTTTATCGCTACACTTCCCGACAACCCAATATCAACCACCTTATCCATCAGGCGTTACCTATGAATTTCACGTTGCGTAAACTCAAGCACTGCACTTTGTTCGGCATTGCGCTTCTGGTATTGCCCTGCCAGGCCAAACCTACACCCTTAACACTGTGGTATGAACAGCCCGCACAACAATGGGAAGAAGCTCTGCCCTTAGGCAACGGTCGCTTGGGCGCTATGGTATACGGGGGAATTGCGCGGGAAAATATCCAACTTAATGAAGATACATTTTGGGCGGGCGGGCCGCACAATAATCTCAACCTTGCGGCACGTGAATCGCTGCCAAGAATTCGCGAATTGATTGAAAGCAGGAAATATACCGAGGCATCTGCACTGGCGGAAAAAACCATTAACAGCCAGGGCCCCAATGGCATGCCTTACCAAACCGCCGGCAATTTAATACTGAATTTTTCCAACCACGAAAATGTGAAGAATTATTACCGTGAATTGGATATTTCCAATGCCGTGGCACGTACCCGTTACACGATCGGAACGGTAAATTACGAACGCGAAGTTTTCGCCTCTTTTGTAGACCAGGTGATTGCGATACGGCTGCGGGCAGATCGCAAGGGCGCACTCAACTTCGCCATGTCATTGGTGCACCCGGATGGCATGGCTACCCAAGCCGATGCAAACACAGCAACCTTGTTAATGCATGGCCACTCGCGCGATCACGAAGGCGTTAAAGGCCAGGTCCGGCTCGTCAGCCTGGCAAAACTGGTCAGCCATGACGGAACCGTAAAAGGTGAAGGCAAGCATCTAAAAATCACCGCTGCCTCGGAAGCAATAATTTTAATTTCAATGGCAACCAACTTTGTCAACTATAAAGACATCAGCGCCGATGCCTTTGCTCGCGCCACGGATACACTGGATAAAGCCGCAGGAAAATTTTCACCTGACCAGGCATTTGCCGAGCGGCTAATTGCGCATAGCAATTTTTATAAAAATTATTTTGACCGTAGCCACCTGGATTTGGGCAACAATGAATCCTCACGATCACCGACCGACAAACGTATCCGCGAATTTGCACAAGGTCACGACCCGCAATTGATCAGTTTATATTTCCAGTTTGGTCGTTATCTATTGATATCCTCATCGCAGCCAGGCACCCAGCCCGCGAATTTGCAGGGTATATGGAATGATCGGCAAGACCCGGCCTGGGACAGCAAATATACAATTAACATCAATGCCGAAATGAACTATTGGCCAGCGCAAGTCACCAACCTTGGCGAGCTGGAAGCACCCTTCATCCAGATGATCCTGGAACTCGCGCAAACCGGCCAGCAAAGCGCGCGTGAGATGTACGGCGCACGTGGATGGATGGCCCACCACAATACCGATATCTGGCGTGTCACCGGCGGCATTGACCAATCATGGGGAGCCTGGCCCACCAGTAATGCCTGGTTGGTACAACACCTTTGGCAAAAATATTTGTATACCGGTGACAAAAAATTCCTGCGCGAAATCTTTCCTGTAATGAAAGGCGCCTGTGAATTTTTCGAGGACTTCCTAATGAAAGATAAACGCACCGGTTGGCTCGTTGTTTCCCCCTCCATGTCGCCGGAAAATGAACCTCAAGCTACCGGTAAAAAAATAGCCGCGGGGGTAACAATGGATAACCAGCTCATGTTTGATTTGTTCACTAACAGTATCCTTGCCGCCAGGCTCCTCGGGGAAGAGCAAACTTTAGTGAAGCGCTGGCAACGGATTCTTAACCAATTACCTCCCATGCAAATTGGCCGGTACCACCAGCTTCAGGAGTGGATGGATGATTGGGATAATCCGTTGGATGAACACCGCCATATTTCCCACTTATACGGATTACACCCCGGCAATCAAATTTCACCATTTCGCACACCGGAATTATTTAGCGCGGCACGGGTTACCCTCGAACAACGCGGAGACCCCTCAACCGGCTGGTCAATGAACTGGAAGATTAATTTTTGGGCGCGCATGCTCGATGGCGACCGTGCACTGAAATTAATTCGCGAACAAATAAAACCGGCAGCGCTGGATACCAACACTGTGTCACAGGATGGCGGCACCTATCCCAACATGTTTGATGCACATCCACCTTTCCAGATTGATGGTAATTTTGGTTTCACTGCCGGCATTGCCGAAATGCTCGCCCAAAGCCATGACGGGGCCATACATTTATTACCCGCCCTACCCCAGGCCTGGCCAACGGGTGAGGTGAAAGGTTTGGTTATGCGCGGTGGGTTTGTAATCGATATGCGTTGGGATAAGGGCGAGGTAGATGAACTAAAAATTCACTCGCGTTTAGGGGGCAACCTACGCTTGCGCACTTATGCGCCGTTGCCGGAAACACAAGGATTTAATGTAAAAATTGCGCGAGGCAAAAACCCAAATCCGTTTTACCAAGTGCCCGTTATTAAAAAACCCATTAAACATACCGACAAACAATTGCCGCGATTGTCGCTGGGCCACACTTACCTGATTGATATAAAAACGAAAGCCGGCGAGGAATATCATTGGATAAATAAACGTTAATGGATTTCCAACGCGCGAATTGCGCGGGACTAAATTTTGGCTCATAACTTGCCTTTTAAAATAAGCGACGGGCAGGAGAAACACTTGATATGGGTAAAGACAAATTCGGCAGCGAAGATCCATCCAATAAAATAAGCCATGCAAACAAGGGAATCAGCCAGGTATCCAACGGCTGGTTAATCAATAGTTGGGGCTGGTTATGGAAGCGAGAGCTGCCGATCCTGTTAGCAATATTTGCAGTATTTGCATCATTTATGATATTTGCGCTTCTAACCCGGTTAGCCATGCAGGACACCCCGCATGAGTTTGATCGCCATCTATTATTGCTTTTGCGCAACCCGGCAGATTTCAGCGATCCCCTCGGACCGCTATGGCTGGAGGAAGTTGGCCGCGACATTACCGCGTTGGGAGGCAATGCGGTCCTACTGTTATTGGCCCTGGCGGTGCTTGGCTATTTGTTGCTGGATAGAAAGCCGCACCTCGCACTGGTCGTCCTCATCGCTACGCTTGGCGCCTTATCTGTTAGCAACGTCCTCAAAAAAACCATTGACCGGAATCGCCCCGACCTCGTCCCCCATCACACTGTTGTTTATACGGCGAGCTTCCCGAGCGGGCATTCAATGTTGTCAGCCAGTACCTATTTAACCCTGGGCGCTTTACTTGCCGCCACCCGACGGCGTAAACGCATCAAAACATTTATCCTGGCATTTTGTACGTTCATTACTTTATTGGTAGGGATTAGCCGTGTGTACCTGGGAGTCCATTGGCCAACGGATGTAATGGCGGGCTGGACTGCCGGAGCTGGCTGGGCATTGTCTTGCTGGTTATTAGCGCGCTGGTTGCAAGGGGTAAACAACCGTGAGAATACCTGAACGGGCGCTGCTATTAATTAATCCCCACAGTCGCAACGGCAGCAATACCGATATCCAGGAAGGCATAGATTTATTGCGCAACGCGGGTACCAGCGTGGTAGTTAAAACAATTGACGATTCGGCCACGGCGGCCGGATTAATCGACTCCCTGCATAATGATATCCAATTGGTCATTATCGGCGGTGGAGACGGCACAATTAATTCCGCGCTGCCAGCGCTATACCAATACCAATTACCCTTCGCTATTTTGCCGCTCGGTACTGCGAACGATTTGGCTCGCTCACTGGGAATACCACCGGATATTGATGCGGCGTTCAATATTATTTATGAAAATAATTACCGCAAGATCAACCTGGGCAGGGTGAACGATCATTTCTTTTTAAATGTGGCCCATGTCGGGCTTGGGGTGAAAGTTACCAAGGAACTTACGCCGGACCTCAAAAAAAAGTGGGGTGTGTTTAGCTATCTTAAAGCGGTTTTCTCGGCGTTTAAAAACAATAAAAAATTCCTGTTAACTATAAAGGCAGCGAACAAACACTACCAGATGAAGTCTATTCAACTGGCGGTAGGCAACGGTCGCTATTACGGTGGCGGGAATATCATTGATGAAAACTCCGAAATTGACGACGGCCTTTTGCGTTTATACAGCTTGTATCCGCTGACGTTTTGGCAACTATTAACTTGCGCGCCGCTTTTGCGTTTTGGCAAACACAAGCAAACGCGCAATACGTTTACGCTGTCTGGCAAAGAAATTGAGGTTACCACCCTGCCGCTCCTTGAAATTCATGCGGATGGTGAATACATCAGCAAAACCCCTGCCGTATTTAAAGTGATTCCCGAAGCGTTGGAAGTAATCTGCGCGACGGATACAAAACCATAAATACAACCGAAGAGGAACCTGGCTATGTTTCGTTTGTTATCTGACTTGGAAGTATCATTGAATGAACTGCTGGTTGCGTGCCGGAAATCCGCGGATCATTTTCGTGATGCCGCGCAATTGATTACAGAAGAAAGGATTTCCGGTGAATTAAAGCAACTTGCCAATGAACGCGAACCCTTCCTCTCCACGCTGGAGCGAAAAATACGTGAATTGGGCGATTTGCCTTCAATGCCCGATCCCGATAGGGAAGATAGCGAAATGCTGTTACACCATTTGGGAGCCGCTGTCACCGCGGATTACACCGGCAAGTTATTGCAGCAACGTATTGATGCGGAACAAAACATCATGGAATTGATAAACCAGGCCAAGGCCAGTGATGAGAATAACGTTTGCAATGAGGTATTGACCGACCTCGCCATCCATGCGAATAAAGCCATTAAAACGCTTTCATCGCTCGCACAATTACAATCTGAAACCCAATAATTATTTAATGCGGTCATCGCATACAAATTATAATGGCTCAGTCCAGGTCCAGCTTTTAAATAGCCAGCCGATACCAAATGACAGGCTCCAATAATGATCGGTTTCAACCAAAGGGCTCGAATAAAAAGCAGTCCCCTGTAGATTGTCGTAGCGCAGGCTAAATCCATATAGCACATTGTCGTTTCTCGAACTGATTCCCAGTTCGGTAAAGGTGCCGCTAAAACCATCCTTAGCGGCATAGTACGGCCTTAACGGTGTTACATATTTTTGCTCGACGTTATAGTAATGCTCATGGTAATCCCGCGATCCGTAAAGCACACCAAGGTCCAGCGTTAAACGCCAGTTATTAACGATTTGCGGTTTAACCCAGGTGAGCATCGGATTGGCGGTGTAGCCGATATAGTCAAGATCGCTGCCTACGGCAAATGCGGGCCTTACTGGCAAACGCAATATCAAACCGCGATGGAAACCATGGCCTGTTAAATCAATATTTATTGATGGGCCAAGCTGGAATTCCGATTGAAGCTCCGGCATACCGTCGCGCAGGCGATTGTCTTCGACATTATTTCTGAGCGCCAAATCGGCGCTGATATTAAATTCAATTCGTTCAGCCAGGGAAAATTCCACACGGGTTCCATCGCGGTCTGATTTTAATATCTTTCCTTTGTATTCAATGACCGGAATTGGCAACAGGGTCGTATTGGTTTCTGTCGAGCCCCGGTAGTGCGGTAAATATTGCCCGCCAATCCCCAGCCCCACCTGTAATTCGCTCCGAAGTTGAGATTCAGATGCGCATGCCCCACCACAAAAAACCGTTATCAAAATAAAATGCCGCCAGATCCCACCAACATTTTTGCGCATATTTAATCCACGTTCGGCCCGGCCTATTGCCGTATTTGACATTGTATAGGCAAAAAAATGCCCGGTGGGCTACCGGGCTGAAACACACATCATGCTGTGAACAAAAAGGCTATTGGATAAATTACATTTTCGTAAAATGTGGGAGCCCGGATTTTTCTCTTCCCTATGAAAAAAAATCCAGGGCCATGACGACATACGTCGCTGGATTTGCACGGTTACCAGCGGGCTTACCATCTCCCTTCACTGGCAAGCTGCCGCCAGTAACCGCACAAAACCGGATCGCAGTGCGCAATGCAACTGCATGAAACTATCTATGTTGATGGTTAAATCGGACAAACTATAAGCCTGTAAATCCAGGTGCCAGATAGTTGATCTTGCCGCTCTTATTGGCGCTTTTATTGGTATAAATATATTATATATTAATTATATGAATTAATAATAACGAATGAAATATCAATAACCAAACATTATTTGGTTATGGTCAACCTGAACTTACTTTTGGATATATGCGTGTTGGGTATGGATTTGAAAGGAAGGGGGTTCGTGGTAAAGCCCGGATAAACCGGGCCAGACAATCAAAACCGGATGATGCCTTCGGCTTTAAGTTTTACGAGGAATGCCAGGTGGGATTCATAATTCGCGGTGCCGTCATAGGGTAACAGCGTCCAGGTTTCACTCGCACTCATCGCGGCTCCCGGCGATAAGGTTTTATAGGGCGCATGGAATTCCAACTCCAGAATCCCGTCGCGGGGGTTTTTATTTAAAAACTCCTGGTAAAGCTCTACTTGTCCCTGTTCCGGATGGATGGCGTTCAAGGGTTGTAACGCGAATTGAATAATGAGCAATTGCTTATCGCGAAATGCAGCCATCCAACCTTGTGCAGGTTGGATAAATACTTTTCCCTTGCGCCCCTGCTTATGAATGGAGCTGGAATTTTCCAATGAAAAAATGCCATTGTTAAATCTATGTTCCAAACCATCGAAGGTTGCATCGGAAAAATGTTCAATACGGATATCCTTCATATCCGTAACAGGAACATAAATGCTGGTGGTGTAAGGCACACGCGTGTTGTACCAAATATCCCACGCAACCTCGGTGTCACGGATATTCATCGCCTCCACATCCAGTTTGATTTGATTAGGTGCGCCATCGGTTAATGAATAGGTTTTCTTTACCACAACGCCGGACACCGGGCTGTTGGGGCTTTGCAGGATAACCCGCTGAGGACTTTTTTCTACCAGCTTATTTTTTGCGAGGATAAGGTACGGGTCCGGTGGCCATACCGCTTTTGCAGCACGACGTTGATCATTCAAGCGTTGTTGCGTCCACCAATGGCTTTGCGGGCCAACCCAAATTTCATGGCCAAAATAAGCAATATTGTTAGCCTCCGGCGACACCACCGGGTCGGGATCGGTTATTACCGCTTCACCCGTTTTTAAAAAATTGGGCTGGCCCGGTAATTTTGCGGATAACAATCGCCCGCCGATATCTGGCGTAATTTCAACAGCAACAGTTCCGTTATCCAGAATGATTCGCTCCACTTCAGCCTGTGCTGACAATGCAAGAGGGACAAACATAAAAAAAAATTTCCTTAATAGATTCGCGTAGGCTTTATACATGTCTGTTCTCTCACATAATTTGTTTTCATATAATTTGTTTTTTATTTATAGTCGCGTATTTAGCGATGCGAATGCTCTCACTATGATTCGCAAAAGTCACTAGCTGCACGGGTAAATCTTTGTTTTATGGCAGGTTAAGAAATAGCACAAGCTATCCGGATCGCCAATTTTAAAATAAAAAACTCCCGGTTTTAATGCCGGGAGTTTTTGTTTATCAGGGACGCCAGAGATAGGGCGGCGCTATTGTAATATCCGTAGCGGATGTCACACCACTCCAATCATCCGCGACGAAACCATAAAACACATTGGCAGATTTCCCGCTGCTCACAAATTCCAAATCACCGATGAGGGTTGCGGTGCCGGTCGCCGACTGGTTAGTGCCAAACCATCCCAGGGGGTAGAACGTGCCTAATACTTTGGCCGAACCGCTCACATTAAAACTGCTGGCGCCGTGGTGTGGATGGCTGGCAACACCTAGCAAACTTAGCGCACCCACAGTACCGCCGGATACGGCCCCGCTAATCACCGTAGCCTGGTTATCGATTCGCGCACTGCCCGTCACATTCCCACCGATTATTTTTGCATAGGGCCCGACATACACAGTGGATGGTGTAGTAGCGAGCGCACATCCACCGCCATTTATGTGACGAACCGTCCCGGCGGGACAAGCGTCACGCACACCGTTTTTAAATCCTTGCGGCCAGGCGCCCTGCACTTCCACCATATAGGGGTAACGATAAATCGAGGTATAGGCTTTTCCATCACCCGCGCTATCCCAGGTAATTTTTTGATATTGGGTGGGTGTGGCCGTTACCACCAGGAAAATATTTTCACCGGGTGTGATACACAGCGAAATTTCACCATCGGTACCGCGTTGCAATTCGGTGTAGCGCGCTTGTGTCATGCTGCTGTTGGTGGACACCAAACCCCAACGCCAACCCGAATTAGCACCGCCCTGCATTACCCCGCGGAATTTTACGGTAATCGTGCCCGCCCCCGTTTCGGGAAATAATTGCACAACGTTATAACCCCAGCGTTGCGGCGCCCAGTAATACGGCGATACGAAACGGCGGTTTTGCGCGAAATTTGTATCCAGCGATTCCAATTGTGTTAAACGCAAACGACGTGCCGTGTAATTTCCCGGATCGGCATTCACCGCACCGTAATTTTGCCGGTAAATAGCGCCCTGGTCCGAGCCGTCCGGATTTTTATAATCCCAGGTGAGGTTATGCATCGCCCATTCGCCGAAACGATCATTGAGTTGTTCAATTGTCCAATTCTGGCTGAGCATTAATTTTTGCCAGGGATCGCGTTGACCCACCGGCGCGTTATACGCCCACATATTATTAATGGCGCTGTGACAATATTTATCTTTAACAAATTCAAAAAATTGCCAATTGCAATAACGATTACGCGTATTGCCATAATACAGGTGCGGCATATTTGGCAGCATTTCAGAGCAATGCACATTGGTGTTAAAAATCTGGTGGGGCATCCAGTTAGCATGGGATTCATAAATCCAGCAGCCTACGCCACCGCAATCACCAAAACCTTGCGTCATCGATTGCACACCGTGCATAAATTCGTGCGCTAAACCCCAGGGATCATTCGCAGCGCCGGGACCGATCCACATACCCATGTAATTAATTCCATTGCGCGACCAACCGCCACCCCACAACGGAAATTCATTATCAAAATGTAAAGCGGCTTTGTATTTTGTAGTGGATGTGCAATAGGGTTCAGGGAAATAAATCGGCGCACTGAAATAGGAGTCCCAAATTGCCTCCAGGGTGGTTAATGCCGCCTGTGCATTGGCGGTGGTGATATTGGTTCCGTCTTTCCAATAAACGGCAAAATGTTCCGATTCCAGTCGCAGGGGTGCGCCATTTTCGCCACCGTCGCGCGGCGCTATCCAATTACCCGCAACGCAACTATTCGCCGGCGGTGTTGCGCAAGTGGAACCGGCCCAAACGTTATCGGCTTTGGGGGTTACGCAGGCTTGCGGCATAACACTGGACACGGAAGAACTTGTTGTCGCACGCGAAGAGATTATCGACGAAACCGCAGAAGAACGCGCGCTGGAAATAATCGAACCCGTCGCTGATGCACGGCTGCTCGCCACGGCAGAACCCACCACCGAACTTCTACCGGATGATTGGCTGGAACCCATACCGGTTTGATTATTTCCCAACACACGCCACTCCAGAATCCCTGTGGATTGCAAGGTATTTTTCATGCTTACACGTACGCGTGTTGTTGTGATAGTGGGAACATTGAGTGCATTAAATCGATCAATAATTAACGGGATATTGCCGATCACCAACCAACTCGAACCATTAAAATATTCCAGCACTGCTTCCGTTGGGATGAGCACCCCGCCCGCATCATCAAACCAATAGACTTCCGTTGCCGAAATCACCACCGGATTATTCCATCGGTATTCCACCCATTGATAACTGTTGGGGGTGTTCCAATTCCCATAGGCGCCTTTGGATTTATCGTTGGAGTTAGCCGGTTGTGAATTGTCATTCACAGCCGCCAGTGTTTCCCAGGCGGAGACATAAGAAGTGGATACAGTGGCAGTGAGCGCAAGGTTAATAACATCATTGCCAGCGCTGGAAACGTTGCCTGGGATTATCGAACTCGTACTCCCCTTACTGATGCTCGTCGCCATTGAACTTGGCACAATTGAACTCGATACAATTGAACTCGATACAATTGAACTCGATACAACTGAATTCGATAAAACGGAACTGCTGGCTAATGAGCGGCTACTGGTTGCTGAACCGCTACAAATACTGCCATTAACCTGCGGTTTTTCAGCCAAGTTGCCATTTTTATTAACCTGGAAACCAATACTGATAGATTGTCCCGGTTGGATAATGCCGTTCCATGCGAGGTTGGTTGCAGTGTAGGGATTCGATCCCGTTAAATTGGTATTCCAACTGCTACTGATACGATTAGCCGTGTATTGCCAATTAATCGACCAACCATTAATAGTGGTGTCACCTGTATTACTTATTGTGATGCTGCCCGTTAAACCGGTACTCCATTCGTTGGTAACTGAATAAGTACAGGTTGCCATTTGAGCCAGCGCCTGTTCACAGGACGCAAACACCAGGGTCCCCAAGCAGAAAACCATCCGCAAACGCTCAAGTTTCGGAAGTTTCATAGATTTCTCCGGAAAGGAAGTTTGATTATTGTGTGACCTGGATTGACCGGATGCCCTTTCTGTTAATTTATTTTTATTTGTGAACAATATATTGCCAATGGATAAGGATTATCTGCGTGCAAAATCCCATTTTTGTTTTTTATCAATCATATTTTTACTGCGACAAACTGCATTTTAAATGTTGCTTTCCAAATAAAAAAAACCGCGAGACTTTCATCTCGCGGTTTTTTATGGATGGCGGTGCTTTAACCGCCATTTATTGCACCCATCAACGCGCTGCGTTCAAGGCTTCCGCCACACCCTGGTATGCCGGTTTTTTCTGCAGGCTATCATTGAACAATAATGGCCAATCCGGGAGGTTCTGATGGGTGTAGAACCAGCTATCCGGATCTGCAATACCCCATACGACAATTCCACCGCGCCGCGCCGGCGGGACAATATCCAGGTACGCCTGGACTATTTCCTTATAGCGCGCTTTTTGGCGATCAAGCCCCGTGCAAGACACCGCACAATCACTGCGATTGGTGTAATCATTGGCGGAGTTGCCATCGTATGGGTTATTCAAACGCACATCCAACTCTGAAATTTTGATTTTGAGTGTTGGGCTCAATGCAACAATTTTTTGCAAGGACGCGCGGATGTTTGCAATGGATGGATAATCGTTCATCACATGCATTTGGAAACCGACACCGTCAATAGGCACACCGTTCGTTAACAAGCGTTGCACCAGGTTAACCAGCGCGGTAGTTTTTGTTCCGTTTTCTTCGGTGTTGAAATCGTTGTAGTACAACTCTGCGGTTGGGTCCGCCGCACGCGCGCGACGGAACGCCTCATCAATGTACCCGGGGCCACCGTACTGGCGATAGAACACGGATTGGCGATAACCGTTTGCTGAACCGCGACCATCGTCATCAGCTGCATCAAACAACGCTTCATTCACTACATCCCAACTTTTCACCTTACCGGCAAAATGCGCGGCAACCGTGTCGATGTGACGTTCGTAATCGCTGCGGAAATTAGCATTACTGTCCGTTGCCCAGGCAGGCAACTGATAGCTTGGATGCCACACCAACGCGTGACCATGGAGGGACTTGCCATTTTGCGCGGCCCAGTTCACCAGGCGATCTGAATTGGTGAATGAAAAATTGCTGCCGGAATACATGTAGCTCATTTTCATAATATTTTCAGCAACGATTTGGCTGAACTCTTCACGCACAATAGTTTGACGCGCAGTGTTTGTGAAAATATCAGCAGTACCGCTTCCCGCCGCAACGGCAACTCCCACCGGGAAATCAGCCAGGCTGGAAAGGCCGGAACCAACAGGCACTTCCGGTTCTTCATCTATTTCGCCAGCGACAGAGAAATTATCAACAAAGAAACTGACATTTACCGAACCTTCAACCGACTCGATAATAAATGATTCAAACGGAGTGGAGCCGCTTGGAATATAAGTACCGCTCAACAATGTCCAACCGTCCGCAGTAACTTGCGCGCTCGCCACTTCGGTATATTCGTTATAAGTGGAGGTATCGGCATCATCCACCAGCTTACCGGTGATCTTGATGGTTTCCGGTAATTCACCCGGAGCCAATTTCACCCAGGCCGCAACTTCATACACATTGCCCTGGGTTAAGGTACCGGCATTGAATGTTGCACCCTGCCAATAATCCGCGCGGCCGCTCACAAACAAACTCGCAGTGCCGGCATAGCGATCCGCCGTGCTGCGAACGATAGTGGCATCACCACGCGTACCCCAGTTGGTCGTGCCATTTTCAACATCGCCATTCACCGCGAGGTTATTTGCCGGGACTGAACTCACCGCGCTTGAAACAGAGCTCGAAGAACGTGAACTGCTGGCAACGGATGACGGCGCCACCGATGATGGAGCCGCAGAAGACACGGGCATAGATGAGCTGGATGAGGAAAGTATCAATGACGAGCTGGATGAAGACGGCATCACCGACGAAGGTGCAGATGAAGAGATTACCGAAGAGCGGACAGAGGAAACCGTCGCCGACGAACTGGAAACACTGCTAGCAATTACGCTGCTTGCGGAGCTTGATACCGGCTGCGAACTGCTGCCACCCACAATCCCCCATGGCGAAGGTTGCGCGGCGCAAGTCGTGCGGGAAATACAACTTCTGTTGTTCTCATAACCCCAACCATTTTGGGTAGTTACGCACAACGGATAAATGGTGCCATACCAATTACATTGCTGGCCGCTAACTGCACTGGAAACACTGGAGCTTCTTGCACTGCTGCTCACCACGGCGATAGAAGAGGAGCTTCTTGCACTGCTCGGCGCTACCGATGAAACCGGCGTTGATGAGGCGCTTCCACCACAAATATTGCCGGTAATCGCCGGGCGCTCGGCGCTGCCGCCGCGTTTATCCACCTGGAAACCGAATTGCACACTTTGGCCTGGCTGGATGGAGCCATTCCAACTCAAATTACTGGCGGAATAAGGGTTGCTGCCGGTGACATTCGCATTCCACGAACTGGAAAGGCGATTGGTGGTGTATTGCCAGCCAACAGTCCAGCCATTGATGGCCGCTGTGCTGGTGTTGGTGATGGTGATAGCGGCAGTTGCGCCGGTATTCCATTCATTGCTAATGCTGTAAGTACAACGCGCTGATTGTGCCAGGGCTTGCTGTGCAAGAATACTTGCACTTGCCACCGAGGCAACAACCAACATTTTTTTTAAACCCGCGGATTGCATGGTCATAACTCCTGCTGTGTGATAGTGAAAATTTTTTCTTATGGTACGTCCCTGCCAAAAAACTCCAACGTGCTGACCTTTAATTTTTGGTAATCGCTAAAATGCAAAATCACCGCACTCGCTGAGTACAGTGATCAGGTATCGCTATATTCCCTCTCGCCCTGCGCCGGTTTGATGGCGCAAATACATCGGCTTGCGATAGGAATTTGTGTATCGGAATTGCCGCTACACATAAAAAATAAAATCGAATTATTTTTTCTTCGTTATTCCCTCATGGAACAAGATGAATCCAGGGCCATTCACCGCCTCAGTGCTTTCACTCAAGATTGGAATTGCATGCAGGTTACCGGTTTGATTGTCCCACTCGTAAACCAGTCGATTCATGGTGTTTACTTCTTGAAAACGCTTGGTAAAAACCCGGCCATCACAAAGTGAAGGCCGGTAAAGTCACAGTTGTTTCAGGGGTAACACGCGAAATCAGATAAACAATGTGAGCGTGAGTATTACCTGATTTCATTTCACAAACAGTCGTCCCTGACCAAGGCATCTCTCCAAATGCCTGTCCTGCTCACTCTCACTCGATTACTCCAACGGCGGGTAAGCGTTGTTCAACAAGACCTGGAAGCCTTCTTTGAACCAGCGACCCGCTACCGGGGCATTCGCCATAGCGCCAGTGTCCACGTTGGAACCGCTGCCCGGGTTGTAGTTGTAAGTCGGGTCACACATACGGTCGAAGCCTTTGGCCGGGTCTTGTGGGTCGTAGGACAACTCTTGTGACGCCGCACCATCGGATTCCCCTGGCGGTTTCACCCAAACGTAGGCATCGATTCCGGCAACAGGACCAACTTGTGGACGCTCACCGATACCGCCTTTCTGGTTACACCAGTTACCGCGATGGGTACGACGGTCAATGCGCGATTCATCGACAAAGGTATCAAGCACAGTGCTGGTGGATTGTGCTGTCGGACGGTTTGGACCACCCCAGCCGTTACGGGAAGTGTCTACCAACATACCGATGGTTTGCGGGAAACCGGCGGAAATCATTGCTGTACGCCATGCTTGCACGAAGGAAACTTCGCTGAAGTGCGGGTTCCACTCGTAGAACTTGGCTTGACGGGTTTGGGTACCGCCACCGCTGCCAGGGAATGCACTATTAGCCAGCGAATCCAGGAATGGCTCGTACAACGGCGTGTAACCGGAGGTGTTGGATACAAAACCGGCGACTGAATTAACCCCACCGGTAGCCCCTTTGATCGCATCAGCAATCAGGGTTACCGCTTTGCCAAAGTTATCCGTCCAACCCAACCAGCCAGAGTGACCGATATCCACGTAAGGGTATACGTTGGTGATCGGATAAAGCTTGCTCAAGGTGTAACGGGTGTTAGCCACATAACCATGGGTTGCATCGGTGGCCAATTGGCAATCCGCGTCGCTCAGGTTGGTGACCAGGTTTGGCAGCGAATCCGGCTCGATGATCGCAATAATGCGCAGGCTGGCATATTTTGGATCAGCAAAAATCGAAGCAATCGGATCCACATATTCAGTGCGGTAGCGCTGGGTTCCTTCCGCACCTTGTTTCAACTCACCGTTAGACGCCAGGGCATGGCAATCGCGGTTCGGCAAATCGTAAACAACAACCTTGATGACGTTTGCATTCTGGTCGAGTGCCGCATCCAGGTGATCGCGCAGGCCCCATGCACCATCTTCCGGTGCGATAGCGCCGATACGGTCCATCCACACAGCGGTGCTGTAACCGGCAACCTTGGAACCACCGGGTTCAGCTTGCGCTTTTGCAGACCAGACCGGGTCAACGTACCAGCGAGCCCCGACAAAGGGGTTATCCATACGTGGGCCAACTGAGCCGACGCTTGAACTTGTGCGTGAACTGGAGCTTGAACTGCGTGAACTTGTGGTCATCACGCTGCTTGAGCTAGCGGTAGTGGCAACGCTGCTCGAACTGGGTGTAATGCTGCTGGATGAACTGCGCGAGCTTGAGGTTACCGCTATGCTGCTGGATGTCGTCGGCACACTGGAGCTGCTTGGACGCGAGCTGCTGGACGGAACTGTGCTGACAGAACTGTTAGCTCCGACAATACCGTAAGGCGCCGGTTGGGCAGCGCAAGTTGACCGGGAGATACAACTTCTGTTGTTCTCGTAACCCCAGCCACTTTGGGTGTTAACGCATAATGGATAACGCGTGCCGTACCAGTTACATTGCTCACCTGAAACTACCGGCGTACTGCTGCTGGAACGGGAAGAAGTAGTAACAGCAACACTGGAAGGAGCAGCACTGGTTGTGGCAACGGATGAACTGGTGGGTGTGGTACCTGAACAGATACTACCGGTCAGAGTTGGCACCTCGCCAGAACCGCCACGTTTATCAACCTGGAAACCAAAAGTCGCACTTTGGCCAGGCTGCAAGGTACCGTTCCAGCTCAGGTTTGAAGCCGTGTAGGGATTGCTGCCGCTTACGTTGGCATTCCATGAACCACTGAGGCGGTTAGTGTTGTATTGCCAACCTACCGACCAACCATTAACTGCAGAGCTACCGCTGTTAGTGACAACGATTTCGCCGGTAAGCCCGGTGCTCCACTCATTGCTGATTTTATAGACGCAAGCAGCGCTGGCACTTTGACCCGCCACTGCCAACCCAAGGCCCAGCAAGGCTGCTAGACCATAGGTTTTTCTTCTTGGAGTCATCATTGAAGTTCTCCTGGATTCCAGTGAGGAGGGATTGAAGCCCTCGTTATAATTTCGCGCTGAACTGCAAGCGCTGATATGTCCTTACGTCCGGTAAGGCTGTCGCAAACCAGTTACGACTATCAGTCCATTGGGGATGTAACAATTGAGATTGGTTGCGCTACCTTAAATGCATGAAACAGCTGTTTATTTTTATAAAAATCGAATGAATTGAATTCAGCGAATTGATCGGTGGTAAAACGACCGCAATGAAACTTTTGGAACAAAATAGGTCCCGGTGTATGTTGACTGCGAAAAAACCGATAAAACTGTCAAAAGCAATCCGATTAAACACATATCACAAATAGTCACTTTTACATTATCTACAATGGCTGCGTCGCAATCTGCGATTAACATCCCAGACATTTCGCTTGGCGGATAACTCATCATTTAGTTAGCGCAACCATTTTGGACAGAACAAAATTGCGCTAATTAGCACATCCAAGGTAATACACAGGTTACGCAGCAGAGATGGAACCCGGCGGAACTGGCTCGATTATTGAGTCAGCTTCGTCATTCGCTATTTATAATTATTTTTATAATGCATTTTTGATATATGAAAACAGCACTTTACTTAAAAACAGCGCTGTCAATGAACTTCTTTAAGCTATTGTAAATATTTGCAAATGGCAACCCCTTATAGCGAAATAGATAGAATTTTTCTTTTTAACCACATAAATGCGATAAATATCACACATTCACCAATAAACATTACATTATATTTAAAAAATCATAAACTTAAGTTCTTGCGGTTTTGGCAACCCTATTGCCTGGGTGCCAGTGGGAACAACCGGTGTTTATGTATCAACTACTTGTAGGAGTATCTGGGCGGCAATTACGGGATTACCGGCCGGAGCAATAGTCAAGGCCTACCAGGCAAATCCTTTCAAATTTTACGTTTGGTCAGGTAGCACCTTTTATTAGTACCAAATAAGGCCTTGCCTTTAAACCAGCCGCAGCCGGTAACTTGCCGTCGGCCCATCGTTTTAAGGCGGTGCTGGTCGCCCGGCTGCCATGGTTAAAAACCATATTTTACCTATGGATCAAAAATCCGATTTCCCGCTATCCCGTTAAATTTTTTTCATCAAATCCCACATCTTGTCACTATTAACCCAAACGACCGTGATACTTCCGAATTGATCGCGCTGTCAATTTACGGTACCGTGGCGAAACAAAGTATAAGAATAGTTTCCAACCCCAAAATTATTTAATTTAGTTATAGGGATGTTGCACTAAGCGGAAGCTCAAGTGCCAACTTTTTTAAATTGTGATAAGAACGAGGGAAATAAGCATCAAATCTTATTAAAACGATGCTTTTCTGATTCGCCATCCATAGTTAATTAATTTACGCGTTAGCGTTGTGTTGTGTATCCCTGCCATAAAAACGCTTGGGGCTTTTTTATGCGACAGTTAAAACACAGCAATTTGTTAGCGCAATCATTAATGATAAATAAGATAAAAACTGACCCAAAAACAACAAAAAGGCGCGAACGACTATGTTGAAAACCCTGATTGTGTATGCCCATCTGCTCT
>CAMLKG010000028.1 GCA_946480695.1 uncultured Cellvibrio sp.
AATTGCCATTGAAGGTATTGCCTCTGCCTGGCCCAGCCCCGGCAGCTATCAACTCAGTCGTTTCGATCCTTTCGGTAAACAACAACGCACGCTGACAATATTTAATAAAGGTAAAGAATCTTTCACAGCCACTGCCCAAACCGATACGCCTTGGATTATACTAGACAATACTAGTATACAAGTTAAATCCGAGGCCAAGCTCCAGGTTCGCATTGACTGGAACAAGGTTCCCAAAGGCGAACACACCGGCCGGATACAAGTTACCGGTACTGGCTGGGGCGGTGCGAACATTGCTGTAACCGCGTTTAATCCCCGCATTAAAGCGGCAGCCTTGAAAGGCAAGGGATTTGTAGAAGCCGATGGTGTAATCGCGATAGAAGCCGAGCATTTCCAGCGGCAAAAAACCGTCACGCTAGCCGATGGCAACCAATTGCGCTGGGAAAAAATTCCCGAGCATGGACGAACACTTTCGTCGATTTCGGTTTACCCGATCACCGACCAACACTTCGCCAGGGCCGAGGATGCGCCCTATGTGGAGTACGATATTTTTACGTTGGATGATGGCGAATTTGAAATACAGGGAATTTTTGCTCCCAGTTGGCCAATGATTCCGGGACGCGGATTACGCTATGCCATTGCAATAGATAGCGAAACGCCCCAGGTCGTGGATTTAACGGCGGATATGAGTAATCCAACATGGGAAGAAACCGTACGTACCGATGTACGTATCGCCACAACAAAACACAAGGTAAGTCGCGCAGGAGCGCATAAACTGCGCATTTACAGCCTCGCCCCCGGTGTAACCCTGCAAAAAATAGTAATTGATACCGGCGGGCTTGTGCAAAGTTATTTAGGCCCGCAAGAAAACCGTCGTTATTAGAAAATCGCAGTTATAAATATAAGCAGCACAAACACAACCCAAATAACCTGATGCAGTAGAGAACCGCTGAATGAAAATTGTTGACGCAAAAGTAATAGTCACCTGCCCCGGCAGGAATTTTGTAACCCTCAAAATAACTACCGACCAAGGCATTTATGGTATCGGCGATGCGACACTTAACGGTCGCGAAAAGAGCGTGGTCTCTTACCTGGAAGATTATTTAATCCCCGCATTAATTGGCCGCGATCCACAACAAATCGAAGACATCTGGCAATTTTTTTACCGCGGCGCCTACTGGCGGCGCGGGCCAATAGGCATGACGGCATTGGCCGCCATTGATGTTGCGCTTTGGGATATCAAGGCAAAAATCGCCAACATGCCGCTTTATCAATTACTGGGTGGAAAAAGTCGCGAGCGCATTCTCACCTACACCCATGCCAATGGAAAAGATCTGGATTCCACGCTGGAAGCCGTGCGCAAAGCGCGTGAAAAAGGCTACCAGGCAATTCGCATCCAATGCGGAATTCCCGGCATCGAAAAAACCTACGGCGTAGCCAAAGGTGAAAAAAGTTACGAACCAGCGGATGCCGATTTGCCATCGGTAGAGGTCTGGTCCACAGAAAAATACCTGAACTTTATTCCCGAAGTATTTGCCGCCGTGCGCAAAGAGTTTGGTCGCGATATTCATTTATTGCACGACGTGCATCACCGTTTAACACCAATTGAAGCCGCGCGCCTGGGTAAGGAGCTTGAACCCTTCCATTTATTCTGGATGGAAGACGCAGTGCCCGCCGAAAACCAGGAAGCGTTTAAATTAATTCGCCATCACACCACTACACCACTGGCTGTAGGGGAAGTTTTTAATTCCATCCACGATTGCCGTGAATTAATCCAGAACCAATTGATTGATTATATTCGCTCAACCATAGTGCACACCGGCGGCATTACCCATGTGCGTCGCATCGCGGATTTCGCCAGCCTGTTTAACGTGCGCACCGGTTTCCATGGCGCTACCGACCTCTCTCCGGTATGCATGGGCGCCGCGCTGCACTTTGATTACTGGGTACCCAATTTCGGCATCCAGGAACATATGGCGCACAGTGCGCAAATGGAGGAAGTTTTTCCGCACGCCTATCAATTTGACCGCGGCTATTTCACCCCTGGCGAAGCACCCGGCCACGGTGTGGATATAGATGAGAAACTCGCCGCAAAATATCCTTACAAGCGCGCATGCTTGCCCGTAAACCGCCTGGAAGATGGTACCCTATGGCACTGGTAGGACCAGTGCCTGTCATCCATCAAAACCATACTTATAACCAACGGCAACTCACAACCCGCAAGAGAGCAAGCGTATGACCCCACAAAAGACACTCCTTGCTGCCAGCATCATCAGCAGCGCCGCGTTGATTATCGGCTGCCAGGATAAATCCGCCCCCGAAACCAATAGCGCCTCCACCTCATCTGTAACAGCTTCGGTTGTCGCGGCGCCGGCAATAGATCCGGCAAAATTTATCAATCAACCGCTCGTCACCGATATTTATACCGCCGACCCATCAGCCCACGCGTTTAACGGTAAGCTTTATATTTACCCGTCGCACGATATAGATTCAGGCATCACCACTGACGGCGAGGGCGATAAATTCGATATGAAAGATTATCGCGTCTTTTCGTTGGATACCGACACAGGCGTGATAACCGATCACGGCGAAGCACTGAACTTAAAAGACGTCCCTTGGGCCAGCCGCCAGCTCTGGGCGCCGGATGCGGCGGAAAAAAATGGCAAATATTTTTTGTATTTTCCCGCAAAAAATAAAGAAGGTATTTTCCAAGTCGGTGTAGCTACCAGCGATTCACCGACCGGACCGTTCAAAGCGGAACCCGAGCCTATCAAAGGCAGCTTTAGTATCGATCCCGCCGTTTTCAAAGATGACGACGGCACCCATTACATGTACTTCGGCGGCATTTGGGGCGGACAATTACAGCGCTGGGTAAGCGGCAGCTACGTTGCAGAAGACAAATACCCCGCGAGTAATGAACCGGCGCTTAGCCCGAAAATTGCGCGCTTGGGCGATGACATGCTGCAATTTGCGGAGCCGCCAAAAGATGTCCAAATTCTTGATGGCGGCGGAGTCCCCATACTTGGCACAGATACCAATCGTCGCTTCTTCGAAGCCGCCTGGGTGCACAAATTCAACGGCAAATATTATTTCTCCTACTCTACCGGGGACACCCATTACATTGCTTATGCGATTGGCGATAACCCCTACGGCCCGTTCACTTACAAAGGTATAGTCCTCACCCCGGTATACGGCTGGACAAACCATCATTCCATCGTACAACACAATGGCAAATGGTATTTGTTCTACCACGACTCGCAACTTTCTGGTGGGAAAACGCATCTGCGGAATATCAAAGTAACCGAACTGATCCATAACGATGACGGAAGCATCCAGACCGTGGATACTTATTTGGATTGATACTCGTATGAAAACAAAAAGGCCGACCATTTTCATGGTCGGCCTTTTTTATTTCTAACCAACGATGGTTTGCCATCAAAATTGTCATACGTGAATTGACATTTCCCGGACTTGGGCAAATATTATTCAATGCCTCCCTGAGTATGGGCTGGCAGCAACTCCCCCTCTAATAATAATGCCAAGCGAGAAGATCACTATGGGTAATTCCTTCCTGCCACCATCCAAAACTTTTTTCGTGTGTATCAGTGTGGGACTAATCACATCACCTGTATTAGCGCAAAACAATCTCAATCCCAATCACTTCTATTTGGTTAAGGGCGAACTGATCAATCGCAGTATTTCATTGGGAGACCCCACCAATTGGAGTACCAGTATTCAGGGACGGGAAGGAAAATCAGCCGGCGGTAAAGTAACCGTAGCGCCAACAAACTTTAAATCCACCGGCGACGCAATCCAGATCACCTGGGCGCCACGCAAAAAAATGCAAGGTAATTTTGCGCTCTACGGTAATCCAATTGATTTATCCAAATACAAGGATTCAGCATCACTAACCATTGACATGCGTGTGGACGTAAAACCGGATAAAGATGTAAAAATCGGCCTGGACTGCGGTTATCCTTGTCGCGCAGACCTTTACATTAATAAAATGATTAAAAAAATGCCCAAAGGTGAATGGTTTTCCCTGCCCCTGCCATTGAATTGCTTTAAAAGCGATAATTTTGATCTAAGCAAAATCAATGGACCGTTTAGTATTTCTACGGATGGAAAGTTTACGGTGAGTGTCACCAATGTTCGGTTGGAGAAATTGGACGAGGGTGACAAGGGATGTATTGAGGAGAATAAAAAAGAATAGTTTAACGAAAAAGAAGACCGCGAACGCGGCTGACCTTTTTCCCCAATCCAACACATTTTTTAATTCACAGATGCATTGTTATATCGATGGTATTCCCAAGCGCCACTTGGAATACCATCAAACTCCTATAAATGTATTTAGCGTTAATCTACCTTTGCGCGGATTCCGCTCAAATGCGAAATCGGAAGCGATATTTCCCGAATGCAGGCAATTACATGGATAAACAATTATGCGATTGTACTCTGCCTCATATGACATAATTCTCTCAAACAAATAATTATCACCATTCATATATGCGCGCGGGTAAGGACGAGACGCTAACTCATTTTTCAATGTTTCCGAATAGTGGGAAAATCGCGATTGGTTTACTGTTTCGTAACCGGTACTTCGATGCCTGTACAAGGACGTTCCCCCAAACTCAGGCCCACACAAGTAATGTACGGCAGCTAGCTCGTACGCATTAAGAGAGTCAAAATGCGGCACACATTGGGTAACCTTTAATTGAGGGGGAGATGTGACGACCATTGAAAAATCTGATTGCACTGTCCTGACCATTGATTCCTTTAAAGAAAAAGTACTGTAAATTATTTCGTGCAAATATTGATGCAGAATCTGGACATATAAATCCGGAGCCGGAGATCTTACCCCCGGGTAAAAAGCATCCGCAGCATTGAATTGGCTATTTGAAATACAATATTCAATCAACTGCTCAGGCGCCTGCAGGAAATTGTCAACCACCAGCACCGGCGAACGCTCTTTACCCAAAAAGTCTACTCTGTATTTGAATTTTTTATGCAAGTCCATTGTTACCCACCAATTAATTTAATTTTGGGCCTTGCAATGCTGTGCAATAAACTCTTCATGGCGAGGCAGATAATCCACCGCAGTATCAAGAACTCGCTTAATGTGCGCCAGACGCCTGGCAAACTCGTCATCTGGCACAACATCTACAAGCGGATGATAACCATTTGGATATAGGCCTTGGCCTAACATAACTTCTACCCAACTAATTTCATTAAACAATTCGGAATTAAACCGATGCACATGGGCATTTTCTTTAAATACTTCGATTTTTTGCATCAAACTATCAGGTATCGGCATTTGTCTACAGTAATTCCAAAATTCCGAATCACTCCTACTGGTAACTTTATAATGCAATATCAAAAAGTCGCGAATCCTTTCATACTCAAAGCCTACTTGCTCATTATAAAGGTCTATCTCTGCCTGACTTATCTGTTTTCTGGGAAACATCGACATTATCCTGGCTATCGCACTTTGCACCAGATGAATGCTCGTAGACTCGAGAGGTTCCATAAAGCCTGATGATAGACCTACCGCCACACAATTCTTATGCCAGAATTTTTTTCTCCTACCCGTAATGAATTTAATTAACCTCGGCTCCGCCAACACTTCACCTTGGATATTGTTTAAGAGTGTATTTTTAGCTTCTTCGACATCAATGAAACGCCGCGAAAAAACATGCCCATTGCCCGTCCTATGTTGAAGTGGAATACGCCATTGCCATCCTGCTGTATGCGCAGTAGCTCTAGTATAGGAAGGTAAGGGGTCCAATTTCTGACTGGGTACAGCCCATGCGGTATCGCATGGCAACCAATGGGACCAATCCTCATATTCCACACCCAATGTTTTACCGATCAGCACGGCATGAAGCCCCGAGCAATCAATAAAAAAATCACCTTCGATTTCTTGACCATTTTCTAATTTCAGTGATGTGATATAACCAGTTTCTTTGTCCAGGTTTACATAAGAAATTTTACCCTCAATACGCTTCGCACCGAGCTTTTCCGAATACTCCCGCAAGTACCTTGCATAAAGCCCAGCGTCGAAGTGGTAGGCATAAGCGATGTTGGATAACGGTGAATTACCAGCATCAATTGATCGCATAAACTTGTTTTGCCGGGAAGCTAACGTATTAAAACAATATTCACCAATATCTGCTGAACGGCCCTGCTTGTTTAATTTTAACCAGTAATGATAAAAAGGTATTGAATCCATATCATTACCCACACCACCAAATGCGTGGACATAGCTTTCGCCAACTTTTCCCCAATTAACAAATTCAATACCCAACTTAAATGAACCTTGGGTTTTGCGAACAAAATCATTTTCGTCAATGTTAAGTGTTTGGTTAAAAACCTGAATTTGGGGAATAGTGGCTTCGCCAACACCAATAGTGCCAATATCATCGGATTCGATCAGCACCACTTTACAGAATTGATTTTTGAAATATTTGGAAAATGCAGCTGCCGCCATCCACCCTGCAGTACCCCCTCCAACTATTACCAAGGTTTTTACATTATCCAGATGACTGTTTTCATTCATAATTATTTTCTCTTAAGCTAGTCAGCCAAGGGAGCAAACTGTAGCTCCTTCAGCACTGAGTTTTCGACCTTGGCAATATGCTCTTTAATAGCTTGATCATTAACAAAAGAAGTCATAGGCTCGACATTTTCACATTTAAATCCCAAACCTAACAACAACCATATTTGCCATTCTGTTTTATAAAATTCATTTTCGAATACGGGATACCTGCCGCGATGTTTAAATAGATTTCTTTTATATTCAGCCTGATCAGAAAGAACTATCCTTGGATTTCTTATATTATGCCTTTCAAATAATTCCTTTAAACATAATTGGCTAATGTCGCGCAAATTTTCGAATGCACTTTGTATTGCCCGATTAAATTCGTTAACAACTGAAGATGTGTCTGTTGGCGATGGGAAATATCGTAGCAAAAGCTTTATTGCTATCAGATTGATATCTATAGCAGAGAAGACTGGAGAATACATATTCGCCATTGCAGGCCCAAAATTCAAGTAGTTAGGTGACCTTGGTTTTTTGTGCACATATACATTCCCTGAATCTTGACCCAGAAATTGATAAATACCCCGGACCGCAATGTTGCGATGAGATATTTCGCATAACCAGGATGATTCATCCAGCAACTTAATCTTATTAACTAATGTTGAAAGGCTGTTAGGTTTTTTTTCCTGTGACTTTAACCTAATAGGCAGGCTCGTAAACCAGCTTTCAAACGCTTGCTCATCTTCTACCAACCCAGGAACTGTATTAATTAAGTAGTCGCTGCCATAAGGCGAATTAGACTCTCCAAAAATACAACCACGGTTTTCATCAACCCTCAATTTGATTATTTTTTCCTTATTTATCTCAACACCCATATTCTGTGACATGGATTTCAATAATTGCAAAAAGGCTTCTGTCTCGAAGGACCATGAAAACTCATAAGTTGAGTATATAGAATTGGGGTTTTGTGCAGGCTTTTTGAATCTTCCCACCAACACCGATGCAGAACCAATTGATAATTTATTTAAATCAACAGATGCATTTTTTTGCATATACCTCATCAATACTTGATGGGATTCAATTATACCCATTGAGGCTCCATATTGCCCCCAAACATGAAAAAATGGGTGCTCATTATCAAAAAGATACGCATTTCCTAGCTTGGGATGAAATCCTACCGAGCCCCCCAACACCTCAGGCGATACATTAATTGCCTTAAAAAAGTCATGAATTAAAGGCAATGGTGATTGTATATCCGCAGTATGTTCAGCATCTACTCCAGTATATAATGTGATTTTGGTATCCGTATGCTGTAATTGTTTGGCTACAAAAACGCATATCATCCACGCTGATAGCCCATTACCCACTATAGAAATTTTTTTAAAGTTATTCATTTCTAATTCCATATAAACTCATGCGAGGAGCAGGTGGACATCCACGAAAATCCATTTTCTGAGAGTCGATCTGGCTAACAACCTGTTTTAAGTGTACCGGCATTTCCTTTAAAAGCTTGATTGCCTTCTGAATTTTGGGAGGCGTAAGCCTTGGATCGAGATTATCGGGAAACAAGCCTTGTCCGAAGTAGATAGCAAGCCAACTCGGAGGCATGAATAGCCCCGAGTCATATTCCACAACTTGAGAAGTCGCACTAAAAATATCGATTTTTTCTTGAAGGCTGTCTGGAAGTGCCATATTTGCACAGTACTGCCAAAAATCTTCAGTGCGTTGATTTAACGCATAATGAAGAATAATAAAATCCCTGACTTTTAAATATTCGTTTTCCATTTGCCGGTTAAACTCTTTTGCCTCGATCGAATAACCTTTATTATCAATCGGCAACAGTTCCAAAAGCTTTAATATCGCAACTTCAATTAGATATATGCTTGTTGACTCAAGCGGCTCAAGGAATCCACAAGCCAAACCTATTGCAACGCAATTTTTCTCCCAGGTTTTTTTTCGGATACCTGCCTCAAATTTGATTAATATCGGATCCCTTAAAATTTCCTCTGAAAAGTTATTGTTTAATTCATCCAGGGCTTCATCCCGACTGGTAAACTCCGAAGAAAAAACATGCCCATTTCCGATTCTATGCACCAATGGAATCCGCCAACACCATCCTGCTTTTTTTGCAGATGAGTGTGTATAAGGTTGCATTACTGAACCACCTGCTGCAGGAACAGCCAAGGCCGTGTCACACGGCAACCATTTTTTCCAGCTTTCGAACTCAACACCCAATTCCTGGCCCAAAAGCCTTGAGCGAAACCCACTACAATCTATAAACAAATTGCCTTCTATGCATTGTCCTGATACCAGCCTTAAGGATTCTATAAATCCTGTTTCCTGGTTTTTAGCGACTGAGGTAACTTCGCCCTCTATTCTTATAACACCACGAGCTTCAGCGTAGGATCTAAGAAGCTTTGCATATGCAGTTGCATCTATATGGTAAGCATATGAAAAAGTGGATAACACATCATCAGGATCAGATGATGGGTAGATGAATTTTTCCTCACGGGCCAAAACATTTGCCATAGAAAATAAATCAAATGGCTCAATATCCGCACCCGACTTTTTGGCACCCAACCAATAATGATGGAATCCCAGGCCATTTATAGGAAAACCATGATTACCAAAAGGGTGATAATAATCACTTTTCGAATTACCCCACCCACTGAATCGAATACCCAACTTATAAGTAGCATTCACTGCCCGCATAAAATCTGGCTCTTCTATGCCAAGCAAATCGTTAAATACCCTGATATGCGGAATTGTTGCTTCGCCTACACCCACAGTTCCTATTGAGTCAGACTCAATCAGGGTTATCTGCGCATATGTCGAATCGATAAATCGCGCTAATGCTGCGGCGGTCATCCAACCTGCTGTTCCACCTCCCAAAATGACATATTTTTTTATCATTGTTGCCTCATGTTTGTTCAAAAAAAAAGCGCGCCTTAGCGCGCTTTTTTAACCATCTAACATAACAGCGATTAGAAAGTTGCTCTTACAACAAAGGTATAACGAGTATCATCCACGAACCAGGTACGTGGCACCTTCATATTTGCATCAATCTTCGAGAAGGTGCGTGTTTCGGTGTTCAACAAGTTAACCGCCTGGAGGCCCACCTTAATATTGTCAGTGACATTATAGAAAGCTGATGCATCCAAATACCCTTGGTCATCGTTATACACTGGCAAGCCAGTAATTACATCACGTGACGTCAGGAGATATTCAGAGCGCCAGTTATACGCCAGACGTAAAGCCCAATCGTACTTCTCATACATCATCGCGAAGTTCGCGGTGTGATCAGACTGACCTTGCAACCCTATATCACCCAGGGAAACAAAATCAGAGGCCGGAGTACCTGAACCAGCATTCAAGTTGGAGTTAGGAACACCCTCAGCCTTAATGTATGAGTAGTTAGCCTGAACACCAAAACCATCAAACGGAGAAGGCAACATATCATAGAACTGCTGATATGCCACTTCGAAGCCCTTCATTGTACCGTCACCGCCATTTTGCGGACCGGCGATAGCAACAGTTTGTGTTACACCGCTGACGGGGTTGGTGAATTCGCGCGCATAGGCACCATTGATAAAGAAATTAGACAGGTCTTTGTAGAACAAAGATACAGTCATAGAACCAGCTTTCGCAAAATACCATTCCCAAGACGCATCATACTGGATGGATTCCATTGGCATCAGGAGTGGGTTACCTGACGAACCTTGCCAACCCATAAAGTTAACGCTATTTCCATCAACAATACGTTGTTCGTTGATTGCCGTACCGTCAGCCCCAAGGAACACCGGCATGCCCGCATCATTTAATAGAGCCCCATCAGGTGCAGAACTGTAATCCCCACATGGAACTTGCACTGTACCACTCATACATTCTGAACCATTTTTCACCGTTGCAGGCAGCCCAGATGGATGAGGCACACCATCAACCACAGGGGTTAATGGATGGGGATTAGTTGGACCCCAATAAGGTGCTTTAAATGTATAAGTTGACCCTTCAGCGGTACCAATACTAACGTAATTTCTTAAATCACCAATATCCGGATATGCCAAAGCTTTTGATACCGCAAAACGAAGGATATGATCATCCGTTACGTTAACTTTCAAATTGACACTCGGCAACACATCATCAACGGTCCGCTTGGCGCTATTTGGAGAGTAAATGCCATTGGCAAATTCATACACTTCGTTAGGCAAGAAGTTATTAGAAGACCCCAAAAATTCGTTACTCTCGTTTACGTCAAACAAGTCATAATCTGCTGGATTAACATTCTTGGGATCCCAATTGGCAGGCAACAGATTACTTCTAGTCAGCTGAGGATAAGTTGTAAAGCCCTCAGTCTCGTTGGTTACACGCACATAACGGACACCAATGTTACCGCTGGTTGGCAAGCCAGCCAATTCTGTTTCAAAATCCAGGCGCACATAAGCGGCAGTATTGGTTTCAGTAGTGGTGTTGATTTCCCCATCCAGGAAAAAACCATTTAAATCATCACGTTTAACGCAAGCAGAGCCATCCCACTCAGTTCTTTGATCCGCAGGACGCCATTCACTATTGCAATCATCAGAGTTTTCGACACTGTACATACCTGCAAAATAGGAACCCCAATTTCTGTACTGCTTAGTTAACTCGTCACTTGGATGGATAACTTTATTGCCAGCCCCTTGAATATCCACTACACCGCCGCGGTAGAAATCACTCCAATCAAGCAATTGGTATGCATCCCCGGTAAAAGATGGATCGAGAGAAGTCTCATCCAACCACTCGGGATTATTCCATAGCGGTCCCAAACGATCCCAGTTATAGGCAGAATTACGCACTGTTTGTTCACGCTCAGCCGCACGAACACCCGCTTTCACACTGGTGAAAAAACCATCCAACTCGTAAGTACCGTCAAGACGAATCGCATCTGATTGACCTTCGCTACGCTCGTAGTGATCCATAGCAGCGTTATACAAGTAGGAACTTTCCGTAGTGAAATATTCATCTCCCGTATTAAACTCTGTGCTTGCTGGCGCAAAAGACCAGGGATTCATAACTGTTACGGCGGGCTTGCCTCTTAAGTCAGCATCCATAATTGCCCAAGTCATAAACATTAGGGTTACATCGTCATCTTTTGTTTCAGCTTTGATATGTTGCAAATCCGCTGATAGCTCCAATTTATCAGTAGGAGTCCACTTCAAATTAAAGCCAAAATCATCGATGACTGTATTAGTTTCTTTATAACGGTTATCAGTTTGGAATCTGTGGCCAAAAACCGGAACTACAGGATTACTCCAACTGGCATTATTAGGAACGCGGTTATTATCGTTACTACGCCAACCATCCTGCATATGCGCCAATGAACCATTCAGGAATACCCCCCTTTCATCGAATTCATATTGCTCACCTGGCGCACCATAAGTGGTGCCCGTGTTGAAGTCCATTTGGCTCTTAATCGCATTTTCAGTCCAAGCCAGGGTTGCATCAGAGCGCATGAATTGGAAGGTCGCCAATAAATTTTCGTCACTGCTCTCCCATTGGGTCGCCAAAGCAATACCGGTACGGTCACGAGTATCTGTTTTCATAAACATATTCATGCCGTTAGGAACCAAAACACCTTGAGTTCCTATATCTGTTTCAGGATTGAGCGGAGATGTGCCACTGTTAGGACCACCAGTAACTAAGGTGCCATCGTAGGTATAGGGAGTAGTGACGTATCCAAAACCGGGGAAAACAGTATTATTTTCGGCACCGATACGTGGAGTCAGCCTCCGGAATTCGTAACGGTCGATCTGAACACCATGAGAACTTGCTTCAAGATTAGAATCCGAGGCATTGAATAGGAAACCAAATTCCCCTGCAGAAGTTTCCCAACGATCACTGAACAAAAATGACACAGTTGGAGTCAGTTCTTCGGTCATATCTGCGTAAGTACCATCAGCAGAGAATGAAAATACACGACCATCCTGATCAAATGGTTTGCGAGTACGCAGGCTCACTGTTCCCGAGATACCACCTTCAATCATGTCGGCGGTCTGGTTTTTATATACGTCCACACCGGCCATCAATTCCGGCGGCACGTCCTGGAAACTTAAACCACGGCCAGAGTTAGCCGTAAATGAATCACGACCGTTAAATTCGGAACGGGTTTGTGACATACCCCGGATCACAGCACCCGAACCTTCCACACCTTTATGGTCAGGGTCGTTTGCAGCCGCGAAACGATCAATAGATACGCCAGGGACGCGCTGCATTGCTTCCAACACGCTACGATCCGGAAGCGCGCCTATATCGTCAGCAGAAATGGCATCTACAAATGTAGCGGAATTTCGCTTGATCTCCTGCGCATTTTGCAAGTCAGCGCGCATCCCGGTAACTACCACTTCTTCTACATCATTAGTGTCTTCTGTAGCGGTATCTTGTGCAAATGAAGGCGCGGAAAGGGCCATGATGCACATTGCTAACATCGATTTTTTAAACTTGATGCCCTGTAGTTGTGGTGCGGTTTTGTCGTTCTTATGGAAAACCATATAGCCAACCCCTTATTAAATTTATGATAGGAAATTTTTTATAGGGCTTTGGGTCACATAGACTCAAAGTCTCATCGAGTATAGATCATGAAAAACTGGATCACACAAGTCTTGCACACTAGTAATGTTATTGGGCAAGACTTTTCAATCCTAGCCCAGAAAATTAATATTTGTCAATATGACTATAAGCCATATTTGCTGCTTATTTGATCTGTCGACAGACAAGTTGACAGCGCTATCAATTGAAAGGCGATCAATCAATTATCGGTGATTTTAAATTTTGCAAATAAAAAAGCCCATTCGAAAGAATGAGCTTTTATACGTCAAAAAGAGGATTTTTATGCCGAGAACGGATGGCGCAGGACGATGGTTTCAACCCGATCCGGTCCCGTCGATATGATGTCGATGGGCGCTTTAACCAATTCTTCCAGCCTACGGATATAGGCGCGGGCATTGGCAGGTAAATCATTCAGGGATTGGGCGCCGACGGTAGATTCAGCCCATCCCGGCATCTCTTCATAAATAGGCTTGAGGTCCGCCCATCCATCCGCATCATAAGGCATGGTAGCAATAGGATTACCTTTGGAATCCAGATAACCGATACAGATTTTGACCGTATCAAGCCCATCCAGGACATCGAGTTTAGTCAGGCAAATGCCCGTAACGCTATTGATACGGTTGGCGTGACGAACGGCAACCGCATCAAACCAGCCACAACGACGTTTGCGACCCGTAGTTGCGCCGAATTCATGACCTTTTTTGCCCAGGTATTCACCAATTTCACAACCCAGCTCAGTCGGGAAGGGGCCGGACCCGACACGTGTGGTATAGGCTTTGGTAATTCCCAATACATAATCGAGATAAAGGGGCCCAAAACCGGAACCGGTTGCGGTACCGCCAGCAGTCGTGTTGGAAGAGGTTACGTAGGGATAGGTGCCGTGATCAATATCCAGCAATGAACCTTGGGCACCTTCAAACAGGATGCTTTCGCCTTGTTCACGAGCAGTGTGAAGCAACTCGGTCACATCAGCCATCATTGGAATCAACTGCGCGGCCCATAGTTTGCAATCGGCTAATACCTTATCAAAACTCACTTCTTCGACTTTGAAATAATTGGTCAATACGAAGTTATGGTAGGCAAGAATTTCCCTGAGTTTGACCGCAAAAGTATCCAAATCCACCAAATCACCCAAGCGCAAACCACGGCGGGCAACTTTGTCTTCATAAGCAGGGCCAATACCACGGCCGGTGGTACCGATTTTTGCGTCACCGCGAGCCAGCTCCCGCGCCTGATCTAACGCGACATGATAAGGAAGGATAAGCGGGCAAGCGGGAGACAAACGCAGGCGGCTGCGCACCGGCACACCGGTTTCTTCCAAACCGGTAATCTCCTTGAGCAAGGCTTCGGGTGAGAGCACCACACCATTACCAATCAAGCAGGTAACACCATCGCGCAAGATACCGGAGGGAATCAGGTGGAGGACTGTTTTTTTACCATCGATCACCAACGTGTGGCCCGCATTGTGGCCCCCCTGAAAGCGAGTCACCAGGGAAACCTGGTCCGTCAATAAATCAACAATCTTACCCTTGCCTTCGTCACCCCATTGGGTGCCCAATACCACAACGTTCTTGCCCATGACTGGTTTAACTCTCTGTGCTTGATAAAAATAAAATGAAAATCAGATTGACTGGATCTGATAACGGCCATCGCACAATACCAACTGGCGATCACAGCCCAATTCTGAAAGGTCAGTCGTCGTATTGACGCCAACCACACGCTCGCCCTTTTGACGCAGCTCAATGACTGCCTGCCATTGTTGTGGGTCAGTAGATTCGATAACAGCGATTGCGCTCAATGACGGCCGTGGCAGCAGGCCGAGTTTACTGATAGCCGTAATGTCAACTGCAAATCCGGTAGCCGGGCGCGCGCGCCCGAAAACCTCACCGATATGGTCATAGCGTCCACCACTGGCGATCGGATTGCCATAGCCGGGAGCAAAGGCCGCAAATACCAAACCGGTTAAATAGTGGTAGCCGCGCAATTCCCCTAAATCGAAATAAAGCTCTGCCGATGGATAGCGCTGTTCGATAACCTCGGCAACACGGGCCAATTGCTCCACCGCTTGCTGCGCTGCATACAGGCCCGCAAACAAATTGCGCGCTTTATCCAGGACGGTTTTGTCACCCGCAAGGCCAGGCAAGGCCAGGAATAAGCCAGCAATCCTGGCATCTTGGATATTTGCATCAACCCAGGCACAAATCTCGGTCATGGCCTTGCGTTGCAACAATTCGAAGAAAGTTTCCTCCTGGACTTTACTTAACCCCGCATCGGCGGCGATGGCGCGATAAATTCCGACATGGCCCAGGTCAATGTGCTGGCGCGACAAGCCCGCCACAGACAGAGATTCCAGTAATAAGGACACCACTTCAATATCAGCTGTTATGCCTGGCTCACCGTACAACTCAAGGCCAGCCTGAATAGGCGTACGGGTAGCGAGCGGGTTCTTGGGCCGGGTATGGACCACATGCCCGGCATAACATAACCGATTGGGGCCTGTTCGATGAAAACTATGGGCATCCATACGAGCAGTTTGCGGGGTAATATCTGCACGTATCCCAAGGGTACGGCCACTCAATTGGTCAGTGACTTTAAAAGTAAGCAGGTCTACGTCGCGCCCCAACCCTATCAAGAGGGAATCTGTGTACTCCAGCAAAGGGGGGATAACCATGTCATATCCCCATGTGCTATAGAGGTCCAGCAGGCGACGACGCAAGGTATCTATGGCTTTAGCCTCGGCGGGGAGGATTTCTTCCACCCCATCCGGTAACAACCAGCGATCAGCGTAGGTCATAAGCGACTCAATATTCAGCAAAAATCCGGCGGGCGCGCATAAAAAAACCGAGCGGTCGGCTCGGTTGCGGCATTTTAACACTGTTTGTCACAAAATTTGTAGGCCAATTTTTATCTGACCCGCAAAAACAACAAGGCCCGCAATAGCGGGCCTTGTCTTGTACGGGCTATTTTTTTCCTTGTGGATCTTTCAGGTAACGGAAGAAATCGCTTTTTGGATCAACCACCATCAAATCCTCTTTATTACTGAAACTTTGGCGATAGGCATTAAGGCTGCGCATAAAACTGAAGAACTCGGGATCTTTGTTGTAGGCCTCGGCAAAAATAGCGGCGGCTTTTGCATCTCCCTCACCGCGAATGCGCTCCGCGTCACGATAGGCATTTGCTTCCAATACAGCGCGCTGTTTGTCCGCATCCGCACCAATCACTTCCGCTTGCTCCTTACCTTGTGAACGATATTCGCGCGCCTCTTTCTCGCGATCCGCCGCCATACGGGCAAATACGGATTGACTTGCTTCCGGCGGGAAATCGATGCGCTTGACGCGGATATCCTTAACTTCAATCCCTAATAATTTCACCGCGTCTATGTTGATGCTGGCAGTTATTTCGCTCATCAGCTCATCGCGTTGACCGGATACCACATCGTGCAGGGTGCGACGCCCGAACTGGTTACGCAAGCCATCCGCCACGCGCTGGGCCAAACGGTTTTCGGCAGTTGCTTCGTCACCATTGGTGGCCTTATAGAAGGTTTCGACATCTTTCACTTGCCATTTGATATAGGAATCAACGACCAAACGCTTGTTTTCTACCGTGAAAAAGCTCTCGGGGGTCATATCCGCGGTTAACAGGCGACCATCGAATTTACGTACTTTCTCAGCAAACGGGAATTTGAAATGCAACCCCGGAGGTACATCCGCCTTCACCAAACGACCGAATTGCAACACCACTGCGCGCTGGTATTCAGTCACCACAAAGATGCTATTAAACGCAATAAGCAAACCAATCACAGCCAGGATAATGGCAAAAAAACCTTTATTAGACATTAGCGAAGCTCCCGACGAACAAGTGGCTTGGCAGTTTCAACCGGCGCGGTACGCGAGTTGAAGTTTTCAGTTTGGACCTGGGGCTCAGTTGCGGTCGAGCGATTTCCCATTCGGTCCAATGGCAGGTACAGCATGTTGTTGCCGCCGGCCACATCCACCATCACTTTAGACGAATTAGCCATGACATTTTCCATCGTTTCGAGGTACAAGCGCTGGCGGGTTACCTCCGGGGCACGCTTGTATTCAGCCAACAAACTTTCAAAACGATCAGACTCACCTTCTGCACGTGCAACTACCTCCGCCTTGTAAGCTTCGGCCTCTTCAAGCATACGCTGAGCGCGGCCACGAGCCTCCGGGATTATCCCATTGGCATAGGCCTGGGCCTGGTTTTTTAACCGCGCCTCATCTTCTTTCGCTTTAATTACGTCATCAAATGCTGCGCGAACTTCTTCAGGCGGACGGGCTTCCTGGATATTTACGTTAATCACCTGGATACCGGCACCGTAAGAATCCATATAGCGTTGTAACCGCTGCTTTACTTCAGCGGCAATAGCCTGGCGGCCTTCCGATAACACCTGATTCAATTCAGTAGAACCAATCACATGACGCACAGCGGAATCCGTAGCGTGGCGCAAGCTGGTTTCGGGGTCGCGCACATTAAGTACATAGGATTTAACATCAGCAACGTTATATTGAACCGTGATTGGCAACTCAACGATGCTTTCATCTTCGGTCAACATCAAGCCACGCGACGGATATTGGCGCTCACCGGTCACGTTAACGATGTACACATCGGTAATCAGCGGCGCATTCCAGTTCAAGCCTTCCGTTTTGATTTCCGAAAACGCACCAAATTTAAGGACTACGGCGCGCTCTTTGGCATCTACCTGATAAAATCCGGCACCTAAATAAAACACCGCCGCAATAATGACGGCAATTGCAAATAATGGCCCGAGACTTGTGCCCCCAGAAGACTTGCCGCCACCTGAGCCGGAACCTCCCCCACCAAAAATTCCGTTCAGCTTTTCTTGAAGTTTCCTAAATGCTTCATCCAGGTCGGGCGGGCCATCATTATTATTGCCACCTCCGCGACCGCCCCATGGGTCTTTGTCTTTTCCCGGTTCATTCCAGGCCATAGTTTTTCTCCACGTAGAAATAATAAGGTTCCGGGGTTGTAGCTTGGCTTACAACTCTCCAGATGAATCCTGTGGGGCGGAAGCTTCATCCGCCCAAATCAATTGTTCGAATGTTATGGATTCAGCACTGAGAATCCGTAATAAATCGCTTTTTGGTATACGTATTTGCAACAGGCTCGCACCATCGTCCCGGTAATCTTCGGCAACCACGGCTTGCTGGGCGTAAAGCATAGCGCGTAAGCGACCTTGTTTGGGGGTCAGGACCAACCGTCCGTTAATTATTTCTTTACCCAGTAACTCGGATATTGCCTCTTCCAATAAGTTGCAACCGGCACCGGTTTGCGCGGAAAGCCAAACCGCGAGGGGCTTTCCGGCGTCATCGCGATCGATATGCGGCTCGATATCCGCGAGCAGATCGACTTTATTGTAAACACGCAGTTGCGGCAATTCGGCCGCACCGATTTCCTCCAACACCAATTCCACCTGTTCAATATTGCGCAGGCGCTCTTCAGCTGCGGAATCTATCACATGCAAAAGTAAAGTCGAGTTACTGGCCTCTTCCAGGGTTGCGCGAAAAGCCTCGACCAATTTATGGGGCAGATGGCTAATAAACCCTACTGTGTCTGCCAATACCACCGCACCAATGTCTGCAAGCTCTATGCGGCGCATTGTAGGATCAAGGGTCGCAAACAACTGGTTTTCAGCGTATACATCCGCACCGGTAATGCGATTAAACAGAGTGGATTTACCCGCATTGGTATAACCCACCAACGAAACTGTGGGGATAGCGGCGCGCTGGCGCGACCGACGCCCTTGCTCACGCTGGGATCGAACTTTTTCAAGGCGCTGCTCAATCATGGTGATGCGGTTGCGCAGTAACCGGCGGTCGGTTTCAAGCTGGGTTTCACCCGGGCCGCGCAAACCGATACCACCTTTTTGGCGCTCAAGGTGAGTCCATCCCCGGATGAGTCGAGTGGAAGTATGGCGCAACTGTGCCAGCTCAACTTGCAATTTACCCTCGAATGTCCGGGCGCGCTGGGCAAAAATATCGAGGATCAAACCGGTACGATCCAATACACGACATTGCAATTCGCGCTCAAGATTGCGCTCCTGGCTTGGCGTAAGCGTGTGATTAAAAATCACCAGTTCAGCTTTATGTTCAGCAACCAATTGCCGCAGCTCTTCCAGCTTGCCGGTGCTGATAAGGAATTTAGCGGTGGGAACAATTCGCGAGCCAGTCAAGAAAGCAACGGGGTCACCTCCCGCTGATAGCACTAACTCTTCAAATTCGCGGGGATCTTCGGCATCTTGGCCATGAGACAAGTTCAGGTGAACCAGCACTGCCAGCTCACCTGATTCTGGGCGATCAAAAAACAATTAGCGACCTCGAGGCTATATCAATAGCTTGATAGATTACTCGGCTTGCTCGTCTTCTTCGCCTTCGATACCACCCGCTTCATTCAGCAGTGGCACACGTACTGCGCGGGATGGGACAACAGTAGAGATAGCATGCTTGTAAACCATTTGGCTTACGGTGTTTTTCAGCAGCACAACAAACTGATCAAATGATTCAACCTGGCCCTGCAACTTGATGCCATTTACCAGGTAAATGGACACAGGTACACGTTCTTTGCGCAGAACGTTCAGGTAAGGGTCTTGTAAACTATGCCCTTTTGACATGTTTATTCTCCTCGGGACAATAAATAAAAAGAAAGCAAAAATTACCCACCCGAAACACCTAATACACCCGGTAAGGAGGGGGTGGAAGAATGCATGAAAATCTGACTAGGGTTCTCACGCCGGTATTATATGGCTCTCGGCCCTATAAAATTCAAGGCGCAACGCACAATTTCTTCCTTTGTAAGTGAAATTCCCTGTTCGGTCTCTGTGAATATCCAGTGTAGATCAGTATTTGCGCTTGTCGACCATCCGCGCAGCCAGGTGAATTGGCGCTTGGCTAATTGGCGCGTGGCGATAATGCCGCGTTCTGTCATCTCGTCGTAATCCCACAGGCCATCAAAATAATCCCATACCTGGCGATAACCTACAGCGCGAATTGCCGGAAGATCTTTGTGCAAATCACCGCGACCATAAAGTTTGCGAACCTCCTCAATCAAACCATTCGCAAGCATTTTTTTAAAACGATGCGCAATACGTTCATGCAATACTGAGCGATCGCGTGGCGCTATTGCCAATTGGCAAAGTTGGAAGCGCTCATCAAATGCCCCTGCTCCTGTTTGCGCATGTTGCAATTCGCGTAGTTGCGTCATGGTTTTTCCGCTGACGCGATAAACTTCCAGTGCGCGACTTAACCGCTGTGAATGATTGGGATGGATCCCTGCCGCGGTTTGTGGATCCACCTCTGTTAACTGTTGATGGACATAGGGCCAACCAAACTCTTCCGCTTCACGTTCAATTTGCGCGCGTATTTCAGCGTCCGCAGCGGGCATCTCCGCCAAGCCGTCCAATAGTGCGCGAAAATAAAGCATAGTTCCGCCAACCAGCAGTGGAATTTTCCCGGCGTTGTGGATCGCGGCAATTTCACGTTCCGCATCCACCAGGAAATCCGCGACCGAATAAGGCTCGGATGGATCGCGAATATCGATCAGGCGATGGGGCGCGGCAGCCAATTCCGCTGCTGTGGGCTTGGCGGTGCCAATGTCCATTCCACGGTACACCAGAGTCGAATCCACACTGATAAGTTCAACAGGTAAATGTTGGCGCAATGAAATTGCCAACTCTGTTTTACCGGATGCCGTGGGACCCATCAAAAAAATGACAGGTTTCCTTTCAATATTTGCGATGGTCATTACTGGCCGCGCATAAATAATTTGTCCAGGTCATCCAATGACTGCAACAACCAGGTAGGACGACCATGGTTACATTGGCCACTGCGTTCAGTTGCTTCCATATCGCGTAACAACGCATTCATTTCCGGAATGGTTAATTTGCGATTGGCGCGCACCGAGCCGTGGCAAGCCATGGTACCGAGGATTTCATTGATGTGATGCTGGATGCGTTCGCTGGTTCCGTGTTCGATTAAATCCGCAAGGACGTCGCGAACCAATTGTTCAACTTTGGCGCGATTTAAAATTACCGGAACCTGCCGGATCAATAATGTTTCCGGCCCGGCGCGCTGCAACTCAAATCCCAGGCTGGTAAAAATCGCGTGAAAGTTTTCGGCGCAATCGGCTTCTTTTTCACTGACGGCAATGGATTCAGGCACCAGCAGCGGTTGCGTTTGGATGCCACCACAACTGAAGGATTCTTTCATACGTTCATAAGTTATACGCTCGTGGGCGGCATGCATATCCACCAGGATTAAACCCTGTGCATTTTCCGCCAGGATGTAGATGCCTTTTAACTGCGCCAGCGCATAGCCCAGCGGTGGAATATCTTCACTGTGCGTTTCGGGTAGCGCATTGTTTTGTAAGGGGGATGAATGCAGGGCACCGTACACCGCCATCTGTTCACGCACAATATTTTCAGCAGGTGATGGTCGATAAGTATTTTGATACCCCGTCGCAACAGGTGCGCGAAATCCGATAGTTTCCTGGCCTCTGAATTCACCCGCCGCAATTCCTTGCAGGGTTTTTGGTGCAGCAAGCGCCAATGAATTCAGGCCGGATGTTTTATTTGGCCCAGGAATTTCTACCGATTCAAATGATTCGCGCCGCGCCAGCGTATCTTCCGGGCGAACGCGTGCGAGTGCATGATGCAGGCTCGAATAAATAAAATCGTGCACGCTGCGATTATCGCGAAAACGCACTTCGTGTTTGGTGGGGTGAACATTCACATCGACCGTGGCGGGATCTAATTCGAGATACAACACAAACGCCGGATGGCGTCCGTGATATAGCACATCCTGATACGCCTGCCGCACAGCGTGACTCACCAGCTTGTCGCGAATCGCGCGGCCATTCACGTAAAAATGTTGCAAATCCGCCTGGCTGCGCGAAAAGGTTGGCTGGGCCACCCACCCCCACAAACGCAAACCATTGCGCTCGATATCGATATGCACCGCATTTTCCATAAACGCAGGGCCGCAGACTTGCGCGACGCGACGCTCTTGTTCCAGTTGGGAATCGCCCGCGCGCCAGGAATAAATTGCACGGTTGTTGTGACGTAAATTAAACGCGACATCAAAACGTGACAGCGCCAAACGTTTTACAACATCTTCCAGGTGGGTATATTCAGTTTTGTCGGTACGTAAAAACTTGCGGCGCGCCGGAGTGTTAAAAAATAAATCGCGCACCTCTACGGTGGTACCGCGCGGATGCGGCGCAGGTGAAATTTGTGTTTCCATATCGCGGCCTTCCGCGATGACCTGCCAGCCGGCACTGTCTTCCGTAGTGCTGCTGATTAGCGCGAGGCGGGCAACGGAACTGATACTTGCCAGCGCCTCACCGCGAAACCCTAAAGTGGCTACCGCTTCCAGATCATCCAATTCGTAAATTTTACTGGTGGCGTGGCGACTCAATGCGAGCGGCAAATCATCCTTGTCGATACCCCCACCATTATCACGCACGCGCATTAACTTGATTCCACCGTCCTCAACATCGATTTCCAAACGCGTGGCACCCGCGTCCAGCGAGTTTTCAAGCAGCTCCTTGATAACCGATGAGGGTCGTTCCACCACCTCGCCAGCAGCAATCTGGTTAGCAAGGCGGGGGCTGAGTAATTTAATTTTGCGCATGGGAGAATCGCATTAACCTTTTTTAAAAACACATCGATCCGGATTGCGGAAAGCGACGAGATTGAGCATCAAGAGGTAGGGATTTTAAGCGTTTGGCCAATTCTTACTGTGGAATTTTTCATATTGTTATGACGCAACAATTGCGCAACAGACACCCCGTAACGCGATGCGATGCCGGATAACGTATCCCCGGCAATCACTTTATGGTGTCGCGGATGGCTAGTCGCCGGTTTGGCGGTAGCGGATTTGGCGGCGACGGGTTTTGCCACAGGCAAAGTGGTCGGCGCAACCTGTGTGGTGGCAACGGGTGCGACGACTGTTTTTTTATCGGCCGGAATTTTTAAAACCTGCCCGAGTTTTACCACCGTGGAGTTCATTTTGTTGTACCGCATCAACTCCTGGCCGGTCACGCCGTAACGCGCCGCAATGGCCGACAAACTATCGCCAGCGCCGACGGTATGTTGCCGCTCGAAATCCTTGGCGCCGCCGGACTGTAACAAGGCCGCCACGTAGGTTCCCGCCGGTGGATGCTGATAAAAATACTGGCGAATACCTTTAAATACCGAGTTGGCCATTTGCTTGCGATACGCGGGCGTGGCTAATTTGCGCGACTCCTCCGGATTGGAAATAAAACCCGTTTCCACCAGGATCGAGGGAACGTCAGGCGATTTCAACACCATAAAGCCCGCCTGCTCCACGTGGTGTTTGTGCAAATGCGCAATACCTCCCAGGGAATTCAACACATGATGCCCCACCTGCAAACTTGAATTGAGGGTTGCGGTCATCGATAAATCCACCAATACCCCCGCGAGTACCTGGTCTTTATCGTCAAGGCTGATATTGCCGACACCGCCGATCAAATCCGATTCATTTTCGCGCGCCGCCAAAAAGCGCGCAGTTTCAGACGTAGCCCCGGTGCGCGATAACGCAAATACCGATGCGCCACGCGCGCTGGCTTTGGTAAAGGCATCCGCATGGATGGAAACAAATAAATCCGCTTTCATATTACGCGCGATGTCACGGCGTTTTTTCAGCGGGATAAAGTAATCGCCGGTGCGGGTTAATTTTCCGGTAAACCCCGGTTGGGCGTTGATCGCCGCGACCAGTTCCCTGGCAATGGCGAGGGTAACTTCTTTTTCGCGCAAGCGATTGGGGCCCATAGCCCCCGGATCTTCGCCGCCGTGCCCTGCGTCCACCGCAACGATAATAGTGCGCTTGCCTTGCGGGCCCACCGCAGATGTTTCGACAGCCCCCGGCGTTTTTGCCGGGGTTGGCGGATCGGTTGCGGGAGGTGCAGCCGTTACCGGCGCTTTTTCGGCAGCGTTTGTTGTGTTACCGGCAGCGGCAGGTTCGTCGTAAAGGTCAATGACCAAACGATCATGCATACCGCCGTGGGCTTTCAATAGAAAGCTGTTGGGGGCAATTTTCGCCTTTAAATCCAGCACCAGGCGCAAATCAGTTTTGTTTTGCACATAGCTGCGGATAGCTAATACCGGCGTATCGGCGAGCGGTAATTTGGCAAGGCCGGCATTTAATTTACTGGCGGGGACATCCAGGATAATTCGGTCGGGGTTATGAGCGAGCGTGAGCTTGTGCTGAACCGGCGCATCCAGGTCAAGCACTATGCGGGTATGGTCGGGTGCACGCCAGACACGCACACCATTGACTGCCGCTGACTGGGCGACCTGGGCAAAAACCACAAGCCCGAGGAAAAGAAGTCCGCACAGGCGGCGGCTAAAAGTCATCGATAATTTCAAAACCGGATTACTCTCTATCTGCTGGTTTCAACAGCTTTTTGTCGTTATGACGCAGCACTGCCAGGGTTTAGCGGCTTTGTGACCGGTGCACTTTACCGCAAAAACCCGTTTTCACTCTAGCAAAATTGCCGATTTGATCACTGTTTATTCACCAACATAAAGGTTTTAAATTTCCGCAGGGCGTTTATTCAGTGCTTCATAAACTGGCTTACATCAACAACATGGGCGGCATGGGTCCGCATAAATTCAATAAAATCCGTTTCACCCATGGGCTTGGCGATGACATACCCCTGCGCCAGGTCACAACCGTCTTTTTTAAGCATTTGCAGGGTTTGGTCGTCCTCCACACCTTCAGCGACGGTAACCAGGCCCAGCTCGCGTGCCATTACAATGGTGGAACGTACAATGCTGCGGTTGCGCGGGTTGCCGATCATATCGCCGACAAAGGTGCGGTCGATTTTTAATTCGCGGATGGGGAACAGACTCAGGTAGGAAAGCGACGAATAACCTGTCCCGAAATCATCAACCGAGGCGTAGATTCCCAACTCGCTTAACTCCAGCAACACTTGTTTTACACGTTGCGGATCGCTAGCTACCGAGGTTTCGGTTAACTCCAGTTTGATATCGCCAGCCAGCCCCTGATAACGCGCCAGGGCCTTGCGGATAATGTCGGCGAGGCCGGTTTCAATTAAATCGTAAGCGGCAATGTTGACACTGATCGCACACGGCAAATTGCGCTCGCGCAGCAACACGGCAACACGCACCGCCTCACCGATCATTTGCACCGTAACCTGTTCGATCAGGCCGGAGTTTTCCAACAATGGAATGAACACGTTGGGCGGAATAAACCCCAAACGCGGATGCTGCCAGCGCACCAGGATTTCCGCCGAGGAAATTTTACCGGTGCGCAAATCCAGTTGCGGTTGGAACACCGGGAAAATACCCGGCACGTTGCCATCGATAAACAGTGAAATGATATCCATATCCATGCGACTGGGCTCCATGGCAACTTCGTATGCCATCCAGCGACGGCGACGCGCGACACTCATCGCCATGGCAGTATCCGCGTGCCGCAATAATTTTCCGGCCGAGCGCCCGTGCTCAGGCCAATAGGAGGAACCACCGACAAGTTGTGAGTTCAGGCCCGGGTCTGTGCGGGCCAGGTCCGCCGCCAGGCGATCAAATAACGCCGGCGCATTGCACTTGTTGGTAAAAATAGCGAAGACGCCACGTCCCAGATAAGCCGCAAGCGACTCGGGTAATTTCATCAAATGTGCGGCAAATGCGCCCACCACCATTTCCGCGCGCGAAAAACCGAAAGTGCGCACAATTGCATCCAGGTCCACCAGCTTGATGACCAGGATTTCCTTTTCCTGTTTCACCGGTTGTTGGTGCGAATGAAAATAATCATCCACTTGCTCGATAAAATATTGCAGCTTGGCGAGGCCGGTTTGCGAATCAAAATTGGCGAGGTGCCTTAATTCCCGCTCGGCCATTTCCCGTTGCGCCAGTGCGTCGCGCAACTCGCGGGTGCGCAAGGCCACCGTGCGTTTCAAACTCCAGGACCAGCTCGCACCTATAACTAAAACGGCGATGACGGCCGCAAGGCTGCCCCACAACATGGTCAGGAGGACATTATCCGTTGTGGCGGCTTCAAGGGCCCGGCCGCCCGGGCTGAAAAAAACCACCCCCAACAACAAAAGGCCGCGCGCCTGGCTTGCACGCAGCCCCGGGTAGAAACACAATTGGTTGTGCATGAATCTTCCTCACCACACTAACGGCTGGTCAATCACTCCGAAGGGTTGTTTTTTAGGGTGAGTAAAAACCAGGACATGACGACATAACAAAAAAGCGATAACCCCAAGCCTAGGTCAGGTTCAGGATTTTGACCATCTGCGCACAATTCAGAATTAACAATCTTTATTAAATTTTTTGCAGATTAAATTGCCAGCGGCAGGCGACTCTGTAAATGGATAAGGCGACCGACCGGAACTACCGTTATATTCAAACGAACATCCGCTTCCGGCAATAGCCCCAGGCCCCGTTCCGGCCATTCGATAAGGCAAATATTCGGCGCGGAAAAGTAATCACGAATTCCCATGTATTCCAGTTCCTCCGCGTCGCCCAGGCGATAGAGGTCGAAGTGATAGACGGTGCGCTCCGCGAATTCGTAGGGTTCCACCAAAGTGTAGGTGGGACTTTTCACCGCGCCGGCATGGCCAAATGCACGCAGGATGCCACGGCTCAGCGTGGTCTTGCCCGCCCCCAAATCCCCCTGCAAATAAACAGATACCGCCCCTTCGCAGGTGGCCAGCGCGCGCCCTAGATGTTCGCCAAAGGCAACCATCCGGACATCATCATCAAGCTGGAATTCACGGTTGATCATGCTTCGCCCCGGTTCATAACAACTCACCCAAATAGGGGATCAAGTCAGTCGCTAACAAACTGCGCTGGCCATGCTCACCGGCGGCGAGATCGGCAGCGCAGGCATGGATAACGGCGCCGAGCCGCGCGGCATCGACTATGGGCAATCCCTGGGCAACCAACCCGCCAAGGATGCCGCACAGCACATCACCCATACCCCCTGTGGCCATGCCGGGGTTGCCATCGGTAACTATCCCGACTGGTCCCTGGGCGGAAGCGATCAGGCTACCGGCGCCTTTGAGGATAACACTGGCGTTGTATTTTGCCTGGATGGCGCGTACGGCGGCAAAACGGTCCGCCTGGACCTCTGCCGTGGTTTGGCCGAGCAGCCGGGCGGCTTCCGCCGGGTGCGGAGTGAGCAGCCAATTGTCGCGCCTGACACTGGCAGGCACTACTCGCCCGGCCGCAAGGATATTAAGCGCATCCGCATCCAGCACGAGCGGCAAACCGGTTTTGACGGCTTGTTGCAACATTTGTTCAGACCAGGGCGAGCGGCCCAAACCCGGCCCTACGATCAACACCGTCGGGCGCGCCAACAGTGGCTCCAATTCCTGCCCCGATACCACGCCGCACGCCATAATTTCAGGGCGGCGCGCCAGGATGGCGGGAATATGTTCCGGGCGGGTTGCAACACTGACCAAACCGGCACCAGTACGCGCCGCCGCTTCGGCGGCCATCAGGGCGGCCCCCCCGAAACCAGTATCGCCCCCGATCACCATAACGTGGCCGAAGTCGCCCTTATGCGCGTCCGCCGCGCGCGGCGCCAACAATGGCAAGAGCTCGTTCAAATGCAGTCGTTCCGCGGTCGGCTTAACCCCGGCGTATGCTGTGTCGGGTACATCCAGGTTAGCAAGCACCAACTCACCACAGACTGCCGGGCCGCGCCCGGTGAGCAATCCCTGTTTGATGCCGATAAATGTCAGGGTGACCAAGGCATTTACCACCGGACCGGCTACCGCGCCGGTATCTGCCTGCAAACCGGAGGGGATATCCAGCGCAACCACCGGTAAACCACTGCTATTGATCTGTTCAATGACACCGCCGTATGGCTCGCGTACCGCTCCGCGCAAACCGATTCCCAACAGGGCATCCACAATGATCCCCTGCACCGGAGCTGCCCCCGGAGTGACTACCTTAACCCCCTCCTGTCTAGCGAATTCATAGGCAACACGTGCCTCGCCGGTTAATTGATCGGGCGCTACCAGCGCGATGACCTGCACCGGGTATAGCCGTTGGGCCAGCAATCCCGCCAATACATAGCCATCACCGCCGTTATTCCCACCCCCGGTGTAAATACTGATCAAGCCGGCATCAGCGAAACGCTCCGTTATTAGCTCAAAGGCCGCACGGCCGGCACGCTTCATTAATTGGATAGCAGGAATACCCGACGCGATGGCGGCGGCATCCACTAAATAGGCTTCCGCAGCGGTATATAAAGAGGGGGAATTGGCAGTAATTTTCATGTCAAGGGTATCCCGGGGGCTAATAGCGGCAAACGGGGCGGATTATACGCAACTTGCCGGCACAGGCGCAGGAAACTGTTTGCAACAAGCCGTCGCATCCAGTGGTCTTAAGCAAAAGTCCGCCATGCCGGGTGCATACTTGGCTATATTCAGGAAAATCGATTTTGGTAATTATGCTTCCCATGTCCGAATTTAACTTGCAGGCCATAGTAACCGGTGATTCGCCGCAATTGGGCGAGGTTTTTTCGCATATCGCCACCCACGAAGGCCAGTCCCCGGTCCAGCTTCGCGAACAGCTCGCGGATGAAATCCTCCAACCATTCCACCAGCCCATTCTATGGGACCCGGAACTGCAACCTGAATTGCAATCCTTGTGGGCCCTAATTCGCCATTGCATCAGCCGCGATGACAACTTCCTGTGCCAGCAACAACATCCATTGCGCGAGTTGTTACAAACCCTGCTGGCCGGACGCTATTGGTACCCACGCGAGGGTAAGCCCGCCCAGCAATTCCTGGATAAATACCTGAGCCTGCTGCATACCGCTAAAATCCGACTTGCGGAACCGGATGCACCGGCAGGGAGTCCTGTGTTGGGAGATACACTCCGGCAATTCAATGATTGGCTTGCCGCGGAAGAAAAGCGCGCGGGCATGCTGGAAAACCGCCTGTGCGAAACCGAGCTGGCGAGCCTCAAACACATCAGTGCTGAAACACGGGTGATCGACCTGCTCAATCAACATCTCGCCAACCACCCGCTACCCACCGAGTTGCACGCCCTGATAAGCGGTACACTCAAAAGTGAGTTGCAATATTGGGCATTCAACAAAACGCCGGAAGAACTCATCCAGCTTCCATTATGGAAAAGCTGGAACCGACTCTTACCCGCCCTGGGCGAATTATTCGCCACCGCAGACGCGCCGGTCGATGACCAATTCCTCTACCAGCAAATCCCGCTCGTTATCGCCGAACTGGAACGCAGTTGTGAGCACCCGGTCAATAACAACCAGTCCTACCAGCAATTGGTAGAACACCTGCATCGGTTTTTGATGGCGGCGATCCAAAAGCAAGCACTGGAAAACCAACTGTTTCCCCCTATTCCCTACAGCGCTGGACAAAGTGGCGGAAATACTCGGGTGCCTCACAGTTTGTTGAAGCAAACCGAGCAAGCCCAGGTTGGCGACTGGTTTGTCTTTTTTGGCGAGCACGGAGCCTCACGCGGCAAGCTTGCGCTGAAAAATCCCGACGTAGACCAATTGTTATTGGTTGATCACACCGGGCGCAAACTGATGATTAAAAGCCATAAGGATTTTGCGCTTTGCCTATCTACCGGGATCGCGAAACCATTACCGGCACCGCATCTCCAGCAATGGATTGAAACCAGACTGGCCACCTGGATCGAGCGCGCCAATAAAAGTGTGCACACGCAATTGCTATTGCAAAAACAAAAAGCGGAGCAAGTCGTCAAGGCGATCATTGCCCAGCAACACACAGCGGCCGAAGCAGCCGCGCGAGCACGCGCCGAAGCCGAAACGCGAATGCAAAAACAATTGGAAGCGCGCCGCACCGCCGCACGCAAAGCCATGGCGGAAGCGCGGGTGCTGGCAGATGAACAGCGCCGCCGCGAAGCGGAACAAGCGGCCGAAGTCGAACGCCTGCGTGTGGAGCAGGTAGCGGCCGACGCAGCGGAATTGCTCGTGCGGCAACAGGCAGCACAGCAGACCATTAACGAATTGCAAGTCGGCGCCTGGGTGGAAATCCTCACGGGCCACAGCAAGCAACGCGCAAAACTTTCGGTCATTATCGGCTCGACCAGCAAATATATATTTGCCGACCAGGTGGGGCGCAAGGTGGGTGAATACCAACGCGAGCAATTACAGGAACTCATTGCGCAGGAACAAATAAAAATTTTGCGCAATGGCGACAACTTTGAAGACCAGCTCGCCAAAGTGATTCGCGGCTTGCGTCGCGATACCAACTAGGCCGGAGCTTTAATTGAAATGAAAAACAAATACGCCCTATCGGACAGCGCTATGAACAATAATTCCGAACAACGCCAGGAGTTCCGGCTGGATAACCAGCTCACCGTCATCATTGAACTGGACTCCTCCGCCCAGGGCGACCCCACCCTGGTCATCACCAAAAGCCTGGACATCTCCGCCAATGGCCTGCGGGTAATTGCAACCCAGGCAGTGGCTACCGATATTATTTTGCGTTGCTGTATTCGCGATACAGAAAATAATCGCCAGTTTCTATTGGTAACAGAAGTCAAATGGTGCCAGCCGCAAGCCGCCACCGGTGATTACCTGCTGGGCCTGAGCCTGTTTGATTCGGAAGGCACCGACATAGTGGCCTGGAAAGAATATATCGCCCATATGTGCGGCACCTGAATCACAACCGCCCGATCTATTTCAGCAGGTAAACCACGTATACCTGTGCAGTAATTTTCATCACACCGGGCTCAAATGGCTCGGAAGCATCCGCGACGCGCATTTCCATTTTCATCGCCCCCGAACTGCCCATTAACTGGCGGTTTGGATTTAACTCCCAGCGTTCATTGCCGCGATTATTAAATTCCGAAATCGACCAGGGGTCGCCCACTTGTTTCCCCTGGGTTTTCGCCAAACGTTCGGCGCGTGCACGCGCATCGTTCATCGCAGCGGTTTGCGCTTTTTCTTCCACCACTTTTTTATCCGCCACGGTTAAATTGGTATTGATGGTCTCGGAAATTTTCGCATCCACCAGGGCTTTCATCATATCCGGGTATTTCTTTAAATCGCGCAAGGTAATATCCACCTGGCGCGACACACTATTGCCGGTCAACACACGCTGGTTATCCCGGTATTCGTATTCAGGGCGGATATTGAGCGCAGTGGTCGCAATATCTTCAGCCTTGATACCGAACTTCTTGCAGGTTTCGATTAACAAACGCGAACGGGCATCCACATCCGCCTTGGCTTGGGCGAGATCGAGGTCCACCTTTTGGATGCTCAACGTAAATGTCATGGTGTCAGGCTCGACTTCCAATTCGGCGGAACCCTCCACATACACATGCGGCTGGCCAGGCAAGGGCGTTGCCAACGCGGGGAAACTTAACGATAAGGCGGCAAGGGCCGGAATTAAGAATTTCATAAGCATCTCCTGGTAAAAAGTCTGTTCACTATAGCCCGAGGGCCTGAACACCCGCCAAATCAAATGTTTAAAAATGTAACTCGCGTTATTTTCAGGCAAAATACGCACTTCCTTCGCCTTGCCTTCACCTATGACCCAACCCGACCTTTATCAACTCGCCCGCGACATAAAGTCATGGGGCCGCGAACTGGGCTTCCAGCAGGTGGCTATTACCGACATTAACCTCGAAGCAGCGGAAACCCGCCTCCAGGAATGGTTAGCCAAAGGCTACCACGGCAGCATGGAATGGCTGGCCACCCACGGCAACAAGCGCTCGCGCCCGGCCGAACTATTGCCCGGCACAATCAGGGTTATTTCGGTTCGCATGGATTACTTGCCGGGCGATACCCGGCAAATAAAAATCCTGAAAGATCCCACCAAGGCCTACATATCCCGCTACACGCTCGGACGCGACTACCACAAACTCATTCGCAAGCGGTTAAGCACCCTTGCCCGGCAAATCGATAATGCGTTACCGGAAGATTACGAGTTCAAAGGCCACAACCGCGCATTTGTAGACAGCGCGCCCGTCATGGAACGCCCGCTCGCGGAAAAAGCCGGGTTGGGTTGGACAGGCAAACACACCTTGATCATTAACAGTAACGCGGGAAGCTGGTTCTTTCTTGGCGAAATTTTTACCTTTGTGCCTTTACCGGTAGATGAACCCAACCAGCCGAATCAATGCGGTGAGTGCATCGCCTGTTTAAAAGTTTGCCCAACCGATGCTTTTCCACGCCCTTATGAACTGGACGCTCGCCGCTGCATTTCCTATCTCACCATTGAGAACCAGGGTCCTATCCCCGAGGAATTCCGCGAGCCCATCGGCAATCGCATCTTCGGTTGCGACGATTGCCAAGCCATTTGCCCCTGGAATAAATACGCACAATTCACGCATGAGAAAGACTTCCTGCCCCGCCACGGCCTGGCCGATAGCGACCTTGTGGATTTGTTTAACTGGACCGAGGAAGAGTTCCTGGCAAGAACCGAAGGTTCCGCCATTCGGCGCGCGGGTTATGAGGGATGGTTACGGAATCTGGCAGTGGGCCTGGGAAATGCGCCCAGTAACGGGCGGATTATCCAGGCGTTAAACGGCAAGATGGACCAGGCCTCGCCCTTGGTGAAGGAGCATATCGAATGGGCATTAAAACAGCAGGCCAACCCCGATCGCAGGCGAAAGCGTAAAATCCAGCGGCCAAGCCAATAACCGCCCCGCCAATCAACACAAAAACGCTACAACTTTTAACCCTCGGCTATTCTTTTGACGCATAAACGGGAATAATACGCACCCCTTCAAGAGCGCGACCACCCAAGAGTTGCGCCATTAGTGTTTAGAAATCGGTCAATCAATGCACCCTGAACCTCCCACGCGAGGCCGGAGGCAGTGTCTTGGAATATGGCCGGAACTGTCCTGTTGCAATGCTTCCGTGGGTAGGACATCAACCACAACGATAGGCTATTACTACTATGAAACCACTTTCCGATATAGGCTTGGTTGGCTTGGCAGTGATGGGGGAAAACCTCATCCTTAACATGGCGAGCAAAGGCTATACAGTTACCGCTTACAACCGCTCTGTAGAAAAGGTTGATGCCTTCATCGAAGGCCGCGCCAAAGGCAAAACCATTCGCGGCGCGCGCTCCATTGAAGAGCTGGTTGCCTCACTGGCGAAACCGCGCAAGATCATGCTGATGGTAAAAGCCGGTAAAGCGGTAGACGATTTCATTGAACAACTGATCCCGCACCTTGAAGCCGGCGACATTATTATCGACGGCGGCAACACCCATTTCCCCGACACCGACCGTCGCACCGCGTACCTCGCAACCAAAGGCTTGCGCTTCATCGGCACCGGTGTTTCCGGTGGCGAAGAAGGCGCACTGACGGGCCCCTCAATAATGCCCGGCGGCTCACCGGAAGCATGGCCCTATGTGAAAGAAATTTTCCAAAGCATTTCCGCCAAGGTGGATGACGGCAGCCCATGCTGCGATTGGGTAGGCGAAAACGGTGCCGGCCACTTTGTGAAAATGGTGCACAACGGTATTGAATACGGCGATATGCAATTGATTTGCGAAGCCTACCAAATCATGAAAGAAGTGCTCGGCCTGAGCGCGGACCAAATGCACGAAGTATTTGCCGAGTGGAACAAAGGTGAACTCGACTCCTACCTGATCGAGATCACCCGCGACATACTTGCCTACAAAGATACCGATGGCGAACCCCTCGTTGAAAAAATCCTCGACACCGCGGGGCAAAAAGGCACCGGTAAGTGGACGGGTGTAATCGCACTGGATTTGGGTGTACCCCTTACCCTGATTTCTGAAGCGGTATTCGCACGCTGCCTGTCATCGCAAAAAGCTGAACGCGTTGAAGCCGCAAACGTGATTAAAGGCCCGGCGGTAACATTCACCGGCGACAAACAAGCCTTTATCGATGACCTGCGCAATGCCGTGTTCGCATCAAAAATTATTTCCTATGCCCAAGGTTATTTGTTGATGCGTGAAGCCGCCAAAGAATACGGTTGGCATTTGAACTACGGCGGCATCGCATTAATGTGGCGCGGTGGTTGTATCATTCGCTCATCCTTCCTCGGCAACATCAAGGAAGCGTTCGACAAGAACCCCGAATTGAAAAACCTGTTACTGGATGATTACTTCGCGAAAACGGTTGACGCAGCGCAAGCTGGCTGGCGTCGTGTTGCAGCGGCGGCAATCGTGAATGGAATTCCCGCCCCCACCATCACCTCCGCCCTCACCTACTTCGACGGCTACCGCACCGCCCGCTTGCCCGCCAACCTGCTGCAAGCCCAACGTGACTACTTCGGCGCACACACCTACGAGCGCACCGACAAACCACGCGGTGAATTCTTCCACACCAACTGGACAGGTCGCGGCGGCAATACGGCATCGACGACTTACAACGTGTAAGTTTTTTTGATTGCGATGAAAACGAAAGCCGGATCAGAAATGATCCGGCTTTTTTTTACCAAACGATTCGAGTAAATAATCCGGTCATAGTTTTACACCAAGGCTCTCATCCTCCTATCTCTCTTGAGTTTGCCCTTCCTAAACCAGAGTGATACTATAGTGACACTCTATTTGCAAGGAGTACTGCCATGAAAACCGAACTTGTTACTACTCTAAAACGTGAAGCCACCAAAATTTTGGCTGAACTACATAAAACAAAAGAACCTGTGCTTATAACTGAACATGGTTTACCTTCAGCTTATTTAGTTGACGTTAATGACTATGACCAAATGCTTCATCGTATGAAAATTCTTGAAGGGATTGCCCGTGGCGAAAAAGCCATATTGGAAGGACGTGTTTTATCACATGCACAAGCTAAGGATAAGCTGAAGAAATGGCTGAAATAATTTGGACTGAATCCGCCCTTAATGATCTTAATGAAATCGCCGAATATATAGCATTAACCAACCCTATCGCAGCTGCGGATTTGGTTCGCGATCTTATCTCGAAAGTCGAGCGACTTGAGCAATTTCCAAAATCGGGAAGAATTTTGCCCGAAATTGTTGAACTTAATTATCGTGAAGTAATTATCCCACCTTGCCGGGTTTTTTATCGTTTGGATAAAACATCGGTTTATATAGTGCATATATGCAGAGAAGAACGAGACTTGCGCAAATTTCTCATTGAGCGAGGAAGTTTGTGGATTGATTAATAGGTAAAAAGAATACCATGACTACCCATTGGCTTTATGAAACGATTTTAACGGGAAAGATCATTACACTTATTCCACTAAAACGTGAACACACTAACGCGTTATTGGAAGCATCCAGCGATGGTGAATTATGGAATCTTTGGTACACCTCCGTCCCCAATAGCAAAACCATTGATGCGTATCTCGACCAGGCATTTAATGACCAGGAAGCCGGCCGTGCCTTGCTCTTTGCTGTGCTTGATAACACCAAACAGAAAATTATCGGCACAACTCGCTATTGCAATGCCGACAACCTGAATCATCGCATCGAGATCGGTTATACCTGGTATGCAAAGTCCTATCAGAAAACGGGGGTAAATACCGAGTGCAAATACTTGTTGCTTTCCCACGCGTTTGAAACGCTTGACACTATCGCCGTTGAGTTTCGAACCCATTGGCATAATCAAATATCGCGCGCCGCAATTACACGCCTCGGCGCGAAGCAGGATGGGGTTTTGCGAAACCATCAAAAAAATGCGGAAGGTATTTACCGCGATACAGTAGTGTTTTCGATTATTGACCAGGAATGGCCTGCGGTGAAGAACAACCTTGAATATAGGATGGCAAATTATTAATGCGGACCGGGCGGTAATCCCGATACATTGTTAGCGGCGCAACCAAAGCCTTTCGACCGAGGGGATGTGAAAGAGGGGATGAACGCGGACGGCTTTGTTTTGGAAATTGTGGACGGGTCCGCATGCGGGCGGGATTAACGTGCGAATTCAATAACTCCTGCTATAAATAATCAGACTAACCATAATAGCTTCACGATACGGCGCCAAACCCCACTATCAAATATGAGCACACGCCAGTTAGCCATTACCAAACGCTTATCGCGCAAGCAAATGCAATGCGCCTCGCTCTATTCATTAGCATTCAAGATAGTTATGTGCTGGGTATTGGGTACATGGGTAGCGCTTTCGGTGGCGCAGCCTGCGCCGGCAGTGAACGAATATCCAAAGAAAATCAACTTTCGCAATATTATGCAAAACCAGGATATTGCCATCGGGGAAGTCGAGGCAATTGTCCAGGACCACGAAGGCTTTATGTGGCTGGGTGGTCGAAATGCATTATTGCGCTTCGACGGGTTCGAATTTCTCTCCATTCAAATAGCCAATCCGGATGACCTCACCCCGCAAGGGCCCGTTACCCAGGTCCTCGAATTATTGGAAGACAGCCACCACAACCTGTGGGCTGCGACCCGCTCCGGCTTGTACAAGTACGACCGCGACCGCGAAATTATGTTGCCGCTAAAAAATGCGCAGGGGGCCGGGCTATTCAGGGAAATTGTCTACGCCCTGGCAGAATCACCGGATGGGGAATTGTTAATTGGCAGTGGATTTGGCCTTCATTTTTTCAATACACAAACACTGGCCGTAAGGAATATGAACGACCAGCCCGGTATTCCCAAGAGCTTGCCCAGCAACATCATCAATGATTTGTTTTTGGATAAAAACCACATGCTGTGGATCGGTATGGCGGAAGGGATTGTGCGCCTGGACCTGGCGACCATGGAAACAAAACTGTTCGAGCCCGACCCCGCAAATTCAAAATCCATGACCAGCAATAACATCAGGACGATCGTGGCGGACCATAAAGGGTTTGTGTGGGCGGGAAGTGACAATGGCATTTATCGCCTTGAGCCCGGTACCGGGGAGATCCGTATTTATCGCCACAACCCGACCGACCCGCATACGATTCCCGACAACATTACCCGCCAGATTTTTGTTGATCAGCAAGGTTGGATATGGACCGGCAGTGATGGCGGAGGCATTAGCCTGTATGACGATGCCAACGACCATTTCCTTCGTTTTTCCCACCAGGCCGGTGAGCGCGGTACGCTGAGTAGTAATTCCATCCGCTGCATTTATGAGGACAAGATCGGCGACATGTGGATAGGCACCTATCCATCCGGTGTGAATGTCTATGACCGCTCGACCTCTGCTATCCGCAAATTCGCCCTGAGTTCAGACCCCAAGCGCGGCTTGCCCGGCGAGAACGTGGAAGCAATCGAGGAAAACGCGGACGGTACCCTGTGGGTGGGCGCAAATGGTGTCACCCTCTTTGACCCTGAGACGGAAGTTTTTACCCACTATCCCCATACCGACGGCAGCGACTCGCGCTCAGACTCGTCCTCGTTCCTGAATGGGGTGGTGGATTCAGACGGTGAAATTCGCTTCGGTTCCTGGTCCCATGGAATCCTGCGCTATAACCCGGAAAAAGACCGGTTCGATGAGCTTCCTACGGATACCACCCTGACCAAGCGGGGAGAAAAAACCAGCACCTTGTTGAACGACAAAATGATATGGGACGTTTATGAGGATCGACAGAAAACCCTATGGATTTCCACGCATTACAACGGCCTAACCAAATTTGATAAAAAAACCGGCCTCTACACGTTTTATTCTTACGACCCTGCGAACCCCGAGAGTGTTTCCGCCTCGCTCGTATGGACCACCTATGAAGACTCGGCCGGACGATTCTGGGTGGGAACTGCCTACGGTTTAAACCTGATGGACCGCGAAAGGGGCACGTTCAAGCGGTACATAGGTAACCCTGAAAAGCCACGCAGCCTTGTTAACAATTCGGTGTTATCGATTTATGAAGATAAACAGCGGCGCTTATGGCTCGGCACCGACGGCGGCCTCCACCTCTATCATCCCGAAACAGACGACTTCACGGTGTATAACACCAGGGACGGTTTCGTAGACCCGGGTATCCGCTCCATCACCGAGGACCAGCAGGGTAATTTATGGCTGGGAACCAATAACGGGATTGTTATGTTTAACCCGGACAGCAAACTTGTACGGAATTACACCCGTTACAACGGCGACCTGATTGGCGGTGCCGCCACTGGCGCGGCAATCACAACACGCTCCGGTGAAATCGCCATAGGTACACGGAGCGGGCTTTATCTAATCAATGCCAACAAATTACTTATTAATGAAAAGGCCCCGCCCGTTGTGTTAACCGATTTCCGGATCTTCACCGAAAAGGTACCGGTCAATGGCCCCGAAAAAATTCTCAGCAAAGTGATCAACCAAACAGACAAGATCACCCTGGATTACACCAAATCAATGATCTCCTTCCATTTCGCGGCATTGAATTTCCGCGATGCGGATAAAAACGAGTATGCCTATAAACTTGTCGGTTTCGATGACCAATGGCGGACGGTAGGCAACCAGCGCTCGGCGCTTTATACCAACCTGCCCGCCGGCACTTATCAATTCCATGTAAAAGCCAGTAATAACGATGGCATCTGGAATGACCAGGGCCATAGCATCCAGTTAGTGATATTGCCGCCACCCTGGAAAACCTGGTGGGCCTACACAATTTATGCCGGTGTCCTGGCGGGGATGCTATTGCTGTTTGTGCGCAACCAGCACAAAAAAGTTGCGGTAGCGCGTAATATCAGCCGCGAACTCGAACAAAAAGTGGCGGAGCGTACGGCGGAATTGCAAAACAAAAATGCCGAGCTGGAAAATGCCTATGCACAGCTCGAAGCCATTAGCTTATCTGACCCGCTCACGGGCCTGAGTAACCGCCGCTATCTGCAAAAACTGATGCCGATGGATACAGCCAAGGTGCAGCGCGAATACAACGCCACCTTTTCCAAGGAACCACGCAAAAAACCTACACCCGACCTCACCTTTTATATTTTGGATGTGGATCATTTTAAATCGGTTAATGATATTTACGGGCACAATGCCGGCGACCAATTACTTATCCAGCTTTCAAATCTGCTTACCCAAACCTGCCGCGAATCGGATTGTGTTGTGCGCTGGGGCGGCGAGGAGTTTTTAATCGTAAGCCGCTTCGCAGACCGCGAAGACGCACCGCTAATGGCGGAACGCATCCGCAAAACCATCGCCGACCATGTGTTTATATTGCCCGACGGTTCAGACCTGAAAAAAACCTGTTCCATTGGTTTTGCTTGCTTTCCGTTTTTGCGCGAAGCGCCAATGGCACTGAGTTGGGAACAGGTGGTAAACGTAGCGGACCACGCGCTCTACGCAGCGAAACGATCCGGCCGCAACCGCAGTGTCGGCCTGACAGCAAGTGAGTTGACACCGGTACAGGGCTTGCACCAGGAAATCAGCCATCACCTGAAAGGTATGGTTCAAAGTAATGAGCTCACAGTCATCGCCCCGGACAAGGAAAACCTGGTCTGGGAATAGCGACCACCGCGCAGCTTCATAAAAGTGTAAGAATATCCACCGTGAAAAACCGCTATGCTCGGTTGATCGGGATTTCTGGCGGCGGTGCACATGAACATCCATGGAACAGACAAGCAACCAATTTCGGTAGCGCAAGTTTCCACCATCGATTTTTTCAGTTTGCGCAGCGCTGAATTACGCCGTGATCTAAAACAAAAAATTCCCGAGCTGTTACAACTTGAGCGACTGATTCGCCAATATCCGCAATATTTAAATGTACGCAATGAGCTAGCCCTGCAGTTTCAGCACCAGGAATTCCCGCTCTATTCCGTCAGCCTGGGCAACAATGACACCAACTCTCCCACCCTGCTCCTGACCGGTGGTATGCATGGATTAGAACGCATTGGCAGCCAGGTTTTGATAGCCTGGCTACACACATTGCTGGAACGTTTAAATTGGGATTCGCACTTGCAACAACAACTGTCAAAAATCCAATTGATATTAATGCCGATCCTGAATCCCGTCGGCATGTACTTAAATAAACGCAGCAATGGGAATGGCGTGGATTTAAATCGCAACGCACCCATCAATGCTGAAGGTGAAGTACCATTGTTGGGTGGCGGCCATCGCCTGGGAGCTTTTTTACCCTGGTATCGCGGTAAAAAAAATGCACCCATGGAAGCTGAAAACCGCGCGTTGGAAAGCGTCATGCAAACACGAATATTGAATCGCCCTTTCGCATTGGTGGTGGATCTGCACTCGGGCTTTGGTATGCAGGATCAACTCTGGTTTCCCTACGCTTACCGCAAACGGCCGATTCACAATATCGCTGAATATGTTGCGCTTAAAATGTTGTGGGAACGCACTTATCCCAACCACACGTATGTATTTGAACCGCAATCGATCCATTATCTATCCCATGGGGATTTGTGGGATTACTTTTATTTGCAATCGCGCGCGCAACAACAGCCCCATTTCTTGCCGCTCACCCTGGAGATGGGCTCATGGATGTGGGTAAAAAAACGCCCGCGCCAACTTTTTAATATGGCGGGATTATTCAACCCGCAAATGCAGCATCGCCGTGCGCGCGTATTGCGTCGCCATCTATTACTATTGGATTTTATGCTGGCTGCCTGCCTTAATTATCGAAACTGGTTGCCAGATGAAAAACAGCGGGAGATATTAACCCAAACGGCAAACAGCCTCTGGTTTCAATAATTGCGAAACGGAATAATTTTCCATGCACATTATTTTATTGCGCGGGCTTGCGCGAGAAGCCGCACATTGGATGCAATTTCCACAACAATTGGGTACCGCGTTAGGTGGGGATTACCAAATCCATTGCGTGGATTTCCCCGGTTGCGGAATTCATTACCGGCAGCCGGCCCTGAACACCATTTCTGCGATGACTGATTTCATACGCGCACAATTACCTGCGCAGAATATTGAGGGGCCGTTAATTGTCATTGGGGTCTCCATGGGCGGCATGGTTGCACTTGATTGGGCACAAAGGTTTCCCCGTCAACTTGCCGGTGTTGCGCTAATTAACTCCAGTATCGGAGACCAGCCGCTTTACTGGCGACTCCGACCACGGGCCTGGCTGCCAATGCTTAGCGCCGTGTTATCACCGATGGCATTGCGTGAAAATATAGTGCTGCGCAACGTTAGCAACAATCATGAAAATTTTAATTCACACTTGCGCACCTGGCTGGCGATCCAGCGGCAACGTCCCGTCTCGCGTAAGACTACGCTCACCATGCTCCTCGCTGCTGCGCGTTTTCGCCCCCGGGCACAATGCAATGTGGACGGTTTAATAATCGCCAGCGAAGGCGACCGGTTTGTATCAGCCAACGCGAGTAAGGATTTGGCACAACGCTTCCAGTGGCCGCTCCAGCTCCATCCATCCGCTGGTCACGAGCTTCCCCTGGATGCACCCGCCTGGTTGTGCGCCGCCCTCGCCACCTGGCTTGGCATTGTTCAGGCGAGGTAATTTTATTCTTCACTTATGCGGTTTTTTTACCGTTCAAACCCGCCACCAACCAAACCCTTCTATGCTAGGAAAATTTGCGTAAATTTCGAATGTAACCGTTTCCAAATTTACAAATATTGACCCCTCTTAACTGAGCCGCCCACTAGACTGGAACACAGCCCTGCTAAAAAAGCGGGCAGATATTCCGTGCTTGCCGATGCACCTGGTAGCAGCGGCGCAGCACAACAATAATGACAGAGGCATCCAATGAACGACGCAACTCAGCTGATTCCCCTGGTCGCGGAAGGCTCAGCCCTATCCCCGGACCAGGCAATACCCCAGGACATAAATACATCCCGCCGCGATGCAATTAAACAATTAGCCGTGTTCTGTGGTTTGGCTTTATCGGCCAGCTCGTTGTCCGCACTGGCTACAGTGGCAATGCCGGCAGATATGAATCGCAGCAAGAAAACCTTGCTGGATAAAAACCAGTTAGCACTGGTGCGCGAGTTGGGCGAAATTATTATTCCCACCACCGATACCCCCGGCGCAATCGCCGCGGGCGTGCATGATTTTATTAATCACTTCATGGTTTATTGCGCAAGTAAAGAAGAACAGCAAGCCTTGCAGGTTGTGCTTACGCGCATTAACAGCAGTGGCAACAAACCTTTCCTGCTGCTGGGCAAAGAACAGCAAATTGAATTACTTAACAACATGGAGCAAGCCAGAAACGGGTTCAACCAATCTGACCGCGACGGTTTCAAACAATTGAAAGCCCTTGTGGTATTTGGTTATTACACGTCGGAAATCGGCGCCTCACAAGAGTTGGCTTACCTCGCCATTCCCGGTGGTTACAAAGGCAACTTTAAATTTAAAGAAATAGGTAAAGCCTGGGCGTTGCCACAATAAACTGAACGCCCCCGTTTTTTAAATTTTACCGCTCACTCTCGCGAAGAAAACTCCATGGATAACAATTTCTATATCACCAAAAGTAAAGAAATATTTGATGCAATCGTAGTCGGTTCCGGTATTGCCGGCGGCTGGGCCGCAAAAGAATTAACTGAAAAAGGTTTGAAAACCCTGCTCGTGGAACGCGGTCGCCCCGTTGAACATCGCAAGGACTACGTTGGTGAAGGCGTAAAACCCTGGCAGATGCCTTTCCGTGGTCGCATCGAACGGGACCTTGTGGAAGAACAACATTACGTCCAGAAAAAATGTTACGCATTCAACGATGCAACCAAACATTTTTTCGGTAACGACAAAGACCTGCCCTACGCGACGCCTAAAGATAAACCCTTCGACTGGATTCGCGGCAACCAGTTGGGCGGCAAATCCTTATTGTGGCACCGTCAATCCTACCGCTGGAGCGAACATGATTTCACCGCGAACGCACGCGACGGCTATGGAACCGATTGGCCAATTCGCTACAAGGATATTGAGAAGTGGTACGACCATGTGGAAATCCATGCGGGCATTAGCGGCTCGGTAGAAAACCATCCCGCCTTGCCGGACAGTAAATTCCTACCGCCATTTGAAATGAACGCGGTAGAAAAAGAAATGAAAAAGCGCATCGAATCCAAATGGAGTACGCGCAAACTGTTTATTGGTCGCACTGCACATTTGTCTGTACCGGCCCAGCATCACTTGGAGCAAGGGCGCGCGCCTTGCCAGGCACGTAACGAATGTCAAAAAGGGTGCTCCTTCGGTGCTTATTTTTCTACCCAAAGCTCAACATTGCCCGCGGCACTGGCAACCAATAATTTAAAGATTGCAACCAATAGCATAGTGCACAGCGTAATTTACGATCCTAAAACCAATCGTGCTACCGGTGTACGGGTGATTGATGCGGAGACCATGGAAACGCGCGAGTATTTTGCGAAAGTTGTATTCCTGTGTGCCTCCACCCTGGGCACCACGCAAATTATGTTGAACTCCAAAAGCGAAACCTTCCCCCACGGCATCGCAAATTCATCCGGCGTATTGGGCCATTATTTAATGGACCATTTATACACTGCCGGTGCGAGCGGTAATGTGGAGGGGTTTGAGGAAGATTATTATTCCGGTCGCCGTCCGACCGGGCTGGCGATGCCACCGTTCCGCAACGTGACCGAAAAAACCGACAAATTTTTGCGCGGCTATATGCTCACCGGTAGCGCTATACGCACCCCTTGGGAAGCCTTTGCCGCACAAGATGGCTTTGGCGCAGATTTTAAAAAATCCATCCGCAATGCAGGCAGTTGGCATTTCTATTTGGGTGGTTCGGGTGAAATGTTACCGCGCTATGAAAACCAGGTTTCCCTGCACCCCACGCTGAAAGACAAATGGGGTATGCCGCAACTTTATATTGACTGTAGTTATGGTGAGAACGATATTAAAATCTTCCATGACATCGCCGACACCTGCGCAGAAATCCTCGAATCGATTGGTGTGAAAGATGTGAAAAAAGATATACGCGCATTGCGCGGTGATTGGAACCCGGGGTTATCGATTCATGAAATGGGTACCGCGCGCATGGGCAAGGACCCGAAAACTTCCGTACTCAACGGCTGGAACCAGGCGCATGATGTGCCCAATTTATTTGTGACCGATGGTGCCTGTATGAGTTCTTGCGCATCACAAAACCCATCGCTCACCTATATGGCACTCACCGCGCGCGCTGCCAGTTATGCCGTCGAGCAATTAAAACAAGGCAAGATTTAAGGTATTTGCAACTCTATGCAGATGCAAAAAACCAAACGATCACACCAATACAGGAATATGATTATGAGTTTATCCAAAACAATAAAAGCGATCACTATGGCTGCCATTACCAGCATCAGTATGTCCACATTTGCCGCTGACGTAACACCGACCTCGCCGCAATTAAGTGTGCAGCTTTGGTCGATTAAAGATGATGTCGCCAAAGATTTTGAAGGCACCCTGAAAAAACTCAAAACCATGGGCTTCCAGGGAGTAGAGTTCGCCGGTAATTTTGGACCTTACACCAACGACCCGAAAGGTTTGAAAGCCTTTTTGGAAAAAACCGGTTTGGAAGCTTCCGGGGCACATGTTCATTTCGATAAATTATCATCGGAAAATTTTGATGCAACCGTCGCCTTTTATAAAGCCATCAATTGCAAGTATTTAATTATCCCGATGGACAAGCGTGCGTTTACACCGGAAGGCGCCAAAGAAGTGGCGGCGGAGTTGGCGGCCATCCAGAAAAAACTTGCACCTCATGGTATGCATACCGGCTATCACAACCACAAAGACGAAATGCTTGGCGACATGGGTAAAACCCCCTGGGATGTCATCGGTAAAAACACCGAACACGACGTAATCCTGCAACAAGACGTAGGTTGGGCTGAAGTAGCAGGTAAAAATCCCGTCGATTTTGTAAAGGCTTATCCAGGCCGCACCATCACCACACACTACAAAGCATCCGCACCGGCTGAAGGCAATAAAGAACACCCCATCATCGGCCAGGATACTACAGACTGGAAAGCACTGATCAACGCCAACAAAACGGTCGGCGGTACTTTGTGGTTTGTAGTTGAGCAGGAGTCCTACCCTGAAGGCATGACCCCCATGCAAAGCGTGGAGGCATCGCTGAAAGGCCTGCAAAAAATTATTGCCGATATGGAATAAATCCCCGGGTAAAAACCGACGCCGCCTTGTGCGGCGTTTTTTATTTCCGGCGGACATAATTCACGAACTGCTACAATTACCCGGAAAATTTACCGCGATAACAACACCTTTTGGAGACAAGAATGAACCTGACAAGACCTGGTCTGGTAATGGCCACTGTTTTATTGAGCCAATTCGGTATCGCCGCGGACCTGCAACAACTGCCTGCCCATGTGGGAGGCCGCGTATTGGTAAGCACAGCTGCCAACGGTGACCAATTTTATGAATACTCCTGGCCCGCCATTTATTTTGAAACCGCGTTTAAAGGTGACTCACTCACATTGAAATTTGACGATGACCAAAATAATTTCCAATTGGTGGTGGATGACAGTGCGCCCATTGCAATCAATAAACCGGGAAAGAAAGACTATGAGGTACCCGGCTTGGCCCGGGGTAAACACCGGGTTCGCCTGGAAAAAATTAGCGAAACCCAATCCAGCAGTGGAAAGTTCCTGGGTTTTTACAGCGATGACCAACCCGTCGCACTACCAAAACGCAAACGCCAGATTGAATTTATCGGTGATTCCTACACGGTTGGCTATGGCAATGCTTCGCCCAGCCGTGAATGCAATAATGAAGAATTATTTAGCACCACGAATTCACAACTGGCATTTGGTCCATTAGTTGCCAGGCATTTCAATGCAGATTACCAAATCAACGCCTCCTCCGGTTTTGGCATAGTACGCAATTACAATGGCACCTCACCGGATAAAAGCCTGATCGCCCTCTATCCATTTACGTTATACAGCAATCACTACATCTATTCGGGCGACTGGAAACCGCAAGCGATTGTTATCGGTTTGGGTACCAACGATTTTTCCACCCCGCTTAACAGTGGCGAGCGCTGGAAAACACGTACCGAGCTGCAACAGGATTACATCAATAAATATGCTGAATTTGTTAATGCCTTGTACCGTAAAAATCCACAAGCGCAATTTATATTGATGGCATCTGACCGAATGGATGGCGAAGTTGCCAATCAAGTCAACAAAGTCATTGAGCAAGTTAAAGCGGAAGGTTTGAAAAAAATCGATTCTATTATTTTTACCGGCCTGGAGTACCAGGGATGCCATTGGCATCCCTCAGCAAAGGACGACAAATTATTGGCTGATTTATTGATTAATTATTTGGAGCCCAAAAAGGTTTGGTGAAAATTACGCCGGACCTTATAAATTAATTGGGCTGTGTTGGTAATATCCCTCCTAAATAAAAAACGCCGCCAGGAAACCTGGCGGCGTTTTTATATTAATCGAACATCAAACCCTGTTTCCGATCGGCAACCTGGTCACCGGTTTGCCGGTAGCGGCAAATAAGGCGTTAGCGACTGCACCCGCAATGGGTGGCAAGCCGGGCTCGCCCACGCCGGAAGGTGGCTCAGCAGAGGGAACAATATGCACTTCCACCCTGGGCATGGAATCAATTCGCAGCGGGGTGTAAGTGTGATAATTGGTTTGCTCAACGACCCCGTTTTTTAAGGTGATGGCTTCGCCCAGTGCCGCGCTTAATCCCATCCCGAGCCCACCCTCCATTTGCGCGGCGATTACATCCGGGTTTACGGCTACCCCGCAATCGACCGCACAAACTACTCGCTCCACGTTGAACGTTTTGTCCGCGTTCACTCGCACTTCGGCAATTTGCGCCACCCAGGTACCAAACGATTTATGCACAGCAATTCCGCGCGCAACTCCCGACGGAAGCGTTTTTCCCCAATTGGCCTTTTCCGCAACAAGGTTTAATACACCCAACGCACGCGGCTCATTGGCGAGCAATTCACGGCGGAAAATAACCGGATCTTTTTTTGCCGCTTTTGCAAGCTGATCAATAAATGTTTCCACGACAAAGGCATTACCGGAATGCCCTACCGAGCGCCACCAGAGGGTGGAAACTTTAATAGGCACCTCTGTGCCCTGCACTTGCAAGTTGGGAATCGCATAGTGCATATCTTCTATACCTTCCACCACAGTGCCGTCCACAGGCCCTTTCACAAAACCCTCAAAGGGTGTGCCACGTAAAATGGATTGCGCTGCTGCATGGTGTTCCCAGGCGAGAGCTTTACCATCGGGTGATACAGCACCACGAATATGATGGACCGCCATGGGGCGATAGCGAGCATTGAGGATTTCATCTTCCCGCGTCCACACCATTTTTACAGCGCGGCCCGGGATTTGCCTGGCGATATGCGCTGCGTCCACCACATAATCGCTCGCGCAGGCGCGACGTCCGAAACTGCCGCCCGCATAGACCGAATTAATTTTTACCTGTTCCGGTTTCAAACCAGTCGCCTTGCCAACTTCTTGCTGGTCAATGGTTGGCATTTGGCTGGCAAACCACATTTCACACCGGTCCTTGTCCACTTTTACCACACAATTTAATGGCTCTATGGCCGCATGCGCGAGGTAGGGGATTTCGTAACTCGCTGCAATGATGTGTTCGGATTTTTTTAAGGTCGCTGGGGCATCGCCGATATTTTTAACGATATGCCCGGTTTTATTCGCCGCCTCATGGCAAGCGGCAAACAGCGCATCGCTGCTGCGAGTTTCGCACGCGGACAAATCCCATTCGACAGATAACAATTTGCGCGCTTTATTCGCCGCCCAGAAATTCTCCGCCACTACGGCAACACCGCGCGGAATTTCCACTACCGCGATGACCCCGGGTGATAACCTGGCTTTGGAAGCATCGACTTTTCTCACTTTGCCAAACACCTGCGGAGGATAAGCTACCAACGCGGTCAGCATGCCGGGCAATTGGATGTCTTGTGTATAGATAGCCGTGCCGTTGGTTTTATCGGCACTGTCTTTGCGCGGAATTTTTTTGCCAACCAACTGAAAATCTTTAGGATCTTTTAAGGCCGGTTTTTGCGGAGTGGGTAGGCTCGCCGCTTTTGCAGCGAATGCTCCCAATTCGCTGGAATGTTTTCCGTGCGTAATGACACCGTCTTTAATTTGTACTTCCGCTTGCGGCACTTTCCATTCTACAGCGGCAGCGGCCTGGAGCATTTCCCGCGCTGCCGCACCCGCGGTACGCAATTGCTGCCAGGAGTTAGCAATGGATGAGGAACCACCGGTGCCCTGCGTTGGTCCCCAGAATAAGTTGTTGTAACGCGCGGCATCGGCTGGCGCAAATTCAAATTGAACCTGTTCCCAACGTGCACCCAGTTCTTCCGCAATGACCGTCGCTAACCCCGTGGTAACTCCCTGCCCCATATCCAGGTGCTTGATCACCACGGTGACTTTGTTATCGGGCGTAATTTTCAAAAAGGCATTAAATACCGGCGCATCTTCTGTAGTCGCCGCACTCACAGAAGCGCTCAAACTTGCAACGCCACTGCCAATTAATAAACCTCCCGCGACACCCGCTGCGTGCAAAAACCGGCGGCGCGATAATTCCATAATGGAGTTTTTATCCATCTGCATAAAGTGTTTATCCAGGAAGTTCATCAGGCTTTCCCTCCGAGGTTTTCTGCCGCCTGGTGAATGGCGGTGCGAATGCGGTGATAGGTTGCACAGCGGCATAAGTTACCCGCCATGGCGGCATCAATTTGTTCATCGGTTGGCTTTTTATTGGTTTGCAATAATGCAGTGGCCGACATTATTTGCCCGGATTGGCAATAGCCGCATTGCACCACATCCAGATCGCGCCAGGCTTGCTGCACCGCCTTGAATGCGGGCGAATCCATACCCTCAATGGTTTGAATGCTCGCACCCGCCACCGCCGACAGCGGCAGGCTGCATGAGCGAACGGGCGTTCCGTTCATATGCACAGTGCAAGCGCCGCATAGCGCCATGCCACAACCGAGCTTGGTGCCTGTCATTTGTAATTCATCGCGCAATACCCACAGCAATGGGGTATCCGGGTCCAGGTCGAATTCCTGTTTTTTTCCGTTAATCGTTAATGAAATCATGGTTAGGCTCCTTTGATAGGGCTTTAATAAATAAAAAATCTTCGGCTCGGTTGGAAAAAAGCTTATTAGAAAAATATTACAGCGCTGCAAATTCGCGGTATAAATCCGCCGGGGTATCTACGTCGAATTCGGCGGCGGGCATATTCACTGCCAATACGTGTTCGGCATAATTAAATAACAATTGCTTCGCACCGCGATCACCCACGCATTGGCGCAACTGGTTTTTAAATGCCGCCGGAAAAATCGCCGGCACACCCAGGGTATCAGCAAAACCAGCACAAACAATTTGCTCTGGGCTGGCTTTCCATAATCGATACAAATTTCGCAAATCCCCGGCGCTGACTTGGGGCTGGTCACCCAACAAAATCAATACTGGATTATCGTTGTCCAATTGGCGGGTACCGAACGCGAGTGAATATCCCATTCCCGATTGCCAACCATCAAAATACGCCAGTTCGAACGATGGATGCTTCAGCGTTGAACCATAAGCCTCTATCCGTCTATGGCTTGCACCGGTGACTATTACTATTCGCTGCGGTTCCAACGCATTTGCTGCGTGAATCGCGTGGGCAATTAACGGCTGCCCTTTATAATCTGCGATCATTTTGCAACTGCCAAATCGCGTTGCTGCGCCGGCGGCAAGAATTAAGCAATCAATCGACATTGATATTCCGTAACGCTAGTTATTGATCATATTGGATAAAGTGGATGGATAATTTGTTGCAGCAACAGTACTTAAAGGCAACGCACTGCTGCCAAATAAACGGGCGTGGCATTCGGCCAATACCGATAACGCAATACTTTCCGGTAAATCCCCACCCAGCGCTAACCCCATGGGCCCGGATACGGGATAACGCAAGTGCGTGTCGCTGAGCCCGGCCATGGTGAGTACCTCGGCTTTACGCGACGCCGGACCAAGCAAGCCAATATAGGGATTCATTAAATCGCGCGCTTGCAGGCAGCCAATCGCTTCTGCATCCAAACGCATGTTGTGATGCGCAACGACCACTGCATCCACTTGCTGTAAATAATTTGATGGAATCTCCGCAACCGGAAGTTCGAATATTGATATACCTTCTGGAAAGCTATCGCGTTTTTGCGGGGTTAACCGTTGGTCTGCCAGGGTTACTTGCCACCCCAGGGTAACCGCGAGCTGGCACAAGGGGATTAAATCCACACCATTTCCCAATATCAATAAATGCGGCAAGGGATTGATCAGCGTGCTTAATGAATCCGCATGCAAATAACCAGGTTGGCGCAACGTGAAGTCGCGGGCGCAGGATAAGAAGTTTGCATCCGCTATCGCTATTTGCAGATTGAATTCACACGCCTGGTGTTGTTGCAAGCAGGAAAAAATATCCGGCAAATGGAGGAAATTGTTTTCGCTATTGCACGGATGTAAAAGGATTTCTGCGACGCCGCCGCAACCGATTCCCAAACGCCAGGCAATATTGTCTTCATCAGTCGCGTCATAAACCACGCGGCGCGATTTTCCCAGCGCAATAACCTTGCGCGCTTGCAATAATAAATCCGATTCTATGCAGCCGCCGCTTAATAGGCCGAACTGGTGCCCGGTATCGCTCAGCAACATTAACGCACCGGTTTTACGATACACCGAGCCACGCGTATTAATAACAGCGCCAAGCACCCAATTCGCCTGGTCCTTTAATGGCAACCAGCGCGACAACAGATGAAAGAAATGATTGGAGGTTTGATGGGACATATAGGGCATCCTTGGAACGACGCACTGTAAGGCTAACAGGATAATCCCACCGGGATCACCGAAAGGAAAGGGTTGTTTACAAAACTATACAGCCAGGTGACAAATGCCATCCCAGTCCATTGGCAATGTAATCAAAATTGCTTTTATGGCGCCCTGAATCAAAATATCAAAATTGTAACGATTAAGCCGTATAAGAATGTGAACCTGGCACGATTTATTAGACTTTTACTTTTTTGTTATTTTTTTCGCAATTGTTTTTGGTTTCTCTTGCTCCTCAACAATGAGACTAGCCCAATGGGTTCTACTTTTTTCTTTTCGAATTTGATCAAGACTTTTAAGGTTCTTATTCTTTTTTTCCATTTGTATTTCTCCGTTCGGCAGGTGAGGTAAATTCCTTCAGTTCTTCCTCAGTTAAATACGGCGTATCAGGATCAGCCATAGATTGTTCCATGATTTCCTTTTCGGTGGTTTTTTTGAAATGCTCAACATCAGTCTTGCTCTTCATTTTTCTGAGTTCTTCTAGGGTATAAGTTTTACTCATATGATTCTCCGAGCATGAAATGTTCTTGTTTCGTATTCTCTTCGTTCTTTTCTGCTGGCCTTTCTTGCTGAAATTATTCGGATAACCTCTTGGCCATTTTCATTGGTTCTTTCTGTATATACTACGAGCAGTATGCCGAAAGCTACCTTCCCAATAGTTTGAACTCGTTTCTCACCATATTTATGACGCTGGTCTAATCTTTCTTGCCTACAAGGATCATCCCACACCAGCGCTGCATCAATAAAGTCAAGTTTTCGCTCTCTAATGTTGCGTTCTCTTTTTTCATCATCCCAATCAAATAGCATTTATACCTCCTGGCTTTTTTGCTCTAACACCTCGCACAACGGCAGTTTGTAAGGCATGGTTGCGGAATCAACTTGCGCAGCATAACCACAAAATCACAATTTACAAACTATACAGTACACAAGAAATGTGCATGTTGCAGTACTAAGTATTGTGACAATTATTGATGTCAACTATAGCCCAAGCTACCCACCGACAGGATAATTTGCCCGGGATTAACGGTGACTTGTAACTCTGTGCCGATAGGGAGACAGGCGTGGGTTAACCAATATCCCTTGATGAGCCAGCACTCAGGGGTAGCGATTTGAATTTACGTAACTATTTTTTGCTTGGGCGCTCCTTGTGCAGATTGCAAGCAGAAACAATAAAACACCAGGAAACTGTATAAATCAACAGTTTCTTGATGTTTTTTCGTAGATTTGAACGTTTTACACCTAACGTCGTGCACTGGTTGTGGCATGAGCATTTATTTTAGCTCTTTTACTCTCTGCCATTCCTCTTTAAAAACAGAACTAACGACATGAATTAATTCATACCAAACTTCGTTCCATATTTCAGGGTGATACCTATCCTCAGTTCCAAAAACTGAGATTCGACCTTTCGTAGTTAAGTCAGATATTTTTTTATGCTTTTCTTCGGTTGGATTAAGCAAAAGCATTATCTTAGACTCAAGTTCGAATGACTTTTGCAATTGTGGATAAATTTCTTTATATGAAAGATGATTTAGGGACCTAGCTTGATTTAAAGAATTCATTAAACCGCAATATTCCGAAATAGCTGATCGCAAGTCATCAATCCATTTTTGTCTATTAGTAGATAAAACAGACTTCTTGGTTTGATAAAAGACACTTAGATATGCGACCAATGGACTTAGTATTACAGCTCCAAGCGCGGTTAATGCTGATATATATTCAATGCTCATACTTGCCTAATACCATTCAGTCAGTCGCAGATTGCATATAATTGGAAGTTTTATCCCATCTTGAAAAAAGTCGCGCGGTAATGTTGCAACTCCTCAATCGAGTCCTTGATATCATCAAGCGCTAAATGCGCCCCGGTTTTTTTTACACCTTCAAGTACATCGGGGCGCCAGCGACGGGCCAGTTCCTTAATAGTGCTTACATCCAGGTTGCGATAATGGAAATAATTTTCCAGGGTAGGCATACCGCGTACTAAAAAGCGGCGATCCTGGCAGATGGAGTTACCGCAAATGGGGCTTTTACCTTTAGGGACCCACTGCTCCAGGAATTTAATCGTTTCCGCTTCGGCCTGCCCAATGCTGACCTTGCTTTCGCGCACACGCCGGGTGAGGCCGGATTTACCGTGTTGGTTGGTGTTCCATTCATCCATATTTAACATGATGCTGTCAGGCTGGTGGATCGCGAATACCGGCCCTTCGGCAAGGATATTGAGATGGGCGTCGGTTACGATAGTAGCGATTTCGATTATTACATTGCTGTCCGGATCAAGGCCGGTCATTTCCAGATCAATCCAGATGAGGTTGTTTTCGTTGGGAACGGGGGTTGTCATAGGTTATTCCTCGCATTTCAGGCACAATGCTTGCCAGCCTAAACCATAAATTGCCCGCTAGCCAATCGAGACCCAAAAAACCACGCATGTCCAAACGCAAACTGACCCGTCGCCAGCAGTGGCGAATTGAAAAAATCCAGGAAGAGCGTAGCGCCCGCGCCGCGAAACGCGACCAATTGGCAGATGAACAACTGGGTGATACCGAGCTGGGACCGGAGCAACACGGGCTGGTTATTACCCATTTTGGTACCCAAGTGGTGGTGGAAGCCACCGATGGCGAGAATGCGGGACACCACCAGCGTTGCCACTTCCGCAGTAATTTAGGTTCGCTGGTAACCGGTGATAAAGTAATTTGGCGCGCCGGCAACCCGACCGGCGTGGTAGTAGCAGTTATGCCGCGCGAATCGGCATTACAGCGACCCGATCCGCATGGCGATATGAAAACGGTGGCGGCGAATATCGACCGCATTCTGATTGTTGTCGCCCCCTACCCCGAACCTCATGCAAACCTGATTGATCGTTACCTGGTTGCAGCCAACGCCATCGAGATTGAACCTGTATTGGTCATCAATAAAGTGGATCGCATCGATGATAGTACACGCGAAAAAATTTCCTATCTCGAAAAAACCTATTGCGATTTAGGCTATAGGGTATTAATGGTTTCTACCAAGACCGAGCGCGGGTTGGATTCACTGCGCGATTATTTAAAAGATTACACCAGTGTGTTTGTGGGCCAATCAGGAGTGGGGAAATCATCACTGATTAATGCGCTCCTGCCCGATACTCACTTGCGCGTGGGCGATTTATCGGAGCGACAACAAGGTACCCACACCACTACCAGCGCGATGCTTTTGCATTTCCCCGCCGGTGGCCATTTGATTGATTCACCCGGCATCCGCGAATTTGGTTTATGGCATATGGACGAAAATGAAGTGCTGGAGGGTTTTATTGAATTCAAGCCATTTATCGGCCATTGCAAGTTTCGCGATTGTTCACATCGCCATGAACCGGGCTGTGCGATTCTAAAAGCGCTTAACGACGGAAAGATTAGTGAAACGCGTATGAGTTCCTATCGTTATATTTTACGCACGTTAAACGAGAATGCTTGACGTCGCGATAGATTTCCAATGTAAAAGGAGTATCCCATGGCCTTACCTTTTGTGATTGAGCCCACGCAATTGGCGGCGTTATTGGCGCAACCGGTTCACAGTAAATTACTGGTTATTGACATGTGCGCCGAACAAACCTATTTACAAGGGCATATAGACGGTGCCATTCATGTGCCGCCGCAAAAGATCCTTGCGGCAGAGCCGCCAGTGCCCGGCAAAATTGCGCCCATTGAAAAATTAAACCGCGTGTTCTCATTTTTGGGTTTAACACCGGAAACCCATGTGATTGTTTACGATGATGAAGGTGGCGGCTGGGCAGGCCGGATGATTTGGACATTGGACGCAATAGGGCATAAACATTATTCTTATTTGAATGGCGGGCTGCACGCATGGATTGCATCCGGCCAATCACTGACACGCGATATTCCCGTGCTTACCCCCACGCAGGCCAATGTAAAAATTGATCCCAAGGTTGTTATAGAAATTCCCGATATTATTGGCGAAATGGATCGCGCGGATTTTGTGGTATGGGATGCACGCAGCCCGCAAGAATTTTCCGGCGAGCGCATTACCGCGCAAAAGAATGGCCATATACCCGGCGCAATTAATTGCGAATGGACTGACTTAATGGATCGCAATAATGCATTGCGAATTCGCAGCGATGCGCGTGAACATTTGGCAAGCCTGGGGTTAACAGCGGATAAACGCATCATTACACACTGCCAAAGCCACCATCGCTCCGGCTTTACCTATTTGGTTGGCAAGGCAGTGGGTTTAAATATTCGCGGGTACCATGGATCATGGGCGGAATGGGGGAATCATCCCACGACACCAGTTGATATTTAGAAAACCCCGCGCAAAAATAAGCCCGCAGGTTGCGGGCTTATTTTCCTGGAAAAAAGATCGGGGAAGATGCGCAGACCAATCAGGCGGCAGCCCTTTTTCCATAACGAGCGACGAGCAGATGTAATTTATCTTCCATAGCGCGCGTTGCCGATTCGATGGCGGTATCGCTACTTAACCTGGTGGGTGCCCGCGAGATTTCCTTGAGCCGTTGCGCCGCTTTACCCGAAAGATAGCGATTTACCAACCCCGCGAACGGCGATTTATAAATTGCATACACAAATAAATGCAGCAATTTTTTGTGGCGGATTTTGGTTCTGACTTCATTGATTGTGGAAGGCGGTATGTAATGGGTTTCCAGCTTGATATCCAATGCTTCCGCCCAGTCAAACCATTTATCGCGATGCTTGGACTCGTGGGGTGCCACCGCAATCCAGGGCACTCGCAACGCGTCGCCGACAATAGCGCCGTGCATCGCCTCGGTTACCAAAAACCGGCATTGGCGAATTTCGTCCAGTACTTGTTCCACTGTGCCGCGCGGGTCAATTAACTTTATTCCCGCACTGGCGCACACCTGTTTCCAATTGCCCCGCTCCATACTTTCCCAATGGGGCATATAACCTATCGGGCCAGATGGGTTTGGCCCGGAACAATCAACCAGGGTGCGCAAAAGGATCGCTGAATCCCCCAGCGCCAATTGTTTATCCAAACCAAAAGTGCTGGCAGTGCGTGGTCCGCGCACAAAAAATACATCCCAGGTACCGTCATGCAGATCAGGTTTTTCGTGGTAACCGGCAACGAATCCGGAACCAAAAACAATCTTTTTTTGATGCGGTTTGTAGTCAAGGTGATCGGGGCGTTTTTTGCCGATAATTGAACCTATACCGACAAAAATAATATCTTCATTATCGTCAAAAAAATTCTTCAATAATTTCGGCCACATCCACGCATTCAAATCATCGCCAAAATTGGCGTGACGGGGGTCGCGAAAGTAGGTTAATTTCATAACTGCGTCCTACCTGAAAAAAGATAAAGAAATCGAAGTATTTGCAAATGCTTTGCAAATTTTACGCGTGGCGTTTTTGCAATTGCCCGTACGAACCAAGGCCCTTTTGTGACTGGGTTAACATGTCTTCAAACATTTCCGCCCAGGATAAAACCCGCGCCTTGTTAATTGTGCTGCGGTCAAAGTGAATGGCCTTTTCAAACGCACTGCGGATACTTGCCGGTTTATCGGCGGATTCATAAGCCAGTACATGCGGGCGCCCTGCTGCTGCAAAGGCGGGGGCCACTATCGGCAACTGGCAGTATGTGTACTGGATCATTTTAAGGCTGGATTGCGCCAGGTATTCGCAATTGGGGGCTTGCCTATAGGGTGCCAGGCCTATATCTGCATGTTGTATATAAGGCGTTAACTCACCGATGGGCTTCTCGCCATGTTCAATCACATTTGGCAAGGGTTGTTCTAACCTGGCATTGCGACCGAACAGATGGAACGCCCAATCAGGAAACGCGTTCGCCATGATCGTAATGGCGGGGGCATCAAAAAGCATATCCCCAACACTTACTGCATTTTTGGGCTTGGTATAGGGCGATGGATATTCGCGGTCGAAATCCTCTTTATGCATGCCCTGCGGGCTATACCATACCGGTTTATTCGCCGGGAAATCCTTAAGCATGATCATCGCCGGCACACGGATCAAACTGAAATAATCCAGCGCGGCTTTTTCGGCGTTGATGATTGCGGGATGCGCCCCAACGGTCACCAACCTATCGGAAACCTCGTAAATGATAGTCGCTTGCTTGCAGGCATTGGCAAGTTGCGGGATTAACGCCAGGCCAGGCCCGCTCTCAACTACAATAAAATCCGCGTCCGCAATCCGGGCGAGCGCAGACTCAGGAAAAAAACGCGGGTAAAGCGCAAACAATGGCAACAATAAATTATTCAACCCGGGTTTATTCAGGCACGGATGAAACGGCGGAACCCAATTCATACCCAGGAACCTATCACCCAGGAACACCCATTCGTTGTAAGGTTTGAGCGGGCGCTGCTTGGCTTTTAGCAATGACAATTGACTTTGGCCTACGGTAATAAAATAAACATCATCACCACGTGCGCGCAGGTAATCACTCCAAAAATGAAACCCAACCTTGCGCGGTGCCAGCGCGCCATGCCCGGCAATCATTACAAACTTCATACGAATTAATTCCCTATCAGGATTTATGCAGCGAGGCTTTGCATACGGCTGCTGAATTCTTACTGATGCAATTTTGTACAGCAAAAAATACCTGATTCGTTTAAGCAGTATCCGTACCAATACTGGCTAATGATTACGGAGCGGAAATAAAATGCGAACCAGTAGCCCCCCCAGGGTTGCCGATGTATCCAGATGTAACTGCGCACAATGCCATTGCGCTATACGCTCAACCATCGCCAGCCCCAACCCATAACCACGTGCGGCAGTTGCGGTTTCCGCACGATAGAAAGGTTTTAACACTTTATCCCGCTCGGCTACCGGAATTCCAGGGCCGTTATCTTCAACACAGAATTGCACATGGCCATTGATTTGATTGACGCTTAAATTTACTTCACCGGCGCCATACCTCAGTGCATTTTCCACCAGGTTGTGCACCAACATTGCCAAATATTCCGGCTCCGCAATGATAGTGGTTGATTGGCATGACGGATCTATTAATAACCCCACACGATGGTGATAAAAATCCTTGTGCAATTGTTCAAGGAAAGCGGCGATATTTATTCTTGAGGGATTAAATTTTATATTGGCCTGATCAAAACGCGCATAATTTAGCAAGGCTTCCACTAATGCTTCCATAGCGAGCAAATCGCGATTCAAATGCGCAAGCTGCTGTTGTTGCAAGGCGGGCAAATCCGTTTCACCCAATACATCCAAACCAAACCGCAATCGCGCCAGCGGGGTACGCAAATCGTGGGAAAGGCCGCGCGATAATAATTTATTATCTGCAATCAACTGTTCAATACGTTGCGCCATACGATTAAATTCCTGCTCTATGGTGTAGATGTAGGAATTCTTATCTGTTGCGATGCGCGCATCTAAATTTCCTACGCCAAATTGGTGAGCCGCGCTCCGCAATAGGGATAAACGACGCAATAGGGGGTAAAGCCACACTAACACCACCAAAATAACACCGGCATAAAATAAAAACGTCAGTAGCCAATTTATCCAACCAGCGGACTCTTGCCTCAGTTCGTCCGGCAGCATCAGTGATAACACCTGGTCCTGGCTGGACAGGTAATAATTCATACTCAATTGGTCACCGGATTCAAGCAGCAAGGCTTCACCCAACTCAAATTTTTGCTTTAAATTTTCAGGCAATGGAAATTCGGAATAAGGAATCACTTGCGGGTGCAAATTGGAAAATGCAAACCAATCATCCCACTCCACTTGCACACCCTGTTGGTCAATTAAAATAGCGAGGTCGCGCCCAACATTTTTATACGCATTGAGTGAAGGATCTTCCAAACCAGCGTTTTGCTGGCTGTACCACTGGTCTATCCCCCACCCTAAGCCAATGACAGCCGCAACAACAACGAATAACAACGATAAGGCCAGGCGTTTCACAGCTTAGTCCCAGGCTTCCGGAGAAAACAAATATCCCCGCGCCCATATTGTTTTAATGCGATAGGGTTGGTCTGCATTATCCGATAACTTTTTACGCAACCGCGAAATGCGGATATCAATGGAGCGATCAAAACCATCGTATTCAAAACCGCGCAATTCACTGACAAGTTGGTCGCGGCTGATAACTTGCCCGGCGCTGCTGGCCAACAACCACAACACATCAAATTCGTTCGCCGTGAGCGGCACAGGTTGGTCGCGATAAAAAACGGCTTTAGCGTCGCGAATAATTTTTAATTTCCCGAAATGCAACTGACCATCCAATTGCTCAATGGGCTCACGGCGCAATAGCGCCTTGATACGCGCCAGCAAAATGCGTGGCCGCACGGGTTTATTCAAATAGTCACTGGCGCCCAGTTCCAACCCCTGCACTTCATCGGTTTCATCGTTAAGTGCAGTTAACATCAGAATTGGACCACTATAAAATTGGCGTAATTCACGGCAGATATCAAAACCGTTCTTACCGGGCAACATCACATCCAGGATAACGGCATCCGGTTTTTGTTGTTGCACAACGGCAATTACCTCATCGCCGCGGGCCAGATGCTGCAAATGGAACCCGTAGCCACGCAAATATTGTTGGATCCATTCAGCCAGCGATGCATCATCTTCCACCAATAGAATATTGGTGGCCGGGGATTGGTCCAGTGTTGTTTCTGATGGTTGAAGGGAATTCATGAATACTTTTCTCGGAGTCCAGGAATTTAAAATAATCGCCAATGGGTTTTGCGCCGGGTATTTGCCTTATAAACCCAGGCCACCTCCAATATCGCCTCAGCAATAACATGCTGGTCGTCATTTTTTAATTGCATTACACCTGACCGGTCAGCCGCAAACTCAATCTCCAGGGTTGCCTCTGATTGTTGCTGCCAGCAATGCAATGGTTCGGCTTGCCCTTGTTGGTATACACAATAATTGCCCAGCGCAGAACTGCTCCAGGAAATTTGCACACGTTGGTAGCACATTTGCCCCTGGTGGAGAGCAACACAGCGTGCCGGTGTCAGCAACAGGCTGGCGGAAATAGCGTCAGCCTGCATTTTTGTTGGCGAATCATTTGCGCATAGGGGTATGGCTGCTGTAAGCAGTAGTACGATTATCAGTGCTCCTTGAGTTAACCTATGCATTTCAATCGCCGTTAAAAAACGTAGCTGATGGAGGTCGCAATAACATCGCCATGATTATCCAGAATTAACGGGCTCCTTGTTACTGATGAATCCATTTGCACCCGGCGTAAAAAACTGCGAAACACCCATTTTTCACTGATGGGGTATGTCGCTCCGAGTTCTACAATGTAAGCCATCGAAGACGGAGCCTCATAACGCGGAAATCGTTCCGATGCCTCAGATTCCTCTATCGAAAAATAATAGTCGTTAACCCCTCGTGAACGATAGGTAGCGCCAATAATGCCGTGGGTGGTCCAATTGCGATGCTGCCAATGACGCGCCAGCTTTACTGAATACAATTCCCCGTAATGAGTGCCGCTAATATCAGTCAACGCATGGGCTTGTATAATGTAATTGCCAAAGTAGGTGGTTACCCTCGCACCAGACATAAAATCGTAACGACGTTTTTTGAGCCCGCGATAATCATCGCTAACGTCTTCGCTCATTTCATCGTGTTGCGCGAGGCCGACCCAATCTATTGCCCAATTTTCACCGTTAAAGGCATTGCATCCTAACGTGAATTGTTCAAGGCTTTGCGAAAAAACCTCTGCGAATAAACAATGGTACTGGTAGCGTGCATTGATATCGATAAAACCTTTAATATGCACTTCATCTTTTCGATTTCCTTCCGGCCAGCCAACAACGGGGCTGGTGTAGGTCTCCATGCCCAAGCCAATTTCGAAATAACCGCCATTGCGATTATCCGGCGCAGAAGCCCCTTTACGCACCTCGCTGGATAAGTCGCCGGCGCGCACAGGCAATACCGTAATGGACAATAAACAGCCCCAAAAAAAGCCTACATGAAAATATTTATTCGACATACAAAGTACAACCCGCTCTTAAAAGTCGGAGGGCATCAAGCCGATTGAAGGCGCCAGGAAATCCAGGCCGAAAGGCTAAAAGCCTAATAGTGCGTTAAAAATTGACTGTAACAGAGCAAATGTGTCTGTATCAGTCTGTAACAACTATTGCGATGCAAGCCAAAACGCAATGGGAAACGTGTCAGTAATTACGCAAATCCCGCTGAACCGAAATGGAAATATTACCGGCCTTGGTTTCATTTGGGTTAACGTCAAGGAGTTCGTTTCGATAACCGGGGCGATGGTGAGGTGAAAGCGGCAGCGCATGGTATCAACACCTGCGGGTATTTGCAGTTTTTTGCGACAACGAACCGGGAATTTTTAGGCTGGCATCCTTTACCCTATGGGCCTACAATTCCCAACCTTGTAATTGATGGGCCACGACCCCTTTACCTATGAATTCGTCGTTAATTCCCGAGCGTCCATTGCTGATTTCCCCCTCTCTCGCCGCCACTATCGGGCTGGAAGAGGCCTGTATGCTGGGGATTTTGACGGATATGGCTAATTTCCTGCCCCTTGTATCTGCCAACGGCAGCCAGTGGCTGGAGATAGATGAGCAGTGGACCGCGCGAATGATGCCGTTCTGGACCGAGTACGATATCCAGCGCATTAGCCGTAGCCTGCATGAGAAAGGGGTAATCCAGTTGGTTTCCGCGCCTTTTTCAGAAAGCCGCTACCTGACGTTATCCTTTGATGTCACCAATACCCAGGCAACCGTGGCAGCGGTCGCTCATCCACCCCTGGCCCCGCAGATTGCCCCGGGCGCAAACCTTATCCCGCCCCATTGGCAACCGGACCAGGAATTATTGCGGCAAATCGCCCAATACAATATTCCCCGGGAATTTGTGTGGCAGCAGTTACCTGAATTTGTCACTTACTGGCGGGAACGCGGTGAGACCAGCCATAGCTGGGGGGCGAAATTTTTAAAGGATGTTTTACATAAATGGCGCAACCACGAAACCCAACATGCGCGCCAGCAACGCGAGGATAATGACCGGCAAATACGCGAGCGCGACGCCGAATTTTTAAAACGCGACCAGGAAATTGCCATGCACAGCCAATGGCGCCCCAGCCGCGATGCGCTGGAGGTATTGGTTAAGCACGCCGGCATCAGCCTCGCGTTTGTGGAAGATTCCATTCCCGAGTTTGTCGTTTACTGGCAGGAGCGCGGTGAAGTGGGGCGCACTTGGAACAGCAAGTTTATCCAACATGTAAAACGCCAATGGTTGCGCTACAACTCGGCATTGGAACACGATACAGAACCCAAGCGCATCCCGGAAAGCTGGCAACCCAGCAAGGATGTTTACGACGTTTTGAAATTAGCCAATATTGATTTGAAGTTTGCGCAACAACAAGTCGCCGAGTTTTTACTTTTCTGGCGCGACAGCAACCAGGTTTACGCCAGTTGGAACACCAAATTTTTACAACATGTGAAATACCACTGGGCTAAACAACACGCATTAACCACCGTCAATTCGCAGCAGGTTAACCATGCAGGACAGCAACTCCCTCATCCATCAGGTCGCACAAGAGATAGCAGCCTCGCAGAACAGCTCAACGACCGCAGCTGGGCAAGCTGAC
>CAMLKG010000029.1 GCA_946480695.1 uncultured Cellvibrio sp.
GATCTCTGGTGTGACGCCGCCCTGGCGAGGTCGCGCACTATACGCACCGACCCGGCACCAGGCAAGCTTTATTTGGGGAATATTTCAAACCCGGATATTTAGGAAGCAAACCGTTCTTTATTGCGGCGATCCGGCTTTTTTTGAAGCACCAAAGAGCGCCCTAACCCCCTTAATTACCGGGGCAGACAACGCATAAAGCACTGCGATAGCCAATATCCCCTGCTCCTGATAAATAATCAGCGAAGCAAAAATCAATACCACCAACAGCATAAACGCAAAGGGCACGCGACCACGGAAATCGATACTCTTGAAACTGGTATAGCGGAAATTGGAAACCATCAATAAACCAACCAATGCGGTAACTACTGCCACCAGGATTCCCCAGGGAAATTCAGGGACCACCGATGACCAAACCCACACCATACCCGCAATAACTGATGCAGCCGCAGGGCTGGCCAAGCCGATAAAGTATTTTTTATCGACCACACCGATTTGGGTATTAAACCGGGCAAGCCGCAATGCAGCGCACGCCATGTAGATAAAGGCCGCCGCCCAACCCCAGCGCCCCAGATCCTGCAAGACCCAACTAAATACCACCAACGCCGGTGCGACACCAAAGGAGACCATATCTGCGAGGCTGTCGTACTGCTCTCCAAAGGCGCTTTGCGTATTGGTCATCCGCGCTACACGGCCATCCATACCATCGAGCATCATAGAGACAAAAATGGCGACAGCCGCATGGGTGAAATTACCGTTCATGGCGGAAACAATGGCGTAGAAGCCACCGAAAAGCGCACCTGTGGTAAACAAATTGGGCAAAAGATAGACGCCGCGGTGACGAACCTTTTGGCCACCTTCGGACACCTCTTCCACCAAATCACCAAAAGGCAAGGGCCCTTCATTATCAACGGGATCTTGTTTGGGCGTTTCGTTATCCTGGTGACTCATAAGTGTCTCTCCGGTTGCGGGAGCGTCATTTTACACAGTCGGACATAAAAAACGCGGCCTGAGCCGCGTTTTTTATAGGGGTTGGAAATCCCGATTAGTTCCTGGATTTATCAACGATTTTGTTCGCCTGGATCCAGGGCATCATCGCACGCAGCTTGGCACCAACCACTTCGATTTGGTGAGCAGCGTTGTTGCGGCGATATGCAGTCATGGATGCATAGTTGGTTTGGCCTTCCATTACAAACTTCTTCGCGTATTCGCCGTCCTGGATGTCTTTCAGCGCCTGGCGCATAGCTTTACGAGACTCGTCGTTGATCACGCGCGGACCTGTCACGTATTCACCATACTCGGCGTTATTGGAAATGGAGTAGTTCATGTTGGCAATACCGCCTTCGTACATCAGGTCGACAATCAGCTTCAGCTCATGCAAACACTCGAAGTAGGCCATTTCCGGCGCGTAACCCGCGTCAACCAAGGTTTCAAAACCGGCTTTAACCAACTCAACGCAACCACCGCACAGAACCGCTTGCTCGCCGAACAGGTCAGTTTCAGTTTCGTCTTTGAATGTTGTTTCGATGATGCCGGTACGACCGCCGCCCACGCCGGATGCGTATGACAGCGCCAGGTCTTTCGCCTTGCCCGAAGCATCCTGGTAAATCGCGATCAAATCGGGAATACCACCGCCTTTTACAAATTCGGAACGAACAGTGTGGCCCGGCGCTTTCGGAGCGATCATGATTACATCCAGGTCAGCGCGAGGAACTACCTGGTTGTAGTGAATTGCGAAACCATGGGCGAACGCCAGGGCAGCACCTTTTTTGATGTTTGGCTCGATTTCTTCTTTGTAGAGTTTTGATTGGAACTCATCCGGAGTCAGGATCATCACCACGTCAGCAGAAGCAACCGCGCTTTTAACGTCAGTCACTTTCAAGCCGTGAGCTTCCGCTTTTTTCACAGTTGCTGAACCTGGGCGCAGGCCTACAACAACATCAACCCCTGAATCTTTCAGGTTGCACGCGTGGGCGTGACCCTGTGAACCGTAACCGATGATGGCAACTTTCTTGGACTGGATGATCGACAGATCACAATCTTTATCGTAATAAACGTGCATGGCTGACTCCTGCTTAGGTAATAGTTCCCGCCAGCAACTGAAAGCTCAGGCGGACCGGTTAAAAGGCGGCCAGTGTAAAGAGCCTGCTGCATCGCGTAAAATGATATATTCGCAATTCAATATTTCATTTTATGCAACAACGCCATGGATATTATTAAACTTCGCCTGTTTTGCGCCCTTGCCGGTAGCTTGCACTTCGGCCGTGCGGCCACGGCATGCCACGTCAGCCCTTCAACCCTGAGTCGCAACATTAAACAACTGGAAGATGATTTGGGCATTGATTTATTTGTCCGGGACAATCGCTCGGTAGCGCTCACCCACGAAGGCGAACAATTTTTAGCTTTTGCCAAAGAAGTCATACGCCAATGGGAGACCTACCAGGAATCGCTGCTTGCCCAGGCCGACCAATTGCGTGGCCAACTGAGTATTTATTGCTCGGTTACCGCCAGTTATAGCTTTCTTTACGAAATCCTTACCGAGTTCCGCGTCAAGCACCCGGGCATTGCCATCAAGCTCCATACCGGCGACCCGGCCCAATCAATTGCGCGGATACTGGCGGGCGAAGAGGATATTGCCATTGCCGCCAAACCAGACAAATTACCAACCGGCATTAGCTTTAAACCCATAAACAGCTCGCCATTAATTTTTATCACCGCCAGCACCACGGAATGGCACGGAAACAGTTGGGAAGAGATACCTGTGATTATTCCCGAAGAGGGCCTGGCGCGAGAACGGCTTGATCGATGGTTCAATTCGCTCGGTATAAAACCGAAGATTTATGCGGAAGTAAAAGGTAATGAAGCCATCGTGAGTATGGTGAGCCTTGGATTTGGTGTCGGGATAGTGCCGCAAATTGTGGTGGATAACAGCCCGTTGGCGGACAAAGTTAAACGCTTTGATCCCCAGCCCGATTTGGGCCCCTACGATACCGGTATTTGTGTGATGGAAAAGCGATTGAAAAGCCCGATCCTCGCGGCATTCTGGGCACAGTTGCAGTAAAAAAACCGACGGGGGATTACCCCATCGGTTGCAGGCGATTCAGGGCGATTCCGCCAATGCAAATGCGCGCAAATCAGAGTCATCGTAACCAATGCGTCCCCAGCCGTTGGTGGCCTTGCCGTAGACACCCAGGCTAAGGGCGTAGGCTGCATTTTCGCAACCATCCAGTAAAACGGATGCACTGTAAGTCCGCGCATAATTGCCGGCTGAATCTCCAACATAGGCATGCGCAGCCAGTCCATCCAGCACCGCCACGGGCGACGTACCTACCTGCGGATAATCCGCCATAGAAGCCGCCTCGATAACCTCCGTACCACGTATTAACTGCAAGCGGAACACCGCCTGGTTATTGGGATGCTGCGCGTGGAATGCGAGCAAAACTGGATCAAGGAGCGATTGATACCGTAAAAACCCACAGGCATCGGTCACATTGCTTGTACTGATTGCCGGTGCATCGATACTCGCCGCAGGCGGGTTGTTATCGATCTGCAATTTGAATACAAACGCATTGCCTGCGATTTCCTGTGCTTCGGCGGCCCGCGCGGTAACACCGCTACTGGTAATGGTTTCCGGCACGATGAAATCAAATGCAGTCCCTACGGAAACCTGCACACCGGAAGCATTGAAAATCTCGATTTTAATTTCATATTGCCCTGCGGCACCTTCGGGATTACCGGACAGTGATGTGGTATTCAGGAAGGCGGAATAAATATCCCCGAACCAATCATCTTCAGGCCAATAGGTAACGGTGCCGGCCGGGTCGGTAGCGAGTGGCCCCGGAGGGCTGTCGGGCTTGAATTCAAACAAATTACCCTGGGACCCAATCGTGTTGGGTCCCAGTTGGTATACCGGGAAGGTCGGTAATTGACCCGGCACTTCATGTACATAATGGCGGCCGACCGACGCGGACATTTCCGACCAGGCAAGCGCCCCGGCCTTACGGTAGGAGAACCGATAATACTTGACTGTGGCAGACGGAACGCTGCTGGAATATCCCAAACGGAATCCAAGGGTACCACCGAACGGCGAGTTAGCCAGCAACCCCAACCCAGCCGCGGTGTAATCCACATAACCGTCCGGTTTAACCCAGCCGTTAAGCGCAGAACCTGAGGATGGATTACCGAACACAGGCATACTTCCGACCATATAGGGCATTATCCAGGTACCTATGTCGTCCGGTGGTGTCACAGGATCTTGCGGTGAACAGGGAATTGCCGCCGGATCGGTCACCACCAGGGTAATTTCGCTACCGCATTGGTAATTCCAATGGGTGCCGCAACGGATACTGGGCTTGTAAATACTTTCCCAGGCACTGCCCTGCCATTGATCCACCGAAAAATATAAATCCGGCTTGTCGTTACAAGGATAAAACATCAACGCACTGAAACGGCCACTGTCATCGGTCATTACCGTGCGGAAGCAATGCTTGTGATATTTAAAAAATGGTTCAAGCCAATCAATCCAGCACAAGCGATAAATCCATTTTGGTATCAGCTCAATAAAACGCGTACGTAAAATTTCCACCGAGTTGGCTAGCATTAGCGGCCGCAGGGCCACCAATTCTTCATCTTGTGCGGCTAATACCCTGGCCTGCTCCACTAAACTCCTGACGGGAGATTTCTTGCAGGACTCGCATTCGTGGATAGAACTTTCTGTGGAAAAATTCGCGCGTTTCAATGAGATATTCCCAATAGCCGGCAAGTTTATCGCCGGACGAATAATTGGGCCGAGCGGATCGATAGGTAATTCCGGCGGTTGCGGCGGAACAGGAGGGGTAGTAATCACATAATCGCGCAGCTTCCACAGCAAATGATCGGGTAGTTTCTGGATCAGGACGGGCAGGCGATCAATTTCGCAAATCGTTACGCGCGCATGGCAAATGGGCAAATTTTTTATTGTTCCATCCGGCAAATTCACGCGCTTGATCACTTGCCCGGTGATATGGCAAACGCACCGGAGCAGAGGTCGCCAATGATCCGGCGGCAAACTAATTTTTACCAAGCCCAGATTATCACGCAGGCTGAAACGTGTTTCGTATGCCCCCATACGTTTTAACTCGGAAAACGCGGTTGCCTCCGTTTCAGGTGCAATTAATACCCGAATACTTTTGCCTGAAAATCGTTTCGGCAAAACCAGCCTGGCGGTAGCTTTTTCAATGCTCTGCTTACCGATAAAACTTCCATTGGCATCATAAGCGTAGGCAAAGAGTTGCGGCAGCTTGTCCCTATCCTCCACACCCTGGAGCTCCACATTCAATCCCAGATCGATATCATTGGTCATGATCATTCCCCTAAACACAGATTTAAATATCAATTGATTTTTGCAATCAACTGAACCCCTTGCAGGTATCTGATTAATCCTTCAATTAACGGACACCTGAAGTCTCGTGTGCAGGGAAACATCAACCCAACCGTGTTATCCAACTAACAATCCAGCTTCCCTACAAAATCATATCCACTCCAAACCATGGCAATGGGCACAAAAAAATCGCGCAATTATTGGAGGTTACTTAATGGGAGAATGCTTAATTGTTCAACGCTTTAAAGGAAGGGGTAAGGAAATAATGCGTCATTTTTTGGGGAATATTACCGAACCGTACCCAATAACGAATTGATGAGCACAAGTAGCTAGCGAAACGGTTTGCTTAAAAAAGGCGAGCCGGCCAAACCAAAACGCCAAGGCAAATCCATCGCCTTGGAAATACCGATACGCGGCCCATGTACTACATCCACAGGCGCCATGGGCGGTAATAATTTAAATGGCTTTTGCGCCAGGGATCGGCCATTAAATGCATGTACGATTTCCAGCGCCTGGCCTACACGCCCCGGGCCGGAACAGAGCATGCGCTCAGATTCCACGCCGCGCCGCGTGCGCATAATATCCACGCCGTGGGTTGGCTGGATCGCGCGAATTAACACACCCGCACCATGGCCTTCCGGCGCGCAAACAAAATTGAGGCACCAGTGAATTCCGTAGGAGCGGTAAACATAAGCGCGCCCCGGCGGACCAAACATGGAAGCGTTGCGTACACTGGGCCCCGAAAAAGTATGGGAAGCAGGTTCCAACTGGTCATAGGCTTCTACTTCAACAATGATCCCGCCCACACCATTCACCAAAAATTGGGCGCCGATTAATTGCGGCGCCACTTCATGGGATGGCGCGGAAAAATCAATGATTGAAAAAATATCTTTCATCGCAATTCAGCTTTCATCCGCAACGACGGAGGTTTTATTCATCGTGTAATCCGGGGTGTGATGCTCCTGCTGCGCTGTCTTTAAATCCATCAGCAGTGAATGCAGCATCTCTGTTGATAAACCATGCAATACCAGGCGATTGCCCGCGCGCAAGGTACTCATCGGCACTAACGGGTGCTTATTATTCACCAATACCAAATGTTGTGGCGAATTTAAAATAGTTGCCACATACAGGCCGATAGTTTCATCCAACTGCAAGGAATTGGATGCGCGCCAAAAATCATTATCGGTGAGGAATAACTGATAGGTTGGTGTAAACATCTCAATAGCGGTTTGCAAATCGATGCCATTCAATATCCCGCGCGGCATGGATTCAAGTTCCACCTCGGGTTCACAAATCATGCTTAAGTCGGGCCGTGCGACCGGCACCAGCTTTTTATTTGCATCGCGCAGGGCTTTACCCAGGCGGATCACAAAATTGAATAAATTCAAATCGTGCTTTAAAAAAAGTTCATCTTTTAAATCATCCAGGGTCATAGGTTTTAAGAGTGATGTTTCGACCTTTACCGGGGCATTGGCGGCAATAAACTCCAGAATTTGCGCACCCATATGAAAATGGCGCAGCACTAACCAATTGGCCTCCGGACGCACGCAATATTTCAATCCGGTAGCGAGAATCCAATGCAATAATTTAGAGGCCGCCCAATTGCGCGGCACTACGACCTTGAATATTTGAATCAATATAATTAGCGTGCGTGCCATTGGCCGCACAAAGGGCAATAAGAACTGGCGTGACGGTGTTTCCGAATCAGCCAACCAAGCCCTTTTAACATGATCGGGTAAGGGGGTGCTTTGATCCAGGTACAACGCAAGCCAGGGATTAGGGTCGCGCGGATCGAATTCCTGCGCTAAGAATTCAGGTTTTTTTTCCATGATTAATTATCCCGCCGATCAGTTATCCGAAATATGTTCAAATTGCATCAGGTATAGCTGCGCAGTTCGTTTTGCGATGGCAAGAATGGTAGTGGCGGCGCCGGCCTCCTTCGCTAAAACCAATTCCACCGCCGACAACCAGCGAGTCAAATGGTGTTCGTCATTCGCGCCGTGATACTCCAGGAAACGAAACGCACTTGCCGGCAAATCCACTTGCTTGCGCAATAACGGGAGCAACGCCGGCACTATGCGTTGGCCGGTACCCTCAATAATATAAATTGCCCCCAACAATCCGATGGGGTTTTTAGTCGCTGCCAATGCGTGTAAATAGGCGTTTAACGCCTCGCCACCGGGATTGCGGCGCAAACCTTCCAGCGCCTCCGCACCACCTGCTTGCCGGTAATCTTCGTACAAAATTTTAAAATCGTTTTGTTCCTCGCCCGCATGGGTGCTGATTAAATTCGCAAGCTCGGAATATTCGCTGTCCAGCGATGCCACCGCTTCGCGCATCCACTTGCTGCCTTCACGCACTTGCGGAACCCATTGCGCTGTCCAGTTGCGATAATCAGCAATCGTAAACTGAGTGCTGACTAATTTATGGATCACCGGACTGCGCCATACTTGCGAGCGATAGCCATGCCAAACGTCGGCCAGTGATTGCAGTAAATATTGCAAATGCCCGGAAGCGGTGAGTGGGTTATGCGGCGGTGCAATGGTCGCTTCCGGTAATACTGATGATATGACGGCGGGTGTTACTGGCAAGGGTTCATCCATCGCTTCAGCCTCCAGCAGCATGTAAGCCGCCGTCATACGACCGGATTCAGGAATAAAGCAAAAAATTTTCTCACCCGGTTTTATACTGTGCGTTTCCAAAAATTCCGCGAGCATAATAAATATAGAGGCGGAACCGGTGTTACCACGCGTTGTTAAATTACTATACCAACGCTCACGCGGAATGGTTAACCCCGCCTTCGCCAATAACTCTTCCACAACTGGAATAAAGCGATTGGAGGAATAATGGCAAAGGAAATAATTAATTTCATTTGAATGTACCCAGCCTTCCTGCACCAGCTTTACATACTCATGGATACTTACATCAAACAAATGCGGCAACAACCGGATGTCCTGCCGCAATGCGAGCGCACCCTCCGCCTCCGCTTCGCTGGAGGACGGAAAATCAAGGAAGGATTTGCTGCGATCCTCGGTTAAACCCAATTGCATACACACAGGATAATCACCGGCAAAACTTTTTTGATGCACCCAGTTCAGTTTTAAGCGAATTCCGTTTTTCCCTCGGGGTTTATCGCCCAATAAAAGCGCACCTGCGCCATCGGACAACATCCACCGTAAAAAATGCGCATCAAAATCACTCTGGTAACCGCGCGGGGCAAAGCGACTTTTTTTGAAAATGCGCGAGGGCATTTCTGCGGCGGCAACCAGCGCTTGTTGATGTGCCCCCAATTCAATGGATTGCGCTGCATAATTAATCGCAGCAATACCTGATGCGCACACCCCTAAACTTGATAAGGTTTCCATTGGCCGCGCGCCCAGCTCACCTTGCACCATCGCTGCAAAACCGGGAATCAAGGCATCGCTACCCGTGGACCCCATGGCCAGCAAACTGACATCATCCAGTTTGACGTTCGCGCGCTGCAAGCAATCTTCGATTGCATTGGCCGCAAGGCGCGTATGGGTCATTGTCGTTGCGCCATTTTTATCAATCGCATAGTAACGCTGCCGGATACCGTTCTCCGCCAAAATTTTATTTTTAATCCGCAACGAAATCCGGTTAATGGGCGCAATGTAATCATCCATTGCTTCATTGCTCACAGGTTCACCTGGCAAATGATAACCGGCGGCCTGGATATATACGCGATTGAATCGGGTGGGCATAAATTATTCCTTGTGGTAAAGCGAGCGGCTGCGCCAGCGCGGATGCAGCAATCCCAAACAATAGGTGCGCCACATATAGCGCAATAATCCTCGTTCGTTCAAGCGCGGGTCGATTAACGGACGATAGTATTCCTGCAATGCGGCAAGCTCAGACCAATGAGCGCGGGGATGGTGGTGATGCGCGGTATGGAAACCGATGTTAAATAACAGCGGATTCACCAAACCATAAAAGTTACGTGCAAAATTAAATCCTCTATCGCCAGGATCGGTATGGGCGTGCTGTAGATAGTTTGTCGCTAACAACCAATGCAAGCCATGCAATTGCGGAATCAGGACGAGCAACAACCATTTTTCCCAGTCCAGAAACGCGAGGATTAACCAGGAACCCATTACCAACAAGTATTGCAATATTGAATAAAAAAAATAAGCGCGATTATAGCGACATAACCTCCGCAACCAGCGGATAAACAATGGATATAACACCCAGACGGCCTGAAACGGATGCAACAAATAACCCCAAAGATGATTGGTGTCGCCGCGCGCGCCGGGGAATGAAAAACGATAGGTCCGGGTTATATCCTGCTCGCCATGTTTGAAACGATGATGATTGGCAATGTGGGCGGGGTAAAACACAAATGTTGGATGGCCTTGCAGCAGGCAAATCCATAAATCGGTCAGGCGGTTTAATACATGCGAACGCCAGATGCGCAAATGGGTATGGTTGTGATGAATTACTCCCACCCCCAAGGTTAAAAACAACACCATTAGATAAAGCGGCCAACTAAAACCGGATATCCATTGCCAGGTAACCAGGGCGGGCAATAGCAATAAATAAGCAATACTCTGCCAGTCACGCCAATTGCGCACGGTATTAATCCACTTGCCAGCGGTTAATTTGCTTATCGGCAGCATCAAATCGTAATGCGGTTTTAAAAATCTTATCCATAAACGGAAACATAAAACCGTAATTGCCATGGAAGCAGGCGTGATGCAGATGATGGCGGCGGCTGGCGTTGTGAAATACGGTGTGGCCAGCAGGGTTCCAATCATAATTGGAATGTCCAATGCTGTTAAACAACAAACTAAACAACGGCACAGATAAAAGTGCATAGACACTGAAATCGTGCACCAGCATGGGTAGCAAAATCACATTGCCCAACATCAACGCTTCCACTGGATGAAACGCATAGGTTGACCAGGGAGTCGTTACAACTGAGCGATGATGCGGTAAATGGAAACGCCTTAACCAGGGGGTATGCAGCAACCAATGATTGACATAAAAGTGGATTTCGTTCCAGACCAGCAACACCAGAAATTCCACGGCAATTTGAAGCCAGGAAGGATCAACGGCTAGCCCTGCCCATCCCAATTGCAAGAACCCCCAAGGAAAGACCATTCCCACACCGAAGATCGCGATCGAACTGGCTGACCAGAGCAATTCACGCTTTAACTGTCCTTTCGCCATGGGGCGCGGGTCCAATGGCTTACCGATGTGTAACCCGGGTAGCAATTGGTGAGTGGTAAAAATATTTACCGCCCCGAAGAACAAATAAATCCCACCAAAAAATGCCAGTCCAAGAGCGGCAATTTCCCAAGCGGAGCAGTTCAAAATAAATTCGCGCATTTACAGATTCCGTACTTTTTATAAAAAAGGCCGACAACCTTGCGGATATCGGCCTTTTCGAGTATCCACTCAAGAACTTACAAACTCAACACCTTCTCACCACGCGAAATACCGCACACACCGGTACGCACCACTTCAATGATAGCGGCATCACCGACGGCATGCAGGAATGCATCAAGCTTATCGCTCGCGCCGGTGATCTGGATTGTATACAGCGTGCTGGTGACGTCCACGATTTGGCCGCGGAAAATATCCACACAACGTTTAACTTCCGCGCGTTGCGCGCCCGAGGCTTTGACTTTGATCAGCATAAGCTCGCGCTCAATGTGCGAGCCCTCAGTCAAATCCACCAGTTTCACCACATCAATTAATTTGTTGAGGTGTTTGGTGATTTGTTCGATCTTGTGATCATCACCGATGGTGGTCAGGGTTAAACGCGAAAGCGTTGGATCCTCGGTTGGCGCTACCGTAAGCGATTCAATGTTGTAACCGCGCTGGGAAAACAAACCGACCACACGCGAAAGCGCACCGGGAGCATTTTCCAGGAGAACAGAAATAATACGTCGCATTTTAGGTTCTCTCCGTTTTGCTCAGGAACATATCGCGCATGGATTGCTGCGCAACCTGCATGGGATAAACGTGTTCGGACTGATCAACCATGATGTCCATAAAGACAACCCGGTCTTTCAATGCAAAACATTCCGCCAATTTTTCTTTCAGTTCCTCGCGCTTGGTTACCCGCATACCCACATGGCCATAGGCCTCGGCAAGCTTGATGAAATCCGGTAACGAATCCTCATACAAGCTTTCCGCGTAACGCCCCGAGTACTGCATATCTTGCCACTGGCGAACCATGCCCAGCGCCTGGTTGTTCAAACAAATAATTTTTACCGGTAAATGGTATTGCGTACAGCAGGATAGTTCCTGGATACACATTTGAATTGAGCCTTCACCGGTGACGCACACAACGGTTGCATCGCGGTGCGCAACTTGCACACCCATGGCCGCCGGCAAACCAAAGCCCATGGTTCCGAGTCCACCGGAGTTGATCCAGCGACGCGGCTTGTCGAACAAATAATATTGCGCCGCAAACATTTGGTGCTGACCCACATCGGATGTTACGTACGCATCGCCCTTGGTCACTTCCCAAATTGCCTGGATAACTTCCTGCGGTTTTATCTTCTCGCCAGTGGTATCAAAACGATTTTGCGTATAAATACTGTGGCGCTCACGCCATTCATTAATTTGTCCCCACCAGGCTGCAATGGCTTCCGCGTCCGGTTTCTCACTGCTCTCTTTAATCAATGTGAGCATTTCGGTAAGTACGCTATCCACTGCCCCTACAATAGGCACATCCGCAACCACGGTTTTGGAAATAGAAGCCGGATCTATATCGATGTGGATAATTTTTGCGTTCGGACAAAATTTGCTAACCGCGTTGGTTACCCGGTCATCAAAACGCGCGCCCACCGCCAGGATCACATCGCTGTGATGCATCGCGGTGTTGGCTTCGTAGGTACCGTGCATCCCCAGCATACCGAGGAAATTTTTGCCGGTACCCGGGTATGCGCCCAAACCCATCAAGGTATTGGTCACCGGATAGTTGAGCAAATCCACTAATTCTTTCAGCAGGTGCGAGGCATTGCCCTGGACTACACCCCCGCCCGCATAAATCATCGGGCGCTTGGCGCCGAGTAACAATTGCACCGCTTTTTTAATCTGGCCGGAGTGCCCGCGCGTCGCCGGGTTGTAGGAGCGCATTTTGACCTTCTCGGGATATTCATACGGGAAGGTATAGAGCGGGCTGGTTACATCTTTAGGCACGTCGATAACTACCGGGCCCGGACGGCCGGTAGCGGCGATGTAATAAGCTTTCTTCACAATTTCCGGGATTTCACTAGCGTGTTTAACCATGAAGCTGTGCTTCACAATCGGGCGGGAAATACCCACCATGTCGGTTTCCTGGAAGGCATCTTCACCAATCAGGTGACTCATGACCTGGCCGGAAATAACCACCATGGGGATAGAATCCATATACGCGGTCGCAATACCGGTGATGGCATTGGTTGCACCCGGGCCGGAAGTTACCAGCACTGAACCTACCTTGCCGGTAGCGCGCGAGTAGGCGTCAGCCGCGTGAGTCGCCGCTTGTTCATGGCGAACGAGAATATGTTTAACGTCCTTTTGACGAAAGATGGCATCGTAAATATGCAAGGCAGCGCCACCCGGGTAGCCGAACAGGTACTCAACACCTTCGTCTCGCAGGGCGCGGATGAGCATATCTCCGCCGGAAAGCATTTCCACAATAATTCCCCTTTTAGGATGTGAATCGCAAATGATGCGCGTGCGTCTTTGCCGCAATATGAAATGGACATGGCAAAAATCACACTGGAAAGCGCCGGCACTTAAGGCAGGCCAACGCCGTGAATGATCCACGATCAAAACCCGGCAAGGTAAGGATCGGATCAGCGAAAACCAGGCAGGTATGCGCAGGTTTTCTCAGGCAGGTTCTGGTAGGAACCGCGCCATTAGATGGGTCGCCAAGAGGGTGACTTGGCGGGAGCAGAATAACGCCCAAGCTTAGGGGCAGCTGCGAGCCATCTAGCGGAGATGGCAATTCTCCCTAGATAAATAGCAATGTCAAGAAATTAGCCAAATTTTGTTCAATTTTTAACAGGCTGGCATAAGCTCCCGAAGATCTGTAGCGAGCTGCCAGCCTTGCACTTGCTCACAGATTTGGGGGCCGCAGTTTCACCATAGCGCTATTAGGTCTATAGTTGGGGCATCCCCATAGCTCTACCCAAAGGCAGATTCGATGAAGTTTTCAGGCATTTTGATGGTCTCCGGCATATTGCTCACTTGCATTAGCCTCGGCAGCGCCGCCAAGGATGGCAAGGTGTATACCTGGAAAGACAGCAAAGGTGTGGTCCACTACGGCGAGCACCCCCCCAAAGATGTACAGGCCAAATTAGTAAAAACCCGCGTGGGCCACAGCGATCCCACCCCCGCCCCGACTCATTCAGCCGCAGCCAGCAGCGCACCGGCTCCAGGGGTCGCTGCGGAGCGCCCCAAAGATCCGGAGCGCTGCAAACAAGCGCAAGAGAACCTGGAGCTGCTAAATACAGTTGCCCGTATCCGTACGCAAAACGCGGAGGGGATTAACGTATATATGACCGAGGATGACAAGGCGGCGGAACGAACGAAAATGCAGCAAATCATTGAACGGGATTGCGACTGATCCCGAGCAAACCATAAAAATGGCCATCATTCGATGGCCATTTTGCTTCACCTAGTTCAACCGCTTTGGATCAAACACTATTTTATCCCCCAGCAGCTTGCCATGAATAATGGATCCGGGGACAAATTTGCTGGCCAGGATATCCTGCGCCAGCGGGTTTTCGATGAGTTGCTGCACGGCGCGCTTTAACGGACGCGCACCATAAACAGGATCAAAACCAACACTGGCCAGCTTATCCATCACGTTATCTTCCAATTCCAGGGTAAGCTCACGCTCCGCCAAACGCTTACGCAGCAAATCAAGTTGGATGTCGGCAATACCGCGAATTTGTTCGCGCCCGAGCGGATGGAATACCACTACTTCATCGATACGGTTGATAAATTCCGGGCGAAAATGCTTACCCACCACTTCCATTACCGCATCCTTCATCGCGTTATAACGGTTTTCGTTATTGAGTGAGTTATTTAAATCATTACTCACAAAACTATCAAAACTCACGGTATCGAACGATTTGTCTTCCGCCAACTCCTGGATGCGATCTGAACCCAGGTTGGAAGTCATCACAATGACTGTGTTGCGAAAATCTACCGTGCGACCCTGGCCATCGGTAAGGCGACCATCATCCAACACCTGCAACAGGATATTGAAAACATCCGGATGCGCTTTCTCTACTTCGTCCAGCAAAATCACCGAATAGGGTTTACGGCGCACCGACTCGGTGAGATAACCTCCTTCCTCGTAACCGACATAGCCCGGCGGAGCGCCAATTAAACGCGCAACCGAATGTTTCTCCATAAATTCCGACATATCGATACGCACCATTGCATCGGTGGTATCAAATAAAAATTCCGCCAGGGATTTGCACAACTCGGTTTTACCCACACCGGTTGGGCCTAAAAATAAAAAGGACCCGTTAGGGCGATTCGCATCACTTAAACCGGCGCGTGAACGGCGCACAGCATTGGCGACAGCCACCACTGCTTCGTGTTGGCCGATTACGCGTTTATGCAGCGATTCTTCCATACGCAATAATTTTTCGCGCTCACCTTCCAGCATTTTGGAAACAGGAATACCCGTCCATTTGGAAACCACTTCCGCAATTTCCTCGTCGGTCACTTTATTCCGCAGCAATTTCATTTCCATCATTTCCGCCTGGCTGGCCATGTCCAGTTGCTTTTCCAGCTGGGGAATTATGCCGTATTGCAATTCGCTCATACGCGCCAAATCCCCTTTACGGCGTTTATCTTCCAATTCCAGGCGCGCCTGCTCCAGTTGGCTTTTGATTTCATGTGAGCCCTGCAAGGCGGCTTTTTCAGCGCGCCAGATTTCTTCCAGGTCACCGTATTCGCGCTCGATTTTGTCGATGTCCAGATTGATCTTGGCCAAACGCTTCCTGCTCGCCTCATCTTCATCTTTCTTGACCGCCTCGCGCTCGATTTTTAACTGGATCAAACGGCGCTCAAGGCGATCCATCTCTTCCGGCTTGGAATCGATTTCCATCCGGATACGGCTTGCCGCTTCATCAATCAGGTCAATGGCTTTATCGGGTAATTGGCGATCAGTAATGTAGCGTTGTGATAATTTTGCCGCGGCGATAATGGCCGAGTCCGTAATATCGACACCGTGGTGAACTTCATAACGTTCTTTCAAGCCACGCAAGATCGCGATGGTGTCTTCCTCGTTAGGCTCATCAACCAGTACTTTTTGGAAGCGCCGCTCAAGGGCTGCATCCTTTTCAATATATTTGCGATACTCATCGAGCGTAGTCGCGCCCACACAATGCAATTCGCCACGCGAAAGCGCAGGCTTGAGCATATTGCCTGCATCCATTGCGCCCTCGCCTTTACCGGCACCGACCATCGTGTGCAATTCGTCGATAAATAAAATTATCCGGCCTTCCTGTTTACTCAGTTCGTTAATTACTGACTTCAAACGCTCTTCAAATTCACCGCGGAATTTCGCACCGGCAAGCAATCCGCCAAGGTCGAGGGACAGCAATCGTTTATCTTTTAAACCTTCGGGCACCTCGCCGTTCACAATGCGCTGCGCAAGGCCTTCGACAATGGCGGTTTTACCCACACCCGGTTCACCGATTAATACCGGATTATTTTTGCTGCGGCGTTGCAGCACTTGAATAGTGCGACGAATTTCATCGTCACGACCAATTACCGGGTCGAGCTTACCGGCCTCGGCGCGCGCCGTTAAATCGACCGTATATTTTTCCAATGCCTGGCGGTTTCCTTCCGAATCCGCGTCATCCACCGTTTCGCCGCCGCGCACTTTCTGGATCGCCTGTTGCAGGCGTTGTGCATTGCCGAACTTTTTCAATAACTCCGCGATGGCGCCCTGGGATTCGGTCATCAACACTACCAACACCGAATCACTGGAAACAAATTTATCGCCGACTTTTTGCGCGTGGCGATCAGCCAGGTTTAACAGGCGCACCATGTCCGGTGACATGGTGACTTCACCGGTGGGATTTTTTATGCGTGGCAAATTCTCCACATATTCATTCAATGCCGTGCGTAAACCCGCCACGTCAAAGCCCGCCTGGCCAAGCAGGAGCCGGACGCTGCCCGCACCTTTCTGGTCGATCATGGCGAGCAGCAAATGGGCGGGGTCCAGTTGGCTATGATCCTGTCCCAAGGCAATGGATTGGGCATCGGACAAGGCGAGTTGCAGTTGGTTGGTTAAGCGGTCGATACGCATGGATTACCTCAAGCGCGATGTGACTGATCGGTTGAAGCAAACGTGGGGGCACGCCACGGGTTTTCAAGAAGGGCAAAGCGCCATACCGAAAAAAGAAAAGGCGCCAGACCAGTGGGATATGGCGCCTTGCGAACCCAAAAAAGCAGCGGTTATCTGGTTTAACCCTGGCCCTGAATACCTGGCTGCGGACGCGGGGTTTCCTGCACATCAAAAAACTTGATGGTCAACGGGTAATTTTTAATGATGCCTTTATTGGCATCCATGGCTCCCATGATGGTAAACACCATGGAGCACACAAACAGGATCGCCAACAGAAAGAAACCAACCACTACAAAACACAGGATAATACTGACGACCACATAGATAAGCGAACTGAAAATCCAGTTCATGACAACCTTACCTTGCTGGTCAACATAGGCATCATCCTTTTTGGATTGCCACATAATCAGCGGTACGATGATTCCCAGGAATGGGAATAACCAGGAACAAAATTGGGTAAGGTGCAAGACCATCGCATAGTCGTAATTATTGGTTTGCATAATGGTTTGCGGTTGAGTTTGCGGAGCAGCCCCCGTTTTTGCCTGGGCTCCCAAAATGCGCTCTTTCGCCTGCTGGTATTCTTCATCCGTAATCAAGCCTTTTTGTTTCAGGTCATTTAGCTTTTCGATTTGATCGAGGTCCATAGTAGTTCCTTGTTGATAATTGCAAGCCGATTTAATTCATATTCACCCATTGGACACAGACTTGCTGTGTTTGGATTCAGCCGACAGCTTATTCCAACCAAATTAAGCTGGCCATACGTCCGGTAACCTTATCGCGGCGATAGGAATAAAACCGGTCCGCTTCTGCGTAGGTGCAATAGCCACCGCCGTAGGTTGCCGTCACCCCCAATGCCGCTAATTCAGCGCGCGCCAGGGCATAGATATCCGCGAAGAAATGCAGCGGTCGATGGGCAGAAACAAATGCGCTGACAATTTGCTCGCGGTGTTCGTGGCTGCGCGCAGCTTTAAAAAAAGCCTCGAGCACATCGATTCCCACTTCAAAATTCGGCTGGGCGATAGCGGGGCCGAGGTAAGCCATGATATCCCCCGGATTGCCGCTAAATTTTTGCAGCCCGCGCGCGCAAATACCTTTCGCAAGACTTCGCCAGCCACAATGCAAGGCCGCGACTTGCGAGCCCTGTTTATCGCATAGCAAGATCGGCAGGCAATCGGCGGTCATCACCAGGCAAGCCTGGCCGCGCTGGTTGCTATAGCTGCCGTCAGCCGTGCGTACAACACCATCCGCCCTTGCCGTGGCAACCTTTACGCCATGGATTTGTTCCAGCCATTGCGGTGTTTTTTGCAACCCCAATTGCGCGTAAAGCCGGGCACGATTTTTCTCCACCGCAAACGGATCATCGCCGACATGCAAACCAAAATTATTGCTTGCGTAGGGTGGCGCACTAACACCCCCCATCCGCGTACTGATAAACGCCCTTATGCCAACCGGAGCGGGCCAGCCCGGGGTAATTCCAAATGAATCAGTCATCGGCAAGGGTATAACCGGTATTCAGTGCATCCAGCAGGTTTTTAAAATCCTCAGGCAAAGGCGCGGTCCATTCGGTGTATTCACCGGTGCCGGGATGCTCCAATCCCAATTTAAACGCGTGGAGTGCCTGGCGCGGAAAGTTTTTCAAGGTATCGACCAAATGCTGGTTGGCCCCCTTGGGAATCTTGAAACGGTTGCCATAGGTTTGATCGCCAACCAGGGGATGGCCGATGTGGGCCATATGCACACGGATTTGATGCGTCCGACCGGTTTCCAGCTTTACGCGGATATGGGTGTGGCTAGGATAGCGTTTGGCAACGCGGTAATGGGTCACCGCCCGCTTGCCGCCTGCACTTAACACCGCCATGAGTTTGCGCTGGATCGGGTGGCGCCCCATTGGCGCATCTACGGTACCGCCCCCGGTCATCGCCCCAACGGCGACGGCTTCGTATTCGCGGCTTACGGTGCGATCCGCAAGTTGCTCCACCAGGTCGGTGTGGGCCTCCAGCGTTTTCGCAATCACCATCAATCCGGTAGTTTCTTTATCCAGCCGATGCACTATGCCCGCGCGTGGCAAATTAACCAGGCCGGGAATGTGGTTGATCAACGCGTTTACCAGGGTTCCTGTGTAATTGCCGGCGGCAGGGTGGACCACCAGCCCGGCTTGTTTGTTGATGATAATCAAGTCGTCGTCTTCATGGATAATATCCAGCGTTATCTCTTCTGGCTCCCACTCGCCCTGGGCTTCCAGCTCCGCCTTTAAAGCCAGGGTTTCACCGCCGATCAATTTATCCTTGGGCTTGGCGACGCGGCCATCTACCGTCAATTGCCCGTCCTTAATCCAACTCTGTAACCGCGAGCGCGAGAAGTCCGGGAACAACTCCGAGGCGATTTGGTCGAACCGCATGCCGTTCATCTGGATCGGGACCTGGGCACTCAGGTCAAACACATCTTTCATTCAGTAACCTCAAGTAAAGCTGTGTCGATCTGAATCAACACAGCGGAAATCAGGAGCTTTTGTTCCTGCCAGATTGGTATCCGCCAAGCTCTGTGTTTAAATACCCTGCCCCGCGAAACGGGGCCTATATTTGTCGAGATAAGAGTTTATAACCCTATGCGATTCCTGCCCTGTTTGCTGCTCAGTTCCGTCGTTTTGCTGACAGCCTGCTCCTCGAAGGAGCCTGAATACACTACCGAAGCGGATTTGTACAATGCCGCCACCAAACAACTCGAAAACAACCAGTGGGAATCCGCGATCAAAAATTTGAACACGCTGGAAGAAAACTTCCCTTTCGGCACCTATGCCGAACAGGCGCAACTGGAATTGATCTACGCCCAGTACAGCTCCGGTGAACCTGACGCCGCTATCGCCACCGCCAACCGCTTCATCCGTTTGCATCCCCAACACCGCAATGTGGACTATGCCTATTACATGCTGGGAATGAGTTCATTCACTAAAGACAAAGGCATGTTTGAACGCGTTATGCCGGTGGATACTACCCGGCGCGATCCGGGCGCAGCGCGCGAATCACTGGCGAATTTTACCCAATTACTCAACCGCTTCCCCGGTAGCACCTACGCTGCTGACGCCAAAAAACGCATGATCTACCTGCGTAATTACCTGGCGCGCTATGAAATCCACGTGGCCAACTATTACTTCAAGCGCGGCGCTTACATAGCGGCCCTGGGCCGTGGCCGCTATGTGTTGGAAAACTTCCCCCAAACACCAGCCATACCGGACGCATTGGCCGTGATAACCCAAGCCTATTACCTGCTGAAAATGGACTCCCAGGCTGGGGAAATGCTGGAAATCCTCAAGTTAAACTATCCTGATTATCCCGCCCTGAATAACGATGGCAGTTTCAACAAGGAATTTATGTATAACAATGGCAGGTCACGCTGGCTTGCCTATTTAACGCTCGGCATTTTCAGTAAAGATGAAATCACCGGTTTTGATACCCGCCTGCTATACGATCCGCAATACAAAGAGCCGGTCACTGAAGTTGCCCGCCCCGAATAGAACCAGATCCAGGCCGCATATGCGGCCTTTCTTTTACCTATAGTCCTGAATACCTATAATCCTGAACCTTAACTAGTCACCCATTTTCCAACCGGACGTTATGGGATAGCGACGATCGCGCCCGAAGCCGCGCTTGCTGATGCGAATACCGATTGGCGCCTGGCGACGCTTGTATTCATTTACATCCACCAACCGCACTGCACGCTCCACCTGTTCGCGATTGAAACCGCGCGCAATGATGGCCTCTGCACTTAAATCCTGCTCAATATAGAGCGCCAGGATTTGATCCAGAATGTCATAGGGCGGCAGGCTGTCCTCGTCCTTCTGGTCGGGGGCTAATTCAGCTGAGGGCGGCCGGGTGATTACTGTTTCAGGGATTACGGGACTGATGGTATTGCGATAGCGCGACAGCGCGAACACCAGCGTTTTAGGCACATCTTTCAGCGCATCGAAGCCGCCTGCCATGTCCCCGTATAACGTGGAATAACCAACCGCCATTTCACTTTTGTTGCCGGTCGTTAATACCAGGTAGCCCTTCTTATTGGAGATAGCCATCAGCAGGACACCGCGACAGCGGGCCTGGAGGTTCTCTTCGGTGGTATCGCGCCGGGTACCGGCAAACTCATCCGCCAGCGCGGCCATAAAGGCATCGTACATAGGCTCGATGGAAATCGAACTGTAACGCACCCCAAGGCGCGCCGCTTCATCGGCGGCATCACTTTTACTCAGGTCCGAGGTATAGCGGAAAGGCATCATAACCGCTTCAACGCGGTCAGCTCCCAACGCATCTACCGCAATTGCCAGGGTAAGGGCCGAATCAATACCGCCTGACAACCCCAACACCACGCCTTTGAAACGATTCTTTTGGACGTAATCGCGCATACCAACGACCAACGCCTGGTAAACCGCCGCGAGGTTATCCGGGATTGCTGCGAGCACCTGGAGGGGAACGCTTGTCTTTTGTTGATCCCATTGCAGTTCAATTGCAAATTGCCCTTCGTCAAAAGCCGGGGCGCGGAAGCAGGTTTGGCCATGCGCATCGACCACCACTGAACCCCCATCGAATACCAACTCATCCTGGCCACCCACTAAATTGGTATAGACCACCGGCATGCCGCCTTCGCGCGCGCGCGCGGCAACTACCGCCTCACGCTCATGCTGCTTGCCCTGGTGATAAGGGGAGGCATTGAGGTTGAGCATTAGCCTGGCTCCAGCCGCCCTGGCTTGGGCCATGGGCTCAGGGAACCAGATATCCTCGCAAACACTCAGGGCGGTGGGTACACCTTTCAGGTCGAATACGCAGGGATGGTCACCCGGCACGAAATAACGTTTTTCATCGAATACCTGGTAGTTCGGCAAGCATTGCTTGGCATATTCCGCCACCAGTTTGCCACCTTGGATAACACCGGCCATGTTATAGAGCTTGCCGTCGCGGAGGCGCGGATAACCAATAACGAGTGCCATGGGGAGATCGGCGGCCTGGATTTCCTGCAAGGCGCGCTCAATGCGTAACGCCAGGCTTGGGCGCAACAATAAATCTTCCGGTGGATAACCGGTCAAAGTGAGTTCGGGAAACAGGATGGCATCGACAGCGCCCTGGGCCAGCGCCGCACGGGCGATTGCTATGACGCTGGCGGTATTGCCGGGAATATCACCAACCAGCGTATTTACTTGGGAGAGAATCAGTTTTAATGGCAACATAAGCGCCCTGAATAACCGGAAAGACGAATTGGGATTTTGGCGAGGCCCACGGAGCCATATACATCAAGGCCTTTTAAAAACTCGCCGAAGGCGCGCATTGTCCGCGATCTATCCCGATAAAGCCAAGCGGATTTTACATAGCAACTCTTCATTACATAGCAACACTTCAAAAGGATCCACCGCACAATGAACACGCTGCCACCTGGTGACGCCCGCAGTTACAACCCCTATGACTTATTGCGGGTATACACCTATTACCGCACACTGCTGGGCAGCTTGCTGTTAATTATGTTTGAACTGCAAGTCGCACCCAAGGTATTGGGCAATGATCATCCCGCTTTGTTTTTTTACACCTCCGCCATTTACACCGCCATCAATTGCATAACCCTGATCGTGATGTGGCAATTAAAATTTTCCCCGTCACAACGCAAACTCTTTGGCTCCCTGCTGGTGGATGTCGTTGCTATTACGATATTGATGCACGCCAGCGGAGGGGCGATCAGCGGGTTGGGTTATCTGTTAATGGTCGCAATTGCCGCAGGCGGGATTATGCTGCGCGAGCGCATTGCATTTTTCCTGGCAGCGATGACTACCCTCGCCGTACTTAGCGAGGGTACCTATCGCCTGATCTTCGCACAAGATAACAAAGCTATCTTTGCATCGGGTGTGTTGGGTGCATTGGCCTTTTTAACGGCGTTACTTTTCCAGCACCTGACCAGGAAAATCCGCTCGTCTTACGCGGAAGCACACCTGCAAGCGGAACACGCCGCACACCTGCAAAAGCTGGCGCAACTGATTGTGGAACGGATGCGTACAGGCATTATCGTTTTAAACAAAAATACCGAACTGGAATTATGGAACCAGTCTGCCGAAAAATTGCTGAGTGAAAGCCTTGACAGGAATCACCCGATCACACTCGACCAAATCCCTGAACTCTATCAAAAATATCAATCATGGTTACGCAACAATAACGATCACTCACCGCACATGAGGATCGAAGGGCAGACGACCACGGATATCAAAGTAAATTTTGCGCACCTCGAACCCGGGAACCCGACGGAAACCCTTATTTTTCTAGAGGACGTGCGCTCACTGAACCAGCAGGCACAACAATTAAAACTTGCTTCACTCGGTCGCTTGACAGCAAGCATTGCACACGAAATTCGCAACCCGCTCGGTGCCATTAGCCATGCGAGCCAATTACTTGGAGAAGCGCAGGATTTACCTCCCGGTGACCAGCGATTATTGGAAATAATTAACAACCACAGTAAACGGGTAAACCAAATCATTGAAAATATTTTGCAACTATCGCGCCGCAAAGCCGCCAAACCGGAGCAGATTAACTTGCGCCAATGGTTACCGAATTTCGTCAACGACTACCGCTCCGGAAAAAATAGTGACCGGACGCTGGAGATAACTGTTATAGAAAAAAATATCGATGGCCCAGGCAATGCTTATGAGTATGATGACTTAAACCTGCCTGCATCCCTGAACGCGAAATTTGATACCAGTCAATTGCAACAGGTACTGACTAACTTATTTGACAATGGCATCCGTCACGGAAGACCCGCGTTGCGAATCGAGATGGGCACCGACACCATCCTTCAGCAACCTTATATTCGCGTGGTGGATTTCGGGCCGGGAATCAGCGAGGAAAATACCCGACACTTGTTTGAACCCTTCTTCACCACTGAAAATACCGGTTCGGGTTTAGGGCTTTATATCTGCAAAGAGCTATGCGAGGCTAACCAGGCAATTATCTCCTATAAACGCACCGAGCAAGGCGAAAGCTGTTTCCATCTGCAACTTGCCCACCCGGAAAAAGCAAATTGATTAATGAGTGACATCGACCATGACACAAAAAAAACGCGCATTGATTATTGATGACGAGCCAGATATTCGTGAGCTGTTGGAAATCACTTTGGGCAGGATGCAAATAGACACCCACAGCGCAGCCAATGTCAGCCAGGCCAAGCTATTGCTTGCACAAAATTCTTATGACTTATGCCTGACCGATATGCGCCTGCCCGATGGAAATGGTTTGGAAATTGTCAATTTTATTCAACAAAACCATCCTCGATTACCGGTTGCGGTGATTACCGCGCATGGCAGCATAGACACTGCTATCGAATCAATGAAAGCCGGGGCATTTGATTTTATTTCCAAACCGGTAGATCTCCCTACGCTACGTCGGTTGGTAAATACCGCCATAGAATCCAGCCAGTTAACTCCCCAACCCCTTCCCAAACTCACACCGATTATTGGCGAGTCCAAAGCTATCCAAGATTTAATTCGCAGTATAGAAAAACTCGCACGCTCGCAAGCACCGGTTTATATCAGCGGTGAATCCGGCTCAGGCAAAGAGTTGGTAGCGCACTCCATTCATGATTTGGGACCGCGCGCCCACAAACCCTTTATTGCCGTTAACTGTGGCGCGATTCCGCGAGAACTTATGGAAAGCGAATTTTTTGGCCACAAGAAAGGAAGCTTTACCGGTGCACACCAGGACAAGATAGGTTTGTTTCAAGCTGCAGAAGGCGGCACTTTATTTTTTGATGAAGTGGCGGACTTACCACTCGACATGCAAGTAAAACTATTGCGCGCCATCCAGGAAAAATCCGTGCGCCCTGTTGGCGCCGCCGAAGAAATTGCCACAGACGTGCGCATACTCTGCGCAACTCACAAAAATCTGGAAGCGGAAGTAAAGGAAGGACGTTTTCGCCAGGATTTGTTCTACCGTCTGAATGTCATCCAGCTCGCTGTTGCACCGCTTCGTGAGCGCCGCGAAGATATTCCATTATTAACCCAACATTTGCTCAACAAGCTGGCAACAGAAATTAATTTACCTGCCCCAACACTATCGGAAGCAGCTCAGCGCTTACTCGATCATTATCATTTTCCGGGCAACGTCCGTGAATTGGAAAACATCCTTGAACGCGCTTTTACGTTGTGCGACAGCCATATAATTGATGCCGACGATTTACAATTGCGCGGACAACATTCAAGTTTCGACCACGCTGAAAAAACCTACTCTGCAAGCAAGGGTTCAATAGACACAAAGGCAGCAGGCAGGGTCGATTACTCAGCGCGCTGCGCTGAATACCCATCACTTGATGAATATTTGCAGGATGTAGAAAAAGAAATATTGTGCAACGCGCTTGAACAGGCCAGGTGGAACAAAACCCTGGCCGCCAAGCATTTGGGGATAAGTTTCAGATCACTGCGTTACAGGTTGCAGAAATTGGGGTTGGATGATGAATGAGTGGATGTGTTACCAACATTCATCGGTGATGTCGGTAGACCCCTTGTAGGCTTTTTTAACTCCCGCCTGATTTAATGTAAATAAAGTACATTTATCTTGTGCCTGCCGCTGCCCAGCGACAGGAGTTGCTTTCAGCAAATAAGTGGCTACTTGGTGATCGGCAGAATCCAGTTTTACAACATAGAATCCTTCCGTGGAGGTAATGCCTGCTGCCGATGTCACTTGATCAACAACATCGCAAGTCCCTGCAGTCGCCGGCTTGTAGGTGCTATGAGCAGTAAAGCAACGCTGCAACCGTTGAGCCACATCGCTCAATGCGATTTTGGCGTCGCTCCTATTACTCTTGCGCACCTGTTCGAGGTAAGACGGATAGGCAACTCCCGCCAATATGCCAATGATCGCAACAACTATCATCACCTCTACCAGCGTAAATCCAATACTCTTTCGTATCATGTGTTCACCTTTTTATTTAATTTGCCGCCAGGACATCCGACCGCGAGATCCTTTACCTGCGTTACCTTCGATACTGATTAATGGCGGTATATCACCAGATCCTTTATCCAGGCCACTACCGATGATATGTACTTTTTCCCCTGATGATATGGGAATCAAATCACCTATGATGGCGTTATCCAGAAGCCGGTTTCCCTTGTCCCCCAAAACCGTGTGGCCAATAAACTTATCACCGACTCCTGTCAGCTCCATAATCCATCCATCACCACCATAATCACATTGGTTTGAAGACGGAATAAACGTTGCCAGGATTAGCTTATCGTAAAGCAGCAAGGGCTTGCCCAAAACCCTCTCTCCAGTAGCTGTGCCGGAATTCGGTTTTAAATCCAGGAACCATCCATTTATATCCGCCCAATCCTCTTTACTGATAGTGTCATTTGTTATGGTTCTGGTCGTGGCGGTTTCACTACCTATCGATTTCTGATGCAAAGTCGTCGCGCGATTCGATGTGGTTAACGCCACGGCTTGAGTATCTGCAATGCCGTAGATGCTCTGTATCGCTTTGTATGCACTATCAGTTGTTTCGTAATATTTCCCGGTTCCGAAATAGACCATTACTGATGGCGATGCACTAGTGCCACTTCCCGTCTCTTTCAGTGTATTCAGCCCCAAGGTCGGTGTCGCGGTAATCGGCTGCGCATTTCCCAATGAATCGATAACCTTAATCAAAGGCTTGGGAGTTGTGCTATTCCCATACGCAACTGACCAATTTAAGCCCGTATCAGTGAGGTTAAATTTCCACATATTCCCTAATAAATCCCCGGCGTAAGCATAGCTTGCTATCCCGCTTCCCCCTGGCAGCACGGCAATGCCGGACAATCCATTGTTATTGGAGCCATCCGCAAATTTTGCCTTGGTGTCCACCACTACAGATGTCGATGGGTTTTCGATATCAATCCCGATCAGCTTTGGAATTCCATTCACGCTATTGGGACCATTGCCAAATATCGCCATCCAACGATTACCGGGGACAGGGGCGACTAATACCTTACCAAGGGAATACCCCAAATCATTATGATATGCAAAGCTCGCGTCACCTGCGGCAATATCGAATATTACCTTCGGTGTTCCTGGCGATGCAGTGGATAAGGTGTCAGTGACATCCAGGGCAAAAACTCCCCGCCCCCCATACCCCAGGGAACCAACGACGATTGTCCGCCATTCCCCCCCCACACCATCATTATCGGAATCAAAATAAACATCCCCTACATAGATTGGACCATCAACCAAATATTGATGGACATAATTGGGATTGGATACACCGGCCAGTTTCGAATAGACCCCCCTGGGAATATAAGCGAAAATCTCTTCACCTGTCTTGGCATCAAAGGCATGGAGCATTCCATCGTTAGCCCCCACAAACACCGCTGTCCTGGCCGCTTTCTTGGTTTCATTTACATAAGTCAGGTAACTGGCTGACCCATACTCGGCCGGTAACAGGTTGTACCTTTGGGATACAGGGCCGGTAAATGCAGGATCTGAATTAACAATATCACCTAATAACCTTGTCCTTGTCCGTAAAACAGCCGCATTCCCGGTTTCACTAGCGGCACTTCCCAACAACCAATCAAAACGCATCTTTGCGTTGGTATCATTAGTTTCACCAGCCATAGTCAACGCCGCTTTTAATGTCGGCACACTTGAGACCCATGCATTATTATCCAGCCGGACCAGGCTTTTTGTCGTCGCACCGTCATAGGTATATATCTTCCTTACCGATGACCTGTTCAAGGTAGTATCCGTGGACCAAAGCGGATTCGCAGTGTCCGCAGTACCATCAGGTTTAACGGCATAAGCACGTAGTACACCTGACCACTCGGTACTATCAAAGGCAGCCTGATAAACAGCGGTTTCCCCGGACAACCGGGTCGAGTTGGCCGCAACAGTTGCCGCTGCAGCCACTCCCCCGGCAGCATCTGCAAACGCTTTTTTCAATGAAGTTTCCAGTTCCCGCGGATTTGTCGCATATAAATAGGTCTCCGTCGGATTGGTTGCGGCAATCGCCGCAGCACTTGGCTCAGAATCGCCTTTTTCATAGCTGCCCCATTTCGCGGCATAGTACAAAGGGGACTGTAGAAATGCAGCGGTGGAATCACCGATGATGAATGTTTGTGACCGGGCAATTGATTGAGGATTATCGCAAGCACCTTCCGAACCGGTAATCCGGCATGTACAACGACTGCCATCTGTAGAGGTACAAGCAGTAATCCCGGTGTAACTTGATGTAAATGTAAAGTTATTAACACCGGAGTGAACATGGAAACCATCCTGTTCTGTTCCGCTGATCACATAACCAAACCCCATCGGATCGCCGGTTGATTGGGCAACAACCTTGGTGGTAACAGTTACAGAAGAACTGGAAACGGAATAACTGATAACCCCCCACATGTCCTGGTCGAAGTCACCGCCTTGCTCGCTATCCTCCCAGTTGACATATAGTTTTCCTTCAACCCTATTATTCAAGGTTTCCTGTTTTACTATTTTAAAGTCGACAATTGCGCAATTTGTATGGGGATTTGTCTGCAGGTTTCGGCACGCAGGCATAATAGTTACGGTCTTGCCAGTCGTGCCGCCCAATGCGCTCGGTACTGCAATAGTTACCTTGGGAACAGCGGGTGCCAAAGCCACACCAAATGTTTTTACATCCTCCCGATTGGCCGCAATACCATTCTTGCGAGCCGAATAAGCAAGGCCGGCAATCTTATATCCGCCTTCCAGACGCGGGGACTCAGGGCAAATACCATCTACGGTAGCCAACGTATTAATGACTTTGGCATCGCAAAGCTGGTTTTTATTATCTTGTGCACCGGTACCATTTCGCCCGATAAAAAACGCTTGCCCGGCGATCCCTTCGGCATTACCAATCTCGTTAACCGCAGAATCAATCGAGCCAGGTAAATCGGATGCACTGCCTAAATTATCCATATCATAGGACGTAGTCGATGCATTAAATTGCAGTATATTTAAAGGCGCACAATAGTTGCCTGACGCGGTAGTATCAACAGGGTCGTTCCATGTCGCCACACGATTCAGGCCTGCTATGCGACTTGAGTCGTCAGCATCAAATACGGGCGATCCCAAACCAGCCAAATAACGCAAGGATTCCAGATAGATTTCTGCTTGCGGGTTCCCCCAGTTTGAACACTCCCCGTTATTGAACGAGCTTTTTGCCCAGGAGCATTTATCGCCATTTGCACTAGTGTCGTTATATGTCCCGTCATTGAAGTTGTAGCCAAAAATACGGAACAAATCGATTGTTTTAATAATGCTGAAGCCATTACTGGGTACGGTGAAGGTACCGTCAGCATTAATCTCATTGGCAATAGAACCAACCTGTTTCCTTAAGACCCCCCCGGATTTATTCCGCGCATAGGAACCTGTCATCAATCCGAAGTGAATTCTCTCGCCATAGGTTTGCAATTGGCCGATGGGCTTTGAACCCGAGCCATAATTCTCGCAGTTTTCATTATCTGTAGTATCTATCAAGCCACTGACACAGACGGCCACCCGAGCGACATAATCACCAATCCCCAAGGCATTATTACTTGTATCCGTCGTTTTTTTGGGAGCTGAACTGGCCGCCGGTATTTCACTGTAACCGACATTGTTATAGTTACTACCAGTACCCCAACGGCATTGCCAACGCTCATTACTAGCCCATAGAGTGAAATTACCTTTCGCAACACGAATTACTGGATAGCCTCCCGTTCCAGTGGCATTTTGCGAAAAGGTTTGCCGGCTGGCAGGCTCTGTAGTATTACAAAGCGTAATTCCCCTTTTTTGTGCATCCGAATTGGTATTATCTGCAATAAAGGGGGTGAGCTGGGAAATGTCATTGCCACCATAAAATTTTGCAAATGAGTGCGCATCATTCGGCAGCATGGCCCTTTCCAAAACGGTAGCTGTTGCCAAGTCTGTTGAACGCAAGCCGCCGTACAAAATTTTGCGTATTGCATCTATCCTGGTCATTGACCCCCAATTTAGAAAATTTCCGCTCCACTGTCCTGTCGCACCATTTGCATTGCAGTACCTGTCAGCCATAAAACCAACAGGATTAAAACGATTATTGGTAGTGTCGTAGGTGTAGCACTTTTTACTGTCAAAGTACCCATAATAATCGTAGTTATTATTGTAGGTGAGGTCAGGTACTCCATCCGGAGCACCTCCATCCGCGCGGGTTATATCCGAATAGTCATCGTATAACTTAAAAAACAGTTGGTGCTCTTTGGACATGTTGAGCATCATGATGGGCCTGACAGGCGCCTGCAAAAACAAAGGGGTTTGGGCAGGAGCCCCCGCATTTGCCGAATGCATAATCGCCAATGTTGCGAACGTTGAAAGGGCGCCTATATACAATCTGGCATTCAGACATAGCCGTTTAATCTGGTTTCTCATCGCAAACCTCACTGTACCCAGCGCTTAACGAATAAAAGTTGATTGCAAAATCACTTCAGCATCCTGGGTGCCCCCCAGGCCTTTTGATGTCACCCGGTAATATTCCATTTCACTCATCTTATCCAGGCTTTCAAGATCAATCGCTCCCCCCGGATTGGAAGCCAGGGTAGACACCATAACTCGTTCGATTACGTAGAGCGGAGGGGATGAAACACCGATCAGGGTGTCACTCGCCAATGAAGTAGCCCTTGCATTCCAATCGCTGGAAGTCCACATCGTCGGGCGTGCAATAGTGCCCCCGGGTTTATTAAGGTCTTCGTAATAGCCGATTTTTGTTGCAGCATTAAACGGCGTTACCGCCGCTCCATTTAAATACCCCTCTCCATGCCTGAGGGCGGCCTCTGCTGCCTGGAAGGCCTGATTATGATCCCTCATATTACCTGCCATTCGCTCTTGTAATTCGCTGCCCCGGATAGAACTCAATCCAATTACAGTCAGCAAGAGCAGCATAATCAATCCCACTATGAGAACAGCTCCCTGCTGGCGCCCTATGACATACACATTGCGATTCATTTTGTTCACCTTACAATAAACGACTGCGAATACCGACGGTAACATTAAATACCTGCCGCAAGCGGCGATCTGTCGGTTCAAGTTCTTCATTTGCAAACGTTATTTTCTGAGTTTCAGAAATTACATTGTCTTCAATGCTGGATATCAATACGTCTATTTTTACCGCAACAACTTGTGGCCATTCAGTTGCCGCCATCACCTCAGCTCGAACATATTTATCGGGCACATAATCCGCATTCGTATCGACACCATACAACACGTTCATGTCCTCAACTCCCTCCAGAATTTCCATGCTGGGGTTGTTATTGATTTTCTGCCATAGGCTGGGGCGAGTTGAGAATTCACCAGTAGCAACAAAATAAATAGTATTGGTCGCCATCAAAAGTTCTGCACCCGGACCAAAGGTTTCAGATGCCGGTGCCGAAGCCCCACCCCAACTGGTCAAATCGTTACCCGGCACAAATGAAGAAGTGCCATGCACAACATTTACATCTGAACCGGATGTTGTCAGGTTGGTTATCTGAAAAACCCTTGCCTTCTCGCAATCAGTGGCGACCACAATATCCTGTGTGCAAAGGCCGCTGATTTTATCCGTGCCATTGCTACACGCCCCACTTTCAACTGCACCAACTTTGGTGGCAAATAGCTGCGCTGAGTTATTAGTCTTACTGATTTCAACCCCTGCGCCACCCGCACTCCTGATGATTAATACATCGGTATTCGGTGTGGGGGTCTTGGATAAGATGCCTGTGGGAACACTGCTATCGGTGTAACCCATGACTGCTGTAGCAAAATCGTAGAGCGCTGATGAAGAGTTCTGTAATGTATTTATAACTTCCATTCCTTCAACGCGCGTTGCGCATCCCATGTATCCAGCCATGCGTATATCCTTGGAAAGAAACTCAACAGCCAGACGTCCGGTTTCCTGCACACGAGACAATGCCTGCTGCGTTGAAAAAACCGTTTTACTCGATAAAAAAACTTGCATTACTCCGGTTAAAAGAATCAAGCCCAGGGTAATTGCAATCATTAATTCAATGAGAGACAAACCTTTTTGTTTATCCATAACCGCTACTCAAATACTTGTCGAATAAATCAACTCAGATGCCGCTTCCGGAGCTGACGCAACAGCACCAAAGAGTTGTTCATCTGACCATTTAATAGTGACTTCACATACATAGGTTGTCGTACCCGCAGCAGGATTTTTGCATTCAATCTTGCCCTTACCGTCAGGAAGCACCCGTGCAAGATTAGCCCGCCATTCAGTGATATCTGTTGTGATCACCCCGCCTCCACTTGGGGTACCATCAAAATCCACATTGTATTTAACGGCATTTGTGCCAGCGGCTCCGCGATTTATGCGAATACGGTCAATGATGTCATACGCATAAATATTGGCTTGAGAGCGCATAAAGGCGCTTTGGTTATACTGCAGGGAACGGGTTTGTAGCGCAGCCATTGCGAGCAGCGAGGTTGCCAATATAAGGACCGTAATCGCCACTTCGATAAGCGTGGCCCCGGATTCTTTGTTTACCGCATTCATAACTCTTCCTCTCATGGGCAACCAGTTTTTGTCACTGTTGTCATACCTGTAATGCGTATACGTAAAGTATTTTTGGCACTGCCCGTGCAGCCGGTTAAATGGGCCTCAACAACCCTGGGGTCTGTGTCCGCCGCATTAGCCCTGGCCAGTAAACCGCCAGAGGTAAAACGAATAAAACTGATAGCAGTAGATCCTTTCTTAACGCTCATTACAGAGCGCTTATCCAGGTCCCCCCAAAAGCGCAAAACAGTCCCCACCGACGTACTGGTTGATGAATCACTGGTAGCGCCATCCACAAACATCATCCAACCTTTTGCCCAATCAGACGCGGTCAGGCAATTCGCGCCATCGGAGGATGGACATATTGAAATACGAGACGAACGCTTGACGGCTTCAGAGCGGGCAAGATTTAGCGCAGTATTAAATTCGGCCCCCAACGCAGCAGATTTATTATTCAATATCGAACTATTAAAGCTGGGGATGGCTATACCAAGGACAATGGCCGCTACAGCCAAGGTAACTATCAGTTCTATTAATGTGAAACCTTCGTTTTTGTACCGCATTTTCGATTCCATATAGCCGGTTATCAGTATTGATAGACAATTAAATTACCCTACTTTATATTTCCGCATGCTAGCACGGGGCATTTGATAGAACCTTTGTTCCTCGACATAAGGTCAACTACAACCCGCGAATGGCTGCTATCGCACCACATCAACATCATAACCAGGGATTGGTAACCATGAAGGACCACGGATTAACTTTTGTAGAATTGCTTGCATCTCTCTTTATTATTGCCATCCTGATGGCTGCCGCATCGCCCGGATTATTTACCTTTCTAAAGAAAACAAAACTGCAAGTTGCCAGTCGCACTCTTATGGAAAGCATAGAAAACGCCCGTAGCAAAGCCGTTTTTTTGAATCAGCGCACAGTTTTACAAGCAACACCGGAATGGAAAGCGGGATGGATATTGTTCCTTGATAAAAATGATAACGGCATTCAGAATCCTGATGAACCATTGCTATCGGAGCAGCAAATGCTCAGCGGGGTTAAAATTCGCGATAATTTTCCAACGTCGAACCAAATATCTTTTATTGGTACCGGAGAAAGCCGGAAACCGGGTCGCATAAATTCGGGGGCATTTATCGCAGGCACCATCAAAATCTGCCCTGACACAGAAGGAGAAGGGGTCAAGCTGGTTCTAAATCGCGCAGGCCGATTAAGATCAGAAAAAATTACCGCAGAAGAATGCAACGGAATTTAAGCATGACACTTAAATCCGCAGCGCTTTGGGAAGGGAAAAACTGATATTCTCCGGTGTCCCATCCATTTCAATAGGCATGTCAGCGCCGCAGGCTTTTAATTTATCAATTACTTGTTTTACCAACACTTCCGGCGCGGATGCACCGGCGGTAATACCTATGCTCCGCCGGTCTTTGATCCATTCGGGGTTAATATCATCTGGACCGTCAATTAAATAGCTTTCTGTGCCGCACCGTTCCGCCAATTCACGCAAACGATTGGAGTTTGACGAATTAGGGGAGCCGACTACCAATACCAAATCACACTCCAATGCGAGCTGGCGCACCGCGTCCTGGCGATTGGTGGTTGCGTAGCAGATATCGTCTTTGCGAGGCCCCTGGACTTTGGGAAACTTATTGCGCAACGCTTCAATAACTTTCGCGGTGTCATCCATCGACAGCGTTGTTTGGGTGACGTAGGCAAGGTTTTCGGGATCTTTTACCACCAGGGCATCCACATCCGATTCATCTTCGACCAAATAAATCGCACCGCCTTTAGCGGTATCGTATTGCCCCATGGTGCCTTCAACTTCGGGATGCCCCTGGTGGCCAATCAAAATACATTCCTTGCCCTCGCGGCTGTAGCGCGTGACTTCGATATGCACCTTGGTTACCAATGGGCAGGTTGCGTCAAAAATTTGCAGGCCACGATCCTCCGCTTCCTGGCGTACCGCTTGCGACACACCATGAGCGCTGAAAATTAAAATAACATTGTCTGGAACCTGGTCCACTTCATCGACAAAAATTGCGCCGCGGTCGCGCAATGAATCGACTACAAATTTGTTGTGAACAACTTCATGACGCACATAAATCGGCGCACCAAATACATCCAGCGCGCGATTTACAATATCAATTGCGCGGTCAACGCCGGCACAAAAACCACGAGGATTGGCGAGCTTGATCTGGGTCATGATTAATGCACCTGCACAGGTTCAATTTTAAGGATGGACACTTCAAATAAAATGTCGCGGCCAGCGAGGGGGTGATTGAAATCCACCACGACTATTTCATCATCAAAATGCCGGACAACACCTGGCAGTTCCGTTTTTTGCGCGTCCGCAAATGACAGCATCAAACCTGCACTCAACTCCAGGTCCGGACTGAATTGGCTACGTGCGATTTCCTGGATATTGTTGGGGTTGCGCTGGCCAAATCCATCCTCCGGTTTGATCACCAGGGTTTTATGTTCGCCTTCGAACATACCGAATAACGCTTTTTCAAAACCGGGCAGCAGGCTACCGTCACCCACGGTGAATGTGGCCGGATTGCGCTCAAAGTTTGAATCCACTATATCGCCGTTATCCAGTTGCAGGGCAAAATGCAAAGTCACTTTTGTGCCGGGACCGATTGCCAGGTTACGCATCAGATTTTTTCTCTTTACTGAATAACATATCGATAATTAATACCGCTGCGCCCAGGGTGATCGCTGAATCAGCGAGATTAAATGCGGGCCAGTAATTTTCCTTGTAATGCACCACGATAAAATCCACTACATGTCCGAGCACAATACGATCGTAAAGATTACCCAGCGCGCCGCCCAAAATGAATGCCAGGGCAAAGGCTTCGCGGACCTTGACCGCCGCAACACGCCCGATCCATACAATTAACAAGACGCTGGCAACCATGGCGATGATGCCAAAAAACCAACGCTGCCACCCACCTGCATCGGCAAGGAAACTAAACGCAGCGCCGGTGTTATATGCCAGGGTGAAATTAAAAAATGATGTAAATACTTTCGTTTCACCGTATTCAAATGCGGCTTCAATCGCGTGCTTGCTCGCCTGGTCCAGTACCAGCACCGCAAAAGCTACAGCGTACCAGAACCAGGGTTTTTGATAAATTTTCTCGCCCATTACCACTCATTCCCACCCGCTAATTGCGAGCCCTGTGTTTGAATCCTCCCGCCTCCGCTAAATTAAGGAGGTCGAGACGCACTTTAATTACGCAAACGCGCGGCTTTCACCTGCACCGTCCACATTGTTTACACAACGCAGGCATACGGTTGGGTGAGCGGTATTAGTCCCCACATCCGCGCGGTGATGCCAGCAACGTTCACATTTGGTATGTGCAGATTTCTTAACGGCTACAAGCAAACCCGGGACCTCTGTTTCCTCCGCATTTTGTGCGGTGGAAATCGGTTTGATTTCAGCGGTCGATGTAATCAGCACAAACCGCAACTCATCACCCAGTTTTTGCAGTTGCGCCATCAGTTTTTCATCGGCAAAGAGCGTAACTTCCGCTCCCAGGGAACCACCCACTTCCCCCGCATTGCGTTTTGCTTCGAGCACCTTGTTAACGGCGGTTTTTACTTCCGCAACCAACGCCCAATAATCATCCGCAAGCGAATCCGCCGGCAGCGATGGCAAACTAAACCATTCAGCAATAAATACATTGGGTTGACGCTTACCCGGCAGCACTTGCCAGATTTCATCAGCGGTGAAACTTAAAATGGGCGCAATCCAACGCACCATGGCTTCAATAACGCAGTACAACGCCGTTTGTGCCGAACGGCGCGCAAGCGCATCGGCTTTAACTGTGTATTGGCGATCTTTAATAATATCCAGGTAAAAACCACCCAATTCCACCACGCAAAAATTATGTAATTTTTGGTAAATCAAATGGAATTCATAAGCGTTGTAGCAATCAATAATATCCTGTTGCAATTTTGCCGTTTGGCCGATAATCCAGCGATCCAATTGCACCATTTTTTCCATAGGCACGAGATCGGTTTCCGGATTGAAGCCAACCAGGTTCGATAAAATAAAACGCGCGGTATTGCGAATACGGCGATAGGAATCGGCGGTGCGTTTTAGGATTTCATCCGATACGCGCATGTCATTACTGAAGTCGGTAGCGGCAATCCACAATCGCAGGACATCCGCGCCGTATTCATTCATTACTTTTTGTGGCGGCACTACATTGCCCAATGACTTGGACATTTTGTTACCGTTAGCGTCCACGGTAAAACCGTGGGTGAGCACAGTTTTGTAGGGCGGGACGGCGTGCATTGCCATCGAGGTTTTCAGCGATGACTGGAACCAGCCGCGATGCTGGTCGGAACCTTCCAGGTATAAATCCGCCGGGAAACGCAGGCCGGCGCGCTGGGCAAGCACCGCATAATGGGTCACACCGGAATCAAACCATACATCCAGGGTATCGGTGACTTTTTGGTAGGTTCCGGCATCAGCACCCAGCAATTCTTTTGCGTCCAGTTCAAACCATGCATCCATTCCACCTTGTTCAACTTTTTGCGCAACTGCTTCAATTAAACGCGGTGTTTCCGGGTGCAATTCCTGGGTTTCCTTGTGCACAAACAATGCGATAGGAACCCCCCAGGTACGTTGACGGGAAATGCACCAGTCAGGCGAAGTGGCAAGCATGGCATCAATGCGCGCCTTGCCCCACTCCGGTATCCATTGAACTCCGTTTACGGCTTCGGCAACTTGGTCGCGCAAATTATTTTTACTCATGCTGACAAACCACTGCGGAGTCGCACGGAAAATCAGCGGTGTTTTTGTTCGCCAGCAATGCGGGAAACTGTGGGTGATTTTTCCCTGCGCGAGCAAGGCATGTTTTTCAATTAATAATTCAACAACTTTTGCATCCACTTTATAAACGTGGTCGCCGGCGAAAATCTCTACGTTGGGGCGATAGGTTCCGTGGTCATCAATATAGTTCAGCGTTCCGATACCGTATTTCAAACCGACGGCGAAGTCCTCCGCACCGTGGTCTGGAGCTGTGTGGACAAAGCCGGTACCGGCGTCAGTCGTTACATGGTCACCGAGAATCACCGGCACTTGCCGGCTATAAAACGGATGCTGCACCAACAAATTTTCCAGCACTGCGCCTTTTACCGTGCCGACGATTTGCGGATTTTCAATCTTTGCACGCGCCATAACGCCATCCACCAGCGCCTCTGCGACAAGCAAACGGTCGTCGCCCGCCTGGACCAAGGCATAGTCTACATCGGCATTGGCAGACACCGCCTGGTTGGCAGGCAAGGTCCAGGGCGTTGTAGTCCAGATTACCAGCGAAATTTTTCCGCTTCCGCTTAAATCCTGGATGACCTTTTCAATCGCCCCTTGATCGACAAAAGCAAACTTTACATCAATAGAAAAAGACGTTTTATCGTGATATTCCACTTCTGCTTCAGCAAGAGCGGAGCCTCCCACCACACTCCAATAAACCGGTTTAAACCCGCGCAGCAAATGACCGTTCGCGGCGATTTTACCGAGCGAGCGAATAATGTCCGCTTCGAATTTGTAATCCATGGTGAGGTAGGGATTTTCCCAGTCGCCCAACACTCCCAGGCGAATAAAATCCTTTCGTTGGCCTTCGAGTTGCCCGGCGGCGTATTCGCGGCATTTTTGGCGGAAAGTTTTTACATCCACTTTATCGCCAGCTTTACCGATTTTTTTCTCCACATTATGTTCGATAGGCAAACCATGGCAGTCCCAACCGGGAACATAAGGCGCATCAAAACCGCTCAGGGTTTTACTTTTAATAATAATGTCTTTCAGGATTTTGTTAACCGCGTGGCCGATATGGATATCACCATTCGCGTAGGGTGGACCATCGTGCAAAATAAATTGCTCGCGTCCCGCACGCGCAGCGCGAATTTGCTGGTACACATTATTCGTTTGCCAGGTTTTCAACATTTCCGGCTCGCGTTGCGCGAGGTTCGCCTTCATGGCGAAGTCGGTATTAGGCAGGTTTAGCGTAGCTTTGTAATCGGTCATGATTTGCGGTCAACTTGTTAACAAAGATGTTTTAAAAAATTAAGGCGACACTGGCCGCCGGAGAAATTTATTGCTTGTCCTTTTCCAACAGTTCGGCAATCCTTGGAACAATCAGCAGTATGATCAACGCCAACAAGGTGCAAAGGATCGCTGAGGATTCGCGCCCTAATCCCGCCGCAACACCTATGGCTGATGTCAGCCAAATGCCAGCGGCCGTTGTTAATCCCTTCAGGTCTTTTTCATCGGCGCCTTTTTTCAAAATTGCACCTGCACCGAGGAAACCGATACCAGCAATAATTCCTTGTACCACCCGGCTCAATTCAGCCTCGGAAAGCCCGGCCTGTTGGGGGATCAGTACAAACAACGCCGAGCCGACAGCCACCAGCATATGGGTTTTTATTCCCGCCGCCTTACCGCGATGCTCACGCTCAAAACCCAGTATTCCGCCCAGCAATGCGGCCATTAGCAAACGGATAATAAGCGTGGTTATTTCCGTTACGTCATTAAAATCAGAAAACTCTGTTACAAAGGTGTCGGATATTTGTTGCCAAAGGTTACTCATATCGGCTTCCATTATCTGTGATCAAAACGTCGGAAGGGTTTTGACAGCATCAAATATCAGTTAGCACCTTTGTTTTTAAAAAATTCCTTCCCCCGGGCGATATCCATTTGCAATTGGGTTTGCAATTCATCCAATGAATTAAATTTCTTTTCGTCGCGCAATTTGGTATGGAAAACCACATCGATCATGGCCCCGTAGACCTTGCGCGAAAAATCGAACAGATGAACTTCCAACAGCGGCTTTTTATCGCCGGTTACCGTGGGGCGCACCCCCAGGTTAGCAACCCCCTGGTATCCACTTCCATCAGCAAACTTTGCAGTGACCGTAAACACCCCATGCAATGGCGAGCGATAACGGCGCAAATGCACATTAGCGGTGGGCACACCCAATTTGCGCCCCAATTGTTGGCCATAGGCAATGCGGCCGCTAATGCGGTACGGTTTACCCAGCAGTTTTTCAGCGGCGGCGAAATCACCGGTTTCCAGCAGCGAGCGGATACGTGTGCTGCTGACACGCCGGCCATCAATTTCCAGGGTGATGGTGTCTGTTACACCAAAGCCGCGCTCGGCACCCACCGTTTGTAACAGGGCGAAATCGCCGCGCCTGTCGCAACCGAACCGGAAATCATCCCCAACTACTAAATGTTTAATCCCCAGGCCTGCGACCAGGATTTTTTCGATAAAGGCTTCGGCTGATAAACTCCGCAGCGCCTGGTTGAATTGCAGGCACAATACCCGCCCAACCCCGGCCGCCAGCAATGCCTGGACTTTTTCCCGCAGGCGCATCAGGCGCGCGGGGGCTTTATCGCCCAGGAAAAACTCGTGGGGCTGTGGCTCAAAAATAATCACAACGGATGGCAAACCGTATTGAAGGGAGACATCAATAAGCTGGCGCAATATCGCCTGATGCCCAAGGTGTACACCATCGAATGAGCCGATGGTAGCCACGCAGCCACGATGCCAGGGGCGCAGGTTATGTAAACCGCGAATAAACGCTGGTGCCGCCGGATTCACGCTGGGTTCTGCCCTCAATCAATCGACTAAAAAATGAAGGCGGGCAGTATACAGGAGCGGCTGCACCTGAGCCTAGGGCAAGAGTGTCGCGCCATGAAATCAAGGGTGTCCATTAATGGCGGAATCAGTGGTGCGCCTTGAAATCCCCCAGGCGAACACCGACTGCAACCAATGCCAATAAATAGGCAAACAAGCCCGCGAGACACACAATAGCCAGGCGGATAACCCGTTCCAGCACCGGCCATTCCGCCCATTGCGCCCATGCGTGCAAGAAAGCGAAGAGCACCGCCGCCATCGCCAGATTCGCGGCACCATAACGCAACCAGAGTTTGCCCCAGTGACCGGCCGGATGATAAACCCCGGATTTACGCAAGCCGCGATACAGTAGGAAGGCATTTACGTAGGCGGCCATGGCAGTGGTAAAAGCCAACCCCACGTGGCCGAGCCCCCCAAATATTGCCAGGGGAATAACCACCACGGGCTTCATCAGGATATTGGCGAAAATAGCTATGATTCCCGTGCGGACGGGTGTTCTCATATCTTGCCGCGCAAAGAATCCGGGCACCAATACCTTGATCAGCATGAACGCAAACAACCCCAGGGCGTAGGCTTTAAGGCTGTAAGTGGACATCAAAATGTCCGACAGCTTCATTTCGCCGTGGTAGAACAACGTGAACAGAATGGGTTCAGCGAGGATAATCAGCGCCAGGGTTGCCGGTAACGCAATGAGCACCACAAACCGGATCGCCCAATCAAGCATTTCGCTGAATCTTTGGGTCGATTGTGCGGCGCTCAAGCGGGATAAGCCCGGCATGATCACCGTCGCAATAGCCACCCCGAAGACACCCAGCGGCAGCTCCACCAGACGGTCCGAATAGAATAGCCAACTCACCGCACCATCGCCCAACATGGTAGCGATAACGGAGTCCAGCAGCAGGTTCAATTGGCTAACCGATACCCCGAAGAGCGCAGGCGCCATTAACAGCAATATCCGCTTAACGCCCGGGTGCGACCAATCCAGTTTGGGAGAAGGCAGCAAATGGAGTTGCCGCAGGAACGGCAATTGGAAAAGCAGTGAAAAAATCCCGGCTACCAGGATACTCCAGGCTAATGCATAGGCAGGGTTGGGGAAAAAATCAGCCACCAGCAATGCCGCCGCAATCATGAAGATATTCAGGAATACCGGTGTTACCGCAGGCACGGCAAAGCGGTCATAACTATTGAGGATTGCCCCCGCAAAACCGGTGAGCGAAATAAGCATCAGGTAGGGGAAGGTAATCCGTATCAGATCGGTCAGCAGTGAAAATTTTTCCGGTTCGTCGGCATAACCCCAACCAAACACATAGGCAAAACCCACAGCACCGGCGATTCCTGCGAGGCTAAACAACAGCAAGATCGAACCCAGGCAGCCCGCGACCTTATCTACCAGCTCCTTGACTGCATCGCGCGTACCTTTTTCCTTGTATTCGGCAAGCACGGGAATAAACGCCTGGGAGAACGCACCTTCCGCAAATAAGCGACGAAAGAAGTTGGGGATCTTCTGCGCGACAGCGAAGGCATCCATGGCTCCGCCCGCGCCCAGCACACTTGCCAACACGATATCGCGTACCAACCCCAGTATGCGCGAGGCCATCGTCATGGAGCCGGTGAGCAAACTGGAACGTAGCAGGCTTTTCGGTTTGGGGACTGGTTCAGGGGCCGGCTTTCCCGGCGAAGGGCTGGGCAACTCAGTGTCGGACACGGGCAAATCCTGCGCGGGTAAAAGATGCGGCATTATCCATGGCTGGTATACTCAGGCACAACACCAACAGAGTTAATCAAGGAGAATCTTATGCGCGCCTACCTTCCCTGGCTTTACCTCGTTGTCCTTACCAGCCTTTCCGCCTGCAAACCCAACGGCAGTGATGCCCCCAGCGCAGAATTAGCCGCCTCATCCAGTAGTGTCACATCCTCGCGCCCCACCATGCACCCTAGCTGGGATGCCGACGGCGATGGTATCAACGATTGCGAAAAAGACAGCAGTTGTGATGACAGCACGGATTACTCACAACCCCGCCCCGCCACCAGTGCCCAGACCTTACATGAGAAATACCAGGCCGCCACTAAACTTGGCCCCTTCACGTTTCACTGCAACGATGAAGAGCAGATACCCCTGGTGGCTACTTTTTACGAAACCCAACCGGCCGCCGTTATCCTTGAACGTGACCTGGAGGCGATAGAACTGCAACAGGTTCCCGCCGCCAGCGGCAGCAAATATGAAGCGGCCGGCACCCTGTTCTGGGAACACCAGGGCGAAGCCCGGGTTGTGTGGAGCTATAACACACCGGAGTTAGTGTGCAAAAAAGCGGAATAGCAGACACTAAAAATTATGTTTGACATTCACCGTCCCGGATAATACTGTATATAAAAACAGTAACAACACTTTGAGGATTTACGCAATGGCAGTAGTCGCCGTTTGGCTATGTGATCGGGATGGCAGCATGTTTGAAGACAGAAAAATTGCAGAAGAGCACGACAAGTATCTGGAGCTGGCTGCCAACATTACCCAATTAATTGAAGACAACATTCCCGATATTGATGAAAAGCACAGCGAAGCTATTGGTATTTTGCTGGCACAACGCCGCGAACTCCTGGCCAAGGCCTGTAAAGGCAAGCCCGATGAATTATTGCAGCCGTTTACTTACGAAAAGCCTGCAACCCTGAACAGCAAAACCACCACCGCCAGGGATTAGGAACACCAGGCAGAGGTAGTTGCTGTAGGCACTGGTCGCCCACATACAACCGGTGCCGTTAATGGCTGCCCACACGGCCATTAACACACAAACAACTGATTCATACCCAGTGGTTTGTGACGTGTTTAAGTGGGCTTCCTGGATAATGGTGGTGCTTCTCCCCAGCGGTAACACCATTCTTCGGTTGCCCACTTGCTTCCAATCACTCATGCCCGCCCAGGTCGTTCAGCCACACCTGGCGCAGGAATGAGCTGCTTTTGCCACTGCACCTTTCCTTCTGGAACCTCAACGGGTGCAGTGGTTTTTTCTATGCGCAATGAAACCGAAATCATTCCTTTTTCCGCTATTTTCTGTCGTGCAATTATTCAGGCATCGACTACAGTTAGGAGGTTGCATACTAGTAGGTGGCTTATAAATGACTTTAACTTCAACCGGCAGTTTTTATCGCCGTTTCATTCTTATCCTTGGTTTGGCGAGTAGTTTGGTAGTAGCGCAGGCGCAAGCCCAAACCAAAAACCTCCGTGTCGTTCAAGGTAATAACAGCATCGAATCCTATGCCAAGGGCTTGTTGAAACTGGCATTGAGTAAACTGCCGGAAAAATATGTTATCGAGGAATCCATACCCAACTCCAGTGAAGAGCGTATGGTGAGCATGTTGATAGACAACCAATTGGATGTTGTCTGGTACGCCACCACCAACGATTTGGAGGAGCGCCTTCAACCCGTTCGTATTTGTATTTACCGCGGCCTTTTGGGCTACCGGGTATTGATGATTAAACAAGGCATGCAACATAAGTTTGATGGCATAACAACCCTGTCAGACCTCAAGCGTGTTTCATTGGGCCAGGGTCGTTTTTGGGCGGATACGAATGTCCTCACTGCCAATGGTTTGAATGTGGTCAAGGTGCTTAAATACGAAGGCATTTTTTATATGCTGGATGGCGAACGTTTTGATGCGTTTCCGCGCGGCGTTCATGAGCCCTGGTCGGAAATGAAACGCTATCCCAAATTGGCGTTGGATGTTGAAAAAAACCTGCTGATTTCTTATGTCAATCCTTTTTATTTCTTTGTCAATAAATCCAACCCCAGGTTAGCGCAAGACATCGAAAAAGGGCTGCGCATAGCGCTTGAAGATGGCAGCTTCGATGAATATTTTTTTAATGACCCGACAGTAAAAGATGTGGTTGAGAAAGCTAACCTGAAAAACCGCACCATTATCCATTTGGATAATCCCTCGCTTCCTCCCAAGACCCCGGTTAACGATAAAAGCCTGTGGTTTGATCCTTACTCCCTCTAGCGTAGTTATAATTTTTGTCGCATTTCGTGTTAAGGACATCAATTGCCATAACACGAAATGCACGGGTAAATCACGCATGGCAACCTGGTGCGCGGAGGGCGTTAGTCCTCGAGGTTTAAACGAGTATGGCGCATCAACGGGACGTTTCTATCAATTCCATTAATTGTTGCCAGAGCAAATTTTTGGTGACCGGTTTTAACAAGAGACGCGCCGGGGCGAGTGCCCGGGTTAATTGCAAATCTTGCTCGGTGATATTTGCCGAGAGAAATATGATAGGTGTGCGGCGCCATTGTTCCGTGGCGCGCATATTTTTTGCCACTTCAAAACCATCCAATTGCGGCATTTGTAAATCCAGGATGACCAAATCTATGGGTATTTGCTCTTGTAAAATTTCCCACGCCCTTAAACCATTGTTCGCTTCCAATAAATATGCGTCGGTGGGCTTGAGCTGCTTGTAAAGAATCATGCAATTTATGGTGTCGTCATCCGCAAACAACAGGGTTTTACCTCGTAAATCCGGCGCGTTCAAGGGCGAGGCTGCGAGCGCGATTGCTGCTTGCTCTTGTTCCGGCTCGGAAGTTGACAGCGGAAAATCCACAATAAAACGCGAGCCTTTACCCGGAGTGGACTCCACTTTAATCCTGCCGCCATGCTGCTCGATTAGATAACGGGTTACCGTTAACCCCAAACCGGTGCCACCGGAACGCCGGTTGGCCGATGCATCCAATTGGCTAAAGGGAACAAAAAGTTTTGGTATATCTTCCGGAGCAATACCTATGCCGGTGTCATGCACGATAAATTGCAACGAATCCGTATAGCGTTGGCTAATGACGGCAACGCTGCCCGCATCGGAATATTTAATACCGTTACTGACCAGGTTTAACAAAATTTGCTCCAGGCGATTAGGGTCCGCCCAGACGCGCTCGTCCGGTGAGGTGCTGTTGATTAATTGCAATTGTTTATTTGCAGCGAGCGGTTTTGCGATTGAAAATACGCGCTCGACAAGCGGATGGATTTCAACCCAGCTTTTAAACAATTCAATATCAGCTTCCGCTATTTTGGTGTAATCGAGGATGTCATTGATCAAATGGCTGAGCCGACGGCCACTGGAAATAATTAAATCCAGTTTTTTGCGCGCATCCCCCGGGGGCAGTTGCAGCTCTTCTTCCAGCGCCGATGCCAACCCCACTATACCATTAACCGGTGTACGCAATTCGTGGGAAGTGTTGGCGAGGAAAGTATCTTTAATCGCGTTAATGCGCACCAAGGCGTGATTCAATTGCTTTTCTTTTTCCAGCGCTGCCTTTTCACGTTGGTGACGGTAGACCAAATACAAAACTGCAAAAATGAGCAGCGTGTAGAGGGTATAGGCCCACCCGGTTTTCCAGGGCGCCGGGAGAATGCGCACCTCAATATCCAATTGCTGCTCACTCCAATGGCCACTACTGTTGGCCGCCTTGGCCTGGAAGCGATATTTGCCCGCCGGGATGTTGGTATAAGTCGCACTGTTTTTGTTTCCAATGTAATTCCAGTCTTTATCAAAACCTAGTAATCGATAGGCATATTGATTGCGTGTGGCAAGGTAATAACTAAGTGCAGCGAACTCAAACGCAAACATGTTGTGCTGGTGAGTAAGTTCCAGGTACTTGAGCAAGTGGGCGCTGTGCGTCAGCGGTGACCCCGCCGAATGGGGGGTTACTTCGCGGTTGGCGATTTTGAAGCCGGTAAGGCGCACCGGGAAGTCGATGGCTTCATCAGCCATGGCCGCAGGGTCAAACCGGCTCATACCTTCCACGCCGCCGACGTACAATTGCCCGCTTTGCGCCGCCAGGAGCGCACCGCGATTTATCGTAAACGCGGCTATACCCTGGCTGGTGTTGAACGGGGTAACCGCCAGGGTATCCGGATGGACCCTGGCCACTCCCCGGGTTGTCCCCATCCAGATATTGCCCGAGTCATCTTCCGCAAAACCCGTCACTACCAGATCGGGCAACCCTTGCTCCAGCCCCAGGGCTATAAGGGGCTCATCATCGCGTTTCCAGATAAACGTCCCCGCATCCAGGGTTGCGATCCACACCCGGCCGCGCGAATCCTCGAACAGGTTACGCACCATCAAGCTCGGCATATGGCGAAGCCCGGTATCATGGCGACCGAAATGGATATAGGTATTGCTCGCCGGATCGTAGCGATCCAGGCCATTGGTGCCGCCCATCCACAACCGTTGCTGGCGATCGCGCAACAGCGCATAGAGGTCCAGGCTGGATACGCCCGGCTGGTCCTTAAGCGGAACAGTATGGGTAAAGGTCGAGGTCAGCGGATCAAACCGGCTGAGTCCGGCATCCTGGGTAGCGAGCAATACTTCGCCATCGGCGCCCGGCAAAATATCCCAGGTGACATTGGAGCCAAGGCTGCCCGGACGGCCATCGGCCACAAAATGCTGCAACTGCCCGCGATCTATATCCAGGCGATAGACACCGTCGCTCCAGGTCCCGATCCAGTAACGTCCCCGTTGATCGCGCGCCAGGCTGGTAATAGGTTTGCGCGGCAGCGCCAGGGGTAAGGCCGGGTCTGATAAATCGGTAAATTGTTCGGTAACCGGATCAAACTGATTCAGCCCTTTTTCCGTACCTATCCAAATTTGCCCATTTTCCAGTTCGAAAAAGCTGAGTACACCCGCATCGTTTAATTGCGGTCGGTTCGCGTGTGCGGTCTGCTGGAAATTGCCCACCCTGTCGCTGCCAGGATGATAAAGGCTGATACCGCCGGGATAGTGGGTAACCCACAAGTTGCCGTGCCGGTCGGGAAAGACCCCGACAGTTTTATCGCTGGTCAGGGAGTGGGGGTTACCCTGTTGGTAACGATAATTAACCAGCGCCTGGCTTGAAGGGTCATAACGTAGAAGGCCAGCACCATCGCTGCTTATCCACAACTGCCCCTCGGCATCTTTTTTAATTGCCCATACGGTGTTACTGCCCGTTGAATCCAGCGGCGGCAGATGGTGGAACTCACCGGTAGCGGGATTGAAGCGGTCAATTCCCGCAATATATTGGCCGAGCCACAAGTTGCCCGCCGCATCTTCCTGCAAGGCATTAATGCGACGCCCGGCGGAACCTGAGGCATCGCTGCGGCTATGGGGATAAAAATGGAACTCACCGGTGTCGGGCGCGAACCGGGCCAGGCCCGCATCGCTTGTGCCTATCCATATCCGGCCCTGGGAATCTTCATGCAGGGAGCGAATGCTGGTAGTGAATGCTGAAGGTGAGACGCCCCCGGGCAATTTAAAATCGCGCACCGCTGTGCGCTCCGGGTTTACCAGCACCAACCGGCCGTTATCACCGACGTACAAATTGCCGTTGCGATCCTCCAGTAGCGCGAAAACCGAATTCTGCGTACCCGCTTCAGCGGCGGTAAAAGGCACGAATTCATCGCGTTGCGGATCATAACGGCACAGTGCCTGTTCCGCGCCCACCCACAAATCCCCGCGCTGGTCACGCAATAATGCCTGCACAAAACGGCTGCAAATATTTTGCGGGTCCGCCACACCTCCTGCATAGCTTTTTAATGCAACACCATCGTAGCGCAGTAAACTTTCACCGCCGCCGAACCAGATAAAACCCTGCTGGTCCTGTGCAATCGCCATCAAATTATTTAATGCTTTTTGATCGACAGGATTTTTCAGTTCGATTTGTTCAAAACGGGCATCCGCCGCCCAGGACTGGGCCGCGCACCAAAGCGAGAAAAAAATAAACGACCACACGCGGTTGGTGGTAAATGTGATTAGCCTGGCCATTCCCTGAGTCTAGACCAGAAGGCTGAAATTACCGCGATCTTTGGGCGCAATGACATTGCCCGGCAAAGCCGTCAATGAAAGGAGCATGAAATCACAAAATAACCACCCATCGCCAAGCTGTCATCAAAACGGCAAATATCTTTAACACAAGGCTTATAGCGTGGCCGGGCACTTAACCAACTCATGGCAAAAGGAGTCATTATGTTAAAGCCTGTGCAATTGATCGCCGGTATCGCCCTGGCATTACTCATCCCTGTCACCGCGTGCGCCCATGGTGACGGGCATCATCCCGTTCCCAAAAGCGACAATAAAAATGCAAGCGTACAACTCGGCCCCCGTCCGTTTTATCTAGTTAACGATATGGACGAGGGAGCGCTCAAAAGAAAATTACAACGCTGCGCGAACGGCCCCTTTAAAAAAACCGATTTCTCTATCGGCCATCGCGGCGCTCCGCTGCAATTTCCCGAACACACAAAAGAATCCTATGAGGCCGCCGCTAAAATGGGTGCGGGGATTTTGGAATGCGATGTAACCTTCACCAAAGATAAACAACTCGTATGCCGCCATTCACAATGCGATTTGCATACCACCACCAATATCCTCGCCACACCGCTGGCGAGCAAATGCAGCCAACCCTTTTCACCCTTTGACCCGGTAAGCGGCAAAGCAGCGAGCGCCAACTGCTGCACCAGCGATATTACCCTCGCTGAATTTAAAACCCTGCAAGGCAAAATGGATGCCTTTAACCCTAAAGCCACTACGCCTGAAGGTTATTTGCAGGGCACCGCTAACTGGCGCACCGACCTTTACGCTGGCAGAGGCACATTGCTGACCCATGCGGAAAGTATCGAGTTGTTTAGGAAACTCGGGGTAAAAATGACTCCCGAATTAAAATCCGCAAGTGTGCCCATGCCATTCAATGGCTATACCCAAGCCATGTACGCGCAGCAATTAATTGATGAATACAAAGCCGCCGGTGTAAAAGCGCGGGATGTGTGGCCGCAGTCCTTTGATATACAAGATGTCCGCTACTGGATTAAAAACGAACCGCAATTCGGCCAGCAAGCAGTTTACCTGGATGATGCCGATGTTCCCGCTGATGTGCCGACCACTACCGATTTGCAACTCTACGCCGACGAAGGAATCAACATAGTCGCACCACCCATCTGGGTTTTGCTGGCATTGGATAACGACAATAACATTGTCGCTTCCGAGTATGCGCGCAATGCGAAGCAAGCCGGCCTGAAAATTATCACTTGGTCATTCGAACGCTCAGGCCCACTAAAAAATGGCGGCGGCTGGTATTACCAAACCGTTAACCCCGCCATTAATAATGATGGCGACATGATGGATGCCTTGCACGTATTAGCAAAAGACGTTGGCGTTATCGGTATTTTCTCCGATTGGCCAGCCAGCGTTAGTTACTATGCAAACTGTATGGGCCTTAAATAATCGGAAATGAACCATAGCCAGGGACGGCGGCTGGAAACTACCATTTCCTCCTTGACCTTACCTTGATAATCCTGTAATTTCAGTAATTACTGAAATTACAGGAATCACAAAATGCCTTTATCCCTCACCCCGATGATCCAATCCTGCATCCTTCACTTTGGTGAAATGGGTAGCCGCTGGGGAATTAATCGCACCGTTGGCCAGATGTATGCCTTATTGGTACTGAGCAGGGAGCCACTGTGCGCCGATGATATTACCGAAGCACTGGGAATCTCCCGCTCCAATGTGAGCATGGGATTAAAGGAGTTGATGTCCTGGGAACTGGTTAAGCTGCAACACCGCCCCGGTGAACGCCGGGAGTTCTATTCAGCGCCGGGCGATGTGTGGGATATCGCGAAAACATTAATTGAACAGCGACGCAAACGCGAAATCGATCCCACGCTTTCCACCTTGAGGAATTTATTAATCGAAACGCCAGCCAACGTCGAGGAAGAGTACGCCCAACAACGAATGCGCGATATGCATGAACTTATTGAAATGTTGACACTCTGGACTCAAGAGATACAACGTTTGGACTCCAACCAGCTCGGCAAATTACTCAAGCTCGGTAATAGCATTGGCAAAGTGCTGGATATGAAAGACCGCTTGTTAGGCGCCACCAAAAAAGAAACGACGAAGTAATCCAGGGTGGGAGCAGGCGCAGGAATTTTTCTTAACGCAATGCGTCCATTATTAAGCGGAGATACCGAAAGGATTTCCCTATATTGATTGAGGTCACGCCATGCTAGAAACACTTATTCTGTCCCGCATCCAGTTCGCGGCCAATATTTCTTTCCACATCTTATTTCCCTCTATTTCCATTGCCCTTGCCTGGTTCCTGTTTTATTTCAAGTTGCGCTACAAGGGTGAGGGGGACGATGTATGGATGCGCGCTTATCGTTTTTGGGTAAAAGTGTTTGCATTGACCTTTGCGATGGGTGTGGTGAGCGGCATCACCATGAGTTTCCAATTCGGCACCAATTGGCCCGGCTATATGGAAACCGTAGGAAATATTGCGGGCCCGTTATTAGGTTATGAAGTGTTGACCGCATTTTTTTTGGAAGCCACATTTTTGGGAATCATGTTATTCGGTATTAACAAAGTATCGAATCGAATGCATACCATCGCCACGTTTTTGGTGGCATTTGGTACCAGCATGTCAGCTTTCTGGATTATTGCGCTCAACTCCTGGATGCAAACACCCACCGGCTTTGAAATGCGCGATGGCAAGGCCTACCCGCTCGATTGGATAGACATTATTTTTAACCCTTCAATGCCCTATCGCCTCGCGCACATGTTTATAGCCTCTGGCTTGACCGCCGCATTTTTAATTGCAGGTTTGTCGGCTTACCGCATCCTTAAGGGCGATCATAAACCAGCGCCGCGCCTTGCACTAAAGACATCAGTGATTGCGGCCGCCCTTTTAATTCCACTGCAAATTTTTATCGGCGATATGCACGGGCTTAATACCTTGCATCACCAACCCGCAAAAATCGCAGCGATGGAGGCCATCTGGCATACCGAAAAAGAAGTCCCACTGGTGTTATTTGCAGTACCCGACCAGCAAACGCAAACCAACAAGTACGCGGTGGAAATTCCCTACGGGGCAAGCTTGATCTTAAAGCATGACCGCGAAGGTGAATTACAGGGACTCAACGAATTTCCCGGCAACCATCCACCCGTTGCACCTTTATTTTATGGGTTTCGCATTATGGTAGGCATCGGCATGTTGATGCTCGCCGTATCCTGGTGGGGATGCTGGCAATATTATCGACACAAAGAAATTTCGCCGCTGCTGTTGAAAATTTTTGTGGGCATGACCTTTTCGGGTTGGCTCGCCGTGCTCGCCGGCTGGTATGTTACGGAAATCGGTCGCCAACCCTGGCTGGTGACCGGCTTGCTTGCGACGGCCGATGCGGTTACCAAAACACCGGCATCCAATGTGGGAACCTCGCTCAGTATTTACCTGGCGCTTTACGCGGTGTTACTCATCGCTTACATCCGTACCCTGTTTTTAATGGCTTATAAGTCAGTGCTGGTAGACCGCCCGGATGAAGTGACGATATTGCAACAAGAACTGGTCGAAAAAAATATTTAAGGAGCGCGCCATGACAGATATAAACGCATTATCCGGCGAAGCCTTTTGGCTCCCGGTTATTTTTATCGGCCTGATGGGACTCGCATTTTTTGTTTACGCCATCCTGGACGGTTACGACTTGGGTGTGGGCATTTTGTTACCCAGCGATTCCGAAACCCAGCGCGATACCATGATCGCCAGTATCGGTCCGTTTTGGGACGCCAATGAAACCTGGCTGGTGCTCGGGGTGGGCCTTTTATTAATTGCCTTTCCTATCGCGCACAGCCTTATACTCTTTCACTTATATATACCGGTAACGCTGATGCTCGCCGGTTTGATTCTGCGCGGCGTTGCCTTTGACTTTCGCGCGAAGTCAGCCGAGGACCATAAAAAACTATGGGACATGGCCTTCAAAACCGGCTCACTGTTGGCCACACTGTCGCAAGGTTACATGCTGGGCCTGTATGTCATGGAATTTGATTCAGGCCTCGCGACCTATGCCTTCGCAGCGCTCAGCGCCGTTTGTGTCACAGCGGGCTATACATTTATTGGGGCTGCATGGCTGGTGTTAAAAACCGAAGGCGAATTGCAATTGCGTGCGGCCTGGTGGGCGCGCTTGTGCTGCTGGTTAATGGCGCTGGGGTTAATTGCGGTTTCCATTGTTAATCCGCTCGTCAGCGAGATGATTTTCGACAAATGGTTTGGCAATCCACTGGTGATTATCTTGTGGGTAATCCCGGTATTTTGTTTTGTGTTGTTATTTATTGTAGATCGCTATTTGAAACGTTTCCCCTACCCCAATGATTTTGGCTGCTGGATTCCGTTTGCCTGCGCGATCATGATTTTCCTGCTCAGTTTTATCGGCCTTGCCTACAGCTTCTTCCCCTACGTTGTGCCTAACCGGCTGGATGTCTGGCAAGCCGCTAGCGCACCGGAATCATTAAAATTTATTTTAGTCGGCACCGCGATTGTATTGCCGACCATCATTGCCTATACCCTGTTTGCGTACCGCGTATTTCGCGGCAAAGCTACGCAATTGCGCTATTACTGATTGCGCTATTGGAAACTTCGTCCATTTTAGATTGGAATCAAAAGCTTCCATCATAGTTGGCAGCATGGAAACCTACAAAATTTGCCGTGATGTCGCCATCACGGCAAATATACCTACACACCAAGTTACACATTCACAGCAACGACTTGTTGTGAAGCATCATGATGTACAGGTATCAATGTTGTTTCAGCAGCTACTGGCGGCGCAAAGGAAGCCATTGATTGAATAAGACTATCTATTTGTAACGATGCCGCCGCCCTAAGGGGAGCAGCAACAGATACAGGGGCAATCAAAGAAGCCGCAATAGTTTGCGCAGCAGAAACATTTCCAAATACATCGTTGGCGGCGAATTGCATACTACTTATTTCCGGGATACCGCTAATAACAGTGTCAAATGCAACCATCGGTTGTGAAGGTGGAGTTATATTGGATGCAATGTCGGAAGTATTTAACACTGTCAATGAAAAATTATCGCTGATAAAAATATCCTGGCCATTAAGCACGTTTGAAGGCAATGCAGCACTGTAAGCACCGGTTACAGGATCAGCCTGAACAGTCAAAAAAGAATGGAAGCCTGTTAAGCCATTATTAAGCAGGTAGTTAAAACGTATGTAACTACCCGGTGTTGAGGTGCCTGTAACATTACCTTCATTATCAATGACGGCTGTAAGCGTAGGAACATCTGAAGTAATTGCATTTGCAATCCCTTTTAAGTCCAGGTTATCGCCATTATTGAAGGAAATGGTTTCTATACTTTTTGAACTCAACCATCCATAAATTCGAATACTATCGGCTGAATTTTTAACGGAAATTAATAACGAGGTACCGTCAAGAGCAAAGTCCAAATCATTTTGAGTAATACCAACACCGAACTCTAAACGATCAGTGCCATCAGGGTCAGAAATAGTATCCGATCCATCGCCGAGAGAATACAGGTAAGTGTTATTACCAACTCCACCACTCAATACATCATTACCGGTTCCGCCGATTATTGTATCATTACCGCCAACAGCGATAATACGGTCATCCCCGGCAAGGCCGTCCAATACCTCAGTAGACGCAGTGCCGATTATCCTATCTGCTGTAGCTGAACCCTGGACAGCTTTTTGTAATAGGTTATTGACACTCAACACGGTGCCATCAAAAAACTCCACGGTACCGAAATCGGGCAAGCTGTTCAAACTTGCACCCTGTAAAAAACCTGTATCTGATTGAAATAAATTTCGAATATTAACCTTGACTTCACCAACGGTTAATTGCAGATCCCAAGTATTGGATTCATATACACTATAATATCTTTTACCGTTACTGAGATTCGCAAATTTATCCGTATGTACAATCCTGACTGTTAGATCCCCCGGTTTAATGCCCTCAGCAAATAAAATCCTATCCTGGTCAGCATAAACAGATGAACTAATATAATTAACACTTGGAGCTTCGCTAATCAGAAAGGTATCGTTCCCTAAACCACCGTCTAAAACATTCACCCCGGACGAACCATAATAAGCAGATTCAAAACCGCCCACCATAATTGTATCGTTACCGGCGCCGCCGCGAAGATAGTTATCGTCATCCAGGCCGTTCAAATAATAATTGGCAGTATTGGTATCAGGGTTGGGGACCGACAAGCTATCCCAGGAACTCCTTCCTAACAATACATTTTGTTTTGTAGCTGTCTCATTAATTTTCTGTTCAATCACCTGGGAGTTCCATACATCACCACTAGCAAAGGTCACTCTTTCAATCAAGTAGTTAACATCTGGAACACCATTTTTTAACGCACCCTGAATTTTGATCATTTCACCATTATTAATAATAAAATATACATTTGCATTGCTACGGGTAACCATTACATCAGCAGGATTTATTCCTTCACCAAATGCAAGGGTATCAGTGCCACCTGTATCAACAATACGATCTACTCCATCACCACGCCTGAAAATATAGGTATCGTCACCGGATTTTCCAGCCAGGTAATCTACTCCCTTGCCTCCCATCAAAGTATCATTTGTAGTAAAACCATCGATACTGTCCATACCATCTGTAAATGATTTTAGTATCTCTAACCTGATTCGATTCAAATCCCAGAAATCACCATTTGCAAACCTCATCCCTTCAATACCATAAGGACTTTGGCTGCCATTATAGGGAAGCATGTCTCTCACCGTTATTTTTCCGCTGTCTTTTACAGTGATTTCCAAATCCGCCGCTACTTTTTTCATGGTAATGTCAGAAGGTAAAATACCCATCCCGAACTTAATTTCATCCGTTCCGGTTTCCTCATAAATTTGATCATTTCCATCACCAACATTATACAGGTAGGTATCATTCCCATCGCTTCCTGCTAAAAAGTCATCTCCCTTATTACCAATCAAAGTATCATTTGTTTCATAAGCATGGATTACATCATTAGAGCCAGAACCATTTAAACCCTCTAATTTTATCCGCGCCACATCCCACACATTTCCGTTCGCGAATGCAATTTGTTCTATCGCATTCCAGGGAACCAACACACCATTGGTGCCAAACATATTATTAACGGTAATTTTTTCCCCGGTACTTAGCGATAACACCAACCCTGTATACTCTCGACGCACACTTACATTACTTTCCCCAACCTGCGCACCGAGGGTAATTGTATCAACACCACCTATATCAAGGATGGTATCGTTGCCATCGCCAATATTAAATTGATAGTTATCATTGCCCTCAAGCCCATTGAGAGTGTCATTACCTTTACCTCCAATAAAAATATCATCATTGGAAGTTCCGATTATGGTATCCGCAGTATCGCTGCCCCTAAAGGTTATTACTCCAGGATTTTTTATTTTGTCTACTAAAAACTCCCTGGTCCATACATCACCATTACTGAATTGAACAGAATGTATTGCCTGGAATTCCCTAAAGTCGCCATTTGCTTCAAGACTACCGGCATAAATTTTTCCCTGATCCGGCATCCTCAATACAAGGCTGGAATTTTCCCGTACCACAATAACATTCTGCGCGTTAAGGCCCGCACCCAACTTAAGGGTATCTATTCCTGTGGTATTAGAGACAGAAATAGTATCGACACCATCCCCCAAATTATAAACATAGGTATTGTTCCCGTTTTTTCCTTGAAGGTAATCGTTTCCGATACCACCAATTAAAGTATCATCAAAGCTGGTGCCGATTAGGTCATCAGCACCACCACCGCCATAAAGGATGTTATTTTCATCAAAACCTTCAATGTAATCATTGCCTTCTGTGAACTCCAACATCTCCTTTTTAATACGTTCATAATCCCATAGCACACCATTAGCAAACTGGATATTTTGTACCGCGTTGGATGCAACCAATGCACCAGTAATTCGATCATACATACCGTAAACGGTTAGCGAGGCATTTTTTGTGGTTTGCAACAACATATCCGTGGAATAATGTTTTCTAACAACGATATCGGCTTCTGTAATACCATCATCAAGGTAAATAGTGTTATTACCACCGGTTTCAATAATCCAATCGTCACTATCCGCAGGCTTTAGAATATATTTATCATCGCCAGTCCCACCATACATATTGTCATAACCCGCACCGCCGACAAAAATATCATTACCTCCCATGCCATGAATATTGTCGTTACCATTTAACCCCTCCAGTAAATCATTACCCGCAGTGCCATTTAAATTATCGCTGCCATTAGTTCCCAGGGTAACGGGTTTTGCTAATTCACTTTTAATACGCTGCTGGTCCCATACCACACCATTAGCAAATTGAATAAACTCGATGGAATTACTGGTGAAATTTCCCGCAGAATCCAACGCGTTATTAATTGACAAAAGATCTTCGCCAGACTGTGATAGCACTATATTAAACGCATCGGCCTTAATACTGAGTTGCAGCTCCGAAAAACCAACGCCTAGCTCTACACGATCAGAGCCAGAGGAATCGATAATTTCGTCATAGCCATCGTATAAGTTGTATTGATAAATATCATTCCCTGCGCCGCCGTTTAATTGGTCATTACCCCCGCCGCCCACCAAAATATCTTTACCCGCTGTTCCTGTAAGGACATTATCTTCATAGGTACCAACAAGCGGGGTATTCATTAGCTCTTGCTGTATGCGTACCTGGTCCCATGCGCTATTGTCAGAAAACCTTATAAACTCTATAGCATTAGCAGTAAAATTCCCTGCTGCATCAAAGGCATTCTTTATAGTAAAACCACCGCCATTTTCTATCGTCACCAATAGATCATTCTCGGCATCACGCCGTAAAATTAGTTGATGGGGAGCAATACCTACATCCAGATCAACACGATCAGTGCCTGATGTATCGGTGATAACATCATTACCGTCGCCCACCCGGTATTTATAAATATCATCACCCTCACCACCACTCAGTGAATCATTACCTTTGCCACCAACAAAAATGTCATTGCCCGTTGTACCCGTTAAGGTATCCGCACCGTCGCCACCTTTTATTTTGGCCACTTCCTGAAATAGCCTATTTAAATCCCAGCTAACGTTATCGGAAAAGTGAATAGACTCAATAGCATTTTGCGTGTAAGTATTAGCGGCATTGGAAAATAAATTTTTCACGACAATGCTGCCGCCGGTAATGAAACTTAACACCAGATTATTATTAATATCGCGATTGGCCAGCACCTGTTCCTGGGTTATACCGCCGATTAACTCAATACGGTCCACACCGCCTGCATCATCGATTACATCGTTGCCATCCCCTATGGCATATTGGTAAATATCATCACCAATACTTCCCACCAACAGGTCATTACCCTTGCCGCCGATTAAGGTGTCGCCGCCATCCGAACCGTAGAGGTAATCCCTAGCCTCTGTGCCTTTTACAACTAGCACTTCCTGCTGTATACGCTCTATGTTCCATACCGTGTTATCGGCAAAGCGAATGGATTCAATTGCGTTAGCGGCAACCAAAGCGCCGGTAGTGGCATCAAACATACCCGTTACGGTAATCGATTCAAGGGTATCCAGTGTTATCAGTAAATCTGCGCCTGAGCGTTGCACGCTGATTTGAGTGGGTGCTATACCAGCACCGAGACTGATAGCATCCACTCCTGATCCATCACTAATAACATCCTGTCCGTGGCCGCGTGTGAATTCGTAAGTATCGTTACCGGCTAAACCATTGAGGTAATCATCACCAGCCCCGCCTGCAATTACATCATTGGTATTAAAACCATAAATTTCATCATCGCCGTCCGTACCTTTCACCGCTTCCAATTGCATACGGGCAAGGTTCCAAACCGTACTATCAGCAAAACGAATGCTTTCAATCGCAGTTTCGCTGATAATGCTGCCATCACTAACCATGTCCGAGAGAGTGATACGTTCACCCGTATCCAGTGACAATAAAAAGTTAGCACCATCGCTTTTTAGCGACAGGTTGGTTTCACTAATGCCTACACCCAATTGAAGAACATCAGAACCTGCGGTGTCGGTAATCACATCATCGTCATAGCCGCGCGCAAAATAATAGGTGTCATTACCCGCACCGCCATGCAGCACATCATAACCAGCACCACCATCCAGGCTATCGTCACCGTCACCCGCATCTAATTGGTCATGGCCTTCACCCCCCCAAAGCTGGTCATTACCGCCCAAACCACGAAGGTCATCATTGCCTTGATAACCGCGCAGCACATCAGCGATCGCTGTACCTGTTAATTCATCATTGCCGGTGAATACGGCCGACAACACCAATGTGCGTGTGACCTCAGGCAGCCCCGCTGCTGCAATTCCAATAGCAGCGGAAAAATCTTTATAAAGTGTATTTACATCATACGGATTGTAGCCCTGCATAACGTCCAGGAAATCTTGCAACCGGGTAAATGCGCCAGGAACGCCACTCGCAATATTTGCAATCAAAGCGGCACTGGCTTGCGAAAAATCACCGTGCCATTTACCCAGGTCATAAGTAAAATCCACCGTATCCAATAATGTTTTGGCGTGGGTTTGTTGCATTAATTGGGAATATACAGACAGGGTTAATTGCTGGTAAATCCGTTCTACACTCACCGCATATTGCCCCGAAGGTTGTTGCTGCCCTGCGGCCTCACCCCAAAAGCTTTCCAGCACCCCAAGGTGTTGCGCATTTACAAATTCACCGCGACTGTTAACGGCCGTATTTTGCTGATGAGTCCACAGCACTAAAATTTCATTCACTAATTCTTTTCTGATAACAGCATCGTTTTCCTGCACAAAATCTTCCACCGCTGCTTTAAGCGCACCACTGGTATCCAGCACCATTGCTTCATGTAACGAATAGGTATTGCCGGAGCCTTGCGCATTTGGCAATGCAAGGATAGCGGCGGGAATAACAATAGGCTCACCTTTTAAATCATGCACAGCAACAGACTGGCGCGCATCGCGATTAAACCAGAGGGTATGGATAACACCGGTAGAATTATCAGTGCGGATAAAGCTCCCCTGTTCACGGTGTTCAATACGATTTTTATCCACAAAGGGAGCTGATGTATTGGTTAACGAAATTGACTGGATGCCGGATTCCTCCAGTGTTAGCAATTCACCCGAATCCGCAAGGCCATTGGTGTTTGCATCCTTCCAGATTTTTAATTCGGTAAACACAGAATCGCCGTTATTGATTACACCGTCATGATTGGAATCAAATTCTGCGAGGGCTTCAAAACCGTTGGCCGCTTTGTTGCCGTTGTTTAAATAGGTTTCAGTACCAAATAGTTCCGCGCCACCATCAATAAAATTATTGTGGTTTCTATCCAATACCAACAGGCCGTCGCCCGGCGCAACCCAACTGGTTTTTTCGGCAAAACCGCTGTTATCCAAATCAAACTTCACGCCGTTTAGCAGCGGCAGGGTTTCGATAGTGCC
>CAMLKG010000030.1 GCA_946480695.1 uncultured Cellvibrio sp.
CGCTTCCGGAATATCCCTGTTAACCACGCTCCCCGCACCGATTACCGCACCCTTGCCTATAGTTACCCCCGCTAAAATGATAGCGCCGCCGCCGATCCAGCAATCATCACCGATAGTGACAGCCGCGCTGAACTCCTTGCCGGTGGCACGTTCAATCGGATCGAGTGGATGTGTAGTGGCATAAACCTGGACATACGGGCCAAACATCACTCGGTTGCCGATATGGACTTCGGCACAATCCAGGATGATGCAGTTATGATTAGCGTAGAATTTTTCTCCAAAAAAAATATTACTGCCGTAATCACAAAAAAAATGGGGTTCAATATAGGCGGTAGATACCTGGCCAAATAATTGTTGGTAAATCAGTTTGCGGGCCTTGGTCTGGTCTGCGCGTAAGCTATTCAGTTGTTGGCAAAGCTGCTTGGCGCGTTTGCGTGCCGCAATCAACTCCGGTTCAAACGGGTTTACTTCATGGAATGGGTGCATTTGTTGCTCTCGCGAAAATAGGTTTGCGGTAGAATGCCGGTTTTAAAAAAGCCTGGCAGGTTGTTAATCCTTACCGGAATTATAAAGAGTGCTGTATGAGAACCAATGATATTTTTCGAAAAGTTATCCAATCCCTAGCCATGGATACCCGGCGAGTCCAGAGGTTGTATGCGACGGCGGATATCGAGCTTGGCGATAAGGAAATCGCCAATCTATTGAAAATGGATTCCGAGGCGGGGTTTGAGCCCATGCCGGATTATGTGCTACATCTTTTTCTGAATAGCCTTATTGATACACAGCGTGGCAAAAAAGCCGAATCAGGCGAATCTGTTAATAAACATCATAAAATTAGCAATAACGATGTGCTGAAGAAATTACGCATCGCTTTTAATCTGCATGAGCAGGATGTGCGTGACGTTTTTAAATTGGCAACTATCGAATTAACCAAATCGGATTTATCCGCATTGTTTCGCAAGCCCGGCCATAGCCATTTTAAGGCATGTGATGACGAATTATTGCTGGACTTTATTGAAGGTTTGGGGAAATGGTTGCAACAACGGCAGAGCAGCGGACACTAATCTATGGATGAGCAATTCATAAAAATAGCGGTAGTGCGTTGGTTAAATGAAGTCGTCATAGGTTTAAACTTGTGTCCCTTCGCGGGGAGGCCTGCCGGTGAAAATCGTGTGCGATTTTTCATATCACACGCGAATGAGGATGAAGCCTTGTTGCAGGATTTACAACGCGAAATGGAGTTGCTTGATGAAAAGTCGCCGGGTGAAATCGAAACAACCTTGGTCATTGTCCCTGATCATTTGCAAGATTTCTTTGATTACAACCAGTTTTTAAACTGGGCGGAAAAATTGCTAAAACGCAACGGTTGGACAGGGGTTTATCAACTGGCAAGCTTTCATCCGCAATACTGCTTCGCAGGTGCTGGGCCACAAGATGCAGAAAACCTTACCAATCGCTCGCCCTATCCAATCTTGCATATTATTCGTGAAGCTAGCCTGGAAAAAGCCTTGCAATTTTACCAAGGGGTGGAGCGTGTACCGGAAAATAATAGGAAGTGTGTAGAGGCGCTGTCACCTGAGCAAAAGCGAAAATTGTTTCCTTATTTAATCGATCTCTAATGCGCTGGAATTTCAGAAATTTATGGATTTGATAATAAAAATTGTGGTTTCGCTCTGTTTGGCCTTTGCCATTTCCTGGACATTATTGCCTTGGGGATTCGGTGTGCACAACTATGCAAAAACCCATGGGAAATTGCTAACACTTGCAGCTCGTATCAGTTGGCTTGCCTTGCTCCTGGCCCATCCGATATTCATATACCTGATATGGTTTAACAATATCGATTACTGGTCGCTGGTGGCGTTGATCGGCGCTCACATAACCTTCTATAAATTTTTTGGTCGCGATCTGGGAACAGGCTAACCAACTTTAGTGAGTTCCCGTTTGTGATATTGGTCACATTAGCGGCGGATTTCCTTGCCGGGAATATTTCTTTGGTTTACTGGTGATTTCCGCTGCCAAAAGTTTTGCTACTATTTTGCCGCTTGGCCGGTTACAACCGTTATACGATGGGCGTTTGCCCCGGTAGTCATGAAGGGGTTATTCCTGCCCGCCGGCATATATTCGAATAGGTGCGGTTTAATGAAACAAATGTTGGTTAGGTTGGCCACAATCTTTTTTAGTTTACTGTGTGCAATGGGAGTTTATGCCATGACGTTAGGTGATGTGGGTCGCGTTTGTTTATTTTCAGCTATATCAGGGACCATTACCCTGGACGGAAAACCGGTAGCTAACGCTCGCCTGGTGCGTACCGGTGATCGCGATGGCCCCAGGGTCGATGAAACCGTCACCGACGAAAAAGGCTATTTTGAATTCCCCCCGATGTATGAGCGTACCATCACCAAATTTTTACCGCAGGAGTTTGTGGCCTCGCAAAAAGTTATGGTGCATTACCAGGGCGGGGAATATGAAATGTGGAGCGCGGTAAAGCGCCAACCCCAAGAGAATGTTGAGTCACGCGGTAAGCCTCTGGTTGTTAAATGCGAATTAAATAGCGAGCAAAATTTAATTATGGTTAACGGTTCACCTATCCATAGCCTTTGTTCCTGGGATGTAGAGCCGGACCCAAAAATTGATTGGGAAAAAGAAGGCTTCTTCGACAACTAATTCAAATCCACTTTTCATTTTCAACACCACTTCATAACAAAAGGAATAAAATTATGCCGGAGTTCAGCCCAAAAGTTTCAGCAAGCCTTGCCAAGGATGTTTACGCGTTGACAAAGGAGAGCTCGATCGAAAAAGCAATTAATGTTTTGAATAGCCAATATGGCGGCAATTTGGTTTTTTCTGAAGAAGTTATGTTGAAAGCAAAAACCGGTGGACCATGGATGATCAAATGTCGCACTGCCTTTGGGTTCACCTTAATGGGTAAAGGGCCATTGCAAGGACATGCTGTGATTTTGTTTAGGGGGACCCAATATTTAGCAGACTGGCTAACCAATTTAAATATTACAGTATCACGCAGTACCTCCGGGCAACCGGTACACGATGGGTTTAACCTTGCATTCAAAAGCATGGAGTCCCAGTTAAAGGAATTCATGGGTAATTTAATGAAGAATAAAATTACCCAAATCCATTGCGTTGGCCATAGTTTGGGTGGTGCCCTTGCCACCATTTGTGCGGATTGGATTCGGAGCGCCTACAAAATTAAACCCTATCTCTATACATTCGGTAGCCCGCGTGTGGGCCTGATGGGTTTTGCCGATTGCTGCACCAGCAATATCGGCGCTGAGCGTATTTTCCGCGCATACCATAAAACCGATATAGTTCCCTGCATTCCAACCTGGCCGTTTATTCACACTCCCAATTCCGGCACAGATTATTATTTGCCGTCACCGGGTATTGTTCCCGGTGCTACTTACCATGGAATGGATAAATACGTTGAATCAGTCAGTGGAAAAAATTGGGCCACGCTTGCCGCCCTGGAAATTGAAAAGAAAACCGAAAGCGGAATTGTACAGTGGCTGAAATCGTCTTCGCCTGTTGGCTTGACAATTACCGCGATGGAATGGTTAAGCCAGGCACTGGTGTATGTATTGAAAAAATGCCTCAATGGGGCAGCCTGGGTTATTTCCGGTGCGATGGGGACATCGTTTACGTTAATGGACCAGCTTGCCTATGTTTTGAAAAAGGGAATCGATATTTCCGAGAGCGTATCCTCGCTGGTGTTGCAACTTATTCGCAAGATTATGGAAATCCTGGGGATGAAGCGCGCATTAAAAGCAGCGGATATGAGCCGTGATTTTATCCGTAACATTTTCATGCGCTTGCAAACCAAAGCAAATGAATATGCCAAGGCTGCGTTAAGTGATGTAATGGTTAAAGGGCGCGCTATTTAATCGTTTTTGTTAAGATAATTTTTTGAAATAAAAAGGAGCAGTAATGATACTGCTCCTTTTTTGTTTTCCGCACTTAATAATTAACCTGGAAATTAATAAACATTTCCCGTCCAACATAATCATAGGCGCTGTACAAGGGTGAATTTCCTACGCGGTTGAAATAGCCGGCGGAAATTTCCGGTGGTGTTTCATTGGTCAGGTTGCGTACGCCGAAAGTGGTTTTCCAGGTTTCGGCTTCATAGCGTAATGAAACACGGTGCTCAAGGTAACTCGGTACTGTGTAATCCGAAATACTTTCTTCCGGATCTTCTTCTGCTTCGTCATAACCATCCATGCTGCTGATCCATTCGACGCCATAAAGGAAGCGCCAGGCATCCAGGGTATAGGTCAAGGTTGCTGAGCCGCCAAATTCCGGATTTTCCAGGCTTCCGTTGAATTCTTCCATCGGATCGTCGGAAAACATTTTTTGTGCTTGTGAATAATAGCGGGTCAGGCTCAATGTGGCTCCGAAACTGCCAGGACCGATTTCCTGCGCGAAGTTCGTATTGATGTCCAGGCCGCGTACCACTTCGGTTGCAAGGTTGGTGTAGGCATCGTTTACTGTTAATTGTTTGGTCACCGGGTCGCGCGATATTAACCGGCACAATCCCCGCTTCTCGATAAAATCGGTGGAGTCATAACAACGATCCAGGATGGCATCTTCGCCTGCCTGGTTTACGCCGTTATTAATTTCAATATCAAAATAATCCACCGCGATACTGAATTGCGTTGAATCACCAATCTCCGGTTCCAGGATAAACCCGTAGGTGATGTTATCCGAGGTTTCGGCAAATAAACCGGCTTCGGCACCGCCCAGGTTAAAAATAGTTACTCCGTTCGTGGCGACAAAGTCAGGTTGGTTTGGTAATTCCGACGCGCAGTTTGCCGCGCGATTGGGATTTACACCCGCCGCACCGTATTCATTACAAGGGTCGAGTGACGCTGAGCGAAAACCACTGGTAGCGCCTTGGAATTGTTCAAAGAGCGCTGGTGCGCGATAAGAAGTTCCGCGGCTGGCACGTAATGAAAACCAATCAACCGGGGAATAAATCAAACCCACTTTATAAGTGTCATCGGAGCCATAGGAATCGTAATCGGTGTAGCGAACGGAACCATTGAAAGTCAGGTCCTCGGCAAAGGCCATACCCGACAAAATAGGAACCTGGATTTCGGTGTAGATCTCGGTAACCTCATCCTCGCCTTTGGTTGGTGTAGCGCTACTCAGGTTATAGAGGTTGCCGGCGATACTGTTTTCGTCGGGTTGGTCATCAATCTCCATTTGTCGATGTTCAAGGCCCAGCACCGCTTGTACACTACCGGCCGGCAATGTAAATAGCGGGCCATCAACAATACCGCTGTAAATGGTTTCTTCATATTCTGTGGTGCCTATGGTGTTGCGGAAAATGTAATCCTGGAAATCCCGGGGTAAATCACCACCCACCACCGCAGCGGTCAGGCGCGGAAAAGGAATACATTTTTCATTGGGATTGGTCAGGTTAATTTCGCAGGTCAAACCGTCGCGTATAAGGCTGGCATCGACACTGCTGTCAGCGGTAACCGCATCGCTTGCATAGGTTAGCTTATCGATCAGGAAAGATTCGCGATGGTAATCCGCGTCGGATTTCGCGTAACTTGTATAAATGTCGTAATGCCAATCCGGTAAAAAGGCCAGCTCGCCTTTAATACCGAGCGTGGGTTTATAAAAATCCACATTTTGTTCGCTGTGGTCGTTACCGAATCCAATAAATGTGCGTACCCCTACGCGATCGCCATCGCTGGTTCCCTGGTCCGCACCGAAATTACCGAAAGCAAGTTCAGTGGGAATCAAAGGGCTGTCACGCCGATAATCCATCGTCAGTTGCCGGTAACCGGTTTGTTCGGATTCGCGGCGCGATGCCAGTAACTCACCATAAATTTGCGCATCTCCCAGGGCTTGCAAGTCATATTTACCTTGTAAAAAGCCGGTGTAAATTTTTGCGGGCGAAATTAAATCTTCGTTCAACATGCGCGGTTCAAACGTATCCCGCACATTTAAATCGTTGGTTCCGCCACCCACACCTTCATAACCAATCACGCCGGATTGCACGGCGGAATTGGGCCGGAAACGGGTGAAAGTAGTGCCTGATGAACCGGGTGCACCAACAACGGGCCCGTTTAAACCTAATGTTGCCCAATTTGTTGCATTAACTGCCTGGGTTCCTATGGTATTCACAGTGACTCCGTTGGAGCCCGATGCGGTGACCGGATAACATTTGGACCTGCCGGTGGCCGGGTCGATAAAATCCAGCGATTCCCCGGTTACCGGATCGCGGAATTTATCCTGGTTGCAACGTGTCCATTCGCGATCACCAAGGGCCAGGGGTTTGCGTTCGTAATAATCAAATGAGCCCGACAGTGAAAAGCGTTCTTCATTCATTCCACCGGAAACAGAAAAGCGCGCTTGTTCACCGTCACCTTCGGTGGGGTAATTGAAATCTCCTTCGATCGCCAAACCTTCAACTTCCTCACGTGTGATGACATTCACCACACCGCTAACAGCGTCGGAACCGTAAATCGATGAAGCCCCATCGCGCAGAATTTCGACACGCTCAATCATGGCTGTCGGCAATACGTTGAGGTCGGTTGTTCCTACTGAACCCTGGGTACCTGCCGGGGCAACACGGCGCCCGTTGATGAGTACCAGCGTACGGCTTTCGCCCAGGCCACGTAATGAAATAGTATTTGCACCGGGCCCACCGTTGGTAACGTAACCGCCGAACGCGTTATTGATTTGCGATGCCCCGCCGGTGATTGCATTGGATTGCAAAAGATCCGCAGTGGAATTAAGGCCTGCCGCTGTCGCATCTTCGCGGCTAATCATGACAGTGGGTGAAATTGTTTTTAAATTGGTTTGGCGAATGCGTGAACCTACCACAATCAATTCTTCAATTTCCTCGCTGCTTTTTTCTTGTGAAGAACTATCGGCGGGGTTTTGCGCAAATGCCCCGGGACTAAATAACAACGTGCACGCTACAGCAGTAGCAGCAAAACAGGTAAGGGGGACTAGCGGGTTTCTACGAAAATGGAACAGTGATGTGTGTGCTTTGACTGCGAGGTATAAAGTGCGGTGCGCGATCATCATAACTCCTTCGCTCATTTTATTGAGTCGGTAATTAGGTGCCAAACCGTCAATGATTTGCAACGCACTACCGGGCTATGCCGCTATTGCGTTGCTTACAGTCTAGTTAGAAGCAAAAAATCTGCCGCGCAAAATATTTTCTTTGTGAAATTTTGCACGTAACCAAATAAGTTTTCTGGTCGAATGGAGTATTTGGCGCCATTAAAATGATTTTGGCGCATAGTTGAAGGGAGGTGACCCGGGAGCGTTTATAAAGGAGAAAGCAACCATTAATGTTTTACAGTACTTGTTTCACTGACTGAAGTGCGGATTATTTTATTCACTACAAATAATCCTTCATCGGTTTTATCACCGCTTTTTGAATGTATTGGGATTCGAAAAAATGATTGCCCCTGCCGCATAATGCCGAATTACCCGGCAGTTAATACCCAATGGATCGTTTCCATTTTTTGTCCGGCTGCCTCACCCTTTAAACCAGGGTAATTTTGTCTTTTTCAATAAGAATTTTACGCTGCTTATATAACAGGCTCAGCGCGTTTTTATAATTGCCTTTGCTTACATTAAAAACTTTATAAATTGCTTCCGGATCACTTTTGTCGGTGAGCAATGAAACTCCGCCGCGCCTGTGCAAATCAGCAAGGATTTTTTCCGCGAGTTCTTCTTTGCTGTCGCGTGAGCGTTGTTGCAAACTCAGATCTATTTTGTGATCGGCGCGAATCGCTTTCACGAAACCTTTAACTTTTTCACCATATAGCAGTGTGCGAAATGCATCGTCGCGAAATATCAAACCCAAATGGGTGTGGTTGATAACGGCTTTATAGCCCATATCGCTACGGCCACAAATTAACAGGTCAACCGGTTGGTGCACACGCAATCCGTTGGCGCGTTCCTCCAAATGGCGATTCAGGCGGGATGAAGCGGTGATGCGGCCCGTATATTGATCCAAATAAATACACACCACGTAGGAGCGGCCCACTTCCATGGGTTTATGCTGTTCGCTGTAGGGAACCAGCAGGTCCTTGGGTAAGCCCCAATCCAGGAAGGCACCGACCGGGTTAACTTCCTTGACTTCCAGGAACGCACATTCACCGACGCTCGCCTTGGGAGTAAGGGTCGTGGCAATAATGCAGTCATCAGAATCCAGATAAATAAACACGTCCAGTTCGTCACCGATATTCATTGCTTCGGTGACGTAGCGTTTTGGCAATAAAATGTTGCCAAATTTGCCGCCATCCAGAAAAATGCCGAAGTCGGTGCGTTTGATAATTTTTAAACGATTTTGCTCGCCTATTCGTAACATGGGAAATACCGGGTAAAGATAACGACGGGCGCCTAGTTTATGCGCGCCCTGTGGCGATTGCCAGTTAAACCCGATGTTTTGCATCGGCAGGCAACGTCGGCCCTTTTTGAATTAATGAGTCAAGCAATTATGCAAGTGTTTTCTTTTGCTTATGCCCGGCGTGAATTTATCGTCGCGGTTAGCCCCGCTACCGGGGAAGAAGTTGTCAAAGTGGATGGTGAAATCGTGTCCTGTTCACGCAATTTTAATCCGGTTAGCGAACACCGGTTTGACCTGCCGGATTTGGGGGAGGTACGCATCGGGTTCCAAATGAATTTACCGATGTCCAGTGTGATTTATCAGCTCTGGGTGGGCGGTGTGCAGGTTTTGGGTGCGCAGGGCAGTTTGCAGGTGCAACAAGGGGATGCGGATATAACTGCAGGTGAGAATCCTGTAGTGCAGGAAACCTTGCCGCACGCGCAACCTGCCGCAAAAAATAATTCGTGGATTTCATTGGCGCTGGTCGCATTTAAATTATTAAAAACCGTTCAGGTGGTAAAGGTTGCGTTACTTGCAGCCTCCGTCGCGGTTTATAGCGTAATGTTTACCGTCGAATTCGCCTTGGCATTGATTGGTGTGTTGGTATTCCACGAATATGGCCATTTGCGCGCGATGAAAAAATGCGGTTTGCCAACCAAGGGGATGTATTTGATTCCGTTTGTTGGCGGTTTGGCTGTCGGCGATATGCCTAAATCGCGTTGGCAAGACGTTTATATTTCTATGATGGGACCGGTATTCGGTTTAATCATGACACTGGTGTTTTATGTTTTCTATCTAATAACAGAAAGCCATTTTGCCGGTTTGGTTGCATCCACCAGTGCGCTATTAAATTTGTTTAACTTAATTCCCGTATATCCACTGGACGGTGGCCGTGTGGTGAAATCCCTGGTGTTTTCCGGGCGCAATTATTTAGCCTTGATCGCGCTCTTGGGAATTTCCGCGTTGTGTTTTGTCCTTGCGTGGAAAATGGGGTTTTATTTCATTACCTTTTTTATAGTAATCGGGGTGATTGATATAGTGGCGGGGTGGAGGGTTGGCCTTGCTGAAGACATTACGCCGCTTAATCGCTATGGCATCTGGTTTTCCGTGCTTTGGTACCTGGGTGTTGTTGCCGTGTTCCTCGGGATGATAGTGCTCATTGCACAGGACGCATTACCCGGTTCTGAAATTGCGATGAAAGTTTTGGCATCATAATTTGCAAATTATATTTCCTGGTCCAAAAAAATGAAAAGCCCATCGCAGGATGGGCTTTTTTTTGCGAGTGATAATTAGCAAACAGCGTTTCTGTTCTACACTGGAGCAAAGCCTTATTCATAGTCGATTCAAATAGAAAGAATCGATACTCCCCCAATAATTAAGAAAAGGAAACGCTTATGCACACCAATCATTTTAGCTCATTGTTTGTTAAGCCCTCACGTAAAAAACTCCTGGCCGTTTTTATCAGTATTTGCGTTGGCGGATTTGCCTCTTCTACAGTGGCGCAAATAGGCAGTGCAAGTCTGGGCGGGGTTATAGAAACGCGCGACCAACCCTTGGCAGGTAAGGGGGTCAGCGTTATAAATACGGCAAATGGTTATACCGCCAGGACAATTACCAAAGCCGATGGCAGTTACGTTATTACCGGTTTATCGCCTGGTGAATATCGTATGGAAGTGGATGGTAAAAGCTTGCAGGGCCAGCAACCGATCAACCTGCGGGTCGGGCAAAAAGTTAATTTAAATATCGACCTGGAAAAAACCAGTCCGGAACAGCCGGTAGAGGAATTGCTGGTATTGGGGACCCAGGTGAATTACAACGTCGGCGGTGAGGTGGGAACCAACATTACGCTGGAGCAAATTGAAGCTTTGCCGCAGACAACGCGTAATTTTTTGGCGTTTGCGGATCTCGCTCCGGGGGTTCAATTTAATGAAGGCCAGGATGGCAGTACCAGCATCCAGGGCGGCGCGCAAAGCCCGAACGCGATTAATGTATTTATTGATGGCGTTGGACAAAAAAATTACGTTTTGCGCGGTGGCGTTAGTGGCCAGGATGCAAGTCGCGGTACACCCTTTCCGCAGTCAGCCATCGCGGAATATAAAGTTATTACGCAAAACTATTCCGCCGAATATGACCAATTGAGCAGCGCGGCAATTGTGGCTGTGACCGCATCGGGTACCAATGAATTTAAGGGTGGCTTTTTCTATGACTATTCCGATGAAGGAATGCGTGAAAAAAATCCTAACGAATTAAAAGCGAATAAAAAAGTTCCCAGCCAGCAGATCCAGTATGGCGTAAACGCCGGTGGTCCTATCATCCAGGACAAACTGCATTTCTTTGTGGCTTACGAAGGCAAGAGCAACCGTGATCCGCGCGATGTAGTTGTTGGCTCCGGTTACGATGTAACCCAATTGCCGGATGGGATTCGCGCGCAACTCGGCGGGGTTGGTGCAAGTTTTAAGGAAGATTTATGGTTCGGTAAACTCACTTATGTTGTTAACGATGAACAGAAAATAGAACTGACCGCCAAATATCGCGATGAAACGGAATTGACCGGTATCGGCGGGCAAAATGTTCTGGATTTCGGAACGGATAAAGATAATGAAGAAATGCGTTGGGTGTTGAGCCACAACTGGCGCACTGAAAATTGGCTTAATGGCTTACGTTTCACTTACGAGGACTACACGTTCAACCCACGGCCACACACAATGGGTAATGGTACGATTTTATATAACGCAGCGGATAAACTTGTGTTGAGCACCGGCGCCGGGCCGGATTATCAGGAAAAAAGCCAATCGGGTTGGGGTATGCAAGAAGATTTCACCTACCTCGCGCTGGAAAACCATCAAATTAAAACCGGATTTAAATATAAATCGGTGGAATTAACTTCCGCGGAACAGCAACCCTATAATCCGCAATACCGATACAACATCGATTATTCCTGGACCCAACCTTATCGCGTCGATTGGGGGGCGCCACTTGCCGATATCGGCGATGGCACCGCACGCAGTGACAATGAACAAATAGGTATTTATATCCAGGATGATTGGAGTGCGACTGAGCGGTTGACAATCAATGTTGGTGTGCGTTGGGATTACGAAAAATCCGACGCTTACCTTGATTACCAAACCCCGGAAGCGGTAGTCACCGCGTTACGCAATTGGGATAACCTGGCCAATTCTAATATTAATGCGGAAGACTACATCAGTACCGGGAATAATCGCGATACGTTTACCGATGCGTGGCAGCCCCGTTTGGGTTTTAATTACGATATAGGCACAGATTACAACCTGGCCCTATTCGGCGGCGCCGGCCGTGCTTATGATCGAAATCTTTTCGATAACCTGCAACTCGAAGCCACCAAGGCAACTTTTCCCACTTATAGTATTAATTTTGATTCTGAAGACCCGCAACATAATTGTGATCCGGCAATTGAAACCAACTGCGTTACCTGGGACCCACGATATTTAACCCGCGACGGCTTGGCCGAATTGTTATATACGAACAGCGGCAGCGGGCGTGAGGTGTTTATGGTAAACAATAAACTAAAAACCCCGTATTCGGATCAATTTAGTTTGGGGTTGCGCGGTATTCTGGGGGCGTGGGACGCGGAAATCAGTTTGTCGCATATCGAAAGCCACGACGGTTTTGTGTGGATGTTGATTAATCGCCGCCCCGACGGCAGTTTTTTTGAGCCGGGTGCAAGTTGGGGATCACCCTGGGGTTTTGGTATCCCCGGATTCAGTAACGGCATGATTGGTATAAATGGGCTGGAATCCGAAGCGGATTCACTTTATATCAAACTGGATAAACCCAAGGCGGATGATTTTTGGGGTATGACCATCGCCTATACATTTACCGACGCGCAGGAAAATCGAAAATCCGGTGAGGTTTTTGCGTTGGATTATCCGGGTATGGATGATTATCCCTGGTTTGATTCGACCTCGGTGCCTGAGCATCGTTTGGTCATCGCTGCCTTATTTGATTTACCGGGTGGAGTGGATTTTTCCGCAAAATTAAATTTGGAAAGTGCGAAAACCTACATGGGGACAGACTGTCGCGCCGGCTGGAACGCGTGTACATACAATACCTTTAAACCCGATGACGACGGATTCCTTGGGTACAAACAATTGGACATCGCGTTCAGTAAACAAATTTCCACAAATGCCTGGGTCGAGGATAGCGCGTTGAATTTGCGTCTGGATATCCTTAACGTGACTAACGCGGTAAACCACGGTGGTTATCAGGATTGGTTCGGTGGTGCGGGTGAAGGGCTACCGGAAAACTTCGCCCAGCCTAATGGAACCTTTGCCGGTCCACCGGTAACACTTAAATTAGGTGTGAGTTGGAATTGGTAAATTTAATTGGAGAATCCCCGGTGACCCCGGGGATTTTAATTTCATTTTTTAATTGATTATAAAAATGGATCATCCTCATCTGCAGGGAAGTAACGTTCTGCCGTAATAACCCCCGGATTGATTTTATGGGCCAGCAAATCATCCACATCCTGGTTTACCCGGGTTACTAACTCCAAAGCCTGGTCGCGATCCAGCGATTCCAATAAAGCATTGCCCCAAATAGAGACGTGGCGCAGGTAAATCGTGCGGGTATCGGATTTTTTGGCCCATTCGGCGGAAACCAAGCGGCCAATCCGATCAATTTTATGTTTAATTTCTTTAGCTTCGGTCGGGTCTTCAACCTGCTCCAACAGTTCGTTGGTCATTTTGGTCCAACCTCGACTGTAAAGTTCCCATCCATTATAAAAGCGCACAATCCAGGTCATGTACTCCTGCTGGGTTTGGATTTCCCTATTGATTTCATCCGCTTCGTAAGCTTTCACAAAATAATTGCGGGGGGGCATTGTGTCCGGCCAATTTTCGTCGCGTACGAGTTTTTGGGTATTGCTACAAGCAAATAAACTGGAAACCAGCATGGCTAATGCCAGTAAACGGAGAATAGGTGCGGTGTTCTGCATGGGTAGGTTTTTAACTCTCAATGGAAGGTTGTACGCAGTGTGGCGAAGGTTTGTTGCAATAGTATAAAAGCAGGTGCGGGAAAATAGACAGCGGCAAACAAAGGAAGATTCAGAATATTCTGTTGTAGCATCGGCAGTATTTTCCTGCCGATGCTATAAGCAACTTGCGAATCAGCGTTCGCGTCCGCCGCGGATTTCGCTGCGCTCGTTGCTGCCGCGAGTTTCACGTGCGCTGTTATCCCGGAACCTTTCCATGCGTTCTGCGCGTTGCTCTATTCGCGGTTGTCCGGCAGGTTGCGTCCGCTCCGCTCGTTCAATTCGCTGATGCTGGCGCTCCGGTATGTGTGATTCCTGGCGCTGGATTTGCGGGCGCTCGTAACGCCGCGTGTCCGTGCGTTCAATAGGTTGCGGGGGCAATCGTCCTTCAGTGCCGGTAGGATCCAACTGGCGAATATTGCTGCGATTTTCTGCGCTGTTTGGTTGGCGATTCCGCTCGCGGTTTTCTACATTCCCGCGCGGATTCGGAGGTGAGTTCAAACCCTCGTTACGTATAGCGCCCGGGATGCGTTCATTGCGATTGTTCATTCGTTCGCGCAACTGTTCGGCGCGTGGTTGCACGCGCCCGGTTTCAGTCGTAGCGCGATTGGTTGGCGTACTTATCTGGCCCGCCTGGCGGCGTTCCAGGCGTTGCTGGAATTCATCCGAGCGGCTTTGGCGCAAATCGCGGGCCTGGTTGGGCGCCAGGTTGGGGTTTCGGTTTGCGCGTTCGTCTCCGCGCCATTGCGAACGATCATTAACCCGGTTATCGCCACGCAAATTGGCGCGATAGGCCTGGGATTCGCGATAACTTTCCCGCGGGCTGTTAAAGCGCTCACGGGTGCGGCTGTCGTAATAGGCAACACCGCGCCGGTGCTCCGGGTTATGGCTCCAACGAGTCGCATTCACATGGCGTACCACACTGCGGCTGTTATAAAAACGATGTCCATGGTGATGGTGGTGATCCACTACATAAACCCGGCGCTCATGCCAATGACAACCGCTGAAATAAAAACGCGGGCCTATATAAACGCGCGGCCCCCAATAAAACCCGCTCACAAATACGTAGCTGCTGGGGTAATGCCAGTAAATGGGTGGATAATCCGGCCACCACCAACTGCCGTAAACCACGCGGGTATCGTACGCGGGGACATACACCACGCGCTCCACGCTCGGTTCAATCACAATGGTTTTCTCTTCACGAATCACGCGCACGTGCTCGACCTTATCCAGGTTGCCTGAGGCGTAAGCGCGGTTCCGCAATTTCTGGATGCTGTCCATCACACGTTCTTCATCGGCCAGGAATGCATCACCCAATTGTTGGGTCCAATCCAGGTCTTCACTCATCCGGCGCAGTACATCGGGGAAGGCGACCAGGGCTTTTACACTGGGATCCCAGTCGCGACCTTCAACCGCACTCACCGCGTCATCACCTTTGTAGCGGGTATTGTTGCGCGCCCAACGGTCAGCTTCGACCACTTCGAGCGGATAGGTAGAAGCGATAAGGACATGGGATAAGACTGCATCCGGATACAGTGCAATTGGCGCCAGGAGTGAATCCAGTTGCGCCTCACTGAAACTGGCTTGGGTTGCGGTGGTGCTATAAGTTGTGCGATCTACTGCCTGGCTGGAGGTGCAACCCACCACCAGTGGCAATAACAGGCCGATGGTTAACGCAAGTTTGCCGGGGCGTTGCAATAACTGGCTCATGATTTTCTCGCTGCGCTATGCGCTGGGTTAGGAAGACTTGTTGATCCCTTGGGCTGCCGGTCCAGGCATAAATTCCCGAGATTGGTCCATATATAGGCGCACGGCGCTTAATGCTGGCTGAACTGATCGATCCGCCGGTTGGTTTTGCCGATCCGCTCTTGCTTGACTAATCGGGTGCCGAACCGATAATGGCGCACTTCCCTAAAATCGACCTGCAATTCGAGATTCGCGCATGATTGACGTTAATTTTCAGCTAAAAGGCAGCGCAATTACCGTAGTGGTGCTGGCTATCATTCGCTATGAACCCAAAAGCCTGGTGGATGAGCTGAAAGATAAAATCGCCCAGGCTCCCCAATTCTTTGTTAATTCCCCGGTACTTATTAACCTGGATCGCCTGGAGAACCCCGAAACCCTGAAAAAAGTTGGGGATTTGCTGACAATTTGCCGTGAACTGGATTTACAACCACTAGGTTTTAGCGGCGTACCTGAGGTATTGTTAGCGTCAATCAGCAAGACCGGCTTGGCAATATTACCCACTCCGAATGAACGCGCGCTCAAGCTGCCCAAGCAGGAGGCAGCGCTATCCACAGAACCTGTAGTTGAACGGGTGGTGGAAACGGTGGTGGAAACTGTTATCGAAGAGCGGATCGTTCAGCGCCAGAGCAAGGTAATTACCCGCCCGGTGCGCTCTGGCCAGCAGATATATGCCGAGGGTGCGGACCTGATCGTACTTTCACAAGTCAGTGAAGGGGCAGAGGTGCTGGCCGACGGGCATATCCATATTTACGGCACCTTGCGTGGCCGGGCACTGGCCGGCGTCAGGGGCGATGAAACAGCGCGTATTTTTTGCCAGCAACTGGAGGCGGAACTGGTATCCGTTGCGGGTAATTTTGTATTGCAGGATTCCCTGCCCAAAGAATTATTGAAAAAACCGGCACAAATTTCCCTGAAAGGCGAAAAAGTGGTGGTTGAAGCGCTGGTCAGCAATTAGCGGCTCGTCACTGGAAACAGATTAGTAATCCTATTGCAAACTCATCATTAAAAAATTTGTTATTTATTTGTTATTTAAAGGAGCCTCCCTTGGCCAAGATTATTGTTGTCACTTCCGGTAAAGGTGGTGTTGGTAAAACGACTTCAAGCGCAGCAATCAGCACCGGTTTGGCCATGCGTGGCCATAAAACAGTGGTAATTGATTTTGACGTGGGCCTGCGAAACCTGGATTTGATTATGGGCTGCGAGCGCCGTGTGGTTTACGATTTTGTGAATGTTATTAAAGGTGAGTCCACACTCAACCAGGCGTTAATTAAAGATAAGCGCACGGAAGGATTGTTTGTATTGCCCGCCTCGCAAACCCGCGATAAAGATGCACTGACTCGCGAAGGTGTGGAGACAGTGATCAACGAGTTATCCAAAGATTTTGATTATATTGTTTGCGACTCTCCCGCCGGTATTGAACAGGGTGCGTTGATGGCCTTGTATTTCGCAGATATCGCAATTGTAGTCACCAATCCGGAAGTTTCTTCGGTGCGCGACTCGGATCGTATCCTCGGAATCCTGCAAAGCAAATCCCGCCGCGCGGAGCAAAACCTGGAGCCCATCAAGGAACACCTGCTCCTGACCCGTTACAATCCGGTGCGCGTTGAGGCCGGCGAGATGCTCAGTGTGAACGATGTTGAAGAAATCCTCGCTATTCCGTTGCTGGGTGTGATTCCGGAATCAGAAGCGGTTTTGAAAGCTTCCAACCAGGGGACTCCGGTGATCCTGGACGAGGCGACCGCAGCGGGTCAAGCCTATAGCGACGCGGTAGACCGTTTGCTGGGTAAAGAAATTCCCCACCGCTTCCTGGAAGCGGAAAAGAAAAGTTTCCTGAAGCGTTTGCTGGGGGTGTAAAGCGTGAGCATTCTGGATTTCCTTATCAAAAAACGCGCACCTTCCTCAGCTTCCGTGGCCAAGGAACGGTTGCAAATTATCGTGGCCCACGAACGCAACAAACGCAACCTGAGCCAACCGGATTTCCTGCCGCAAATGCAGCAGGAAATTATCGCGGTGATTCGAAAATATATCCATATTGAATCAGACCAGGTAACGGTGAACCTGGATAACTCGGACAATTGTTCGGTGTTGGAGTTAAACATCACCTTGCCGGATTAATACAATGCTGTGCACTATAGGCAGTTACTGAAAGAGGGGATGCGCGATCTGCGTGTCCCTTTTTTATTGGATTATTTTAACTACAAAGTTCCTTAGCAATGAGGTCAGGAGTTGTTATGACGCAACAGTTTTTGGTAGGTGGCAACGGGACGCAAACCGTACAGTTGAACTTGCGTATGGCTAATCGCCACGGTTTGATTGCCGGCGCAACAGGTACGGGAAAAACCGTGAGTTTGCAAGTGCTCGCTGAAGGCTTTGCCAAGGCCGGTGTGCCGGTGTTTATGGCGGATATTAAAGGCGATCTTTCGGGCTTGGCTAAAGCGGGAAAGCCTCATCCCAAAATAGACGAGCGCGTGCAATTACTGAAACTGTCGGATTATCAACAGCGTTTATTCCCCTGCGTATTTTGGGATTTATACGCGCGCAATGGCCACCCGGTGCGCGCAACTATTTCAGATTTTGGGCCATTATTGCTCGCCAATTTTTTTGATTTAAATGAAACCCAAACAGCCGTGCTCTATGCTGCATTTAAAATCGCCGATGCCCAGGGCATGCTGTTGCTGGATTTAAAAGACCTGCAAGCCATGCTTAATTGGATGAAGGATGAACGTAAAAACCTGGAAGATGAATACGGTGGTATTAGCGAGGCGAGTGTTGCAGCGATCCAGCGCCGGTTAATGATGCTAGAGCAAGAAGGTGCGGAAAATTTTTTCGGTGAGCCCGCATTGGATTTGAATCACCTGATGCAAGCTACCCTGGAAGGCACGGGCGTCATTAATATCCTTGATGCCACCATGTTAATCAACCAGCCAAAACTTTACGCAATTTTTTTGTTGTGGTTGATCTCTGAACTTTTTGAAAACCTGCCGGAACAAGGCGATGCCGAAAAGCCAAAGCTGGTTTTCTTTTTTGATGAGGCGCATTTACTTTTTAACGATGCGCCAAAATTATTGATTGATAAAATCGAACAGGTAGTACGCCTTATTCGCTCAAAAGGTGTAGGCATTTATTTTATTTCGCAAAGCCCGGCAGATATTCCCGACACTGTCCTCGGACAGTTGGGTAACCGAATCCAGCATGCGTTGCGCGCCTTTACTCCGAAGGACCAGCAGGCAGTGAAAATCGCTGCTCAAACCTTCCGGCCGAATTCGGGGTTCAGCACTGAGGCAGTAATTACGGAACTCGGGATAGGTGAGGCACTGGTCTCGGTGCTTGATGAAAAAGGCTCGCCCACACCGGTTGAGCGCGTCATTATTGCGCCGCCTTCGTCGCGCATTGGCCCATTAACCCCTGATGAACGAGCGGAGGTCATGAATCGTTCACCCTATAAAACTATTTATAACCAAATAATAGATCGCGAGTCTGCATATGAAATTTTGAAAGCTCGCGTTGCGCAACAACAGCAATCTGATCAACAGGAAAAAGTTCGGGAACAGTTACGTGTGGAACAGGAGCGGATATTTAAAGAGCAACAAAAACAACAACAGCAAATCCAGCGTGAACAGGCGCGTTCTCAACAACAAACCCAACGTGCGGGCGCAAGGCGGGAATCTGCGGCGGAAGCTTTGGCGAAAAGCGCAGCACGCGCAATAGGCAGTAACCTCGGCCGGCAAATTGTGCGCGGTATCTTGGGGTCGCTGCTCGGGGGGCGGCGTTAGGTTGCGCACTTGTATGTTATCAGCCCTTGGCTATAGTTAATTAAAAATGAAGGAGGCGAATTAAACAGGCGTAAATAATTTAGGTCGTGTATGAGCCGGGAAGGTCAAACATGGCTTGAAAAATCCTGGGGACGCCGCATGAAAGAAATTACAACGCTGGGCCTGGTGGCCATTCATTTTTTTTTGATTGGTATCTTTTTTTCCAATTTCAAACAAGCGAGCGCAGAAACCGCGTTAGAAGAAACAATTTACTTGCCCCAGGGATGGGACCACAAGACTCGTCAGACACTTTATACCACCTCATTTGGTTCCCGCTTAATTCCCTTCCCCTGGTTCATTGCCCTCGAACAGGCTGATCGGCGTGAATTGTTCCGCGATAATCGCCATATGGCTTTATTAGGATTTATTACCACCGAAGCCGACGAATTTAATCCACATGGCTTGCCGGTTGGATTGGTCCGTGATGTTGATAAAGATGGTGATTATATCGGCATTACCTGCACTGCTTGCCATACAGGCCAAGCAAGCATTCGCGGGCAGCGCATCCGTATTGATGGCGGCCAGGCGCTAATTGATTTAACAGAGTTTGAAAAATCAATACTGGCTTCACTGAGCGCAACCCTGGCGGACGAGGAAAAATTTTCACGCTTCGCAAAAATGGTAGTTGATACTTCGACAGGTGCTTCGGTTGATGCGCTCAAAAGGGAGTTGCAAGCGCGCATTGCCAGATTGGAACAACACCTGGAAGTGAACCGCACATCAACTGCCTATGGCAAGGGTCGCCTGGATGCCTTCGGGCAAATATTTAATGCAATTGCAGTAGGCGCCTTGCAAACACCTGAAAATAGTTACGCACCGGATGCACCAGTAAGTTATCCAGTGCTATGGGATGCTTCGCATCTGGATACGGTGCAGTGGAATGGTTCGGCCCCCAATAAAGAACCCGGCCCATTAGTTCAAAACACCATTACTGCACTCGCGGTTTACGGTAACGTTTCCATAGTAAAAGATAAATTAACGTATCAATCCTCTGTTCGGATCAGTAGTTTAGCGGACATCCAACGTGAACTTTATCAATTGGTCGCACCGCAATGGCCCACGAAATACGCAGGTGAATTAGATGCGAAAAAATGGGTCGCTGGAAAAGTGCTATATGAACAACATTGTGTTCAATGCCACACCTATGTGAATCCTGCCGATAGCAATCGGAATTTAAAAACAGTGTTGATTCCTGTTACCGAGGTAGGAACCGATCCGGTTGTAAGTGATAATTTTGAAACGCGAAAAGTAAAATCAGGGTTGTTGGAAGGGCGCCGTTTAATGATTTTCGCCGGCGACAAAATCCCCGCTGAAACCAGGACATTGGATTTGGTTATTAATGTGGCGGCGGGTACCTTGCTTAACCAGCCCTGGCAAACCCTGAAAGCAATAATTAGGGAATACCGGCCCAATGACGCGGCACCGAATACGCTATCTGTTCCCAGTTATAAGGCAAGGCCTATTAACGGGATATGGGCATCTGCGCCTTACCTTCACAATGGATCTGTGCCAACTATTTACGATTTGCTCTTACCTGTGCACCAGCGACCGATCACTTTTTATGTCGGTAATATAGAGCTGGACCTGGTAAAGATTGGTTATGTATCCGATGAAGGGTCAGGGACTACGTTTTATGACACTCGCTTGCGGGGCAATTCCAACGCCGGGCACGAATATGGCACACAGATAACCGATGAACAACGTTGGGCGTTATTGGAATATATCAAGGGTTTATAACGGGTGGGAACCCATTGGATGAATCTTCGGTTGTAAATATAAAGTGCGTTTCCGGTGCCTGGGTTATGGGTATGCGCCCAAGGTTTTTACCAGCATTATTTATCAAGCATTTATCATTAGTTGCACATTAATTACTGCAACATTTAAGCGGGATCACCCTGACCAATAACCTAAATGCTTAAAGAAAAGATGCGCAGGTGTGGCGCTGAATATTATACAAATCTTCGAAAAAACCTGGCCCTTTGCCCCATTTTGTAATTTATGGGCCATGCATGCATTTTTTGCATTCTCTTGAGGCGACACCGCCTTTTATTGAGGCGGCGGCTTAATCAAGGGCAACTAAACTTGGCGTGAGTCATAGCATTCATTGGTAATTTTGGAACTTTCATCAAAGAAAAAATATAATCATTTGGAGCAAATATCTTCTGGCCTGAAAAATGCAAACAGGGATGCAACGAGTAGTAAATCGCATGGAGGTAATCTATGAATAGTCACCATGTTCCAAATCTGAGTATAGGTTCAAATACGTTGGGTAGCCAGCCGCCGGTTGTGCGATTCCATCATTCCAAAATTCTTGCATTGTTTCGTGCGTTGGATAGCGCAGTCATTGTGTTGATGTTGTGGACGGCATTAAATTTCTTTGGCATTGAATGGACTAATCTCCACACCGCGTTTGCAATCAGTGCGGTTATTATTTTTGGATTTTTCGCAGAGACTAATGAAGTTTATTACCTGTGGCGTGGCACATCCATGCTGAAACTGTCACTACAATTATTTTTAGCCTGGTTCGCTACATCTATTTTCCTGGTTTTTGCTGCATTATTAATTTATTCGGTTTCCCATGACGGTTTTTTTGCCATCGGCAGCTGGTTGGTTATCACACCTGCTTCCATGGTGGCTATGCACGTCGGCCGCCGTTTATTGCTGGCCAGGTTGCGCGCCAAACCGACAGAGCCAAGGCGTGTGGCCATTGTGGGCGCTAATGATTTAGGTTTGCGTTTAATTAATTCAATGCAAAGCATGCCATGGCTCGGCTATAAAATAATGGGTTTCTATGATGACCGCGTCGCTAATAATGATGTAGGTCGCCGATTATTTGGACAGCATATCGATGTGAAGGGCGGGTTGGACCAGCTATACGCTGACGCCTATGATGGGAAGCTCGATATAGTATTCATTACTTTGCCAATGCGCGCCGAATTGCGTATGCATTCGGTGATTAATCGCCTCGCGGATACAACTGTGTCGCCTTATTTGATCCCGGATGTATTTAACTTCGATTTGCTGCATTCCCGCCTGACTTGCTTGCAAGGTATCCCGGCCCTGAGTATTTATGATTCGCCCCTGGTGGATAATGGTTGGGCCAAGCGCCTGGAGGATTTGGTACTGGGTTCGCTGATGTTGTTAGGCTTGTCTATTCCGATGATGCTGATTGCGCTCGGAGTGAAATTGACATCACCCGGCCCGATATTTTTTAAGCAAACCCGATATGGCCTGGGCGGTGAACCCATTAAAGTGTGGAAATTCCGCTCGATGACAGTGTGTGAAGATGGTCCCAATGTTGCGCAAGCAAAACGTTCAGACCCGCGCGTTACACCGTTTGGGAATTTTTTGCGCCGTACTTCGCTGGATGAATTGCCACAATTGTTTAACGTAATATCCGGTAGCATGTCATTGGTGGGCCCGCGTCCCCATGCAGTGGCACATAACGAATATTATCGCGGACAAATCAAGGGTTACATGCTGCGCCATAAAGTAAAACCGGGAATTACCGGCTTGGCACAAGTGAATGGATTTCGCGGTGAAACTGAAACCCTGGATAAAATGTCAGGCCGCATTGCCTATGACCTTGAGTACATTCGCAATTGGTCGTTAATGCTGGATTTGAAAATTTTATGGCAAACTATTTTTAAAGGGTTTGTCGGCCAACATGCCTATTAAAATAATTTAATGAAAAAAATTGCCCGTTCACCGATATTATTTATCACCACCCTGGGGGCTGTGTGTAATGCGCAGCCCCATCAGCCGTCGGCCAGCGATGGATTCCGATTTATCGCTTCGGCACAGCATCAATATGACAGCAATTTTTCGCGTATAGCGGAAGAAGCGCTCGAAGAACAATCCAGCCAGGATGAACAAATAACCCGTGCTGCGCTGGGTGTGGGATACAACAAATCCATTTCAGCGCAACGGTTGGGGTTAAGGTTTACCGCCAACCAGTATCGTTACGCGGAACGTGATCATTTAAATGAGAATTCCTGGGAAGGCAGCGCCAGTTGGCGGAGCCGGTTTGGCCACAATGCCAGTAGCTTGTTAAATTACGAACGAACTGAATCGCCGGTGGACCAATTGGAATTCAGGGGCAGGGATTTGGTTGCCCGTGAAAATGCCAATGCCCAGTTATCGTTGGGCGATAGCCGTCGTCTTGGTATTATCATCGGCGCCCACCAATTCCAGCAAAGCCATTCCAACATCGAACGTGAGTTCCTGGATTTTGAAGATGAGGATTTTTTTGCCGAGGTCCGTTACAAAGGTCCGGCGAGTTCCTGGGTAAGCGTGCGTTATCGGGAGGGTGACCGCGATTATGAATGGGTCGAACTTTTGCCAAGGGACCTTAACTTTGAATATCAACAATGGGAAATTGAAACCAGCTGGGCGTTAACACCGAAGACCGAATTAACAGGTGTTGCCGGATATTTTGAGCGGGAAGGCGCAACGAATAATGATGAAGGTGCGTTAGCGGGATTGAAACTATCCTGGCAAACCACTGCCAAGGTGGCAACAGAAATTGCCTACACATTTAACCAACCTGCACAAGGAGAAACTACCGATGCACCGATTGAGGTCAGTAGTTCTTCATTCACAGTGAGTTGGCAGTGGACTACGAAGCTGCAACTCGCAGCGGGCGGTATATACAGCGAATTCGATTATATAAATATTGATGATGCCTCGCCCTATGTGGAGAGGAATATCAGCATAAGTCCATTAGCAATTGAGTGGCGGTTTTCCGATACCCTTCAATTCCGTCTGCATAGCCAATGGGTGGAGCGACATTCCCCCATACTGATTCGCGATTACGACGGCCATATCATTACGGGCGGATTGGGGTTGGTGTTTTAGCCATTTCATATCCGGCTTCCGTGCGCACTAGTTTTTCCAGCGCGTGCTGGTATTTATGTGTGTTAATACATTGTTGCATCTGGCGTGCACAGTGTATTTTTTTGGTGGTGATTAATTCCGGTTGTAAATAAAGTTGCTTCAACAATGCTGCGGCTTTCTCCACGTCAGCTTCCGCCCATCGGGCATGTCCCAGCCCCTTAAACTCCGGGTGATTGGAATTAACCGCAATCTGGCGGAAATCCACCAGGAAACTGTTTTCTTCCGTACAAAAATCCATATTTCCAGACCACGCGGTAACAAGCGCGGGAGTATCCAGCAGCATGGCTTCCGCGATGGTGAGCCCGAAACCCTCTGATCTATGCAGTGATGCGTAAATGCCGGAGCTTTGTATTAATCCCAATATGTCTGCACGGGACCAGTGTTTATCAATTAATTGGATATGCGGATGCTGTTCGATGAGATCTAACAACTGCTTTTTTTCGGGGGAATCATCGCCGGCGTTGGCTTTTAATACCAGGTAAGCATTGTCTGTTGCGCTGAATGCCGCAGTGAATGCCCGTATTAGCGCGGCAGGGTTTTTGCGTTCCATGGCGCTGCCAAAACTGAAAATGTTTGATACCAAAAATGCATCTTCCGGTATCCCCAGGGTTGCGCGCATTGCCGGCGTAAATTCGCCGGGTACAACCGGATGGGTTACGGTTAATACCGGAACCTTGGTGTAACCCTGGATGACTTGCGTGGTGAATTCCGAGGGAGTAAATACAGCATTCATATAACCAATGGCTTTGGTCCACTCGCGCGGAATTATTTCCAATTCCCATGCCCAATAGCCGATGTTGTAAGTTTGTTTAAACGTACTTATTCCCATTTGCAAAATAACGGTAGGCAACATGGGTGGGTTCAGGTGATAGATACGGCAATGGATTTTTTTTTCATCGGCCATGGTGGGCCATTCCCAGGGCACTTCTATAGGTTTGCGGAAGAATTTTTCCGCACTGGTGCACTTTACCTGATAGCCGTCGGCAGCCAATTGTTGTGCGCACAAGCGAGCGGATTCGGCGATACCGGAAATACTGTGGAAAAAACCGATGACTTCAATAACCGGCTTTTGCTGCAATGGCATACCCGCCGGGCTTTTGGGAATTAGTTGGTGTAATACATTGGCACGTAGGGTTCGGTAAGTGGAGCGCACAAAATGCTTCAGGAATTGCTTCATAAATATTCCGGTTACTATCCCAATGAATCAACGAAAACCAAACCAATGTTGCAAACGCAGCAGGTGGGGTGAAAATTTTGCGGGGGCAATACTTAATGCTTCGTGTAAAAAGTTTTTTGCCTCGGGCCTGAATACCAACAACCCCAACAATAAATAACTTATGCCGCCCAATATCGCGATCAGCGGGATTTGCAAAGATAAGGGCAATGTCGTTAATAATTGTTTACTGGCGAGGCATATACCGAGCATGGTTGCGGATGCAATATAACTGGGCAGCAGCGTTTTAAGAATGGTTGTGTAGGTGCAATAAAAGTGATGGCGAAAGATGATCAGTGCCAGTACTGCAGCGAAATAACTGGTAGCGACATAAGCGAGCGCTGCGTGGGTGAGGCCCATTGGAATCCAGAAGTAACCTAGCAGGATTATTGCCGTGAGCAAGCCCAGGGTCAGTGCAAGCACCCAGAATGTTTTACCTTCGGCCGTCAGTGCCGCATTGACCTGGAAGCGGATAAGCAGCGGCGCCGAACCAATCGCAATCCAGCTCATCAGCTCACCGCTAGCGCGCCATTTCTCGCCGAATACGAGCACAATAAACTCTGGCGCGATTGCTGCTGTGCCAAAAAATACCGGCACTATTACGAAGCTGCTCATGCGCATGATGCGTAAGCAGGCATCGGTTTTTGCTTGCAATTCGTGGATGCGCGCAAGCGCCGGCAGGGTAGTTTGTTCCAGTGGCCGGACAATAATATCTTGCAAGATAAACAACGCGCGCCCACCGATTCGATAAATACCCAATGCAGCGGGACCGAGCAAAATTCCCACCATAAATTCGAGCAGGGTGTTACACAGGGTATTGATCAGTTGTGCCAGCATTAATGGCGAGCAAAAGCGCAGCGTTTGTTTGGCAAATAAAAAAGAAAAACCCAAGCTTGGCCACCACCGGGCGCTTACCATGGTGATAATGGTTACCAAAACTTGTCCTGTTAATTGTTGGGCGACCAGTGCCCATACCCCAAACCCCTGGATCGCCATGACAACACCCACCACGCCGCTGATAAGGCTGGCAACAACGCTACGCAGGGCAATTATTTTGAACGCGAACTCCCGCCGCAATTTTCCCTCGTGAACAACTTTCGCGCCTTCCAATAAAAAAATAATAACCAGGGCTTGTAATATCGGAACGGCAGCGGGGTCGTAATAGCGGGCGGTTAATGGTCCCCCCGCAAACCAGACAATGGCGATAAAAATTAACGCGTAGAAGATGTTCAAGTAAAAGCAACTGGACGCATAATCCGTGTCCCATTCACGGCGTTTAACGATCGCTTGTGAAATGCCGCCATTGATAACGATTTTTCCGGCTTCAACAACCAGAATGGCAAATACCGCCAATCCAATTTCAGTTGGCGAAAGGATGCGCGAAATAATAATAAACACCAAAAAGCTGACGATGCTCATGCCGCTGGCGGCGAGACTCATCCAGGCGGTGCTGTTACTCAACTGTTGCTTTAAACCCATATTCAAATTCGATCCGCTAAAAATTACTGCAAACTTTTTCCTTGCCGTAAACACAATTGCAAAAACACCGCTATATCCAGGGTATAGCGACGCAGCAGCCGGCCTGGCTCCAGGCACAAGCGATAAAACCACTCCAGGCGCAAGCGCTGGATGATATGCGGAGCGCGCGGTTTGTCACCGGCAAGGAAATCCAGCAGGGCACCGACACCAATCAGGGTGCGGGCTTCCAATTGCTGGCGGTGTTTAATAATCCATTGTTCCTGGTTGGGGTTGCCCATGGCTACCAATACCACATTGGCTCCACTGCCATTGATGGCTGCTACCAGTTGTTGTTCATTGCGCGCTTCGTCATAACCGTTGCGGTAGCCAACGACATTAATGTGCAGGGATTGCTGCAAATAATCGGCAGCGCGTTTGGCAATGCCCGGTTTTGCACCTACCAAAAAAACCCTGGCTTGATCGCCCAAATGTTTCAGGAAGAAAGGAATAAAATCGGTGCCGTTTAAATTTTCACGGAATTTCTTTTGGTGGATAAGCCAGGTGGCGATATCCATCCCCACGCCATCGTTGACAATTAATGTTGTGCTATTGGTTAAGTCGCGTTTAAGCGATTGGCATTTAACGATGAAATTGGTATTGGCAAACAGCAACGTGGTTTGTTGATGTTCCATCTTTTCACGCAATTGCTGTGCGAGTTCCCGGCTGCTGGTCGACTGGATTGCAAAGCCACCGAGCGGGATAATTTCAGAAATTTCATGGCTCATCTGTGAATACCTTTTATCCGGTAGGAGGTTCGATATATTGTTCCGTGCAAGCAATTGCTGTTTTCAATTCCCGGACGATGCGCCGGAAGATTGCTGGATGGCGCTGTCGGGTGATTCGGGAGGACTTACTTCATCGGTCTCCGGATCATAGAAAAAAGCGCTCAGCGGTCCCCATTGGGGCGACAAGGGTTGGTTGTAACCGCTGATGGCCATGTGGTAAGTGCCCCACCAGCGGCCGGTGGCCCAGTAGGCCCAACCCTTCCAGGGGGGGGATTGGGTCAACTCCAGCAGGCGGGTAAGTGTCGCAATGCACTCGGGGCTTGAGGGAACACCAAATTCACCGAGGAATAACTGCTGGCCGTTTTCCGTAGCCCAATTACTGATGCGCTCAAACTTGCTGTTGAAATGGTCCGGGGGCAAACAACCGGTACCGGTGGCGGTGGTATGGGTGCCTGAGTAATCGGTATCCGTATATTGGTGGACTTCCAGCACGGTGCGGTTGAGCGGGTCCCTTAAATCATCGAACTCAGAGGCGTTGCTGGCAAGCAGGCCGGAAAACCAGTCGTGTACGCCGCTCCAGCGGCCTCCGCTGACAAACACCAGATTGGTGGCTTGGGCATCGCGCAACGCTTTGAGCGTCCTTTTAGCCAGGACTGCCCATTCGGCAAGCGGCATATTGGCTGGCTCATTCATCAAACCAAAAATAGTTTGGGTTGGGTCGCTGAATTCCTTGGCCACCAATAGCCAAAACTTGATGAATGCCTCGTCCAGGGCGTCATTCTCCCCTAACTTGTCGCCGTAGTATTTGGCGAAGTTGTGCACATCCAGCAGGACGCATAACCCCTGGTCCCTGGCGCTGTTCACTGTGGTGCGCATACGCCCCAGTTCGGCCGCATCCAGCGGACCGCCAAGGCTGGGTTGCAGCCGCTCCCAGCGGAATGGGAAACGAATAATGTTGGCGCCGCGTTCAGCAAAAAACGTAAGGTCTGCGGTGATGGGGTAGGTGTAGTCTTTGAAGGGAGTACCGGGCAGGTTCTTGAGGTTGAACTCCGCCCCGGCGGTATTAACCCCGGTTAAGCGCCCCTGGTTCAGGCAATTTGCCATAACGTCGGCGCCCAGGCATAGCAGGGCGCAGAGACCGACCGATTTCCACACAGTTGCAGTTCTCATTGCCCACATCCCCCCGGGTTGGTTAATTGGTTGTACAGCGACAGGTAGCGGTCCGCGACGGCGGGCCATGCATAGCGCGCAACAAATCCCTGTGCCTTGGCCCTGCGTTCCTGATAGGCCTCGTCACCTTGCTGGTGGAGTTGGAGTAACCGGGCAATGGCGGCGGTTGATTGCTGTTCCGGCTCAAAGCAATAGCCCAACCCGGACTCATCTGCCAGGCGCTGGAATGGGGGAATATTGCTGAGGATGGGAGTCAGGCCGGCACTCATGGCTTCTATCGGTGCTATGCCGAAACCTTCGTGCCGGGATAAGCACAGGAAATAGCTGGATTGGCTGATCAATTCACGGATTTTGTTATCGCTGGGATTGGCCGCCAGGGTTACCGCATGGCTTAACCCCAGCGCCTGTACCTCACCGGCGAGGTCAGCCAAACTGTGGTCGTATTCGCGCCCGGCAATAATCAGGCGCCATTCGGGGCGGAGTTGATGCAATTGCGCGAACAGCGTCAGGGCAGCCAGCAACCCCTTGTTGGATGACCAGCGGCCAAAGTAAATCAGCGTGGGGGTCAAATGTTCCGCGGCGGTGCCCGCATATTTTTCCACATCCACCCCGTTTTCAATGACATGCAGTTGGCGCGGATGGGTAATTTGCTGGAACATATTGCCGTCATTGGCGCTGGTGGCTACCACTTTGCAGTAAGCCTTGGCGGAGAGGCGCGAAATACTTTGGAAGTAAATCTGCTTCATCCGGGAGGCAAAGCTGGTGTGGAAAAACCCGCCATGGGTGGAAAGCAGCAAAGGGCGACGATGCCACCACTTGGTAGCAGCGAGGAAGTCGTAGAAAAAATCCACGCCATGCACATGGATAACATCGGCTTCGCGCAGATATTTAAATACGCCCAGGCAGATAGGGTAACGGCTGGAGCCTTTGTAAGGCAGGCGTATCACTTCGATACCATCAATTAATTCCCGCTCCGGAAGCAGATCCGCCGAGTTCCGGAATAAACGGTTCAAGGTAATGATCCGGGTTTTTCCATGGCCGGAACGAAACTGGTGGCGGGCGATATTACGCACGACTTCTTCCATCCCGCCAATGGAAGGCAGGTACTGGCGCACAATATGGGTAACCCTGGGTGAACTGGGGCTGGTCATGGTGTAGGGCTCCTGAGGGAGAGGTTTGACGGTGCCGGCAAGCGCAGGCTGGACCCCAACAGGAACCAGAGGATGGCGGCACTTTTCAGGGCAAAAAACGAATAGCCGCTGATACATAACAGCAATGAGAGATAAATAGCTGCCAACGCGCGGAAACGGCGACTGGTTTCATCGACGACGGGCAGCAACCAGAAACAGGCCCACAACAGCAGGCACAGGGGTAAGCCATACGTATTGAACAGGTGGGCGTAACCGGCATCGGCATAAACCAGGCCCCTGCTGATACCGAGCAGCATAGGCAGGTCAAAGTCGAGCAAAACCTTGCCGCTAAACTCAAGGCGCCCACGGAAGTCGTCGCTGGATATTTCATAGGTAGGCCCGACTGCGATGCTGCCGAGGTAAAGCAAGCTCGCCAACGCGAAAAAAGGAACCAGTATGGCGAGGTTCAGCGCCCGGCCGTGGAACAGCACACGTATAACAAACATCAAGCTGATGGATGCCATGGCAAAGCGGGAGTCGGACAGGACCATGAGAAACGCTGCGGAGCCCACATAAAACAGTAGCCCGCGCCATTGGCTCCAGGGCTTGCTAAGCCCCCAGGCGGCGCAGAGTACGGCGAAGTTGCCCAGCGAAACAGGCTCGAGGAACACCGAGGACACACGGTGACTATCCAGCAGGCCGGGAAAGAAGGTCCGGCCTATCCCTTCCGGGCGAATCCCGTTGAGCTGCAATTTGCTCTCACGCACATAATCGGTAATCGGTTGTAAATTACCGGTGCTGACGTAGTAACTGAAAATATCGAAGAAATTCGTAAAGCTATCCAGGAAAAACAGTTCGTAAACCCCAACGATACTGATCATCAGGATGGCCGCCTTAAGCACCCTATCGGCAAGCGCCGGGCTGCCGAGGTTGCACCCCACCCAAAAAAACACCAATGGGATCAATAAGTCGCGGAAGGCTTTGGCATTGAACTGGTTGTTAATGAGTGCCAGCAAGCAAAGCATCCCACCGATAATGCAGGCAAGGGTGACGGTGCCGGGCAAGAGGCGTTTAACCAGGAATGGGACACAGGCCAACATAATAATGGCCTCGGTAAGCCCGATAAATGCCCGGGACATGGTTATGCCCAGGGTGTTTAGAAAACACAACAAAGCCTGATAGCCGATACAGCCGAGCAATATGGCAATAATCAACCGCTGCTCTTGCAGCGGTTGCCCGGCAATGTCGGGGAGGGAGCTGGCCGCGGTGGAATCCCGGGTTGCCGTCAGGTACGCCATAGTAAACCTGCCTTAGCAATAGAGTGCGGTACCGAGTAGCCTGACCCCCAGGTCGCGCAAACGCCGGCACATATCGGCGAGTGCCCGGGTTCGGGTTTGATGGGTATGGGTTATGACCACCACCGCACCCGAGTGAACCGCCACAAGCTGGGCATCGCGATTGGAATCCATGGGGGCTGTGCTGATTAACACCAGGTCGAACAATTGTTGCGCCTGCAACAGGTAGCCCCGGTACGGGTTACCGGCGAGTAATTCCTGCGGGTTAGGGGCGCGGGTGCCTGCGGGCATCAGCCAGAGTCCGGGTACCTCGGCAATAGGAATCGGCGCCAGGGTTTGGCGCCCGGCCAAGCAGTCGGATAGCCCCGGTGCATGGGGATGCAGGCCGAACAGGGCATTGAGTTGTGAAGCGCGCAGGTTGGTATCCACCAGTAAGGTGCGATGACCCAATTGTGCAAAACATATCGCCAGGTTAGCGGCTGTCAGCGCGATTTGCTCCGCATTGTTATTGGCCACTATCGCCAATGAGCGTTGCGGATTCGGTTGGATGTAGCGCACCAATAACTCACTGCGCAAACTGCGCAATGCTTCTGCCTGCGCATTCTCGGGTTGGAATAACGTGCTGAGGCGCTTATCCAGTCTACTGCTCTTGGCCGGGAGGGTGGTGTAAGCAAATTGCTCCGCCAGTACCGCGTTAATGTCCGCCTTGTCAACGAGCCCCAGCTTTACCGCCGCCTCGCCGAAACGCAAACCATGTTGCGTTTGGGTTTTGGCAATAGCGCCGAGGTCACGGGCACTCAACTTGCCGCGCGCCACTAACATGGGGCCTATGCGTTGGGCATCAGCATTTTCACTGTCGATTGATTTTGCCAGGTCGTTCATCGGCGTGCCTCCTTGGTAACGGTGGTCCCGAGTGCGGGAATAGTGGCCAATACAGTCAGGCCCAACCCCCGCTCAAGGTCATGATGATGGCGGATACGTTGGTCCAGCCACTCCAGGCAGAGCGAAACGCCGATACCAAATAACAACCCCGCCAGGGTGGCGAGGAACAATGCGGTACCCAGGCCTGGTATTGCCGGGCGAGTAGGGGCTATGGCTTGGTTCAGGATGGCAATGTCGGTAGCCGAAATTTGGCTTTCCAGGCGAGTCTGCGCGGTGCGGGCAAGGGCTGCGTCATAAGCGGCCTGGGCGTTATCCACTTCTTGCTGGAGCAAAGTTAATTCGTTGCGGTGGCGACTCAGTTGTAACACCAGCTCCTTTTGCGCCGCCAGTTCAGCGCTCAGCTGGGTTTCCAGGGCGGTGGATAACTCCACCGATGACTCCAGGCTCCCGCTGATCAATTCCTGCATCCGGCTCATTTGCCGCCGCAGTGTTTCCACTTCACTGCGCGCCTGGCGATATTGGGGATGGTTTTCCCCCACCTGGTTTGCCAATTCACTGAGCCGGGCCTGGGCCTGGGCAAGGTCGGTGGCCAATTTCTGAACTTGTGGATTGTCCAACGCGCGGGTTTCCAGTTGCCCGCGCTTGGTATTGGCAATTTGCTCGCTGCGGCTTTTGGAGGTCAGACGCTCATTCTGGGCGGCGATAAGCAAGGAAGAAAGCTCCGCCAGTTTGGCGGATTCGAGGTCCAGCCGGTCTGAAGATGCAAGGATATTGTGCTGCTCCTGGTAGGTGGACAACGCATCCTGCCTGGCCACCAATTCAGTGCGTAATTGCGCCACTTGCTCGTTATACCACTCGGTTGTTTGCCGTGCCGGCTCCGTACGCAACTGCAAGTTGATATAAATGTAAGCCTGGGCGAAGGCATTAGCCAACTGCGCCGCCAATTCCGGATCGCGTGCGCGAAAGGAAATTGCCAGCATATTACTGTCGCGCCTCGGCGTGACTTCCAAACCCTGCGCCAGGAATCCCAGGATGCGCCGACGGTCAACCCGGGCATCACCGCTCATGGCCACGTACTTTGTCAGCGCGGCGGAGCGGAGCAGGTTGAGGTTGTCGATAACCCGGCTGGCAACACTGCGGCTGCGTACAATGTCTGCCTGGGTAGTCAGGTAGGCGGCGGTCAGGCGTGAGGGTTGCATTTGGCCGCTGATGGGATCCCAGCCGCGGCTATCCACGATCAAATCAGTAGTCGCCTGGTAAAACCTGGGCTTCAGTTGTAAAACGGCGATCGTGAGGGTGACTGCCAGGAATACCGCGCCGAGGATAACCCAGCGGCGGGCAAGCAAGATGGCAAACAGGCTGTTGAGGGTTATGGTTTGCATGTTTCGTCTCTGTTCCTCTATTAATCACTACAGGCATTGCCTAGAAGAGGCTTTCCTTAACGACCAACACATCGCCATCCATTACCGGGTCTTCCGGTTTGGCGCGCAGCTCCTGGAGCTTGCCATTCGCCTGTTGGCGAACCAACTTGACGCTACCGTTACTGGCCCTGGCGGTAGGGCCGCCGCCGGCGCCCAATGCCTGCATAACATTCAGCGGACGATCAAGCGGGTACATGCCCGGGTTGTTTACCTCGCCATTAAGGTAAAAACGCCCCGCGTTAGGTACATAGATGGTATCCCCGTCCTTTAACCACACGGGAGGGATATCCCCCGCCTCGTAATTCAGCAATTGTTGTAAATCATACTCAATGCGCTCCTGCCGACCCTGTGTGGTACGGGTAAGGATCAACCGTTCACTGCCGTTCGGTGCGACACCACCGGCCCAGGCCAGGGCTTGCGTCAAGCTGGTAGGGCCTTCCAACACCAGGCGCCCCGGGCGGCTCACCTTGCCCAGGATCGCCACAACCTGGCTGCGGTATTGGGTAACCAGCAAATTGATCTGGGCATCCTTGAGGAAATTGCCGTGTTGGTAACGCTCGGCGATAAATTCTGCAGCATCCGCGGTTGTTTTCCCGGCCACATAAACACTTCCCAGCAAGGGCACAACCAGAGTCCCCCTGGCACTGATTTGGCCCTCGGCGGCCAATTCCGGCTGGCCATACACTATAACTTTGACTTCATCGCCTGTGCCCAGGGTGTAGGCATCAGGTTTTGCGGCTTTGGTAGTCGTAGGGGTTTGTGCCCATCCCCCGGGGGAAATGAGCAGGCTGGTTAACAATGCCAGGCTGGCGTTGCGAAGCCCGGTAGAAAAAGCAAACATCATCGGCGCTGTCCTTATGGGGTATCACCAAGTCTTGATCAACGGATTAACAAGCCTTGGCTCTGCAAAAGCGGGGCCGATTTGGCGGGGAAGGAGGATAAAAACCGGGAAAATGAGACTTGGGTTACAAGTGGTTCGAATTACTTCTGGATATGAATTATTTTTACTCCTGAAAAACCGGTTTTAAACCCTGGATGGACCTGGCATAGGTGCAAATTGTGCATTTCTGGTGCAAAAGCAGCCGCCTTGCGGGTTTGGTTGAATGTAATTGATATGGCGCATGAGTTTTTTGCGTGGAAGGCATTTGGGGCCTTGGTGTACAATGCGCGCCTACTTTTTAACCCTTCCCATCCATACCTCGGCCAAGCGCTTCCTGCCCACTTGAGTCCGCAGGTCAACCCAGGACCTATCTATGTTTGATAAAAGCCAGACTATCGCTTCTTTCGATCCCGAAATCTGGGCGAGCATCCAGAATGAAGGCAAGCGCCAGGAAGAACACATTGAGCTGATTGCTTCCGAAAACTACACCAGTCCGCTGGTCATGGCCGCACAGGGCACCAAGCTCACTAACAAGTATGCGGAAGGCTATCCGGGAAAGCGTTATTACGGCGGCTGTGAATATGTTGACCAATCCGAATCGCTGGCTATTGAGCGCGCCAAGCAACTCTTTGGTGCTGACTATGCCAACGTCCAGCCTCATTCCGGTTCACAGGCGAATTCCGCTGTCTATGCAGCACTTTGCGCTCCGGGGGATACCGTCCTGGGTATGAGCCTGGCGCATGGTGGCCACTTGACCCACGGCGCCAAGGTCAGCTTCTCTGGTAAAATTTACAATGCTGTGCAATATGGTTTAAACCCTGAAACCGGTTTGGTGGATTACGATGAAGTCGAACGCTTGGCCCTGGAGCACAAGCCGAGGATGATCGTGGCCGGCTTTTCTGCTTACTCCCAAGTGCTGGATTGGCAGCGTTTCCGCGCTATCGCCGATAAGGTTGGCGCCTACTTGTTTGTAGACATGGCCCACGTTGCCGGTCTGGTCGCTGCCGGTCTCTATCCAAACCCGGTGCAAATCGCTGACGTCACCACCTCCACCACCCATAAAACCCTCCGCGGCCCACGTGGCGGTATCATCCTCGCCAAGGCTAACGAAGAAATTGAGAAGAAGCTCAATTCGGCGGTATTCCCCGGCGGCCAGGGCGGCCCTTTGATGCATGTGATTGCCGCCAAGGCAATCAGCTTCAAGGAAGCCATGACCCCTGAGTACAAGGCTTACCAACAACAGGTGGTTAAGAATGCCAAGGCAATGGCCGCTACTTTTATTGGGCGCGGTATCAATATTGTTTCGGGTGGTACGGAAAACCATTTGATGCTGGTTGACCTGATTGGCAAACCTTACAGTGGTAAGGACGCGGACGAAGCCCTGGGCAAGGCGCACATCACCGTTAACAAGAATGCGGTACCTAACGACCCGCGCTCGCCCTTCGTAACCTCCGGTATCCGTGTGGGCACACCTGCAATCACTACCCGTGGTTTCAAGGAAGCTGAGTGTATCCAATTAACCAACTGGATTTGTGACATTTTTGCCGCGTTGGAAACCGGCACCGCCGATGCGGTCATTGAGCAGGTGAGGGGTAAGGTTGCTGATTTGTGCAAAAAATTCCCGGTTTATGCTGAATAAGGGGCATACCGCCAGCCCGGAAAAGCCGCTCGACTGAGCGGCTTTTTTTTGGGCGGACATATAGGAGGGCTGCCGGAACGGGAGGAAAGTGAATACAAGCTTAATCAAATTCCCTATACCTAACGATTTCATATTTCATTTAACTGTGTCGCAAAATAATAAATAAATCATGATATTTTCTTTTTGACCATAAGAAAAAACTTGCAAAATGTCGCATAAAACATCTACAATTTGTTTAACTAGTGATCAAGCATATTTTGTGCCTTGTACAGGGCAGTGTGACTGGAGGGCTGTACAAAACACACTGTATGCACTTTCCCTGGTTGTGGTTCATGTATTTATCGCGAAGGCAATGCGATAAGGATACTTAATCACGCTGGTCTGGCGCGGTTTGCGCCGGTCAATGGAGGCCTTACTGGCCCTCGCACAAAAGGCACTTGCTGCTTAAGAGATTTTCCAGCCATTAAAGGATGCTCAGGATTCAAATGAACCCTGCGGTATAGCTGTACTTGCAACCCCCCACCCAGTCGTAACACAGGCTGATTAACCAGCCGGGGTAGTTGCACGCCAAAAAATCTATCGGGTTTAACCCACACACCGTACTGAAGCTCCGCTGAGCCTCAGCAGGCTTCCTCATGCCTGAAAAACAGTTTGTGGCCGGAAGGTGGAGTGTCAGGAGGGACATTGGTTACGGACGTTAACGGCAACTTTACTCGAGACAAAACCTATGCGCATTTTTTTAAATGCATCAAAAATGATCTTCAGCATAAGTCTGGTAATGCTCATTGCCCCTGCGCAGGCTGCTACCAAAGTCATCGATATTTTGGCTGTTTATACCAAAGGCGCTGCCGAGGTTTACCAGGGGGACCCGGCTACCCGCATCAACCAACTATTCCAGGTAACTAACCAGATATACCAGGACAGCGGACTGGATATTGAGATTCGCCTCGTCAAAACCATGATGGTGGATTACACCGATGACAACGCCGGGGATATTGCCCTGCGCGACATCACTTTTGCGCAACATGAAGCCTTTAGTGAAGTGGAACAAGTGCGCGAGCTGGTTAAAGCCGACATGGTTATCCTTTATCGCCCCTATAAGCCCGCCCACGGCAGTTGCGGCCAGGCGTGGATTATTGGCGAAGGAAGCGATGGGGATTTTTCCAATCCCGATTACAAAGATTACATGTATTCCCATATTCCGTTGAACAGCTGCGGTGACTTTGCCACTGCCCATGAGCTGGGACACAATATGGGATTAACACATTCCCGTCGCCAGGATGGTGAGGGTGCCGTATTTCCTTTCGCGCTGGGCTACGGGGTTAATAGCGAATTTGCTACCGTAATGGCATACCAGAGTTCTTTTAACGTGGATTACTGGGATGGCAAGGTATACAAATTTTCCAGCCCGGAACTTGTATGTAAGGGCCAGCCGTGCGGTGTAGATCGCAATAATGCGGCGACCGGTGCGGATGCCCGTTATGCCATTAGCGTTGTTGCGCCACAAATCGCTGATTTTTATTCTGAAAATATAGTGTCGAGCAGCAGCTCCTCATCACGCGAAAGCATTGTGTCTTCCAGTTCAATATCGAGCAGTTCAATATCGAGTAGATCGGTATCAAGCCAGGCATCTTTTTCCAGTGCGGTGGTTTCTTCCGTCTCTGCCGTCAATAACAAGCCGGCCGATACAACGGCTGCGCCGACCAATACTGTGTCCGGCGGAACTGGTGGCGGCGGAGGTGGTGGGAGCAGCGGTGTGTTATTCCTGTTAACCCTGGGTTTACTCTGCCTCTTCTCATGTAGAAGAGGAATTTAAAATATTTTAAATGTATGTCGTGTACCAAAATCCAAAAAACAAAATCCTGCGCTTATAACTATTCAATTAATTATGGAAAAATCACAATGTGAGCTAGTATTCATTTTAACTGGACAGTGAAATGCCTGAATGTGGTTTGGCTGATAGGGTGCCGCTGAATTTTTAAAATTAATCCGGTGAAAATTGATATTGGAAAACCATATAAAATGGATTCTATTTTTTTATAAAAAATAAATTATTATTTGAAAATCCCTCATTTGTCGCCTCTATCGTTTTCGATATTTCCATTTAGTTTTATTAAAATTTATTTATATAAATAAGATCTATTCCCTCAATTGACTGTAAGGACCCCTTTGCTAGCCTCCAATTAAACCATTTATGGTTTTTTGGAATTTAGGAAGGGCAAATTATTTGTGGTTTTCAAATTAGGATTGAAGGAGTAGTAAAATGTGTTTGTTCCCCGCTTTATTTAATATTGAAAAATATTTCCATCCATTTCTGTTTTTCCGACATCGACTTCTCACCTGATTTTTTCTGAACAGCTTGTATTTGCTGCGGTTGGTAACCGGAAGCTTGCTGGCTTTTCATTTCCAATGATTGTTTTATTTTTTTGGTTTTTTTTAGGCCAAGGTCACCCTTATTTTTTGTCAAGGAGTAGCTATGAATTTTCACAAAACCGTCAAAAAGTTTTTTTTGGCATCTGCAGCTATATCCTGCCCGATGGTTGTGTCAGCAAGCGAGTTATATGTGCAAGAAGGCTGGTATGCAGGACTTAGGGCTGGGTATTCAAATAACGAAGACTCTTGCATAGAGGAACCGAGTTCTTGTGACCAAACTGATTTCGGTTATGGCGCGTTTGGCGGCTATGACTTTAATCAAAACCTGGGTGTTGAACTTTCCTATAACGATATTGGCGATACCAGGGCCAGGTATCCTTCCCTGTCATTGAAGGGAGAGTTACGCGAAGCCGACCTGGCATTGAAGCTTTCACTCATGCTTACCGAGCGCGCAAAACTTTACGGAAAAATAGGCGCTGCTTATTGGGACGCCGAAGTGACCGGAGGTCCCTTCGTATTGGAAGATAAGGATGTAAGCCCCTTGTTCGGCGCCGGCCTCGAAGTACCTTTTTCACCTCGTTGGGCCGCGCGTTTGGAATATCAATACATCCATAAAGTCGGCAATGATCGAATGGGATATACGAATCCCCATTATGTCGGCCTCGCCCTGGTGTGGCATTTTTCCACACCGGAACCGGCACCTATGCCTGTTGTGGAAAAAGCACCTGAACCGGCACCCGCACCCATCGCCCCCGTTGAACAACGCATTACCGTTGATGAGCAATTGGGTGGACCACTGTTTGAATTTGATAAAGCGGAAATTCGCAACACTGCTGCAATAGATCCCATCGTAAAAATATTGCGTGACAATCCATTGTTGGAAGCTTCAATCACCGGTCACACGGATTCGCGTGGAAAAACGGAATATAACCAGCGTTTATCTGAAAAACGCGCCGAGGTGGTTGCCAAATATTTGATGACCAAAGGCATAGACCAGGGCCGCATAAAAACCTTTGGTATGGGGGAAAACACGCCCGTTGCAGATAACGATACCGACGCAGGGCGAGCTAAAAACCGTCGCGTTGAGTTTGTTATTACCGGCACTAAAACCAATCCATAAATTCCAATCGTTTTATTGGCAAGGTGGCTATTATGAAAATCGTTTCGTTCCTATTGCTTATTGCGGCAGTAATGCTCGGTGGCTGCGGTGGTGGAAAGGGCGGGTTCCCGTCTGATTCCGCATTTAAATCCAGCACCACACTCCAAACAGTTTCTTCTACGCAATTTTCTACCGGTGGTGGGGAAAATTTGCCGAGTTCGTCCGCGAGTCAAACCAATTCACAGGATTCGCTCGAATCAGCGAGCAGTACATCGCTATCGGGTAATTCCTCCAGTTTGCCATCTGGTGGCGGCGAGTTGCCGACCAGTGCTTCCAGCGCACTGTCCTCTCCATCCGGTGCACCATCCTCCACATCCAATGCACTTTCCAGCCTGTCCTCTTCAAGTGCTGATGGAAGTGCGGATAGCGATGCCGATGGCATTACGGATAACCTCGATAATTGTCCGAATAACTCCAACCCCGACCAACTGGACACCGATGCTGATGGTTTGGGTGATGCCTGCGACAACGATAGGGATGCAGATGGCGTAGTGGACACATCGGACAATTGCCCGGCGATTGCCAACCCGGACCAGGCTGATATTGATGGGGACGGTATCGGCAATGCCTGTGATAACGACACCGATGGCGACAATGTTACTGACACACTGGATAACTGCCCATTGATCTCCAATGCCAGCCAGGCGGATCAGGATGCAGATGGTATAGGCGATGCCTGCGACAGTGATGTCGATGGGGACAATGTGCTTAATGCACTCGACAACTGCCCGCTATTGGGTAACGCAACGCAAGCCGACCTGGATGGTGATGGTGTAGGTGATGTCTGTGATAACGATACAGATGGCGACGGTGCGGACAATGGTTTGGATAATTGCCCATTAATTGCCAATGCCGAACAGGCGGACCTGGATGGTGACGATATGGGCGATATCTGCGATGCCGACCGGGATAACGATGGCGTGCCCAATACAACTGACAACTGCCCGTCCATGGCTAATGCCGACCAGGTAGATGTGGATCTTGACGGTATTGGTGACGCCTGTGATACCAGCATAGATACCGATGCCGATGGCGTTGATGACGGTGAGGATAACTGCCCGGCAGCCGCAAATCCCTTGCAAGAAGATACCGATGGCGATGCGATCGGAAATGCCTGCGATACCGATGGCGATAATGATGGTATTGCCGACACCAGCGACAATTGCCCTGCAATTGCCAACAACCCGCAGTTGGATACCGATGGAGACGGCATAGGCGACTCCTGCGACAACGATAAGGATGGCGACAATGTCCTTAATGCCTTGGATAACTGCCCGTTGGTAGCGAATGCCGATCAGGCGGATACCGACCTGGACGGCATAGGCAATGCCTGCGACGACGACCAGGACGGCGATAACGTCGCTAATGCCCTGGATAATTGCCCCGCGGTGGCAAACTCTGCGCAGCAGGATGCTGACGGAGACGGCGTTGGGGACACGTGTGACACGGATCGTGATGGCGATGGTGTTGCCAATGCCACGGACAATTGCCCGCTGGTAGCCAATCCGCTGCAAGAGGATGCGGATAATGACGGCATAGGCGACGTCTGCGATGGCAATACCGATAGCGACGGCGATTTGGTTGATAACACCAGTGACAACTGCCCACTGGTATCCAATGCCAACCAGGCAGATACCGATGGCGACGGGGTTGGTGATGCCTGCGATTCCGATAGCGATGGCGATGGGGTTAATAACACTGTTGATAACTGTCCATTGGTTGCCAATAGCAACCAAATTGATTTGGATGGTGACGGTACCGGTGATGCCTGCGACATTGATGTGGATGGCGATGGCGTAGCCAACGGCAGCGATAATTGCCCTGTTAACGCCAACAGCACCCAGCTTGATACCGATGGCGATGGCATGGGCAATGAGTGCGACACCGATAAAGATGGTGATGGGGTCCTGGATGGCTCCGATAATTGTCCGCTCGCAGCCAATGCCGACCAATCGGATATCAACGGCAACGGGGTGGGAGACGTTTGCGATAGCGTGACCGATAGCGATAGCGACGGTATTAATGACCTGTTAGATAATTGCCCTCTTGTCGCCAACGCGGACCAGGCGGATATGGATGGCGATGGCATTGGCGATCTTTGCGATAACGATAGCGACGGCGACGGTGTGGCTAACGGCCTCGATAATTGCCCGCAAAATCCGAATGCTGACCAGCTGGATGATGACGGCGATGGTATAGGCAACACCTGCGATCCACTCACCGATAACGATGGCGATGGTATCGGCAATAGCCTGGATAATTGCCCGCTGCTGGCTAACCCGGCGCAAACCGACACCGACGGTGACGGCATGGGTGACAGTTGCGATACTGATATGGATAACGACGGGGTATTGAACGATGTGGATAATTGCCCGCTGGTAACCAATGCCGACCAATTGGACACTGATGGTGACGGTACCGGCAATGCCTGCGATACCGATGCCGATGGTGATGGGGTGGATGACACCCTGGATAATTGTCCGTTGGTAGCCAATCCTGACCAGGCCAATGCCGATGGCGATGCCGAGGGTGATCTGTGCGATACCGACATGGACAACGATGGTGTCCTGAACGCCGGTGATAACTGCCCCCTCAACAGCAATCCGACGCAATCCGATATTGATGGTGACGGTATAGGCGATGCCTGTGATGCCGTGGAAAACGTGGCCTGTGCCCCCGGCAAATTGTTTGAACCCTTGCTCGGTAGCCAGACGGTGACCAATGGAACCCGTGGCCTGCTGTGTATCGGTTGCGGTGTTACCAACCCGGCGTTTATGGCCTCGACATTAGAGGATGCGGCTACCTTCTCCACTCCCGTGGCGGTTGCTGCCTCGGTTTGGGGAAGGGTTCAGTCGCCGACTACTTATACCGGAGCAAAACGTGTTGCATTCCTGGTGTCCCTGCCTGGCGGGTTGCTCGACCTGACCTTACTCAATGACCTGACGATCACCACCTACCTCAATGGAGTAGAGCAGGAAAGTGGTGGTTCGGGTGGATTGCTCGGCTTGCAATTGCTGAACCTGACCGGTGACGCAACCAAGCAACTCCTCACCATCAGTACCACCGCTGACTTTAATCAGGTTGAAATTGAAAAAGCAGCGGTACTGGGTGCGCTTTCCAACTTGAATGTGCACGCGTTGTGTGTGGCGCCACCACCCCTCTAAGCTCTGGGGCAGTGGTTAAAAAGGGCGGCTGTATGGCCGCCTTTTTCATTGGCAGGAAAGGAGCGGGCTTTCCGGGGCATATACAACCTGTTCGGAAGCTACGCCTCGATTTTGAACGATTTTTAATCTATTTTTTGTTTCAATCAGGCCATGAATAAGGTGGGTGTGCTAATGATCACCAAGGTGGGTCAGACCAGGCTTTTGCTGCTTTTCGCCATCCCGGTGCTGGTAATTGCGTCAGCCTATTATTACTTCCGCAAAGGGCCGCCTGGTGTGGAGCCGCGGATGCCCCCACCTGTTTCAGAGCGACCGTTAAATGCTTCCCCTCCATTGAAGGAAGGTGCCGGGGAGTCGGAGCGAACATCCGGCCGCGCTACTCCTCCGTTAAGCGCGGCGGATAGCCCGGGCCAACCCGCTTCCGCAATCCCGCCTCGGCCCGCCTGGCGAATCAGTCACGATAACCCGCCCTCCATACCCTTGCCCGAAGGGATAGTGGATTATGAGCCTGTGGCGGTTGATATGGATTCGCCAGCCTTTCCGCAACCTGGCCAACAGGTTTCCCTGGGTTTACCGGGTGATGAAAGCGTGAATGCAACGGTGAAAATCAGCAACGAAAATCCCAATGGCGATTATTCCTGGCGTGGTTACCTGGACGGATATGGAACGGATTACCCGGTAATCATGACCTACGGTGCCAACTCGGTATTTGCCACCATTACGACCCCAAAAGGCAGCTACACCCTGGAGTCGCTCAATGGCAGTGGCTGGGTGTACAAAAACCCGGCCGAGTTCGAACTATCCGATCCTGGAAAAAGCGATTACCTGGAGCCCGATAAGCCGCACGAACACGAGTGAGGGTATCTTCCCCAAACCCTGGCGTAATGGTCCGGTTTTGCCATGACCGGCCTATAGCCCGGTGCATGATGCGGGGGCCATGGGCGAAGATCCGGTATTTCGTGCTAGTATGCGCCCCAATTTTCAACATCGCCGGGGCTTGTGATCATGCATTGTCCGTTTTGCAGCGCGGAAGATACCAAGGTAATTGACTCACGTTTGGTGGCGGAAGGCGACCAGGTACGTCGTCGTCGCGAGTGTTTATCCTGCCATGAACGCTTTACCACGTTCGAGGTGGCCGAACTGGTGATGCCGCGGATCATCAAGCAAAACGGCACCCGCGAACCCTTCGATGAAAACAAATTGCGCGCCGGTTTATTGCGCGCGTTGGAAAAACGCCCGGTGAGCATTGAAGCGATTGAATCCGCCATCAACCACATCAAACACTTTTTACAGGCCACCGGCGAACGCGAAGTGAAAGCCTTGCTGGTGGGTGAAAAAGTGATGGAACAATTGAAGAAGCTGGATGAAGTGGCCTACGTGCGTTTTGCATCCGTGTATCGCCGCTTTAAGGATTTGAATGAATTCCGGCAGGAAATTGACCGGTTAGAACAGCAACCGGAAAACCACTAATCGACCGGATTCTTATGGTGTTTACTCCCCAGGATTATGAATTTATGGCGCGCGCTTTCCGTCTGGCGGAGCGCGGCCTTTACACCACCATGCCCAACCCACGCGTGGGGTGCGTGTTAGTGAAAGATGGCCAGGTGATCGGTGAGGGCTGGCATGTCCGCGCGGGTGAACCCCATGCCGAGGTCAATGCGCTCACCGCCGCTGGCGATAACGCGCGCGGTGCGACCGCCTATGTCAGCCTTGAACCCTGTAGCCATACCGGCCGCACCGGCCCCTGCTCACAGGCCCTGGTTGATGCGGGGGTAAGCCGTGTGGTCTACGCGATGGAAGATCCAAATCCACTGGTGTCCGGCCGCGGCATAGACATTATGCGCGCGGGGGGTATCCAGGTCGATGGCCCCGTCCTCGAGGATGACGCGCGCGCGTTAAACCCCGGTTTTATCAAGCGCATGGAGCGTAAGCTGCCCTTTGTCCGTTGCAAGCTGGCGATGAGCCTGGATGGCCGCACCGCCATGGGATCCGGGGAAAGCAAATGGATTACCGGCCCCAGGGCCCGAGCCGATGTGCAGCGCTTGCGCGCCCGTTCCTGCGCGATTGTTTCCGGTGTGGACTCGGTCCTCCAGGACAACTCCTCGTTAACGGTACGCGCCGATGAGCTGGATTTAGCCAACGCCCGGGAAGCTGCCGAGAAACAACCGTTACGCGTTATCCTGGATTCCCGCCTGCGCCTGCCGCGTAACGCCTTGATGTTTAAACAGCACACCCCCATCTTGCTGGTGCACAATGGCTCGGCCGAGGTCGGGCACCTGGCGGGCTGGCCTGAATTTGTAGAATTGCTGGCGCTCCCGGGTAAGGACGGGCGCATCGATTTGCAGGCGCTCTTGCGCGAACTGGCTCAACGCCATTGTAATGAGGTGTTGGTCGAGGCGGGTTCAACCCTGGCGGGTAGTTTTTTACGGCGGGGCCTGCTGGATGAGATTATTGTTTATATGGCGCCCAAACTGCTTGGCAGCAAGGCCCGCCCGATTTTTGAATTACCGCTGGAAACCATGTCGGCATCGCTGGCATTGAAGATTAACGATATTCGCGCGGTGGGTCGCGATTGGCGCATCACCGCCAGCCCCGATACTGAATACTAGCTGTTGCAGGTAAACTCCTTGAACGATCAATACCAAGCTCCCGAACCCCGGCCGGTAAACCCGCATCCGGGCGACGACAACACCGTCTCCTATGGCAAGCGCTTCGGTGCATTTGTGCTGGATTCCGTTTTTATGGTTATCGCCATGATGTTCCTGATGCAATATTTGGGGTTTACCGAACTGGACCCGGCTAAGGCCAATGATCCCCAGGCAATGCAAGAAGCGCTGGTGGCCAAGCTGGCAACCTTATCGAACGGACAAAAAGCGCTATTAATGATGTTCCCGTACATCACTTTTTTTGCTTTGCATGGGTATTTGCTAAGCCGTTACGGCCAAACCCTGGGCAAGCGCATTCTGGGAATTGCCATTGTCACGCTGGATAATCGCGTACCGGATTTCTTTCCTCTAATTGCCCAGCGCTACCTCACCCAGTGGCTTGCGGGCATGGTGCCGTTGGCAGGTATTTTCTTGCGTTTGATTGACATCCTCGTCATTTTCCGCCCAGACCGCCGCTGCATCCATGACCATATAGCCAAAACCAAAGTCATCGATCTGCGTATTCCGGTCGCGCGGCCAGATGCGTCGGGCAATAGCCTGATCGTTTAACGGAGGGTTCCTATGTTTACCGGGATCATTGAAGCTATTGGTGAAGTCGTTGCCTTGCAACCCAGGAATGGCGACCTGCGTTTGCGGATCAAAACCAACAACCTGGATTTATCCGATGTCCGCCTGGGGGATTCCATTGCCACCAACGGCGTCTGCCTGACTGTTGTGGAACTGCCGGGGGATGGTTACTGGGCGGATGTTTCGCGCGAGACCCTGGATAATACCAGCCTGCCCGATTGGAAGCCCGGCCAGCGCGTTAACCTGGAAAAAGCCCTGACTCCCCAAACCCGCCTTGGGGGCCATATTGTCAGCGGCCATGTGGACGGCGTCGGCGAGGTTGTCAGCCGTCACCCCGATGCCCGTTCCGAGCGTTTCCGTATCCGTGCGCCCGGGTCGTTGGCCAAATACATCGCCCATAAAGGCTCAATTACCGTAGATGGGACTAGTCTTACGGTAAACAAAGTGGACGGTGCCGAGTTTGAGCTGAATATCGTTCCCCATACCTTGCGCATGACTATCATGGATTCCTATCGCACCGGTACCCGCATCAACCTGGAAGTGGATGTGCTCGCGCGCTACCTGGAACGCTTGATGCTCGGTGACAAGGCCGCCGAAGGTGAAGGGCAGGGCATCACCCTGGAATTCCTGGCGAAGAACGGTTTTGCCTGATCGATTGCTAACCCTGGATTAACTATGCAACTCAATACCATTGAAGAACTGATCGAAGACCTGCGTCACGGCAAGATGGTTATCCTGATGGATGATGAAGACCGTGAAAACGAAGGTGACCTGATTATGGTTGCCGAACAGGTGCGTCCCGAAGATATTAATTTCATGGCTACCCATGCGCGCGGTTTGATCTGCCTGACGCTCACTGCCGAGCGTTGCAAGCAACTGGAATTGCCGCTGATGGTGAGTGATAACAAATCCCAACACACCACCAACTTCACCGTTTCTATTGAAGCGGCGGAAGGTGTAAGTACTGGTATTTCCGCCGCTGATCGCGCGCTCACCGTGCGCGCTGCGGTTAAAGCCAATGCCAGGCCGACGGACCTGGTACAACCGGGCCATATTTTTCCACTGATGGCTCAACCTGGTGGCGTGATGAGTCGCGCTGGCCACACCGAAGCCGGTTGCGACCTGGCGCGCCTGGCCGGTTTCGAGCCGGCAGCGGTGATCGTGGAAGTCATGAATCCCGATGGCACCATGGCGCGTCGCGCGGACCTTGAGCGATTTGCCGAGCAACATCATTTGAAAATCGGTACCATTGCCGACCTGATCCATTATCGCGCCACCAAGGAAAAAACGGTTGAGTGTATTAACCGCCGAAAAGTGGAAACGCTCTACGGTGAATTCGATTTACACACCTATCGCGACCTGGCCCGCGGCGACTTGCATTTTGTGATGACCAAGGGCGAAATCACCGCGGAGCCCACGCTGGTACGTGTGCATGTAATGGATATCGCCCGCGATGTGCTGAGTTTGAAGCGTACTTCTGTGGCGGGCGGTAAAAGCTGGACCTATCAAGATGCGTTGCGCAAGGTCAGTGAAGAAGGTAAGGGCGTGGTATTGCTGATTTGCCACGATGAATCCACCAAGGAAGTAGAAGACAGTATCGACTGGTTAATTTCCGGCAAGCAGCTGCGCCGCAGCTCCGAAGTCTTGTACAAGCAAGTGGGCACCGGCTCGCAAATCCTGCGGGATTTGGGGGTGCGTAAAATGCGGGTGATGTCGGCCCCTATGCGCTACTCGGCACTCTCGGGCTTTGATTTGGAAGTTGTCGATTACATCTGTCCCGAAGCCGAGTAGGCGAATAAGATTCCGGTTATTTTTGAGAAGAAATTATGAGCAATATTAAAGTCGTTGAAGGTGATTTTTCCGCATCCGCCGGCAAATACGCGCTGATCGTTAGCCGTTGGAACAGCTTTGTGGTGGAAAGCTTGAAAGAGGGCGCGCTGGATACCCTGCGCCGCCACGGTATCAAAGATGAAAACATTACCATCTATTACGCGCCTGGCGCGTTTGAATTTCCGCTGACAGCGCAAAAAATCGCGGCCAAAAAAGAATTCGACGCAATTATTGCGTTGGGCGCTGTCATTCGCGGCGGGACTCCTCACTTTGATTATGTTGCGGGTGAATGCACCAAAGGGCTTGCCCAGGTTTCATTGCAATACGGCATCCCGGTGACATTTGGTGTGCTGACAGTAGATTCCATTGAACAAGCCATTGAGCGTTCAGGCACCAAAGCGGGTAACAAAGGTGTTGAAGCCGCATCCACCGCACTGGAAATGGTTTCGTTGTTCGGAAAAATTTAGAAAATTAATCCTGTTGCAGGGTTAATTCGAGAATAGATGCGGGGATAAAACCTGCGGTAACTGCCCGGCTGGTTTTATCCCCCGTTTTTTTGCTATTGAGTTTATATAAATCCAATAGTGCGATGTGTTCTTTACCAGGTAATAGCTCATGAGTACTCCATCAGGTCCACAAAAAGGCCACACTGCTGCCACCCGCCGGATGGCCCGTCATTACGCAATGCAGGCGCTGTACCAATGGCATATGGCGGGTTCCGGCATCAATGCGATTGAAGCCGAATTTCGCACCGATAACGACATGAGCAAGGTAGACGTGGAATATTTCCACGAAATCCTCCACGGTGTACCCGAGCATCTAAGTGAATTGGAAGAATTATTTTCACCCTATCTGGTTGAGCGCTCCCCGGATGAGCTGGATGCAATTACCCGCGCGTTGCTGCGCCTGGCCGCATACGAATTTAAATTTCGTATCGATGTTCCCTACAAAGTCGTAATTAACGAAGCTGTTGCCCTGGCAAAAAAATTTGGTGCCGAAGACAGCCATAAATTTATCAACGGTGTCCTCGACAAAACCGCCGCAGTTGTACGCGCGCCGGAGTTCAATGCCGAGCGCAACCAACGCTAATCTACCCTGTCCAACCAGTGTTTAACGTGCCCGGCGAATTCCAGTTAATCCAGCAATTCTTTCAACGTGAGCAGGTCGAGCAACCTGCTGAGGGCGTATTGCTGGGGATTGGTGATGACTGCGCGCTCCTGCAAATACCGGAAGGAAAGCAATTGGCGGTATCGGTGGATACTTTAGTGGCAGGCGTACATTTCCCGGCCGATGCTGATGCGGAACTCATTGCAGAACGCGCATTGCGCACCAACCTGAGCGACCTTGCGGCGATGGGGGCAGACCCGCTCTGGTTTACCCTCGCATTGACATTGCCGGATGCAAATGAAGGTTGGTTGCGCAGTTTTAGCCGGGGATTATTTTCCTGCGCGCGCGAATACGGCATTGCGTTAATCGGCGGTGATACGACTTCTGGCCCGTTAACCGTTACCATCCAGGTAATGGGGGCTGTTGTGCCGGGCGCAGCGATGCGGCGCGATGGGGCCAATATCGGTGATTTTGTCCTGGTTACCCATAGCCTGGGTGATGGCGCAGCGGCACTCGCGTTAATAGAAAGCCGTATTCAATGTGATGAATCATCAGCTAAATATTTGCATGAGCGTTTTTACCGGCCTGTGCCGCGCCTGCGGGAATCTGCATTGATCCGCGCGTATGCCAGTGCCGCAGTGGATATTTCCGATGGGTTAGTGGCGGATTTGCAGCATATCTGCGCTGCAAGCGATGTAGGCGCGGTAATTGATGTGGAAAATCTACCCTTGTCCGCCGCTGTGCAAACATTGAATAATCCAGCGCAAGCAGTGGAATGGGCGCTCGGCGGCGGTGATGATTACGAATTATGTTTTACCGTTGCACCGGAAAAGATGGCGGATATCGCCATGCTGATTGCCCAAGGCAAATTAAACGCAACGGTTGTCGGGGAAATTGTCCCCGGTACCAAAGTCATTTGTGAATACGAAGGTGAGCCATTTGCGCTCGCCAAAACGGGATACCAGCACTTTTAATGGTGCGGAAAATAATGAATACACCCAGCCTTAAACAAGTTTTTACCAATCCATACCATTTATTTGCTTTTGGATTCGGTAGTGGCCTTGCCCCCAAAGCACCGGGGACCTTCGGTACTTTGGCCGCGATACCCATCTTTTTATTGATCCAGGGCTTGCCTCTGCATTTATACACATCCTGGCTGGTAGTAACGTTTGCATTGGGTGTATTTTGGTGTGACCGATCTTCCCGGCAATTGGGTGTGCACGATCACGGCGGCATAGTCTGGGATGAGTTTGTCGGTTTCTGGATGACCATGTTTATGGCGCCTGCGGGATTGATTTGGGTGCTGGTCGGTTTCGTTTTATTCCGTCTTTTCGATATTCTCAAACCCTGGCCAATTAGCTGGCTGGATAAAAAAGTGCATGGCGGTTTCGGCATTATGATCGATGATTTCCTGGCTGGTGTTTATGCCTTTATCGCACTCCAGTTGATTGCATATCTTGTGAGGTTGGTGTGACTGTTCGCTTTGTTGAATCTTCCAAACTGCCTACGCCCTGGGGCATGTTTACGATGCACGGTTTCAGTGATGACGAAACCGATAAAGAACATGTGGTGCTCACCATGGGCGATATCAGCGGCGACGAGCCATTGCTGGCGCGCGTCCATTCCGAATGCCTGACCGGTGATGCGCTGTTCAGTATGCGCTGTGATTGCGGCCCGCAATTGCAGGCGGCCATGCATAAAATTTCGGTGGTCGGGCGCGGTGTGATTTTCTATTTGCGCCAGGAGGGCCGGGGTATTGGCCTGCTGAATAAAATCAAAGCCTATCATTTGCAGGACCAGGGCGCGGATACAGTCGAGGCAAATGAGCAGTTGGGTTTTGGTGCGGATATGCGCGATTACTCCATCCTCAAACCCATGCTCGAACACTTGGATATCAAAACCCTGAAATTGCTGACTAATAATCCGCGCAAGGTAAAGGCGCTGCAAGATATGGGTATTGATGTTGTTGAGCGTATGCCGCATGAAACCGGCCGCAATCCACACAACGCCAAATACTTGGAAACTAAAAAAGGCAAATTGGGCCATTTATTTAACGACGACAATTTGTTTAGCGCCGACCACGAATAATTTCAGGATTAGACCATGACTCGAATTGCAATTGCCGGCGCTGCTGGCCGTATGGGAAAAGCGCTGATTGAATCCACGCACAAAAACCCCGAAACCGCGTTGGGTGCCGCTATTGTGCGCCCTGGCAGTTCATTAATCGGCGTTGATGCGGGCGAATTGGGTAACGTCGGCAAACTGGGTGTTGCGGTAAGTTCGTCCGTGGCGGCAGTGATTGATCAATTTGATGTAGTGATTGATTTCAGTTCACCTGCTGCAACATTGGACAACGTAAAAATTTGCGCTGCGAATAATAAACCGATTGTTATTGGCACCACCGGTTTTAGTGTGGCGGAAAAAGAAGAACTGTTAAGTTACCAAACCAAAATTCCATTGTTGTTGTCAGCGAATTTCTCTACCGGTGTAAACCTGTGCTTTAAATTGCTGGATCTTGCCGCGCGTGTTTTGGGCGAAGGTTACGATGTGGAAGTCTACGAGGCCCATCATCGCCATAAAGTGGATTCCCCCTCAGGCACCGCGGTACGAATGGGCGAGGTATTGGCAAACGCGCTGGAACGCAACCTGGAAAAAGTTGCCGTATATGGTCGTGAAGGCCAAATCGGCCCACGTCCGCGCGACACCATCGGTTTTGCGACTGTGCGCGGTGGGGACGTGGTGGGCGATCATACCGTTATGTTCATGGCCGACGGCGAGCGCGTGGAAATTACCCACAAAGCATCAAGCCGCCTGGCATTTTCCAACGGCGCTGTACGTGCGGCGATTTGGTTGCAACAACAAAAATCCGGTTTGTTTGATATGCAGGACGTATTGGGCTTGCGCTAGTTTTTGCGTAGGTTGGGCAGCCATGCCCAACTATCATGTTTGTTAATGTGAATCTGTTGGGCATTGCTGCCCAACCTACACGACAGGATGTGTTATGGCCGGTTCCAGTTTATTGATGTTGCTCGACGATATCGCCACCGTTCTCGATGACGTGGCGGTTATGACCAAAGTGGCGGCCAAGAAAACAGCGGGTGTCCTGGGGGATGACCTGGCCCTGAACGCGCAGCAAGTACAAGGCATTCGCGCCGAGCGTGAGTTGCCTGTGGTGTGGGCGGTAGCAAAGGGCTCGGCGCTTAATAAAGCGATATTGGTTCCTGCCGCGTTGGTAATCAGCGCATTTGTGCCCTGGTTGATTGTTCCCCTGCTAATGGTCGGCGGTGCCTATTTGTGTTTTGAAGGCTTTGAAAAGCTTGCGCACAAATTTTTGCACTCCAAACAGGAAGATAAAGAACACCACAAGGAATTAATCGAAGCGGTGGCCAATCCGGACGTGGATATGGTGGCTTTCGAACAAGAGAAAATCAAAGGCGCGGTGCGCACGGATTTTATCCTCTCGGCGGAAATTATCGTCATTGCCCTGGGGACTGTTGCCGCTGCGACCTTTGCCAGGCAAGCGGCGGTGGTTGTCAGTATCGCCATACTCATGACAATCGGGGTGTATGGTTTTGTGGCGTTAATTGTGAAGCTGGATGATATGGGTGCCCACTTGTGCAAAAGGCAGGGCGCGGTTGCGCAGTTTTTCGGGAATATCCTGCTCGCCGCTGCGCCGAAACTCATGAAATTCTTATCTGTGCTCGGTACCGCCGCCATGTTTATGGTGGGCGGCGGCATAGTGACCCACAGCATCGGCCCGATTCACCATGGTATCGAACACGCGGCGCATGTCACTGAGCCGGTGGGTTGGTTGACCTCATCGGTATTAAATGGCCTGGCAGGCGTGATTATCGGTGCCTTGGTGCTTGCGGTAGTAAGCCTGGTTGGAAAACCCTTCCGCAAACACTGACCCGAATCAGGGCAGATTCCCGTGGACAGCAAGCCGCCAGTCCCGTAGAATTCGCAGCCAGATTGCGCCAGGCCAAAAAACCGGGCCGCAAAAAATACAAAATGGTTCGCACAAGAACATAAAAGGCGAGATGAGATTTGGGTTTCATCTCGCTTTTTTACAACCAAACGTTTTACAGTCAGATTAAATTTGCCTTTATATACAACGACTTATCGCGCTGATTACCCTAAACAGGACAATGCGACTGATTTGTTGAGCCCAAAGAAAGTGAATTCGAACCGGGTACCAAACATAGAAGTCTGAACATAGAAGTTTGATAGAGAAAACAAAAGTCTGACCAAAAGCCGCTTGTTCAAGCCAAAACCCAGCCAGCCCAGGAGGTTGTTTTGACTACTCAGGAATCCCTTCCTGCCCCGAAGAAGGCCATTCTGGTCCTTGCCGACGGTAGTGTGTTTCGTGGTACCACTATTGGTGCCGAGGGTTTATCTGTTGGTGAGGTAGTGTTCAATACCGCTATCACCGGTTACCAGGAAATCCTTACCGATCCTTCCTATGCCCAGCAAATCGTTACCCTGACTTACCCCCATATCGGAAATACCGGTACCAATTCCGAAGACGAAGAGTGCCAGCGAATCTGGGCGACCGGCCTGGTGATTCGCGATCTGCCGCTGCTGGCAAGTAATTTTCGCAACCAGGAGAACCTCTCCGATTACCTGAAAGCGCACAACGTAATCGGTATTGCCGATATAGATACTCGCCGCCTGACCCGCTTGTTGCGCGACAAGGGTGCGCAAAATGGTTGCCTGATGGCGGGTGAAGACCTCGACGAAGCCAAGGCCCTTGCCACTGCCAGGGCCTTCGGCGGTTTAAAAGGTCTGGATTTGGCTAAAGAAGTGACCGTCAGCAAAGCCTACCCATGGCATGAAAGTAGCTGGAGCCTGGGTGAAGGCCACAAAGTCCTGGATGGGCAGAAGAAGTTCAAGGTTGTTGCCTACGATTACGGTGTCAAGCGCAATATCCTGCGTATGCTGGCGGATCGCGGCTGCGACCTGACAGTCGTTCCGGCCAAGACAACGGCGGCTGAAGTATTGGCGATGAATCCGGACGGTATTTTCCTCTCCAACGGCCCTGGCGATCCGGAGCCATGTACCTATGCCATCGAAGCGATCAAAGAATTCCTCGAAACCGATATCCCGATATTTGGTATTTGCCTTGGGCACCAACTCCTGGCGCTGGCATCGGGAGCAAAAACCATCAAAATGAAATTCGGCCACCACGGCGGTAACCACCCGGTACAGGACCTGGACACCAAGCGGGTGATGATCACCGCCCAGAACCATGGTTTTGCGGTAGAGGAAAGCAGTTTACCTGCGAACCTGCGCGCGACCCACAAATCCTTGTTTGACGGTTCCTTGCAGGGTATCCACCGCACCGATAAGCCGGCCTTCAGCTTCCAGGGACACCCCGAAGCCAGCCCCGGTCCGCACGAAGCCGATACTTTGTTCGACCACTTTATTGAACTGATGCAAGCCCGCAAGTCCTAACCGGAGCCGACATGCCAAAACGTACCGATATAAACAGTATTTTGATTCTCGGCGCTGGCCCGATTGTTATCGGCCAGGCCTGTGAGTTCGACTACTCTGGCGCCCAAGCCTGTAAGGCCCTGCGTGAAGAGGGTTACCGCGTAATCCTGGTGAACTCCAATCCGGCTACGATCATGACTGATCCGGCTATGGCCGACGCAACCTATATTGAGCCGATTGAATGGCAAACCGTTGCCAGGATCATCGAAAAAGAGCGTCCCGATGTAATCCTGCCCACCATGGGTGGCCAGACTGCATTGAACTGCGCATTGGCACTGGCAAAAAACGGCGTGCTGGAAAAATACAATGTGGAATTGATCGGTGCGAAAGAAGAGGCTATTAACAAAGCCGAAGATCGTCACTTGTTCGACCTGGCGATGAAACGCATCGGTTTGGAATGCGCCCGCGCCCGCATCGTCCACAGTATGGAAGAGGCCAAGGAAGTTCCGAAGGAATTTGGTTTCCCTTGCATTATCCGTCCCTCATTCACCATGGGTGGTTCCGGTGGCGGCATCGCCTACAACTGGGAAGAATTCGAAGAAATTTGCACGCGCGGCCTGGATTTGTCGCCCACCAATGAATTGTTGATCGATGAATCCCTGCTCGGCTGGAAAGAGTATGAGATGGAAGTAGTGCGCGATAAAAACGATAACTGCATTATCGTGTGCTCCATCGAGAATTTTGACCCCATGGGCGTCCATACCGGTGACTCCATTACCGTAGCACCGGCGCAGACGCTGACTGATAAGGAATACCAGATCATGCGTAATGCATCGATTGCGGTATTGCGTGAAATCGGGGTGGAAACCGGCGGTTCCAACGTGCAATTCGCGGTAAACCCGGTCGATGGCCGTATGGTAGTTATTGAAATGAACCCGCGTGTATCGCGCTCATCCGCGCTGGCTTCAAAAGCAACCGGTTTTCCGATTGCAAAAGTTGCGGCAAAACTTGCCGTGGGTTACACCCTGGATGAACTGCAAAACGAAATTACCGGCGGTGCTACACCGGCATCGTTCGAGCCTTCAATTGATTACGTAGTTACCAAGGTGCCGCGCTTCACATTCGAAAAATTTGGCGAAGCGGATGCGCGCTTAACAACGCAAATGAAATCCGTCGGTGAAGTAATGGCGATTGGCCGTACTTTCCAGGAATCCTTGCAAAAAGCATTGCGCGGTTTGGAAGTCGGCTCTGCCGGTTTTGAATCCAAGGTGGATTTTGCCAGTGAAGAGGGCCAGGCGCGTATCCGCCGCGAATTGGCGACACCGGGTGCCGAGCGCATTTGGTATGTGGGCGATGCATTCCGTATGGGAATGGGGGTTAGCGATGTGTTTAACCTCTCCAAAATTGATCCATGGTTCCTGGTACAAATCAAAGAATTGATGGATATCGAGCAATCGTTGCGCGGTAAATCGCTCAGCCAGCTCGACGCCGACCAGTTGTTCCGCCTGAAACGCAAAGGATTCTCCGACAAGCGTCTGGCGCTGTTACTTGGCAGCACTGAAAAAGCGGTGCGTCATTATCGCCAGGGTTTAAATATTCGCCCGGTATACAAACGTGTGGATACCTGTGCGGCTGAATTCTCCACCTCAACGGCTTACATGTACTCAACCTATGAAGAAGAGTGTGAAGCGAATCCGAGTGACAAGAAGAAAATCCTGGTAATTGGCGGCGGTCCGAACCGCATCGGCCAGGGTATTGAATTCGATTATTGCTGTGTGCATGCGGCGCTGGCAATGCGCGAAGACGGTTACGAAACCATTATGGTGAACTGTAACCCTGAAACGGTTTCCACCGATTACGATACGTCCGACCGTTTGTTCTTCGAGCCGGTAACACTGGAAGATGTTCTGGAAATTGTTAACAAGGAAAAACCGGTTGGTGTGATCGTCCAGTTTGGTGGGCAAACTCCGCTGAAACTGGCGCGCGCACTGGAAGCCGAAGGTGTACCAATTATCGGTACCAGTCCGGATGCTATCGATAAAGCGGAAGATCGCGAACGCTTCCAGCAGATGATTGAAAAACTTGGCTTGCTGCAACCGCCCAATGCCATTGTGCGCTCGTTGGAAGAGGCTTTATTGGCGGCTGATAAAGTAGGTTATCCACTGGTTGTTCGGCCTTCCTACGTGTTGGGTGGCCGCGCGATGGAAATCGTGTACAAAGAAGATGAACTGCGCACTTATATGCGTACCGCAGTACAGGTTTCTGAAGATGCGCCGGTGTTGCTCGATCACTTCCTGAATAATGCGATTGAAGTGGATATCGATTCTGTCTCCGACGGCAAGCAAGTGGTGATCGGCGGCATCATGCAGCACATCGAGCAATGCGGTGTCCACTCCGGTGATTCGGCTTGTTCATTGCCGCCCTATTCATTGCCTGCCGATGTGCAGGACGATATGCGTGAAATCGTTAAAAAAATGGCGATCGAGTTAGGCGTAATTGGCCTGATGAATACCCAGCTCGCCTACCAGGATGGAAAAATCTACGTCATCGAAGTGAACCCGCGTGCATCGCGCACTGTACCCTTCGTTTCGAAATGTATCGGGGTATCGCTCGCAAAAGTTGCAGCACGTTGCCAGGCGGGTGTGTCATTGGAAGCCCAAGGCTTTACCAGGGAAATTATTCCTGATTACTATAGCGTGAAAGAGGCGGTATTCCCGTTCAATAAATTCCCGGCGGTAGACCCGATCCTCGGCCCGGAAATGAAATCCACCGGTGAAGTAATGGGGGTGGGTAATAGCTTCGGTGAGGCATACGGTAAATCGCAATTAGGTGCAAACAACCGCATTCCAACGTCCGGTACTGCTTTTATTAGCGTGCGGGATATGGATAAAGATGGAATTGTCAGTGTTGGTAAGGATCTCGCCGAGCTTGGCTTCAAGTTGGTGGCAACCCGCGGTACTGCCGAGGTATTGCAAAAAGCCGGTTTAACTGTCCAGGTGGTAAATAAAGTACAGGAAGGTCGCCCGCATATTGTGGATATGATCAAAAACGATGAAATCGACTTGATCATCAACACAGTGGAAGGCCGCCAGGCAACCCGCGATTCATCTTCCATTCGTCGCAGTGCCGAAAACCATCGTGTGTATTACAACACTACACTGGCGGCCGGTTTTGCGGTATGTATGTCACTCAAAGAAGTGAAAGATATTGAAGTGCGTCGTTTGCAAGATTTGCACACACGAATTAAATAAGGGAAATAAGCATGAGCACAAAATTTCCGATGACTGAACAGGGCGCAGAAAAACTGCGCCTTGAGTTGGAAGACCTGAAAAAAGTACAGCGTCCACGCATTGTGCAAGCGATTGCCGAGGCGCGTGAACACGGTGATTTGAAAGAAAACGCCGAGTATTCCGCAGCGCGTGAGCAACAAAGCTTCTGCGAAGGCCGCATCAACGAAATTGAAGCCAAACTCAGCAATGCCCAGATTATCGACGTTACCAAAATCCCCCATACCGGCAAGGTATTGTTCGGCACTACGGTAACTATTATCAACCTGGACACAGACCTGGCAATGAAGTACCAAATCGTCGGTGATGACGAAGCGGATGTGAAATCCAATAAAATTTCGGTGAACTCACCCATTGCGCGCGCATTGATAGGTAAAGAAGAAGGCGATGTTGTGGTGGTAAAGGCGCCGGGCGGTGATGTGGATTATGAGATTGACAAGGTAGAGCATATCTAAACCTTGTTTACATATAAAAAAACCGCCGGCTGGCGGTTTTTTTATATGGCCGATGTAGCTTAGCGATGCAAATTTGACAGCTTGGGATTGGCTTTTTTATTGTGGCGATAGAGCAAAACTACTTTGCCAATTTCCTGAATCAATTCAACATTCGGCAGGGCTTCAAGTTCAGCAACAACTTCCTTGCGGTCTTCGCGCTCGGCAATGGCTAGTTTTACTTTGATCAGCTCGTGGTCATCCAGGGCGCGATTGAGTTCTGCAAGTACGCCATCGCTCAAACCATTGCCGGCAATGGTCACAATGGGATTAAGCCTGTGGCCAATAGTACGAAATTGTTTTTTGCGCTCGGGGCTAATAGGCATAAACTTACCTTAAATATGAGTATTAAAAAATGTGTTGCATTCTACTCTATTCCAGTATTGTTTAGCCGTGGTTTATCCCTCATGAGGCGATGTTTTCGCACGAATATGAAACTTGGCAGAACTTGTAATGTCAGTGTATGTCCCCAATATGAGTGAAAACCCCGTACTGGCGCCTTATTTGGTTTCAAAAGGCGTTAAGCTGTGAAAAATTCGACGATTTCAGTCGGCAAATATGCCAATATCTGCTGTCCTGCTGTTGATGCTTGAACAATTCACTGGCCGTCAATCCATTGATGTAACTGTGAGGAATCATCCTTGAACGATATAACCAAGAATCTGGTGCTTTGGCTCGTTATTGCCGTAGTCCTCTTTAGTGTTTTTGAGGGCTTTAACAAGCAATCAGCTAATAACACCTTGAATTACTCCGATTTCATCGCCAGTGTGCGGGATGACCGGGTACAGGAAGTCACCATTGACGGCTTGGTCATCGAAGGCATCTATAAAGATAACTCGACATTCAAGACCATCCGCCCACAAGTACAAGATCCGAAGTTGATCGATGATCTTTACAACCATAACGTGGTTATCAGGGGACGCGAGGTTGAACAACCGAGCCTGCTAAACCAATTGCTGGTGGCCAGTTTCCCCATTTTGATCATCATTGCCGTGTTCTGGTTCTTTATGCGGCAAATGCAAGGTGGTGCAGGTGGAAAAGGCGGCCCTATGAGCTTTGGTAAAAGCAA
>CAMLKG010000031.1 GCA_946480695.1 uncultured Cellvibrio sp.
AAGGCGGGATTGTTGGTAGAACGTGTATTGGAATTGATCGAGTTTAATAACGCAGGAAGCGGAGGAAACGAGGGGAGAACTAACATTATCCATAATAAAAATCTCGCTGAATGGGTTTTTAACCGCGCCCATGAGGTGAGATTCAATGGGGGCGGACTGAGCAGGGTTCTCACCACCGGCCCCAATTCAGCACCGGCCCGCCCGAAGGCGGCCCCACCCAGCCGCCATAACAACAGGCATAGCTGTGCGAGGACACAAAACACCGCGACGTGCCTTGTGCCGAATTGGGAATTAAACGGGGGTGAGAATCCCGGCTGCGGGATTTACCGCAGCGCGGGCAGGTTAGTAGATGAGGGTGGGGCTGTCAACGTAGCGCGGTAATGCGGTGTAATCCAAACTGGCGTGGATTGTGGCTATGGTCTTTACTTGCCTTTATCGGCCCGGTTGTGGCGGATGTTTTTATTGGTTTGGCCAAGTACTTGGTAATTTGGTTTAAAACTTTTTGCGGTATCCAGATTAATGGCAGCTTTGTGCCCAAAGCGGGAATTGGATTATCACCAAAACGATCAGTCATAATATTCATATTTAATGGAATCGCTATGAGCAAAAAAATACCACATTGGTCCGAAGATGCCTTTTGGACGGACGCCTTAAATAGATATCAATCGCTTAGAGGGCATGGTCAAATATCCATAAACATTAACCTAGAACTTTTGGAAGAAAATATTTTTTCAGGTGACAGCCCAGCATATAAAATGGTTGAAGCAATGTGCTCTGTGCGTGAACATGATGGATGGGACGGTTATAGAGGTGCTCCCCGTTTAATATTGGCCTTGCTTACGCTACTAAATGAAAAATGTGAACTTAAAAGAAATCAGTGAGAAATTTAAATGCTAGATTCGGCGACTATAAAAATTTTTCTTCCACAAGGCGATCCTAAAAGAATAAGAGTTGCTGAATTATCTAATTGGTCAGGAAAGTCAATCGCTTCTCCTCGTTCTGAGATCGATTTGTTTTTAAAACGGCCAGAAATAGCAAGGCCAGGCGTATATATATTACTTGGAATTGATCCAGAAAGCGGTGACTCTATTGCATATATCGGAGAGGCAGAAATTCTCTCAGAAAGAATTAAACAACATAAGTTCAAGGATGATTGGAATTCCGTAATTGTGTTTTTCAGTAAAGATGAAAACCTAACCAAATCTCACATAAGATATTTGGAAGGAAGGATGATAGATATATCTTCAAAAGTTGGTCGGTATAAAATTACTAATAAAGTACAAAGCGGGGCTCATCTTCCAGAGTCAGATCAGCATGATATGGAAGTATTCCTCTCAAAAATATTACAACTCCTTCCAATCCTTGGGACTGAATTGACAACTCCTATTGCCTCTCTTTTGCCAGAGAAGTCTATCGATTTATTATATTTCTCTACAAAGAATGTAACAGCAACGGGCTTTCGTTCTCCAAATGGATTTGTTGTTACGAAAGGCTCCTCTGCGGTACTAAAGGGGCGCGACTCCGCTCATACGCAGGGTATGTGGGTCGTTTCTCTGAGGCAGAAATTGATTTTGGAAGGTGCGTTAATTCAATCTTCGGATTGCCTAAAATTTACTGAAGATGTGGAATTCGGAAGCCCAAGCGCCGCAGCTGCAGTTGTTCAAGGTGGGACAGCACAAGGAACTGTGTTGTGGAAAAATAAACAAGGAATAACGTTAAAGAAGCTGGAAAGCAATGAGCTTTAAATATCCAATAATCTGCTTGCTGCTTTCCGTTTTATGTGTCGTAGCTTTTTTGATTCTTGGTCTAAGTAATTCACATGAATGGTTTAGTCGAGGAGGTGCGTTGGTAACGTTATTTGGGATTGCGGCGGAGTACTCATTGATCCAAATACAAACAAAATATCTTTCAAGTCGTTTTCGAGGTGTTGGTGCGCTCAGCGGCGGAAAAATAGATAGCTTTTCAAGTTCCAAATCCATATCCTCTAATTCAAATATCAGCCCATCTTATAGTGGTTTTAGGGACACTCATTTGGGGGTTCGGCGACTGGTGTTTAAATTGGATGGTTAACACGTAGGTTGGGCAGCCATGCCCAACAAATCTATTCAATGACCAAAGATGTTGGGCAGTAATGCCCAACCTACATTATGCGCCAAGATCTGCTTCTGGCCGAAATATTCCATTGAAGTAATGGCATTTCTTATCTGTAAAATCCATCAAACAATTCTTACGATCGCTAAAAACAAATTAAAGGTTACAGCATGATTAATATAAGGATCGCTTTTTTATTTTGCTTGTTTTCAATAATTCCGCACCAGTCTTCAGCTACAGAATTAACTTCTGCAAAACGCTTTGAGCTGCCGCACACTCATAAGGTGGAAATAAATTCTCCACCCGGCATTCCCTATGAGTTAGTCATATCGCTACCAGCCGGCTATAAGGATTCAACTGGTAAACGTTATCCTGTACTTTATTACACAGATGCACAGTGGGACGCTCCATTATTGAATTCAATTTACCTAGCTCTGGTCTTTGACAGAGCTGTACCGGAATTTGTAATGGTTGGTATTACTTATTCTGGTGTTAATCCCAATTACACGGCGTTACGCACCAAGGATTTGACTCCAACAAAAGATGAGAGCTTCGTTCGTGATTCAGGTGGTGGTGAAGCATTTTTGAAATTCATTAAAGAAGTCATTATCCCAAAGGTTGAAGGTGAATACCGAATTGATGTCAGTCAGCGTGCTATCGCGGGCTGGTCATTTGGCGGACTATTCGCGCTCTACGCGATGTATAACGAACCACAGCTGTTCAAGCGGTGCATTGCGGTTAGCCCCGCAATTCCTTGGGATAATGAATACATTAGTCAAGTAGACGATGAATTCTTTAAATCAAACAGTAAATTCAACGCTCGGCTTTTTATTTCTCATGGAAAAAATGAGGCCCAGGCGTTTGTAGCATCCGTTTCTAAATTCCAAAATAAGATTAAAAACAGGAAGGGTTCGAATTTACAATTAATGAATTATAGTGTGGAAAATATGGCTCATGCGGGAGCGAAGGCTTCAGCTTATGCTCAAGGACTTGTTTGGGCTTGGAAAGATATTCAGCCTTAGATCCGTTAAAAACACCAAGTCTCAAATGGAAATGAGATCGCAAGTATGTGTAAGAATTTCCTAGCGGTCTACAAATGGTGATCAGCTGAGACTTTAAGTTATCGCCAGCTTCCGCAATTGGCCGTTAGCTGACATGCTCTATGCTCACTAAAGGTGACTCGACTCAACCAAGTGGACAGCCACTTGCTTGCGGCAAGCGGGCTATACCATTTTTTTACAGCCCATCCTTCGTCGCGTCAATTTCAAGCAGCTTTTTTGCCAAGAATATTTCCAGTTTATTGTTTTCGGTTTCCACATCTCGGAGCCATTTCACTTCGTGTGCCTCAAGTCCCGTTGAAAAAAACTTGGGCCCGCTAGTGGTTGCGGACCCAAGTTGTTGCACAACAGATTATATAGAGTCGTTGAAGGCACTGACCAAGCTTGAACAACCACCAGCAATGCCGGTCTCTCGTCCTGAATTTAGAATTATGGAAGCAACGACATTGTTGGGAAATTCAAGCAGGCAGGTTTCAGTGGTTCTGTCGTTCCAGTACCAGCCGCCCGAGTGCCCGTAGGCTGTGCCGCCGTCAACGGTGTAGGCATTCCACATGCCCGCCCTGTTTCGCATCAGCGCTCGATTAGTATCATTCATGATGTCGTCATTGAACCGGACGCTAGTCCAGTATTGCGTCATTTCTTTAGCAGATAGATGGAGCTGCGCAAATCCGCCGCAGTCGTCAGCCCGAGCCATCCATCTCCACCCTGAAAGGTTGAAGTCATTTAGCTTATACATTCTGGACTCGGGGAAGCTGCTCTGCGCTGAGCAGGAAATGGATTTAATATCTTCGTTACCGGTGACCAAATGGTTCATAAAGTCCAGGTAGCGCAAACCAGAAGTGACGCCGTCAATTGAACCTGTTGGGCCCCCGACCTGGCTCCACAGTCTTGGGATCAGCACACGCATGAGCGCGTAGTTCATGTTCTCGTATTGCGCGGTCGCGGGCGAGGCTCCTCGTTGCACCACAAATCGTAATCCGTCCCAGTGAGTTGCCCATCTCTCCCGGTCAGTCCCTGTTAATGAGCTACCGACTTGGCCCAAACCTGAAGTATGGCGAAGCAAATGCCCGAAGGTAATCGGGGTGGCGCTGGCTGCATTAAATCCAGGGCCGCGGGTCCAGTCGGTTGGCAGCCAGGGGTGAACCGGGCTGTCTAACGTGAGGCCATTGGCACTGAGCAGGTTATAAAGTAGTGGTGCAGTTAACATCTTGGTTACCGACGCAATAATTGAGCGCGAGTTAGAAGACATTTCGACGGTTGGATCTGGATAGCGTTGCGCAAATCCGGTGGCGCCCGCGATGGCCAATTGGCCGTTTTGACTGATAGCGTAAGACATGCCATTTACGTTATTGGTGTACCGAGTCTCCAGGAATGCGGCCATTCTGTTGAGGTCCGGGTTGGAGGTTGGCTTGGTAAGGTAGGGACCATAGGAGGCGATAAAGGCGTTGCTGTTACCGAAGTCTACGTCCAACAGCGCGTACCCCGCTTTGGCCTGTTCGACCCACCCTTTTTTGAATGAGTCCCAACCGGCGTGTAATTTCAACCTGCCCTGGGCTTTACCCTTAAGCCAGACGCCGACGTATTGTGTAGTCCCGTTTGAGTTAAGCACCATGTTGACATCAATGAGATCTAATCCCTGTTTCTGGAAATTACTGTCCATGCCAATGAATTCTTGAATCGACGAGGTGCTGTAGAATCCGTATGCGTCGGTCCCTGGGCGGTATATGCCAAGGTAATGCAGATTTCCGCTGATGTTCACGACATCCACATCCATCAGGCGCATTCCTTCAGCGGACATTTTTTTCCAATGTGCTTCAAATGCTGTCCAATAATCAGCGTACATGACATACGCATGATTACCCTCCCCGTAAACGGAATAATGGACCAGACTTGAGCCTTCATAGATCCGATCTACGTCCAGGAGACGGTAGCCGGCTCTGGAGAGTTCGTCCCACTTGGCAGTGAACTGTGTCCAACTAGTATTGCGAACGATCATGTATTTGCCGGTGCCGGGCTTCCATACCCCACCAAACACCAGCTTCCCACTGCTATCTCTCTGCACCTCAATATCGGTGAGGCGCATACCCACCTTCTCTAAGGTTTTTGCCTTTGTGGTTAACTTGGTTAGCGAATCGAATTGAAAAACCGCGTTATTACTCGCAGCTGCTTCCACGCTTAAATGTGGATCATCTACGACAGCATGGGAATTGTTTACTGCCATAGAAGTAGCAGCCATTAGAAGTAGTACATACGTACGGAGACCGAAGATTTTCATAATTTTCCTTTCATGTGTTATTGAACGTTAGTCAGCGGGGCGCGGTGAGGTCAGCCGCTAAAATGAAGTGTACATTCCTGAGAAAAGTCATCCCACGCATACATCACAAACGGAAGGAATCTCACACGACAAGTGGTTTTAACAATCGAGAAAGCCACCGTCGGAAGTCGTACCAACTTCACAGGTGAAAAACCGCTAAGAGATAACGGAGAGTATGGTGCCAGCCTTTATGGTTGTTTACTTCAACACGACTGGCTTAAAAGTATGTCGAATAAATCTATTTGATTCATAAAGATTAAGGCAGACTCATACAGAATAATTTCGATTTTTAAGTAAAAACTGTATGTCCGCGCGAATAAAAAGAGAGAACTTAGCCTTAAAAAAAATTGGCGCCATAGCTTTCTTGCCAAATGCTAAGGGCCATGCTTATGCTTGGTGGGATCGCAACCGATTTTGATAGGATTCAATTTTGGTTAACATTGGCGCAAAAATATTTGTAAATTGCTTACGGATGGCGCTTTTCAATTCATTTATTTTAAGCCTTTTAAACTAAACAATTTCGCTGTGATTTTTCGCCAGCCGTTTTAATGCTACCGCAGTTTTTCTAAATCCATTTCACCAAGACTAGTCTGCAAAGCTCGACATAAGCCCGAAGCGAGCTGGTAATCCTAACTGATCTTATACGACACGTTCTTGATAAGGAGAGAATTATGCGACCTGTTAACGAATTCCTACTGATTGGTTTAATGATCACGACTTCCGCAGTAGCGAACGAAGTCGAACTTGTTACCCCTCCGGAAATTACACGCTATTGCATCTCGGAGCCTGGTGCTGATAGCGGATTGAAATACATTGGAATTGTCGATCTGAACCGACGCGGTCAAGCGCTGATGTTGGGTTCCCAGGGTGAGGGAGAAGAAGTATTTTTGTGGGACCGGAAACGTGGATATACATTTATTGATGAGCTCGCACATGAACAATCAATCCCCGCACGTGCCGCCGTGGGTTTCAATGATCGAGGGCAGGTCCTGGGGACTCAAAGCATAGGACCGGACGGTGCGTTTCTCCGGGCAGTTATCTGGAAACGGGGCAAAGGTCTACGATTCCTGGAGCCCGCGCCGGGAGATGAAAGCAGTGTTGCAGTCGACATTAACAAGCACGGTGAGGTGGTAGGCATTAGCGGACCTTACCCGAATGAACCGGCCTTGGGTGAACGCTCCGTCATCTGGGACCGCCACTCTCAAGCAACTGTCATCCCGGAGTTTCCAGACAGCACAGGAGGTAGGCCATACGCTATGAATGATGCCGGACAGGTCATTGGTGCCAACAACACGCCAGGCAGAGTCCGCGGTTACTTCTGGGATCGTGAACATGGCCTCCGTGCGATGGAGGATTTGAACGGCGACGCGTTTGGTATTCCTTCAGGCATCAACGATCACGGAGAGGTCGCGGGTAACGCAATCTTTTACCGTCAGCATCAGCATGGGTTTTTCTGGAGCGAGGAGACAGGGATGGTGGACCTCGGTGACCTGCCCGGCGGCGTCGACCGCAGTTATGCTTACGATATCAACAATCACCGGCAGATCGTTGGATACGCCTCAGGCGAGGGCGATGGGGTGGCCGTTATCTGGGACTCAGAGGGTCAGATTCACAATCTGAACGAGCTACTCATCCGCGATGAACCTGATGATCAGTATCTGCATATGCTCTCTGCGGGGACAATTACCGATGCGGGGTTAGTAATAGCGCTTGGCTTTGATAGGCGCGACTATCTTCGCTATCGCACTTTCTTGCTCACACCCGCACGGCGCTCCCCAAAGGACAGTTCTCAATTTTCCTGTGGAAAATGAGAGGCCAACTGATGACCAATCACTGGCATCTCGATGATGCCAGTGTCGGCTGTACTTACACTCAGTTTGTCCAACCAACAAAGAATTTCAAAATGGTGATTTTTCGCATGCTCGGAATCCTTACGAATCCGTTGCGGGGCAGGCGGAGGTAATCTGCGGATTTCCACAGCTAGCGAAAGTTATTGTCTCTTTTTTCCGCAATGTGATTATTATCCAATCCTTATTTCGCTTTAGGTTTGTTGAGGGTGACTTAGGGATTCTGATAGGACGCCATTGATATTGATGGCGTATCATCTCAAACACGTATTTTTGTCGTAATGAAGGCCGATAGAATTCGGCAGTATCGAAAGAATTGATTATTTAATACGATTATATCTTTTCACATTCGCGATGGCGGTCGAGATGCGGAGAGTATTGTATTTGTAGCAATTTAACGACATGGTTCGCGCAGGGCCGACGCGACCAAAATAATCCTGCCACGCGGTATTACTGGTAACAAGGTCACGAAGCATTGTTTTAAGTTCGTCCAGGGTCCAGGCAGTTTTATAGCCATGCGCACCTGTAGGGGCTATGCCGCCGGTGCCTGACACATATTGTCCGAAGTCATATTTTTTCTCGTAAGCCATAAAAACTGTGTAGGTAACGCCAACCGGGGCAGTGTGCCTGTACCAGGGCATCACCACAAAGTGATGAACGGGAGAGTCTGAACTGAAATGCCATACCGCCGTATCTGACGGCGAACCGCTGAACGCAATCATGCGGATGATGTCCCGTTCTGTAGAGTTGTGCCTTATCTGCTCATTCCCTTTGTCATTTTGCGCGCTGGCATACACAGCATGTCCCATTTGAACAGGCACGCCAGGGCAATTATCCAGTCCCCGTAGGGTCGCGTTTCCTACAATTGCGGTTATCAAATCAATACCGGTGTTTGCCATTTTATGCTCTCTTTCAAATTAATGTTCATAACATTGCCAATACTCCGGCAATCATCCCTGCAAAATACTTGAAATTAATGACAACAATAAATTTAGTTTTTTAGCTTGAGAATAATTACTCATATTTATAGGCGCCTAAATTTTCATTAGGTGTTTTGGGGAGGGTTTTTAGCTGGCCGCGCTATTTGGCCGAAGGGACGTTATCAGGCAAGTTTGATGGATATGATCACTTACATCAAAGATTTTTGCAGGCGAAAAAAACCTCCATATATCCGCTACAAAATCCTTTATAGTTAAACTCTTTGTCCGAAGGTTCGCAATTAACCAAAATGGCGCCTACTGATAACCTCCGTTCTTTACTCAAGCGGAATGGTTTAAAGAACTTAATACATTTATTGGTCATTGGAGTTTTATTGAATGCTAAGCCGGCTTGGGTTGTGGAAATGGCTTTTAGTGATATGTGTTCCAATTCTCAACAATTGCAGCACTGGCCAGCAAATTCCCTCATCGCGTGAAAGCCAACTTCCAATAACGCCGATTCGTTTTCTACTCACGTTTGACGATGGTCCGAGCGGCGCTACCCGCGATAATCCCACGCAACAAATATTGGATGTGTTAACCAACAATCAAATACAGCCAGGTATTAAAGCTATTTTTTTCGTGCAAACCCGTGCCGCACGCGGTGGCGGCACAGAGGTCGGGCAGGGGTTGTTACGTCGTGCAAATGCCGAGGGCCATTTGTTAGCATTCCATACCGCGACAAGACGCCATGACAATCATCGATTCCTCGAGCCTGCAATTCTTGAGTCCTCATTGCAGACCGGCATCCAGGATCTAATTGCAGTATCAGGTATTGCACCGCGACTCGTGCGGCCACCCTTTTGGGGTTACAACGACAGCACACTCTCCAGCTATCATCGCCATGGGTTGCATATGCTATTGACGGACCTTAGTGCAAATGACGGAAAAATCCATGGCGTTAACTGGAGTTGGCGTAAGCGATCCAATCTACTTCATCAATTGCGCAGAGTGAAATCGGAATTGATTGACGGACGCATCGCCAGGGTCGATGGGAATATTCCCATTGTGGTCACCTTCCATGATGTGAATAGCTACACAGCTCGCAATATGGAAGTCTATTTGCGGCTTCTGCTCGATGTAGCCCGGGAACTGCAATTACCCGTGGCAAACGAACCTTTTTATGATGACCGCGCCCAACTCGAAAAAGCCGCATTGGCGCGCAGGGTGCATGAAATGCAAGGCGAACAATATATTCCGGGGTTTTGGGGTTGGTTGTGGGGATTGGAGCTTTAGGAAGAAAGGTTCATGTTGCTGTTGACAATGTTTGAATTTTCTTCGCAATAAAATAAATCCGGAAGAAAAAAGTATTAGAGAAATCGATGATGGCTCGGGTACATTTACAGCGTACAACTTCACATGGCTTAATTTAAATCTGGTTTCAGTGTCATACGAATTCCACGCATCATAACTGAAGATGCCTCCAAAGGAATCATTGAACGGTAGTCCAGATAATCAGACTCGAAAAATTCAAATTCCGCAAATTCCGTTTCATTTAACCAGTTGGTGCGAGATGAAATATAAAGTACCGATTCTGTGTAAGCGTGGAGATCCTTGTACTTTCGGCTAAAATCCTTTGAATTCGTCTCCGTTACATGCCCGGAGTAAGTGATCTTATACAGAAATGCGGACAATACGAAAAACAGTAACCCCATCGCAATAATTTTACCCATGATAACTCCTTCATTTTTGACCAGGTTGATTAATAGAATTACAGCTTCGCTATATGAGGCAAAATATTTCCGCATGAGAGAGATATTTACTATGTCGAGTTGCCGCTGCTCACAGAAACGCATCAGGATGGAAGACCCGCATAAATAAACCCGCCATCTACCAGCATAACTATCAATCCATTAGTGAAAAATGATGTGCGCTTTGTTTGTATAGGACTGGCGCAGGTTGTCTTTTTTGGCGTAAAAATCCGCGTTTTCGAAAGCATTTAATCGTGGAAATTTTAGGTAAATTATTTTATGTATACTTGTATACAACTGTATGGTAGATTGCCTCGAAATACCGGGCCAAGCTTTAGGTGAGGGTGTTTATTTGTATGACTATATGATGCGTGTGGATCATTAGCGTAAGGCATGCCATATAAATTAATAATAAAAAATGTAATACCTCGAATATTTAGGTCGTCACCAACTCCCGATTTTTTAAATCTGACCGGTTTAATAAGTTTTTTAAATTTCGCTAATTTTTGAAACACGCCGGTGAGCAAAAAATAATTTCAATTTTTTTTTCGGAAATTCCACGTTTTTTAACTGTACCCCCGACAGAAAGTTTTGCTGGGAATGATGTACGCGCCTAAAACCTTCTGTCATTCCATTGCTACTTATCGGAGATTAGATATGTATAAAATAAAACCTTGTGCCGGGCCTATTGCCCAAGCGCTGAAACGAACTTGTGGTTTGATTGGGATGGGTGTTGCTGCGGCAGCCTTGTCACACCCGGTATTTGCTGCTTGTACCTATTCCGTTGATAACGAATGGAATAATGGTTTTGTTGCCAGCATTACCATCAAAAATGATACGGGAGCGCCGATAAATAATTGGAGCGTTAACTGGAGTTATCCCACCAATCGAATAACCAGTTCATGGAATGCGAATTTTTCTGGTTCCAATCCTTATACTGCAACCAATTTGTCGTGGAATGGCAACATCGCTGCCGGCCAGTCGGTGTCATTTGGCTTTCAGGGAACAAAAAACGGTGCTACCGCTGAACGTCCGACTATAAACGGTACTGTGTGTGGTGGCGCTGTTTCTTCTCCGAGGTCTTCAAGCCTTGCTCCCAGTTCTGTACCGGGTTCAAGTGCACGTAGCTCAGTGTTCCCCAGCTCAATTGCTGTCAGTTCCAGCAGCAGGTCCTCCGTTGCAAGCACTCGAAAATTTGTTGGCAACATCACCACTGGCGGGGCTGTGCGCTCGGATTTCATTCAATATTGGAATCAAATTACGCCGGAAAACGAAGGTAAATGGGGTTCGGTTGAAGGCACGCGCGATGTTTATAACTGGGCGCCGCTCGACCGGATTTACGCTTATGCGCGCGAACATAATATTCCGGTGAAAGCGCATACATTGGTGTGGGGCAGCCAATTTCCGAGTTGGATTAATAATTTGAGTGCGGCTGAACAAGCGGCAGAAATTGAAGAGTGGATTCGCGATTACTGTACGCGTTATCCGGATACTGCAATGATTGACGTGGTAAACGAAGCAGTGCCCGGCCACGCGCCCGCTGCCTATGCGCAAAATGCGTTTGGCAATGACTGGATAATTAAATCCTTCCAGCTTGCAAGGCAATATTGCCCCAACGCGATTTTGATTTTGAATGATTACAACGTATTGAGTTGGGATACCGACAAATTTATCACCCTGGCAAGGCCTGTCATTGCCGCAGGGGTAGTGGATGCATTGGGTGCGCAAGCCCATGGCCTTGCTGATCGTCCGCTTACTGAAACCGAAAGCAAACTGAATCAGGTCGCAGCCTTGGGTTTACCGGTTTATATTTCCGAATATGACATCGAAAAAACCAACGACCAGGATCAACTGCGAGTGATGCAGCAGCAATTCCCGCTGTTTTATAACCATCCATCTGTCAAGGGAATCACCTTGTGGGGTTACGTGGTTGGCCGGACATGGCGCGAGGGCACCGGTTTGATCCAGGAAAATGGGACACCCCGTCCGGCAATGACCTGGTTGATGAATTACCTTGCCACTACAACGCCGTCAAGCCAAAGCTCTGTACCGGCTTCATCCAGATCAAGCCAGTCATCCTTAGTGATTTCCAGTTCATCATCAAGTTTGAATCTACCATCAAGCTCCAGCAGCAGTTCGCTTTCATCGTCAAGTTCACTGCGTTCGTCCAGCTCCAGTTCCATTATTTCGGCCCAGCCAGAATTGGTCGTGGCGATTAACTCCGGTGGCGGTACTGTGAGTTATAACGGGGTTGAATACCAGGCTGATCGATTTAATACCGGCGGTACAGCGCATAGTACGACGGATAACATCAGTAATGTTGCAGAAGGTGAATTGTTTAAATCAGAACTTTACGGCACCTTCGGTTATGAAATCCCTGTCACCAATTCGACTTACACAGTTGAATTACATTTTGCGGAGATTTACCACACCACCGTTGGACAGCGATCATTTAATGTATCGATTGAAGGTAAGCAGGAAATGTCCCAGGTCGATCTGTATTCATTGATCGGCGCCGATGCTGCGTATACCTACACAGTGAACAATGTCCAGGTTACCGATGGAAAATTAAATATTGATCTGACTACCCTCGTTGATAACGCGACGCTTGCGGGATTTGCCATTTATTCATCCACTGGCGGAAAACTTGTTGAACCCCCGGTCGTCGATCCCGGTTCTGCCAGCAAGGAAAATGAAGGCGCTGATTGTGCTTTGGGTAATCCGCCAGCAGCAACCAGCAATGCGAGGCTTCCTGATCCGTTTAAGAAATATAACGGTGCACGCATTACGTCCAAATCTGAATGGCGTTGCCAGCGCCAGGAAATTTTGAAACAAGTTGAAGCATCTATATACGGCACCAAACCACCAAAACCGGAGCAGGTAACCGGTACGGTCAGCCGCACGCAAATTACGGTAAATGTCCAGCACCAGGGTAAAACCGCCAGCTTCAGCGCGAAGGTTGAAATGCCCAGCAACGTAACCGGTCCGGTACCTGCGGTGGTTGTGCTGGGTGGTTTTGGCGCTGACACTGCCACCATAAAAGCGGAAGGTGCTGCGATTATTACTTATGATCCTTACGCCGTGGGTGCCGAGTCAGGCAGCCGTACCAATAAAACCGGTGCCTTCTACACGATTTACGGTAACCGGAGTACAACAGGTTTATTGGCGGCCTGGGGTTGGGGAGTGAGTCGTATCCTCGACGTATTGGAACAATCCGGCGCTACCATATTGAAACCGGATGCAATAGGTGTGACCGGATGTTCACGCTTCGGCAAAGGTGCCTTTGCGATAGGCGCGCTGGATCAGCGTATTGCACTCACGATTCCGTTTGAATCCGGCAGCGGTGGCGTCCCGATTTGGCGTGGCCTCTCCGGTGAAGGTGCGCAAAGCCCGAGCAGTGCGTATGGCGAAACCTATTGGCTGGGCGATGCGTTCAACAATTATGTTTCCGATGTAAGAAGGTTGCCGGTAGATACCCATGAAATAATTGCGCTGGTTGCTCCGCGCGGGCTTTATATTATGGATAATCCGCACATTGCCAACCTGGGTCCGAAATCTGCGCACGCTGCGGCCCTGGCGGGTGCGGAAGTCTATAAGGCCCTCGGTGCGACCAGCTCAATCACCTATCACTCTAACGTAGCCAGTGGCAGCCATTGCGAAATTCGCCCCGAACATAAAGCGCAATTGCAAGCCAATATCAGGCGTTTCCTTAAAAAGGAATCGGCTACAACCGGGGGATTGAATGCGCATACCAAAGCAACTGCAAGATTGAGTGATTGGGTGGATTGGACTACGCCCGTGTTGAATTAAATACGCGCGGCCAGGGATGGATTATTGAATTAATTGTTTTAGGAATAAATTATCTGCAATCCCTTTGCGAAGGGGATTGCAGATAATGCTGGAAAATAATGATGGCAAAAAAAATCAGGTCAAAATTGCTATCAAGATAATAATTGGAATTGGCACACCCAGAAACCATAAAAGAATTGAACGCATAGTGTATCTCCTTCCTTAATCGTGATTAGAGGTCGCGTTGACGGCCGCCGAACGTAGCCAGCCAACTTGCAGTAAATGCGCCTATCAACAAGGATATGAACAGCCACAAGGAAACATAGGCCGTAGTTTTTCGGGCTTCGTCCGCCGCTTCTTTAGTTGCAGCTTCAACGTCACGCATTTTTGTCTGCCAGAGATTGTAGGTTTCGTTTACGCGTGCTTCCGCTTCCTGCTGGCTCAGGTCAGTGTGTTCAGCAACTATCTGTCCGAGGTATTGGGCATCGGCGGGCGGCAATGAATTATTCCGCAACGCGTTAATAAAAATCCGTGCAATTTCCGCTGCGGGCACTTCACCCGGATCTTGCTCCGGTATCGCAGGTGCCGGGACAGGCGCCGCAGGATCAATGGGCGCGGCTGCCGGATCGGCAGGCGTTACCGGGCGTTTGCGAAATAGGGAATCGACAAAATAACCGGTTGAATCCTTGTCCAATGTTGAATTGTCCGCATTGGCGCCCGCGACTGCGCCAGCGACGCCAGCCGAGGCTACGGCACCGCCGGCAATCGCCGCACCGGCTTTAACGCCCCCACTGACAACTGCGCTGATTGTCGAGGTTAATAAACAGGCGGTCAGTAAGGTGGCTACGGCCCAGGCGAGGAAGCCGTGTGCGGTATCGCGAAAATAAACTTCGTCAAGTGGAGTGGAAATCCATCGGGTCCTTAAGCGTCCGGCTATATAACCACCCAAGCCACTGGCAGCGAGGGACGTCAAGGTAACCCATAAAATCCCGGATATACCAAAAGTTTTTGCTTCTATGCCCTCGTTAGACCAAGGCGAAATCGCGCTCATGCCGAGCCCGGTGCCGAGGACAAATAAAATCAGTGACAATGCCGCCGCTGCTGCGGCACCCGCAAAAATTGCTCCCCAGGATACTGCGCTATTCGACGCTGCATTGCCTGGTGGATAGTGCACAAGGTCGCTTGTTTCATTGATTCCAATGGTTGTACTCATTGTTAACTCCTTACGTGGCCGTATTAGGAACAGTTTGGTCCAACTACGGCAACTAAAATAAAAAAAAATTCCACATTTCCGGGCTGCATGCGAGGCGACAAATTTTTCGGCACCTTAACGAACCTATTTAAATAAATTTTTTTTGCCTACATTTATTGTGACTTGAATGAATAAAAAATCCCGCGTAATAAATTATCCATTGGGTAGCGCAACAGCGGCGCTTCGCTTGTTGGTTTTTCAGGGATTTAAACATTACCCATAAAAATAGTTGTTAATCCGGGCATGAATTTTTTTGGAATGATCCGTTATCGCCGTAGCGAATAAGCATTTCTAATGATGAACTAAAGCAATCCCGTTCGGTCATGAATTATGTGGTTAAAGATCGCATAGGGTCAGGGCACGATTGCCAGTTATTTTGGCGACGTCGTGTGGCGACCCAATTCATAAACTGATATTTACAGGAAAGGTGTTGTTATGAACTACGAAACTCGTGATACCTATGGCATGTATAAAACTTATTTGAATCGCGACGATAGCAAAGGGCCGGGTCCACGCCTGATGGGTGCGGATACATTGATTGGTAATGATGTTTATAATCGCGCTGAAGAAGATCTGGGTGATATCAAGGAAATTATGTTGGATATGTCTACCGGTAAAGTCGCCTATGCGGTGTTGTCTTTCGGTTCATTCCTTGGCCTGGGCGAAAAATTATTCGCGGTACCCTGGAGTGCATTAACCCTTGATACCGTGAATAAACGTTTCATCCTGGACATCGATAAGAGCCGTTTGGAAAATGCACCGGGATTTGATAAGGATGACTGGCCCGATATGGCGGATGAAACCTGGGCGAAAACTGTCCATAGCTATTACGGCAGCCAATACCGGGATTTAAATATCAATAATTAAAAAAATCCAATCGTTTCGCAGTTATGGGCTGTTGGGCCCATAACTGCGCCCTCCATATTCCCTAGGGAATCAATTCAACTTTGATTGAATGCACTGCATCATTCAATGCACCAACAAATGCAACATCCGATGTGTATTGCACGCCGTTTCCGGAAAGGTCGCTACTGGTGTAAAGCGTCACACGGTAACCGGCCGGAACAGTGATTGATGAAACGCCCGAATCAACACTGTTTGGATCAAACCACGAACCAGGTGCACCGCGCGCGGTTAAATCGATGGGGCGATATTCACCAGCATCCAGGGTAAATGCGCTGCCGCCATAATTCGCATGTTCGTAAACAGTAACTCCCTGTTGCGCGGGAAGCGGTGCGGGTAGTTCACCGGTTGCGGAACCTTCAGCGATGGAATAAGCACGCCACAATTGATGGATGTTGTAACCCGTCCACTGAATCCAGATCGCATCGGTATATTGCCCGGCGCGCAGTAATTGGTCCAATTGGTCAACGCGTGAAATTCCGTTGCTGTTGTAATTTGCTTCCACCCATTTCAAAAAGTTTGCGGTCACACCGTAGCCATTGGTGTAATGCTGGCCATAACGGTAGGGTTGCAATGACCAGCCGATGTTGCTGAGTCCGTAGGCGTCGCGCACAAAATCCGCGATACCTTCAGTTAACCAACCTGGCGTATTGCCGAAGTTATAAGACTGGACCACGTGCATTCCTTCATGGACCATGATGTCAGTATCGTGCGGGTTGTCCAGCATCCATTGCCTTTTTACCACTATGTGGTTGCCACTCGCGTAGGCGGGTGGATCTATGTCGCGTACTTCCAGGTACACAGTTTGCGGCGCATTGGAATTGAAACGCGCAACCAATTGCGGATAAACCGTATGGAATGTGCATACCAGGTTATCCAATGTGTCGTTATTGAATGCGCCTTCCACGCTGACGATTAAATCAATATTGCTATCGCATTCACTTACCGGCTGGCCGGAAAAACGCAAGTTATCGACGACAACCGCATCCGTGGTGTTAGGTAGGTTCAATACCAATTTAATAACCAAATCGGAATAATTTTGCTTTAAGGCATTTTCAATGTTGGCAGGCACCGGAATGGTTAATTTATGGAATGTGTTAGCAGACAAGTTTGCTAAATTTGCAGAGCCAACCCAGGCACTGTAAAGCCCCAGCGTCGGGCTGGTGACAGAAAGCTGCACTTGCCCCCATGAAAAACTCGCGGGAAGCCGGATGTCCAATTCAAATTCCTGCGCAACGCCTGCAAGGGTTGGCAATGGTGAGGAAGTTAATTCCGCATAGGAGAAATTGCTAAGCGCAAGCGCGGAGTTGCCCTGGGTACGCGTGGCGGTACTTGCCGCTGTTATTGAACCCGTTGACCAATATTGAAGTGCTTCAAAACCGAAAATGTCTGCCTGTGTTTGTGCGCTAGCTGCCGGTACTGTGCAAACCATCGCCACTGCACCGAATAAAGGTGACAACAGGTGTTTTGCAAATGCCTTTTGAACGAGGTGTTTCATACTGCTCTCCATTTGTTCACATGTTAACGGATACTGGTGTGGAGCCCGACCGGTAATGGGTGCGGAGCCCCGCGATATTCGTCCAGCTCTGTGACAAAAAGAAGAACGGAATTCAAAAACGGGAAAAATTTTGTCGGCTCAATTGGTGCGGTTTTCGTGGCTACCAGGCGCGCGAATAACTGTTATTTTTTTCTAAAATAAATTCACAAAATTACAAAATGTAACATGTGTATTGCGCACCTGCTTACCCATCTCACCGGGGTATTTTAGTTGGCACACGAGTTAACCTGGGGGTCCTGTTTTGCGTCGCGCCCCGGTATTGGCGCGCCGCAATTTTAATTAACGAAGAGGTGTAGGTTCCGTATGGGGCGATTGGCGCCGGCGAATGATGCTTAATGCAAAAAGTCCCAGTCCTGCCAAAACGATACTATAGGGTTCGGATACATGAGCGTGCCACATTTGCCAATGACCGGAGTGGTTGCTATCACTCCAATGTTTTTCCGCACGGGATAAGCGAATGTAAGTGTCGGAGCGCACCTGGTAATAAGTGTGGTAAAACGCGCCCGCATAAAAATCACAATTACAGGTACCCATGCCATAAGCGGATTCAACACGAATTGCACCTTCCTCCAGCTCCAGTTGTAATCGTTCGAGTGGGGAAGCCGTCGGTGGGATAATTTGTTTCAGCGCAAGCGAGAAGTTCCAACTGTCAATTTCACCATTTGAATCGCGAGTGATATATCCCGAGGACTCGGGCAACAGGTAATGGTTTATTGATGAATAATAATTTCCTTCTCCGCTCACTTCCAGGGTGGAATTTTTAAGGATCAAGGGAATCTTTCCATCGGGCGATGGGGTTTCAGCTGCGGAAAAATTTATCCTGAAGGACGGCCTGGAGGTTTCCTCAATCATGCCATCGGAGTAGCCATCGTTCAGGCTTTCCACCATTGGCATATGCTTACTGGTGTACACCAGTTCGAGAAACGCGTGCGCCACTTGGGTAAACAAGGAAACGAAAAATACAACGCCATAAATGATTAACTGCAAAAGCCTGCGCTTCTTCATGATTAACTCCTGATGCAAGGTAATAAACGCGTAATAACGAAGCAGCAAAAAGCGCACCATCGCGCAAGCCCTTGTTTTTTCGTCGCAAAAAATGCGCGGCGCTTAAATGCGTAAGGAAACCTGACGTTAGCGAATGCGATTGATGATTTAAATTCAATTCAACGTGGTCACGTTTTTTTAGCGGGGGTAGAGTTGATATCGGCGACGTATTGGGTTGTGGCGGGAATTAAATCGTTATAGCAATATCCAAGGAACGCTCATTTAACAAAGCGGAGGTGGTTTTTCATGAAATCTATCCTGCCGGTTTTTACTTTACTCGGCGTTGCGCTCATGGTTGTTCCCACCCAGGCATTTGATTATGGCCTGATAAAAAAACGCGCGCCCGGTAGTGTGACTATCATCGGTCATGTGTTGAAACCCGAACAAATATCCGCGAAAAAAATGCTGGGAAAAATGGCGTTGCCGCCAGGGTTTGAAGCCAATGTTTTTGCAAGCGATTTAATAAACCCGCGCATGATCGCTGTTGCTGACAATGGATTTGTGTACGTGACACGCCGCGATGTAGGCGATGTGATAAAGCTGGTCGATGCGGATAATGACGGGGTCGCGGAGTATCAGGAGGTTGTTGCCAACCGCCCTGGTATGCATGGAATCGCTATTGATGGAAATTCAGTATTTCTGGTAACGGTAAAAGATATTTACGCAACTACTCTCGAGACGGATGGAAAGTTTGGGCCATTAATTCGTATCGTTGATGATTTGCCGGACGCTGGCCAGCATCCGAATCGCACAATTGCGGTGGGCCCGGACGGTAAATTGTATGTGTCCGTCGGTTCCACCTGCAATGCGTGTAATGAAAGTAGCCCGGAAAGCGCCGCGATGTTGCAAATGAATGCGGATGGAACCGGCCGCAAAATTTTTGCCTCCGGTTTACGCAATACTATCGGGTTTGGTTTTGAGCCGCGCAGTGGCGAGCTTTACGGTATGGACCACGGTATTGATTGGCTGGGGGATAACGAGCAATACGAAGAACTGAACCATTTGGTGAAAGGCAAGCAATATGGCTGGCCATATGTTTACGGTGAAGGGAAGTTTAATCCGCAAGATGAACCGCCGGGAAATATTACCCATCGGGAATGGGCTGCGCGCAGTGTTGAGCCCCTGGGTTTCTATACGCCCCACGCGGCACCCATGCAAATGACTTTTTATACCGGTACGCAATTCCCCGGCGAATATTATGGCGACGCATTTATTGCCATGCGCGGTTCCTGGAACCGGAAACCACCTGCGGGATACGAAGTGGTGCGCATCCATTTTGAAGGTGGCAAGCCGGTGAAATTTGAACCCTTCGTACAAGGATTTTTAACCCGCAAAGGTGATCGCTGGGCCCATTACGGCAGGATTTCCGGCCTCGCACAAGCGAAGGATGGCGCCCTGTTGGTGGCGGATGACGCTAACGGCGTTATTTATCGAATCGCTTACACCGGTACATCAAACACTACCAGGCCTTTGGGGCCGCCAACCAATTCGTACAACGTTCATGTGCGTATAAACAATGCGGATGCACTCCCGCCGGAGGGACCGCATATTGCTAACCTGGCAATTCATTTACTCAATGGTGCGAATACACAAACACTGGAATCCGCCGCGTTTCCACCGAATAATTTTATTCCGCGTAAATTTGCACTCGAAGGGGAAAATATTTCCCCACCGTTAAAATGGAGTGCCGGTCCTGAAGGCACCAAAAGTTATGCGGTGATAATGGAAGACCCGGATGTTGCGCAGAATCCACCGTTCGTCCATTGGCTGCTGTTTAATATTCCTGCCGATGTCCTTGCGTTGCCGGAAGCTATTCCACCCTCACCGGAATTACCCAAACCTGAAGGCGCGCTGCAAGGGAAAAATGATCGCGGCGCTATCGGGTACATCGGGCCTAACCCTCCAACGCCGGACCCTGCACATCGTTATTATTTCCAAGTATTTGCGCTGGATACCACACTGGACTTACCGGTGGGTACTACACGTGAGGAGCTGGTTAACGCCATGCAAGGGCACGTACTTGCAAGTGGTTATATCACCGGATTGTATGATCGGTAAAAATAACCGGCTATGTTTTAAAAAACGGCAATATCGATTGCCGTTTTTTTTGCATCACATTTTGAGAGGAAAAAAATGACACGGATCGGCAGGCGGTGAACTTCCCTACATCGGCAACCTCCAAATTATATAGTTGCGTTTTGTTATGTATTTTTTCAGGAGGAATGATGAAATCGACTGATTTGCAAACCAAGCCCCAGCGGCATCTTGAAGGTCGCCAAATTGGCGGTGATGAAACCGATGAACTGTTTATTAATAATCCCGATCACCCTTTGAAGGCGACGGAGCGCGGGAACCAGAGACAGGAAGTTGACTATGTAAAAAACCAGGATCGCAAACCGAAACGGAATCCCGATGAAAATATTTTTGACGACAAGGTCAGTACCCGTGGGCAATAAACTGTCAATCGAACAATGCCCTGGCTGCCTCCATGTCTTCGTTTAACGCTTCGCTGCTGCTGATATCAATATTCGGGTCCAGGCCCAGGCGCTCGAACGCGGTTACGGTAGAAAAATCGATATGGGCGACAGCGGGATCGGTAAATAATCCGCATTGCAACATGGCAACGGTGACAAGATCGGTGTAGTCGGCTTTTGCCGGCATGCGGGCGAAGTCAAGGTGTTGGGTGGGAATTTCCGCTAACTCGGGCGGAAAGCCCCAGGTTTTCAAAATCAAATTGCCAAGGTGCCCATGGGTTTGTTCGATGACGTTATCCAGGGTGATGCTATCGCGCAATAAAAATGGATGTTCTTCCGCATATGCAAGGATTGGCAACACCCCGATTTTGTGGATCACACCTGCCAGTGTTGCCTGATCCGGGCGCAGGCGTGTGTAGTGTTTGCACAGTACGTGGCAGATGCCCGCTACCTCGCTGGAGGTGCTCCATACCTGGCGCATACGCATATCGATAATATCGGATGTGGATTGGAACATTTGTTCCATGGCGAGCCCGGTGGCGATATTACAAGCGTAGGTAATCCCCAAGCGTATTAACGCGGCGGGCAGATTATCCACCGGCCGGCCGGCGCGCAGTAACGGGCTGTTGGAAACGCGAATCAGGCGTGCGCTGAGCGCCGGGTCAATGCGAATGACCGAAGCCAATTGGTCGATGTCTGCGGTCGGGTCTTCCGCGACTTCGCGAACACGAAGGGCAACTTCTGGCAAGGTAGGCAAAACCAAATGGTCCTGCTGGATTGCAGCCACAATATCTTTAGTCACTTTCTCGGCAATGGCGGTCATTGTGCTCTCGCATCTTTATTTTTAAGGATTATTGTTTTCAGGATTTATTTAGCGTAATGGACGGTTTCTTTAACAACTGTGTTCAGGTATAGCATAGGAATGATCATATGGAAGTTTCAGGTGCTTAATAGCGCAATCCGATGCAACCCAGCGGCGGTTGTTAATTTAAAAATTGCGCAAAGTTGAAAAGCCTGCGTTGCGCTAAGGGTGTGCTAGCCTGCATAGCAGAAACATTTTATGAGCTTGCCTTATGGACGATAGTAATCGCCTGTGTAACCTTGGTTCCTACCACATCCTGGATACGCCAGCGGAAACGCATTTTGACCAATTGACCTGGCTGGCCGCTTTTGTTAGTTCAACGCCAGTCGCAATGATTGTGTTGGTTGATGAAAATCGACAATGGTTGAAATCCGCCTATGGAGTGGATTCAGGCGAAATTGAAATCAGCCGCGCCTTTTGTGTAAGCACACTCGAAAGCCCCGAAGCGTTTATTGTGCGGGATACATTATCCGATGCGCGTTTTAGTCAGGATCCGCTCGTAACCGGTGCGCCGGGAGTTCGGTTTTTTTTGGGTATTCCACTTATTTCCCGGGAAGGTTTTGCACTGGGTTTGTTAGCTGTAATGGACAAAGTACCACGCACGCCAGACGCGGAACAAATAGCGGCGCTTGCCATGCTTGCCAATCAGGTGACGGCGCACCTGAATGCGCACCGTGCGCGCTTCGATGCGAAAGTTTCGCTGGGAAGTGATGAAACTATCGCCCGGCAGAAAAACCGGGAATTGGTGGAAAACCTGCGGTTGGTGCTGGAGAGGATTACGGATGGTTTTTTTTCGCTCGACCAGCATTGGTGTTTCTCTTATGTAAATGCCGAAGCCGAACGCATGTTGGGTAAATCGCGTGACCAGTTGCTGGGACGGAATATTTGGGAAGAGATTCCGGAGGCGGTAAATACCCTATTCGAAGCCAATTACCGGGAAGCCCGGCGGGTGCAAAAGAAAATTTCGTTTGAGGAATATTTTGCGCCGCTTAAAACCTGGTTTCGGGTCAATGTTTATCCAGCGGCGGATGGGTTGAGTGTTTATTTTCAGGATGTTAATGAGGAGCGCAGGAAAGAGGACCAGCTAAGATTGTTGGAAACCTGCGTGGCACGGATGAACGATCTGGTCATTATCACCGAAGCGGAACCTATCGATGAAACAGGTCCGGCGATTTTATTTGTGAATGATGCATTTGTGGCGCGCACAGGTTATTCGCGTGCGGAAGTCATAGGGCGCTCACCTTATTTTTTACAAGGACCCAACACTTCACGGGAGGAAATGCGGCGCATTAAACAGGCGATTCGTGCCCGCCAACCAGTACGTGCGGAATTAATCAATTACACCAGGGCGGGCGAGGAATTATGGCTGGAGATGGATCTTTTTCCTATTGCCGACAATAACGGTTGCGTAACCCACTGGGTATCGGTGGAGCGGGATATCAGCGAGCGCAAAGGTATTGAGCAAAAACTGTATGAAAGCGAACAGCGTTCAAAATTGATCGCGCGGGCTACGGCGGATGCAATCTGGGATTGGGATTTGGTCAGCGATTTGCTGTGGTGGGGTGATGGTATGCAAACCCTGTTCGGTTATTCACAGGAAGAGCTGGAAAAAGATAGCCAATCCTGGACGAACCGCATTCATCCTGAAGATAGCTGTCGCGTAGTGGACAGCATTATGGCGGCAATTGAGGGCGGCATTAATAATTGGAACGAGGAATATCGTTTTCGTCGTAGCGATGGCAGCTATGCCTATGTGCAGGATCGCGGCTTTATTATTCGCGCCGGTGACGGCAAGGCAATACGTATGGTAGGTGGCATGACCGACGTTACCGCGGCCAGGCAAGCGGAAATGGAATTGAAAAACATGGGTGCCATCAAACATGCGCAACAATTGGCGGAATTGGCCAGCCAGGCGAAATCCAATTTCCTTGCCACCATGAGCCACGAAATACGCACACCCATTAGCGGTGTTATCGGTATGGTGGATGTGCTGCACCAAACCAGTTTGAAGGGGTATCAAATTGAAATGGTCGATATCATTCGCGATTCGGCCAATTCGTTACTGGAAATTATTGATGACATCCTGGATTTTTCCAAAATTGAATCCGGAAAAATGGAATTGGAATCCGTGGCGTTTCCACTGGAGCGAAATATTGAAAAAGTGTGCGCGTTGCTGGATCGCACCGCGCTGGATAAACAGGTGGAACTCTCGCTCTTTACCGCCCCGGAATTGCCCGCTGAGGTGATTGGTGACGAACTCAGGTTGCGCCAGATCCTGCTGAATTTATTGCACAATGCGATAAAGTTTTCCGCCAAATCGGTTTCGTCCGGGCGAGTCCGTTTGAATACACGGGTGATCAGTCGCCGTGCCGCTGATGTGGTTATCGAATTTGAAATTACCGATAACGGCGTCGGCATGTCGGAAGAAACATTAAATAACCTGTTCACGCCGTTTATGCAGGCCGATGCATCAACAACTCGCCATTTTGGTGGAACCGGGTTGGGGTTAACCATTACCCATCACCTCGTGGATTTAATGTGCGGCGAAATCCATGTTGAGAGTCGCTTGGACCTGGGATCGGTTTTTCGCGTACAAATCCCTTTTACATTGCCCACCTACAAATACCCGGTGCCGGATTCACGTACCGATTGGCGCACCCTGGTGTGCATACTCCTGGGCGAGCCCAAAGGCATGGGTGATGTTTGGCGTAGCTATCTGGAAGCAACCGGGGCCAGGGTTATCCCCATAATGGAAATCACCCAAATCCATTCGCTGGTATTACCGGCTGATTCAACAGCGTATGACTGGTTGTTATTGCTTGATCAAATTAACCCCGCGCAAGATCCAGGCGCCAGTTATCAGGCTGCCGAGCGCGCCTTGGCGCCGATAGTGCAAAAACCTTTGTATGGATTGGTGATCGGACGCGGCCGCCGGCGCGAACTCAGGCGTGATATTTCCGGTTTGGTTTATATCGATGGCAATGCACTGGGGCGCTTGCGGTTTTTACATGCGCTGGATGTTGCCCTGGGTCGGGTGGAGATCGGCAAGAGCCTGGAGCGCGGATACCACGAGGAGGATTTCCAGCCACCGGCGCGCGAAGATGCAATCCATCATGGACGGTTATTGTTATTAGCGGAAGACAATGAAACCAACCAGAAGGTTATTAAACAGCAACTGGCTTTATTGGGATTTGCTGTGGATGTTGTTAGCAATGGCGCCCAGGCTTTTGAAAAACTAATGCAACAGGAATACGCCGTACTCATTACCGATATCCATATGCCGGTGATGGATGGCTATGAATTGATTGCAAAAGTGCGCGCCGCCCGCGAGCCATTTCAGCAAATCCCTATTATTGCGCTTAGCGCCAATGCGCTCACCGAAGAAACGGATAAATGCAAGGTACTGGGTGCCAATGAATACCTGGTTAAACCGGCGTTATTGCCGGAATTAAAAACGATGTTGGAACATTACGTGGCTGGTGGTGAAAAATCCCTGGGCAGTTTACCCGCTAATACCGCTACGTCGGTGAACGAACATTTTAATTGCCAGGTGCTGCGCGAACTGGTTGGCGGTGATGATGGAGTGGTAATCGATTTTTTGACTGATTATTTACAGTCAGCGCAGGAAATGCGCCAGCAAATGACCGATGCATTTGGTTTTAAAAAAATGCACGAGCTTGCCGCCGTCGCGCATAAATTGAAATCCTCATCGCGCTCGGTGGGGGCCATTTTATTGGGGCAATTGTGTGAGGATATAGAGCACGCCGTGAACCAACGGCAAGCGGACCTGCCTGGTTTAATGAACCGGTTTTTGACCGAATTTACACAGGTCGCTGAACTGGTTAACAGGAAAATCTCAAACCATCATTTAGCGATGGGTTCGCCACAATAGGTGCGGGGTTAGCAACAAAATGACAGATACCGAAGCAACCATTGATCTCACCAGTGTTCGCGCCATGGTAATCGATGACGATGCATTCATGCTGAAAATCATGCAGCGCATCCTGGCAGTGCAAGGGATTAGCCAGATATCAATCTGCGGTAGTGGGCAGGAGGCATTGATGCAATTAAAAACGGCGCCCGGCGCGGTGGATTTGATTTTGCTGGATTTAAATATGCCGGAAATGGATGGCATTGAATTTGTGCGCAACCTGAACCCTGATTTTTTTAGTGGCAGTGTGATTTTAATCAGCGGTGAAGATGAGCGCATGTTAATCAGTGCTGAAAAGCTCGTGGCCGCGCGTCAAATAAGTATCCTGGGGCACCTGCAAAAGCCGGTGACCCAGGATGCCTTACTGGGATTGCTGCGGCATTGGGTTCCACAAAAGAAATTTATTCCCGCCGCGTTAAAAACCTATTCGGCGGAAGCATTAGCCCAGGCCATTGCCCGCAGTGAATTATTTAATTGCTACCAGCCCATAGTTTCACTAAAAAGCGGCAAGGTTGAATGTGTGGAAGTCCTGGTGCGTTGGCAGCACCCGGAGGATGGTATTGTCGGTCCGGATTTATTTATTCCCCTCGCTGAAGATCATGGCCTGATTGATGACCTCGCCAACTATGTGTTGAGCGAGGCATTGGTGCAGCATAAAAAATGGCTGGAATTGGGAATCAGTTTGCCCATGGCGATCAATGTGTCCATGGAGAACCTGGCATCGCTGGAATTTGCCGATACATTTTCAAACATCATGGCTGACGCCGGAATCCTCGCCAAGGATATTACCCTGGAGATCACCGAGAGCCGCGCCATGAAAGACCCGGTGATCACGCTGGATACACTTGCTCGTTTGCGCCTGAAACGCTTTGTGTTGTCGATTGATGATTTCGGTACGGGGCATTCCTCGCTGGCGCAATTGCGCGATATTCCCTTCGACGAATTTAAAATTGATAAAAGTTTTGTTACCGGCGCCTGGGCGGACAATCGCATCCGGGTAATGTTTGAAACCAGTTTGAACCTGGCCAAACAATTGAATATGAAAGTCGTTGCCGAAGGCATAGAAACCGAAAAGGATTGGGACTTTGTGCGGCGAGCCCAGTGTGATTACGGCCAAGGATATTTTATTGCCAAACCCATGCTTGCCGATATTATCCCCAAATGGTTGCCCACCTGGAGTGAACGCGTGCGCCGCGAATTATTACCGGAAACGGAAGCGGCCAAATTGACGGTGAAGCCGAACAAACTCGGCAGTGTGTTGATCATTGAGGACCACGAATTCCAGCGGCGTATACAAAGTAAAATCCTGACCGAAGAGGGCTTTACAGTCGTGACCGCTGCAACCAGTGCAGAGGCGCTGACGTTACTGCGCACCCTGCGCCCGAGCCTGATCATGATTGATGTGGAGCTGCCGGGTATGAATGGTTTGGAAATCCTCAAACGCCTGCGCTCTACAGCGGTATTCAAATCGACTCCGGTACTGATGCTTTCGGGGTCTAATCAAAAAGACGTTGTGGTCCAGAGCCTGAAAACCGGAGCATCCGGTTTTATCGCCAAACCTTTTGACCGTAAAACCCTGCTCGCCAAGGTGGCGGCTGTACTCAAAAAATAAGTGGGATTTCGCTTCGTTTTGCGTGGGTGCGCTTTACTGGTTTCCACCCTGGGCCAGCGCCTTGATAATTTCCTGGATATATTTTTCAATCGCCTTACTTTCATTTAGCAGGATATCCATTCGTTGGGACGATTCGCTGATGGCATTTTCAAACACGGCTTTTACGGCCGGGGAAGGGTTCATTAATTTAACCGAGGCTTCTACTTCCGCAGTGAAATCTGCCAGGATTTTCTTTATCTCCATCGATTGGCTTTGGTAGCGTTCATTAATTTGTTTCAAGCTGGATTTCACCTGGATAACGGATTCCTTCAAGGCCTCATCGTGGCGGTAATTCTTTTGCCGGGCTTCCAAATGACTAATGCTGGAATTGACCAGTTGGGTTAGGGTATTTAGCGTTGCTTCCAGCAGCGCTTGAGCGTCGTCGTCTTCGGGCGGTGTTTTTATAAGCAGGCGCGCATGGGTGCGAAAAAACAGGATGCCATCATTGGTATAGCCGACGTGGCTGGTGCCTTCGGACATCTTTAGCGTTTTTTGTTCCTCTAGCGTCGCTTTGCCATCTGAATGGTGTTCGATCTGGCCGAGGCTGCCGTCAAGGTAGAATCCATGGTTCAGGTTCATTGAATTCAATGTGCTAACCAAGAGCTCCGCAATGGATTCAATATCCGTGCATTCCAGCAGCCTGGTGGCAAATTGGTTAATAACATGCGCATGTGAGTATTGGTCAATGGTTTGTTGCAATTGCGCGGTCATTGCTTCTATGTCGCGATTTAATTTTTCAATATCGGGATGTTGCTCCTTCTCTTGCTCATCGGTCATTTGGTCGCGCAATAAATCCACTTCACTTTCCAGGGTCTCGATGCAGTATTCGCATTCTTTGACCAGGCGTTCGAGCTTTACTATTTCCTGGGTCTTTTCCGCTTTTAAGGTTTCATCGTCCGTGTTACTCATACTCTCGCGCAATTGATTGATTTCAAGGTTAAGCTCCAAAATTAATTTGCGCTGGTTTTGGTTGTTGCTGCGCAATTTTTCTATTTCTTCCAACGTGCGTTCATGCCCGCCATCGGTGATCCAGGATTCCAAAGGTTCCACCGCCGCTGCTTCCGGATCGTCAGCCGCGATGGCTGCCAGTCCTCCACTCGTTGGTTCACCGGCAAGCGTGGGGGCTTGCATATCCTCCACTACTTTTGGTTTTTCCGATGGGGATTCCTGTGGTTGGTTTTCCAGTGCTTTCAATTGATGGATATTGTCACGCGCCAACTTCAGTTCTTTTTGTAATTGGGTGATGTGGTGATCTGATTTCAAGATATCGACTTCAAGGGCTTTGACTTTCTCCTCGAATTGGCTGCGTTCGTTTTTATCAAAGCGTGAAAGGGAGTCATTCAAATTGTCGGAAATGGTGGTCAGTAACGCCTGCTTCCGCTGGGTGATATCACTGATATTTGAAATCTGGAACAGGCTTCCTTCATAGGCGATACTCGCGCGTTTATGGCGTGGCTGCACATCCGTGACCTCGTTGGCACTAAGTGGCATGGGCAGGGCGGCCGACTCGGGCAGGCTACGTTGGATGGCGTTCATTAAGGTTTGTAATTTACGGATATTGTCGCGCTGGTTTTTGTTCTGGTCTTCAAGGCGCCGGTTTTTTTCACGCGTCAGGGTAACTTGCCTTTTAAGCCGGACATTTTCCATTTCGTGTTTTTTTAACTGGTCAATTTTTTCGTGCAATTGCTTTATCCTTCCTCCTGCCGCGTTTTGTTGCTTGTCGATATTCCTTACCCAGCGCACTATATCCGCCGATTTTTTTTCCAGCAGTTGCCAGTTTTCCGGTGTGTTTTGCTTGATACGGTTTTCCGCTTCGGTCATCGCGTAGAGGTAACGTAATGCGGCTACTTTGGCGCTAAATGGCAAATCGGCGGAGAGCACGGGCACACCACCGGGCGCAAATTTTTTAAAGCGATCCAGGGAATATTGCGCGATGCTGTGAAGGAATATCCCGACAGTGTCCCCGTGTAGGGATTCGGGGATGTCGTTATTATCCGCAAAGTTCAACTCGCTCAAGATATGGCGGGTACGTTTACGCAGCTCTTTGTATTGGTGCTGCATCTCGTTGAGGGCTTTCTTGAGCTTCCAACTTACCAGGCAAAGGACGGTACTGAGCACGACGAGGACAAAAATGATCTCTCCCAGAATGAATGAAAGCGTATTTATCTCTACCATTATTGAAGCCCCGTTTCAGATAGCTATGAGTATAGATATCGATATAACGAATGATGGGCCTAATTTTTGCTGAGCCGATATTTGTTGCAATAGCCTTTACCGGTGCGGTGTTCGCGGCGGGATGGCAGCATCCGATTCCAGGGGGTGCTTGCATAGCGGCTCACACCTTTGTAATCTGCGCGGCCGCCAAAAACCTGAATAACCTGAATTATCGCCCCTTGGCGACGCAAAAATGGGTATTAATGGTGACCTGATCGTCATTTTCTACCCTTGCCCCCAGCGATGGCGTAGAATGCCGCCCGCTTTTTGGTGATTCGCTTGTGCGTTTTTTAATCCCTCGATTGTTGGAGAAGCCTAATGTTAAAGCTGCCTGAAACCCTGCGCGAAAACGTCCGCCTGCTGGGGGAACTCCTGGGTGAAACCATTCACGCCCATGAGGGTGAAGAGCTGTTTTCCAAGGTAGAAGGTATACGCAAACTGGGTAAGGCCATCACCAAGGCGGAAAATGGTGATTCGGCGCCGTTGGTTGCCATGCTGAGCAGTTTGAATGACCAGGATATTCTCCCTATCGTCCGCGCCTTTAACCAATTCCTGAACCTGGCCAATATCGCCGACCAGGAATACTTCTCCAGCGCCGAAGCCGAGCGCGAAGACAGCTTGCAAACCCTCATCCAGGAACTTGCCAAGGTCCATGGCCGGGATGCGCTCAACCAAATTATCAACAAATTGCGTATCGAACTGGTTCTAACAGCTCACCCAACCGAGGTGACCCGTCGTACCTTGATTCGCAAATATGACCAGATCGTCAATACCCTGGCGGATCGCCAGAACGGCAGCCTGCTTACGTTTGAACAAGATAAGTTGCGCGGCCGCCTGCACCGTTTGGTGGAGGAAATCTGGGCCACCGACGAGATTCGCACCACCCGTCCCACGGCGGTGGACGAAGCCAAGTGGGGCTTTGCCGTCATTGAAAACAGCCTGTGGCAGGCCGTGCCTGATTTTATCCGCCATTTGGACCGCCTGTGTTCCCGCCATTTGGGTGAATCACTGCCGGTGGATATCCGCCCCATCAAATTCTATTCATGGATGGGCGGTGATCGCGACGGCAACCCCAATGTCACCCACAAGATTACCCGCGAAGTGCTCTTGCTCGGTCGCTGGATGGCCGCTGAGCTTTACTCGCGCGATATATACAGCCTGGGCGGTGACCTGAGCATGAGCGAGGCCAGCGATGAGTTGCGCGCGCGCTATCCGGACAGCGTTACACCCTACCGCGATGCCATGTATGACCTGCGCCGCCGTATCCAATCCACACTGGAGTGGGCTGAAGCCCGTCTCCAGGGCCGTGCGGTAGAGGTCCCCGCAGACCTGATTACCAGCCGCGAGGATTTGCTGTCCCCGCTGATGTTGTGTTTCCGCTCCCTCAATGAAGTCGGTTTGCCGCACATTGCCAATGGCCCGCTGGTCGATACCATCCGTCGCATCCATTGCTTTGGTATTAACCTGGTGCCACTGGATATTCGCCAGGATGGTGATCGCCATGTACAGGCGATTGACGAACTGGTGCAGTACTTGGGGCTGGGCGATTACCGCGCCTGGTCGGAAGAAGAGCGCCAGGCTTTCTTGCTGGAATCATTAACCAGCAAGCGCCCGTTGTTGCCCTCCGTATGGCCAATGAGCGATGAAACTGCGGAAGTATTGGCAACCTGCCGCGTAGTGGCCCAGGAGCCGCGTGAAATCCTCTCCCATTACATCATCTCCATGGCGCAGCAGCCGTCGGACGTGCTGGCGGTTGCCCTGCTGCTGAAAGAATGCGGCATGACCTGGAATATGCCGATCGTTCCCTTGTTTGAAACCCTGGATGACCTTGATCGCGCACCCATCGTTATGGAGCGCTTGTGGGACCTGGAGTGGTACCAGCAATATTCCGCCCACCAGCAAACAGTAATGATTGGCTATTCGGATTCGGCGAAAGACGCGGGCAAACTCGCCGCCACCTGGGCGCAATACAAGGCCCAGGAGAAGTTGGTTGGCCTGGCGGAGAAGTTCGGTGTTTCCATGGTGCTGTTCCATGGCCGTGGCGGCACGGTTGGCCGCGGTGGCGGCCCGGTGGAAAAAGCCATGGCTTCGCAGCCGCCCGGCTCTGTGAAAGGCCGTATCCGCGTAACCGAGCAAGGCGAGATGATCCGCTATAAATTCGGTTTACCGCGCGTGGCGTTCAGCAGTTTATTGTCGTATGTAGTTGCAACTTTGCGCGCCACCATGTCTCCTAATGCCTCCCCCAAGGATGAATGGCGTGATTTAATCGAGCGGATGGGTAAAGCCAGCCTTGAGGCCTATCGCAGTGTGGTGCGTGGCCACAATGATTTCGTTCCTTACTTCCGCAACCTCACCCCCGAGCAGGAGTTGAGTTTGCTGGCGTTGGGCAGTCGCCCGGCCAAGCGTAAATCCACCGGCGGGGTGGAAAGCCTGCGGGCGATTCCCTGGGTATTTGCCTGGACGCAAGTGCGGTTGAACTTGCCGGCCTGGTTAGGGACTCGCCAGGCCTTTGAATATGCACTGAAGAATGATCCGGCGTTGCTGGACGATATGGTGAGCAACTGGCCGTTCTTTTCCAGTTTCCTCGACCTGCTGGAAATGGTGATCGGTAAGGCTGACGGTCCGATCTGCACTTACTATGAGCAGCAACTTGTGCCGGTGGAATATCGCGGCCTGGGCCAGCAACTGCGTGGTGATTTGCAGGCCCTGGAAAGCCTGATCAATAAAATGAAAAAACAGGACACCCTGTTGGCCGATGATCCCATGCTGCGCCAATCACTGGAAGTGCGTAAACCTTACGTGGACCCATTGAATTATTTACAGGCCGAACTGCTTAAACGTTACCGCAGCAGCGAGACTATCAGCCCGGACCTGGAGCGTGCGCTCAAGGTAACCATGGCGGGTATTGCGGCGGGTATGCGTAATACGGGTTAAAAATCCTCCGGCCTGTTCCCCCGGTTTCACCGCTTTACATAAGCGCAAATTAATACCCATTAATTTGCGCTTTTTCTTTAAATCTCGTTCTTTGCCTTGTGATTTAAATCGCCCACCTGCGGTAACAATTGGGAGTGCCGCCGCCATGCCCGCATAACCCTGTGTTAACCAAGGCTTTTGCGGGCATATGCGGGTTATTCCGGTTGCAGGCAAGCACAGATCCTCAACTCGGGTTAAGATAAACTTGGTCAATGCTTCCGGCGGGCTTCACCCCCGGGCAGGCTTGCCGGTATTCATCATGGGTACAGCCAGGCTGCCGCAGCATACGCCGGAATTTGCAGGCTTCCCCATTTTCCAATGAACCTACACACCAGGGACAAAACACGTTATAGGACATTGATGGGTCATTAACCATAGGGCTATAGCAATGAACCGACTGCAACCCAAATTACATGCGGTGCATCATGTTGCACTGATCTGTTCAGATTACGAAAAATCCAAACATTTTTATGTGGATGTCCTCGGGTTGGAAATATTGGCAGAAAATTATCGTGCTGCCCGCGACTCCTGGAAACTGGACCTGGCGTTACCCAACGGCACCCAACTGGAGCTTTTTTCTTTCCCCAAACCGCCCGCGCGCCCGTCGCAACCCGAGGCCTGTGGTTTGCGCCACCTGGCGTTTGTCGTGCGCGACCTGGATGCCGTCGTGAGTTGGTTAACCAGCCACCAGATAGAAGTAGAACCCATCAGGGTCGATGAATACACCCATAAACGCTTCACGTTTTTTAAAGATCCGGATGATTTGCCGTTAGAGCTTTACGAATTGCCTGTGCTTTTTAAAAATTAACTTCCTCATAGGGTGAACTGTTTTGTTGTCAAAAAAAATAAAATGGCTGGCTGGTATTTCATTATCTTTCCTGGTCGTCGCCGTGCCGGTAACCGCGCGCGAATTGGTGATTGCTATCGAAAATACCTTGCAGGCATCCACTTCACTGGATGCCATGGCGCGCTCGCAAATGCTGGTGCGCAATTTAAAAACGGCGGGTGTTCCCCAGGCTATGTTCCTGATTAAAACGGAGAACATGGGTGCAAAAAATCGTGAGCGTGTTGCCTTATACAGTAACCAGGGGCATTTGTTGGTAAACGCCGGGCATGACCATAGCCTGGTGAGCAAAAGCGATTTATATGCATATGAAATCGGCATATTGAAAGCGAACCGCTTGCTGTCGCCTTTTTCCGGTTACCAAAAACATATTCATTTTTCTTATTTGCATGAAGCCGGGGACTTTAATATCCAGCGCGGGTTAACCGATTTTTTACGCGAACGCGGTTACAAGGCCGCATTTACGGGCTTCAATCCGGCACGCGGAATCGATACCTACATAAATCAGCATTACCAGGCAAAGGTCCTCGCCAATCGCCGTGTGGATATGGCGGCATTGGAGAAAGCCTATATCCAATTAATGCTGCAACCGCTGCAACAGCAGGATGCCTATCTGTTCAATATGCTGGGATATTCGCCACGCCAGGTATTGGTTGTGCAGGAGAATGACCTTGCTGCGTATTTTATGGTCGGATTAGTTGATGAGCTGGTAGCGCGCGGTTGGAAAATGGTTGCGGCAGAAAAAGCGCTAAATGATCCGCTGGCCAATCCCATGGCCCTGGGCGGTTGGGGCGCCAATAGTTACCTGCATGGTTTAACAGGCCTGCCTGAACAACCGGTTGCCTATCCCCGTGTAATTGGTCCGCGCAAGGCGGAAGTTGACCGGGTATTGAATCAACTGGTGCCGGGTTTTATTGAATAAGTTGAATTATTTTTATCGAGGAAAGTATGCTGAAAAATACATCCCGTTTAATCGCACTCTGTATTGCCGGTGCAATAACCGCGGGTGCTATGGCGCAACAAAAATCCGTCATCTTTAAAAACGGTTTCGACACTGACGCCGATATAAAAAAATGGGCATTGATGTATGGCGCCAAAGCGGTGAAAGAGCAGCCTCGCAACGGTGCGGGCGCATTGCAGGTTGATGAGGGTGAAGCCTCGGTTCGTTCACGGGTAAACCTGAGTGAGCAGGGTACGCTTGAACTCTGGATTAAAACCTCCACACCGGCAACACAATACAAAATCAATGTGCTGGTTGCCACCACCCAAAATACCGATTCAGGCTGGATGCAAGTAGGGCAAATCCAGGGCAGCAATGATTCCACCGAATATCACGCCAAACGTATTTCCATTGACGATCCGGGCAAAAAATATTTGCGGCTGGATTTTGAAGTCACCAACGGTCAAGCCTGGGTGGATGACATCAGTGTGGAAAAAATCCTGCTGGATACCGCGCTACAAAAAAACCAGGAGAAAGTAATCGCGGAAGTGCTGGGTAAATTGCGCGATGATAAAAATTACCAGGTCCAGGCGGATGCGTTGCGCACGCTTGGGAAAAACTACGCCGCGCAAATTGATGTGCAGCGCCAATATTTGGAATACGCCAATGGTATCTATTCCAGTGTGACCTTGGTTCTCGCTACTTCAGAGCGCGGCAAAATGGCTAACCCGCTCGGTTACCAAACGTTTAAGGGTATTGTCAGCGATGTGCGCATGGTGGCCTCGCCTATACAAAAAGCGCGCATGGATTCTTTATTGCGCCCCTTGGGTGATATAGCCACGGCGACATTGAACGTAATGACCCAGGGCGCTTACACCGCGTTTGCGGAACCCTTTAAAACCATAGTCGCTACCGCCTTTGATAAGGTGGCCTATGAGAATGCCGGTGTTGATCGCAAAGCGCGCAAATTTGCGGAAGAAAACGGATTGAAAACCTTTGCCAAGGCAGAAGGGTTTTTGGGCGAGGTTGAAAAAGAATTAAACACGGTGGTGGCGTTGGATCGGGACTTGATAGACATCCAGCGTGAAGTGGATAAATTCCGCAAGGACCTGGATAAACATTTAAAGGAATCATTAATTGCGGGTGGTATGGGCAAGGGCCAGGAAAATTACAATCGGGTAATGAGTAAAGACGAACCCACACGCAATGCCGCGCTACAGGAAATCAATAATTATTTTATAGTGCAAGCCGAGAGTTACCAAAACCATTCCAGTTCCAATACCGAGTTTGTGCAATTCATGATGAAAGCGACCGGCACCATGGAAGAAACCCAGGTCTTTAAAGAGCGCTTCAACCAAATCGCCTCGTCGGTCATTACTTTCTACGATAAGTTTGATCGCTCGGTCGCGAAGGACCAAAACCCGTTCTCGGACGAAAAAGACCGAGCCCTTTGGGAGTCCCACGCTGTGAAGGTTCGCGCTTACATCCAGGAATCCAAGGCGGCTTTTGCGAAGGCGTATATGTAATTGCTCTGCCGATCTTTGCTGTTTGGTAAAAATGCCCCGCTTGTTGCGGGGCATTTTTTTATTACATTTCCCTGGCTATTTTTGCCTTGCGCACTAACTGGATAAATTCAGTGCGATAACCGTACTCATCCTTTCCTTTGTTCGCCTGGGCTAATTCAATGACCTTGTCGTAGTTATAGTCGCCAACATAATTGCTGCCACGCAGTAATTGCGCGAAGCCCGCTACCGCTATGGAAAAATTTACCTCTTGTGCGTGGGTTGGGGTTGTTTCTTTTAATTGGTTGGTAATCGGGGTTTCGATTAATGCGGATTTATTTTCCGCAGGCAATTTATAACGCACACGTAAAAAAGCCAATTCACTGGATTTTGCTGCTGCGGCCACCGGTGGTTGATAGCGGCTGGGTTCCAGTAATGTGTTACCTGAATTGGCGGGCGTAATTTCGTAGATCGCAGTTACTCTGTGGCCCGAACCGATTTCACCAGCGTCAACTTTGTCATTGTTAAAATCCTCGCGATTCAATGCGCGTGTTTCATAACCCACCAGGCGATACTCGGCTACGGTAGCGGGATTAAATTCAACCTGGATTTTCACATCCCTGGCGATAGGAAACAGCGTGGAGGTCGCTTCGTTTACCAACACTTTTTGCGCTTCGCCAAGGGTATCTATATAGGCCGCCGTACCGTTGCCGTTTTGTGCGAGGGTTTGCATCATGGCGTCCTGGTAATTACCTTGGCCAAAGCCCAATACCGACAGGTAAATACCTTTTTCGCGTTTGCGTTCTATTAAGTCCTGCAATGCGTCGTCACTCGTTTGGCCGACATTAAAATCACCGTCGGTCGCGAGGATGATGCGGTTTACTCCCTGTGAATTGAAGTTGCCCTCGGCAAGTTGGTAAGCGAGGGCGATGCCTTCGGCACCGGCGGTGCTGCCACCGGCTTGCAAATTATTTAACGCCGCAAGGATTTTATTTTTTTCCTTAACCTTGGTGGGTTCCAGCACCGTACCCGCGGCACCGGCATATACCACTATGGCGATAGTATCGTCGGGTTTTAGTGTATCCAGCAACAAACCCATGGATTGTTTTACCAAAGGTAACTTACTGGGTTCATCCATGGAGCCGGAGACGTCCAATAAAAAAACCAGATTGGATTGCGGGATTTCGCTGGCCGGTAAATGGTAACCCTGGATACCGATGTGGATTAATTGATTGCCTTTTTTCCAGGGTGAATCCACTACACGGACATGCGTAGCGAAAGGCGTTTTTTTATCGCGCGGCGCCGCGTAGGCATAATCAAAATAATTAACCAGCTCTTCGGTGCGTACAGCATCTTTTGCGGGCAATTGCCCATTGTTAAGCATACGCCTTACAAAACTGTAGGAGGCGGTATCCACATCGATTGAAAAGGTGGATACCGGATTTTCACTGGCTGCAATTACCGGATTTTCTTTAAAGTCTTCAAACCGGTCGCGATATTCCTGTGGTGGTTGAACGACTACATCGGAGGCTTGAAATTTTACAGCATATGCCGGGTTCGCGGACTTAGCTAAACCGGTTGGAGACGCTGCCAGGGTTCCGGCCGCTGTCGGTGCGATTTCCAATACCGGCGCGGGTTGTGCCGCTAAAACAACTTCTTCTTCACGGGACGCTTCGGCCATCCGTTGCTGCGCGGCATTTTCCAGCTTCATTTGCTGGATATTAATAGCGGTTGATTTTTTCAATGAATCCGCAACCACCGCTTCACGGAGTTGTTCGTCATTGGAATGGATCATCCAGTGTTGGGTAAACGTAAGCCCTGCAACCACAGCAAGGCTGGAGGCGGCAATGGCAGAAAGTAAAACCGGTTTTTGCCTGATTGGACGATTTTCGGAATGTGGATTGTTCATTGAATCACTCCCGTGATGGTTGATGTCACGGGTAAGACGCAAACGTTGCAAAAGTCCTTGGCGTAAATTGGATTTTTTTTCCGGATTTTTTTGTAATTCATCGAACGGTTTTTTTTCAGCACCGGTTGCCACCGCCTGCTGTGCCTCGAACGCAGCCATGGCGGCCGCCAGGTGGCGCGCTTTGGCGGTGGGATTTGGTGTGGGTAGGGGTTGTTGCAACTGTTGTTGCAAGTCGTGCTCGTTCATAAGGATACCTCCCAGCTGCCATCATCTTGTTGCCATTGGTGGAGCTGTTTGCGAATTTCATGGAGTCGCCAGGACACAGTGGATTCCTTGATTTGCAGGATAGCGGCGGCTTCGGCATGGGTTAAGCCTTCGGCGTGGACAAGCAAGGCTGTTTCCTTGAAGCCTTCGGCAAGTGAATCCAGCCAATGCAGGATTTGTTGCAAATAAATTCCGGTTTCCGCGCGTTTATCCTGGTGCGTCTCCTCGTCAATAACATCCAGTGCTTCATGCCGGTGGCGTTGCTGGCTGCGTTGCCAATCTTTCGCGCAATTAATTACCAACCGGTAAAGCCAACTGCTGAATGCCGCCTCAAAGCGAAATTGCTTAACGTTTTGCGCGAGTTTGATACAGGCCAGTTGCGTCACATCTTCCGCGTCGGCGGTATTGCCGCACCAGCGATAGGCAAACCGGAATAGCCGGTCATAGCAATGCCCAAGCAATTTTGCAAAAGCCTGCGCATCGCCTTGTTGGGCGGCGATAATAAGTTGTTGTTCATCATCAGATGACATAGATGGATTCCGGTGTCCTACCCTGAACGGGTTGGTAATCTTCGTTGTTCTGTGTCGCTTTTTGCCGTCGTCGGTAAGACGTTACGCGCTGGTAAATCCTTGGGTAATTTATGGTTGAGCAATCAGTGCGCCGGGAATTGTTTGACGGCGCGTTCGAGCTGTTCCAATTGTGTGGATTGGCTTTGGTAGGCAATAGCAACGAACAAGCGGTGGATATTAGCCAGCGCCGCCCGATGGTGTGGAGCGGATTGGACGATTCGGTCAATAAAATCTCCCAGGGTTTCACCGCGTCCGCGATGGTATCCCAACTGGGCAAGTTGTCGCTCCAGTTTGTTGATCGCGCGCACTTCCCGGCGTATGCCCGCCGGTTGGTGGTTGCGCGTCAGCGTCCATGCGAAAACAGCGGCGATGGCCAATCCGAATCCGACCAGCCACAGGGTCAATCGCCAACTTTCCGTTCCCCCCAGCAGGCGCGATAACAAGCCTTCCTGGGCTTCGTTGTCATAGTTCAACACCCAGCGCTGCCATACGTAGGTGGCGGCATCCCAACGGATTTGCAATTGCAGGAGCAGCGAGGAACCCTGCCAGACGCTGCTCACCAGCTCGCGGTCGGTTTCATTCAAGGCCTCGTTGATTCCCTGCTCGATGCGATTGGGCGCAACAGCGGCCGTAGGGTCAATCATTTGCCAGCCTTTGCCGTCCACCCAGACTTCGGCCCAGGCATGGGCGTCGGATTGGCGTACCAGCAAATAATTTTCTACCGGGTTCCATTGCCCGCCCTGGTAACCCACCACCACACGTGCCGGGATACCGGCGGCACGCAGCAAGAAACTAAAGCTGCTGGCAAAGTGTTCGCAGAAGCCGCGCTTGCTTTGGAACAGGAATTCGTCAACGGAATGGGAGCCCAGGGTCGGGGGCTGGAGTGTGTAGGTAAATTCGCGATTAAACAGGCCCAGGGCTTTATCGATGATTTGCCGGTCCCCGAGCTGTTGGTCCCGCCAGGATTCGACCATCGCGCGGGTTTGCGGGTTACTGCCCTGCGGCACCCGGGTGTATAGGTCCCGCTGTAGGCTGGTGAGTTGCAGCGGCTCAGGCCATTCCGGGGCCAGTGCCGAAGTAACCTGGTAGCGCATACGTTGGGCGAGGGGGATTCGGTTCATCAATAGCGAATCCGCCGTGATGCGGATGGAGTTGGTAGTATTTTCAACACGGGTTGGCTTCATCAGGCTGAATAACCAGGGGTGGCCGTGCGGCTCCACGATAACGCTGTAATCAATGGTTTCCTTGGTGATGCTTGCCTCTTTCTCAACCGGCCTTGCGCCCCAGGTATCGCGCATCGTCCAGGTACGGCCATCGAAGGTATCCAGTACCAGCCCGCGCCAGTACAACTGGTGCGGCGCCGGCCTGGCGCCATTGAACTCAACGCGGAACGCAGGGGCGGGGTTAAGTGCGAGATTGCCCAGGTCGCCCGGGGATAGGCTATCGCTGAAACCGGTTTTGGCGGCCTGCTGGTTGGGAATCGCCCAGAGTGGCCCCAGCCGCGGAATGACCACGAACAACACCAGCATAACCGGTAACGCATGCAGCAGTATGGCGGTGCCGCGCTTTAACCGGAGGCCGGGCGACTGGATACGGGTCAGGTAAAGCGAGCGCCAGCTCGCCAGCAGCAAGGCAAGGCAGGCCAGGCAATAAAGCGCAGCCTGGGGGGTTTGGCTGTACAACAATTGGGTGGCGGTGATCACAAAGCCGATAAAAACCAAGAGCTGTGCGTCCCGCGCCGAATTCACTTCCAGGAGCTTGAGCGCGAAGGCGCATACCAGCAGCCCAACCATAGTGTCGGTACTGGCTTTGCCGGAATAACTGGCAAACATACCGACCAGGCACACGATGGTCAGCAGGATTTTGGCGAATTTACCGGGAGCGCCCCAGCGACCGCGAAACATCTGGGTGCGCCAGAAGGCGGCCGTTGCCCAGACCAGCCACAGCCAAACGGGTAAATTGAAAAGGAGCGGCAGGATCAACAAGGCTTGCATAACCAATAACCAGGCGAGCTTGTCGCGCGCCAGGTATTCAGCACGCGCCGCGCCGGGTTTCGCTGCGGTTTTCCGGAGTCGGCCGATCATGGGGCCAGCGCTCCCGCCAAATTAAATTCGGCTAATGCCTTAAGGACATTGTGGCGGTGGAAATCGCCAAGGTCGGGCGCCAGTGTCAGGCTGGGGAGTGCCAGGCCGTAGGGCACCTGGCGGCGCTCGTATTCCAGGGCCCAATAACACAGCCCGGATAAACGCAGCTCCTGCGGCAGGTTCAGGCTATGCCAATCGAGCCATTTTTCCGCCGAAAAATAGGCTTCGTATTCTTTGGTTAACAGGCCTTTTTCCTGGGCGTATTGTTTCCAGGCGATATGTTTGATCGGATCGCCCGCCTGGTAATCGCGCAGCCCGGAAAAATCATCACCGCCGCGCTGGCTGCTACCGCCTTCTTCACGGCCGCTGCTGGCTTGGTGCCTGGGCTCTTCGCAAGCGACAGGGCTGGGGTAGATCAGCGCGGCGGCATCCAGGTTGAGCCAGCTCCAGCAGCGGATAATTCCCAGCGGAAACCGGCTTTGCACTAACAATCGCCCCGGGCGCAGGTAGCCACGCTCCCGGGCGGGGACATGCAATGTCACCCGCAAGGGTTCATTAGGGTTGAGGGTCAGGGTTTGGGTCCCGCTGCCCGGCCAGCGTAATTCCAGGTGATCGCACCCGTACTTATGGACACTGGACAGCTCCAGCACGAAGGCCGCCGGTTCGCCGGCAAATGCGGGTTTGCCTTCGATAAATTTCACCGTCACGCCGGCAAGGTTGGCAAAGGAGTGCAGGATCGCCACAACAAAAACACTCACCATTAAATAGGCCAGGGCGAGGATCAGGTTGTTCTGGTAGTTGGTGCCCAGCATCCAAATCACCAAGGTCGTCAGCAAATACATGGCGCCGGACAAATTGGGAAAGGTGTACAGGTTTTTGCGGTTGAGGGTGACGGAGCCTGTGCGTGGGCTGCGCCGGTCTACCCAGCGGTAAAACCGCCTTTCCCAGGCGTTGCGCCAGTCGCTTACCGGATTGCCCATTGCTTAACCCAGCACATTCACGCTATCGCGCAAATGCTTGACCAGCGGTTCGGTATCCTGGCTATGGCCGCGCCCGCGCACCCGGTGGCCCACAACGGAGGGCAGGACCGCCTGGATGTCTTCCGGCACCAGGTATTCGCGGTTGTGGATCAAGGCCCAGGCCTTGGCACCGCGCAATAAGGCCAGCGCCCCGCGCGGTGACAGTCCGTAGGTAAATTGGGTATCGGTACGGGTGAAGGCAACCAGGCGCTGCACATAATCCAGCAGTGGTTCACTCGCCTTCACGTGATGCACCGCCTGCTGGATCGCCGCCAGTTGCTCATGGGTAACCAGGGGTGCCAGTTGGCGAATGCGCGCGCGCGGATCTACACCTTCAAATAACATCCGCTCGGACGCCGGGCTGGGGTAACCCAGGGAGATGCGCATTAAAAACCGGTCCAGTTGCGATTCCGGCAATGGAAAGGTCCCGCTTTGCGATAAGGGGTTCTGGGTTGCAATCACAAAAAACGGTGAGGGTAACGGGCGGCTTTTACCTTCAATAGTCACTTGCCCTTCTTCCATCGCCTCCAGCAGCGCGCTTTGGGTTTTGGGTGAGCTGCGGTTGATTTCATCGGCAAGCAACACCTGGGTAAATACCGGGCCGGGATGGAATTTAAAAACCCCTTGCTCACGCTCAAAAATCGCAACGCCCAAAATATCGGCGGGCAACAAGTCACTGGTGAACTGCACGCGTTCAAATTTCAATCCCAACACCTTAGCCAGGCAATGGGCGAGCGTGGTTTTACCCATACCCGGCAAGTCTTCAATCAGCAAATGCCCTTCGGCGAACAAACAGGCCAGCGCCAGCCGCACTTGTTGGTCTTTACCCAGTAAAACCTGATCGACTTGTTCAATAATCTTGGAGATCAATGACTGCATGGAAATCCCGGTAAACAATAGATTGGTGAAGTAAATGGGAGCATAGCGCAGGGCTTTGGGCGGCGGGGATAAAGAATCGCAAAGCTGGCGGCTGGTTCACGCATTGGCGATTCAGGTGGCTGGATCTGCAACCACGCAATTACGTCCTTGTTGCTTCGCCTGGTAAACCGCTTTGTCGGCGCGATTAAACCATTCTTCCGGCTTTTCATCCCCGGTTAGTTGCGCCAGGCCAAATGAAGCTGTGAGTGTGCCTTCCGGATCGCGCAACTCCAGTTCAATTTGGGTGCGCAATTGCTCGGCAATAACCGCGGCATCTTCAAGCCCGGCATTACGCGCGAGTATTACAAATTCCTCGCCGCCGTAACGAAACACACGATCGGTTTTGCGTATGCGTTTATTTAATAATCCGGCCAGGTTAACCAGCACCGCATCGCCAACACTGTGCCCGAACTTGTCGTTTACCATTTTGAAAAAATCCAGGTCGAGCACAATCAGGGTTGCCGGAATACCATTGCGTGCAAAATCGTCAATGCTCATGCGCATTTCTTCGTTCATTGCGCGACGGTTTCCCAAATGGGTCAAGGCATCCTGCACGGCAAAGCTTTGCAACAATTCCTGCTGGCGCGCGGTCAGCCGCGCAAAGGTATAAGCCATGCTGCCGCATATCAATAATGACGACAGCATGGCAAACATTTGCACGGAGCTTTCCAACTGTGCGGCCAGCGGCACTATGGCGAGAATTGCTACAACATTGGCTAATAAACCAATGTTGGGTCGCAACAAAAAGAAATTGGCGAGCAGGGCGGGGAACAACCAGAACACAAAAATAGGTTCATTCAAATGGGCGACGGCAACCGCACCCGCCGAATAAAGCGCGGCGGTAATATTGGATACCGTTTGGGTTGCCTCCTTGCGCCAATAGGTAAATCCTGCACTCCCCAACGCAACTATCACAATAGCCAGGTCTATCGCCGCATTTAACCATTGGCCGTCCAGGTAACGAACCGCTACAAACGGCGCGATGCCGAGGCTGGCCAAAATCGCGAATAGATAAACCAATCCACGTTGGAATTTGTTTTTTAAATCCGTAAACATGGGCACCCGGGGTCTCCCTTTAAACATGCAATGGATTTTTATAATCCTGGTGACAGGCTCTGCTTTTATAGTTCACAGCATAGCTGGCGATAGGTAAATTGTTCGACGATTTCCGGTTGGGCTCACTGCGGGAAGATTTGGGACCGGGCTGGGGCAGCTCCCAGGTATAAGTTTTTGTCGCATAGGCAAGGCGCTGAACAAGCGCCTTGCCTGTTGAATCACTAAAATTACTGATCGATCCGAAGATTTTTTCGTTTAAGGGCAATGAGGACAGCACCTAATAATAACGGAACCAATGGGGCCGGTTCAGGTACGCTGGCTTGGGTAATTTTGACATCTTCATAAGGAGTCTCCTTGTATTGATTAACTGTGGGCATAAACTGCCGTACAGGATCATACACACATGGTTTTTATTTCAGGTGCCATGTAATTAGATGTAATGCGCAAGTATGGTAATAGCCGCAGCGCGTTAAGCTCAATGGGCAGGAAAATTAGCAGGCATTATGACTTTTTTATGGAAATGGTCGGAGTGAGAGGATTCGAACCTCCGGCCCCTGCCTCCCGAAAGCAGTGCTCTACCGGGCTGAGCTACACTCCGTCTGTGGTTGATTTTAATGCGGGCTTTTAATTTTTGTAAATGCTTACCGAAAAATTTTATTGGTTGGATGTAACAGCCGGATTAATACCCAGCCAATCGTCGATCCGTTTCTCCATATAGGGATAAAAAGGATTGGCGTTCAGGCGCTGGTTGGTGTCGGCAGCAATAATCAATGTGTTTTTTTCGCCCCGCAGGTTCAGGTTGCCCAAGCGGATTCCGTAAAACTCCTGCTCGTCCGGTTCCAATCCGTAGATGGGATCATTGATGGGAAAGGGGAGGGCGATGTGGGAAAGGGAGTAGACGCCGCGCGGGAACTCCAAAGGCAAAGGCGTCTCAAGGTTTTCCAATGAACCGGCGGGACGTCGCCATTCGCTGACCTGGTCCGTATCCGTATTGCTGTTGCCAATTTTCACCAGGTGGTAATTCAATCGCGAGGGTTCAAACAGGTCGGTAAATGTTTCGTTGCTATCAGTGCGGATAATCGGTGCCAAATACCTATTGCGATTAATGTCAAAAATAATCAGTTCGCTGTTATTGTCGGGCAATGCGCGAAAAAAATATTTTGTAATTGCATGGGTACTTACCGTTGAATCTACCAGGGATTGAAAGACGATACATGGGGGAAAATGCGCAAGGCCGTTCAATGTTTTAATCGCCTGGATTTTAATTTGCAGATATTTAGTGAGTCGATGTGCTTGCCAGCCCGCATTCACCGTAAATGAATTGTATTTAAACGGGTTATATTCGGGGTCCAGGTTAAGCCAGCGTTTGGAGCCTAGCAGAGGTAAGCGACCGATTAATTCCAGGCTTTTACCGAAGCTTGCAAATTTGCTGACGCCCAACATGGGTGAAAGTAAAATCAATTTTTTGGGTTGCGGTAATCCCTGGTCTTTTCTTGCCTCCAGGGCGTAGTTGACTGCCAGTGCTGCACCGGTGGAATAACCGAGCAAATATAATTCCCGGTTGTCGCCCAACTGTTGTTGCAACTCATGCATGGCCAATTTTGCGATAGCTGCCCAATCTTCCCATTTTGCTGCCAATAAGCCTGTTGGTAATGTTCCATGGCCGGGTAAACGCGGCGCAATGACATAAAAACCTTGTTGCTGGAAATGCAACGCAAGGTTGCGCATGGAATAAGGCGAATCGCTTAACCCGTGCAACATCACCACGCCGCCGCGAATTTTCTCCGGTTTCAATACAAAACTGCGATTCCAATTGCGGTGGTGATTCAGGGGATTAACCGGCGAGTCCACCTGGTAGCGGTATGCATGCTGGTATTGGCTATCGGCCAGTGTTTGTTGCAATTGGGCGAATAAATGTGTTTCCTGGGCGAGGTAAGTTTCCCATTGATAGGATAAGGTGAGATCCTTGGTGGAAAACTCGCCTTTTAATGTAACGCGGTGCCAGGGACGGGTGCGTTTTAAACTGCTGAAACCAACCCATACCAAACCGCACAGAATTATTATTATCACCAACAGGAAATATTGCATTAGCATTTATCTTCTCATGATTTTTTTTACAAAATTCCATCATTGATTCAAAAGGGTAACCCCAAATGCCGTTTTTTGACAGCCATTGCCACTTTGATTTTGCCGACTTTGACAAAGACCGCAACCTGGTGTGGCAAAAAGCAATGGCGTTAGGCGTAAATGGTTTGGTCATACCGGGCGTCGAACCGGCACAATGGCCAAAAGCCCGGGCGTTAAGCCGCGAATTACCCGGATGCTATTTCGCATTGGGAATTCATCCCTGGTGGGCCGGCAAGATAGCCATAGATGCCGCCGCGCTGGAAGGTTATGCACAACAAATATCGCACATACTGGCCGAGGATAAAGCGAGCAATCAAACCCGGTGTGTTGCCATCGGTGAAGCGGGGTTGGATAAAACTATCGAAACGCCTTTGGAGCAGCAATTGGACCTGTTCAGTTGGCACATCGATTTAGCGAATCAATGTAAACTACCGTTAATTATCCACAGTGTGCGAACCCATAACGAATTAATCGCGCATTGCAAAAAACACAAACCCTTGTATGGCGGGGTCGTGCACGCATTCAATGGCAGCTATGAAACAGCAATGCAATTGATTGGTTTGGGATTTTATTTGGGTGTGGGCGGAACCATCAGTTACGAGCGCGCCCATAAAACCCGTACAACATTTGCGCGAGTGCCATTGGAATCGGTGCTGTTGGAATCAGATGCCCCGGATATGCCGCTGTGCGGGGAACAGGGGCAACGTAACACACCTGAAAATATTCCACGTATTGCACAGCTTTTCGCCGGGTTACGCGAAGAAAGCAGCGAAACAATCATGGCTTGTATGTGGGACAATAATCGTCGCTTGTTTGGCGTGCCCTGGTAATTGTTTCCAAACTAATAAGCGGCGATTGGCATTGCGTTTGGCGCCGCGTTTAATGCACACCTGTTGTGCCTTATTAAATAGGCAATATTATGCAGTACGACGATTTGTCCTCTATTTCCATTCCGCAATTGCTTGCTGCCGGCAATTGGCAGCAGCAATACAAATTGATTATCCAGTGGGGAAAATTGATTGGCACCAAGCCGGAATTACGAATACCGGAAAACCTCATCCGCGGCTGCGAGTTTCCCGTGTGGCTGGCGTGTGAACAGCGTGAAGGAAAATTGACTTTCATCTTCGATGCTGACAGCAGTGTCATCAAAGGCCTGGTGTCGTTGTTGCTGGTGCAGCTTAACGGGCGCGCGTTAACCGAAATCAAAAATGTTGATTTGGAAGGAAACCTGCAAGGGCTGGGATTGGATAAACATTTAACCCCATCGCGCAATAATGGTTTTAAAGGAATCATTGCACGTATTGGCGAATTATTAGGTTCAGCTTGAATTGGGTTTATGTAATGCGAGTCGTTTGCCTGCTAAGATAGCGCTCAATCGCCCGCGTTGCGGCCAGGAAACCAAAGGTGCCTGTCACCATCACACTGGAACCAAACCCGCCTGTGCAATCCAGCTTTACGCCCTCTTGGAGCGATTGCTTGGTTTGGCACACACTGCCATCGGGTTTCGGATAGACCATTTGCTCATCGGAATAAACCGCATCCACACGAAATTTCCGGTTTCTATCGCGCGCAAAATTAAAATGGCGATACAGCTGGTGGCGGATCTTATGCAGCATCGGATCATTATGGGCGCGCGCAAGGTCATCCACTTTGACCCGTTGGGGGTCACGTTTGCCACCGGATGAACCCACCGTTACCAGCCGCAATTTCATGGCGGAACAATAAGCCACTAAGCGCGCTTTCAAATGGGCTGCGTCTATTGCATCGATAACCACATGGTGCTGCTTGCCAATGACATGATGGATGTTGTGCTCGTCGATGAAGTCCTCAACCGAATGGATAATAATTTCCGGGTTGATATCGCGCAGGCGGGTGGTGATGATGTGGTTTTTGGAGTGCCCAACGGTGGATTGCAAGGCGTGGGATTGGCGGTTGGTGTTAGTCACACAGACCTCATCCATTTCAATTAAGGTGAGTTCTCCGACCCCCGAACGCGCCAGCGCCTCGGCCGCCCAGGTACCTACGCCACCGAGCCCAATTACGGCAAAGTGCGCATTGGTCAAGGCGGGCAGGGCGTCCTGCCCATAAAGCCGGGCGATGCCGCCAAAACGTTGTAAATAAGCGTGGGTGACGGGTCTGGCCATAACTGCTATTCGATCCAGTGCAATAAAAAATGGCGGCTTTTTAACGGAGAAAAGTATAAATGACAAGTATATGCCGTTAATATCCTGAATTTAGTGTAGCTGCCACCAGGCGGCGTTAAAGCAAAGCGTGGTTAAAACTAGCCAGGGGCTCCGAATGAAAAAACCTATCAATACCAACCCTAAAGTTGATGCTGTGTTAGCGAATGCTAAAAGCTGGCAGGGTGAATTCGAAAAATTGCGAGAAATTGCCCTGGGTTGTGGACTCACCGAAGCACTGAAATGGGGGCAACCTTGTTATACATTGGGAAAAGCCAATGTCGTATTAATCCATGGTTTCAAGGAATATTGTGCATTTCTGTTTTTTAAGGGGGCGCTATTGAAAGATCCCAAAGGGATTTTGGTTCAGCAAACCGAAAATGTTCAGGCGGCGCGCCAGGTTCGTTTTACCAGCACACAGCAAATAGAAAAAATGAAAGGCACGCTGAAAACCTACATCCGCGAAGCGATTGAAATTGAAAAAGCGGGGTTGAGTGTCCAATTCAAAAAAACGGAAGAATTTTCGATCCCTGGAGAGTTCCAGCGAAAATTGGATGAAAGCCCTGGTTTGAAGGAAGCGTTTGAAGCCCTAACCCCCGGGCGGCAACGCGCTTACCGGTTACACTTTTCCTCCGCCAGGCAGTCCAAAACCCGCGAATCCAGAATTGAAAAATGTATTCCGCAAATTTTGGATGGCCTTGGTCTGAATGACTGATGGCAGGCATATTTTTGGAATTCTGTCGGTTTGTTAAAACCGGCTTATTAAGAAATGGAATGGCATTCAACCGACAAAAAACAAAATATCCTGCGCATGGGAAACCAAATATAACAGGCAACCTATGCAACCCCCCACAATTGTCCCGTTAATACGGATGTATTGCAGGTCCTTGCCGATGTTCAGTTCAATTTGACGGGACATTTCCCGGCTGTCCCAACCTTTTACTGTGTCCCTGATATGCGTAGTTAAAAACTGCGCAAAGTCAGGGGCCATTTTTTTAGCGGCGTCTTCCATATGCTGGTTAAGTGAATAGCGCAGGCTGGGATCTTCGGAAAGGGTCTTTCCCAACCATTCACCAGCGGCATTGATTTTCCGATGCAGGACTGAGTTCTCATCATTACAGTCGCGTTTAATCCAATCTTTCATGTCGCGCCACAGGGCGGACATGTAACCGTTAAATGTTTCATCGTTTTTCAGGTAGTGTTTTATTTCTTCAGCCTTGGCATGGAATTCAGGATCGGTTTTTAATTTTTCGATGAATTCGGTTGTATAACTATCAAATTTAATTCTGAGCGGGTGCTCCGGGTTCTCATTGATCTCATCGAGTAAACGGCTCGCGGCTTTAACGGCAATGTCCGCACCCGTCTTGCCAATCCATCCGGAAGGCACAATCTTCTCTGCCACCGGATGTTCTTCTTTAAGCCAGTTCACAATACCTTCGGCAATAAATGCCTGGGTTTCCTCTTCGCGCAAAATGGATGCGAATTGGTTGATACCTTCGTTCAGTAAGGACTGGTGCCGCTTATTTTTAGTCATCACTTCCAATAGCATTCCCGCTGAACCGGATAGATCTGTTTTGTCCAGCATCGCGTGAATCGCTTTGGTCATAAATTTCTGTACCGCGGCATCCTCAATAAAATCCAGGGTGCCGGAAATGAGCTTTATCAGGTAACTCCCCAATTTTTGCGTATTGGCCGGTGTATTTAGCCAATCCGTGGCTTTTTGCGCGGGGTCGTGTTTTTCGATCAGCGCAACCAGTGAATCCACATCGAGGAATTTGTCGCGCACAAAAATGGCGAGGTTATCAGCAATTTTTTCTTTATTTTTAGGAATAATTTCAGTGTGGGAGGAAACGATTGGAATGGGTACGCGTTTAAACAATGCAACCACTGCAAACCAATCGGCAAGCGCACCGACCATTGCTGCTTCAGAAATGGCCCGCATCAAACCAACCCACCATCGATCCGCCGGTAAAAACAACGTGGAAGTAAAAATAAACGCGGCAAATAATAGAAAATACAGTGCGAGGCGTTTGGATTTCCGTAATTCAATTTCTTTAGTCATTGAGGGCAGGCTCATATTGGTTGATACCAGGTATATCACCGGATTATCCCTATAGCCCGCGCTGCCCTCAATAGCTAATCCATTGATGGCGTCTTATGCCTGCTGCTCCGGTAACATGACCATCCAGCCAACACCGAATTGGTCTGTAACCTGGCCATAGAGCGGGGACCAGAATGTTTTTGCCAGTGGCATATCAACATTGCCGCCGGTCGCCAATGCATCAAAAACCCTGTGCGCTTCTTCTGCGGTCTGAAGGGTCAGGGTTAGGCGAAAGCCGCTAAAGCGTGTAGCGTCATCGCAGCCATCGGAAGCCAAAATGTTTACGTCGCCCAGGGTAAAGTCAGCATGCATAATCTTGTTTTCGAAACCTTGCTGCAACATACCTTCGGGAACAGGGTCCGGGCTCTGGTTAAAACGCAGCAGCATATTAATTTTCGCGCCCAGGTGTTGCTGGTAGAAATTCAACGCTTCTTCACAACGTCCCGAGAAGAATAAATAATTGTTAACCTTCGCCTGGCGAAGCGCGATAGTTTGGCGTAAATGTTCTTCCTGTGCCGCTGCCTTGCCTTGCGGGTCCGCTTGGGCAAAATCTTCCATGGTATAAAAAGTGCGGATTTCAATATCTGAATCTTCTTCCATGGGGTTGGGGCATTTTTTAACCCATTCTACCGCTTCCTCCATTGATGCTACATTCCAGATCCAATAGCCGGCGATCAACTCATTGGTTTCGGTGAAGGGCCCGGTAGTAACGATGCGCTTGCCCCCGCTGAACCTTACCCTTAGGCCTTCACTGCTTGGCTTAAGCCCATCGCCGGACTCCATAATACCGGCCTTGACCAATTCTTCATTAAAGTTTCCCATGGCGGTCAATAACTCCTCGCTGGGCATTTTTCCGGCTTCTGAACTGGGTGATGCTTTGACAATAACCATAACTTTCATAAGGTTGCTCCTTGATTGGAAGGGGTTTGATGTATTTGCATTAACTAGTCGCTCTACTGCCGGCTGAATCGACAAGCAGGAAGAAATTTTTTTCATCTTTGTAATAGGTGCCAACCTGGCCATGGGGAACAAATTATAGTCAGCATCGGGGATGTTTAAAAATGCGAGGGGATTCCCAAACTGCTTTGCCAGTATATAGGAAGCGAATAGACGAATTGGGATGCGGTTAAGGAGGTTGTGGTTTAAAAATAAAATTTATGTATATAAATGCTTGGAAAAGATAAACCATGGCTGTGAGGGACAGGCATGGTTTATCTGGTTCAGAACAATCAGTAAATTTTACTCGTCCTGATTATCGCCTTTATGGCTGTTTTGTCCACCTTTACGTCCTGCCTCAGCGGCGCGTTCCGGATCGTTTTTGAAATTACCGCCACTGACTTGACCGCCTTTGTGGCCGGCTTCAGCAGCACGCTCCGGATCGTTTTTAAAGTTACCGCCACTTACTTGCCCACCTTTGTGGCCAGCTTCAGCGGCACGCTCCGGATCGTTTTTAAAATTACCACCACTTACCTGGCCGCCTTTTTTGCCCGCTTCAGAAGCGAGTTCCGGATTGCTGGCGAAGCCCCTGTTTTCTGTGCCGGATTTTTGTGTCTGTGCCATTTTGAAATTCCTCTTGCGTTAAATTGGTCAATCGTTTATGTCTGTTCAAGGTTGCGTGTTACAGACGTAACTTATAGGAAACATTAAAAGCGAAAAGTTCGATAAAAAATTAAATTTCTTTGAAAATGTATTTATAAATTCGCTTCGCTTTGATGGTTAATAATTTAATTTTAATTTATTTTTCTACAAATTTTTAAGTTAATAAATATGCTTCGCTTGTGCTATCTACATCATCCTATTTAAATAATTAATTTTTTATGTATGCTGCGAATCTCCTTGGCCTATCGCCTAAATAATTTTTTGATAATTAAAGCCGCGTTGCGTGCGGTATTGCTTGATAATTTAATTTTAATATTTTTTTGTTAATAAGATTTTTTAGCGGCGGATTACTGCAACTGGATATGGCATAAATAATCGCTGCGCATATGGATATATATCGGTTAATTATCGCTGGGTTTTTCATCCAGCTTTTCAATGAATGGCTGTAGGCGGGGGTCATTGGATCGAATTATTTTTTGCGCATGGCTATGTGCACGCTCAAATAATTCGACATGGTTTTCGGGAGATAGGTCCTTACATTCCTCATCCTCGCGGAGGGGCTCGGAGCCTTCGCCAATGACAACTGAAAAGCGGGATTCATTAAAGGGCACTAAAACAGAATAGATAATTCCATTGAAGAGCTTGGTTTCAACGGGATGATACTGTGAAGCGGGTTTGTTATCTTCAGTCATTTTTTTTCCAAATATAATGGGATAGCCATACGGCTGGCTCCAGGGTTTTGCCTTGGGTGATCGCTGGTAATGTTTTAAGAGGGCAGCGGGCACCTCAACATGCCCGCTAATTGAATGATGTAGATGGGGTTTCAGGACATTTGGGTCATTAACTCTTCTTTCCGTATAGCCAATTGTTCTCCTAGCTCCATAAGGTCAAGTTTGCTTTCCTTTACCTTGGGGAAAATTTCATTTTGCTCTTCCTTGACGTGGTGTTTTACGTACTCGGAAAGCACCGTAACCTTGGCTTCGTAAAGCTCACTATCCGCTTCAGTATCCACAATTTGGGCAATGAGGTACTTTAATGTATCGTGCTCAACGCGCGCCTCGGGAATCAGCGTCTTGTCTTTAAGTGCGCGCTGTACTGCGGGATAAAAAATTTCTTCTTCGATCTGGGCGTGGATGGTGAGTTCCATACAAATTTGCGCGACCAGTGTTTTCTTTTTACTGCTTCCGCGTGCAGACTCGAATTGTTCAAATAAATCATTTACCAGTTTGTGGTCGGCCCTGAGAAGCTTTATAGCGTCTTGCATCTGCGACATGGGTTCTTCAATGGGTATTTTCTTAGCTGCATTAGCCATTTTATTCTCCTGGAATTAATTTTGGTTGCGTGATTTATGACGCCCTGTTTTCGAATTAGTTTTAAAAATAAATTTTTTTTATTGTATTTTTACAATTCCTTTGATTTATTTTTTATGGTGTTTGGTGCATCCGATGTAAAATTTTCAATACTTGTTGGTTGGTCAACATCGATCATCAGTATTGATGCGTCAGCTATTACCGATTCGGTTACTTTTTAGATTTACTTTTTATTAAATAGTTACTGGATATACTAAAGGAAATGGATATGCATCTTAATCCCTTCCTTAAAATTGAAAATAGACTGGTATTCAAATTGCATTGATAAAAACAGTTGACCTCACATCCATTAAGGAGCCATAAAATGACAGATACTTGTAGAGAAAATATTTGCGATTGGTTGCGTGACGCCCATGCGATGGAAGAGCAAGGGGAAAAATTATTTTCAGGCCAGGCGGATCGCCTCAAAGAGTACACCGGCTTGCGTACCAAACTGGACGCCGAAGTTAATTATTTTAAAGAACACCAGGCATTGCTATCTTCCAGGATAGAGCAACTGGGCAGTAGCACCTCTCTCATTAAGGATACTGCGGGGAAAGTGGTTGCCGGTGCGCAAAATATGTCTGGCCTGATGGTTAGCGATGAACCCGTCAAAGGCATTCTCGCACTACACACATTTACGCAAATGGGCATCGGGTCCTATAAGATCCTTGTTGCGGCTGCGGAGGCAGCGGGGGATGAAGATACCAAACGGATTTGCCAGACAATCCTGGCTCACACCGAAACCCGCGCACGCTGGATTGAAACCGAGCTGGACGCGGTTACCAGGACCTTCCTGACAGCCAAAGCTGCTTGACACCCGGTAATTAAAGAAATTCATCATTAAAGATCGGGTAAGCTTAAAAAAGCGGAGCCGCCAACA
>CAMLKG010000032.1 GCA_946480695.1 uncultured Cellvibrio sp.
TCCCCGGAATAATCACCGGGTTTTTCCTTGTCCGTTCCGGCGCCCGCTGACTCTTCACAAGGGCCGGCAATAAGCTCCACTGTCGCCCGCGCTTGGGCAAGCAATCCTATATCTAGATCTAGCGGTAAACCGCTGGCCGGTCCGGGCGGGTTATGGCTCCAGGCGAAAGCAGTCTCCAGCGATGGAAACAAACCGCCGGGTACACCGAAGGCTTTTTGCACGCTCATTTTCGCCATGCTGCCATGCCGATCCGGGGGAACCACGATCAGCATGGATTGCACCAGCTCGCGCATTTTCTCCGCTGCACCGGCGTTGAGCCATTCCTGGGTAGCCTGGGCGGCACCTTTTGCGTGGTGCAATGAGGCGTTATCGCAATAAACCCGGATTACCCGGAAGGGCTCCGCGCGGGAAAACCATTCATCCCAGGCAGCCAGGGATTCAAAATGCTGCTCCAGCGTCGGCTCACCTCGGGCAACGGTCAGGGCCAGGGGCCAGTGCTTGCTCTCGTGCTTCAGGATACCCATCGCATTACCTCGGGTGGCTGCCTGGCCCGCCAGGGCTGGTTAGAAATTAAACTCAAAGCCCGCGATGATTGAGCGCGGTTGCATCAACACGGCGGAGTCGAAATCGCTATTGGGACGGCCGCTGCCCGCAGGGGCGGTACCGGGATAAATAGCGATTGGCTTGTCTTCATCCAGCAAATTGCGCGCTGCCAGGTAGGCTTTCACCATCTCGTTGAACTGGTAGGAGATATTGGCGTTAAGCGTGCCGTGGGGGTCGGTCTTGCCATCGGGATGATTGGTGATGCTGGTGTACCAACCGTCGGTCACATGGGCGCTCAGGCTGGCTTGCCAGCTTTCATGGGTCCAGGTTCCGCCGAACTGGGCTGAGGCTGATGGAGCGGTAAACAGGGAATTTCCTTCAATGCCGGAATCCGCGTAGTCGGTAATTTCGGTATCCAGGAACGCCAGGTTGCCGAACAGGTTCCATTGGTCGTTTACTTGCCAGGACATGCCCAATTCCAATCCGACGATGCGTACACCATCCGCATTGCGCACCACAAAGGCTTCATCGCGCGAATCCTCAGGGGTCAGGTCATAGGGCAGTTGCATATCTTCGTATAGCGAATAGAACAGGTTTTGCGTCGTGCGCAAGCGTCCGTCGTGCCATTGCTGGCGACCGAAGAGTTCCAAGGAGTCGACGAATTCCTCGTCATATTCATAGTTGACGATCGGCATGGCGAAACTGATACCACCGCCGCCCGCATTGAACCCGCGCGAGTAGAGGATTCCTACCACTTGTTGCTCATTGGGGTTGTAGCTCACCCCCAATTTGGGCAAGAGCGCATCGTAGGTTTTGTCAGCATGGATGTTGACGATCTGGCGGGTCGGATCGCCGCCATCGCGCTTGCGCTCTTCTTCCTCGTAGCGCAATCCCAATGTGAGTTCGTATTTTTCCGCGAAGGGAATCAAACCTTCCGCGTACGCGGATTGGGTATCGGAGCGATCATCGAAACGCTGGACGCCGGCGAACTGGATCCACTCATCCTGGCGGGCGCGATAGAAACGGGTTCCCGCGACCCATTCACTGCCGTTTTCACCGGTATAGCGCAGGCGCGGCTCTACCACTTCCTCATCGGTATCAACCTGGGCACGGCTGCCGTTCGGGGCGGTTTTGCGCTTGAAGGTGAAATCCGTGGTCGAGGCGTCCAATTCGAATTCCAGCATATCGTTCAGGAAGGTGCTGAACTCAACACCCACACCTTTGGTTTGGGGGTTGTGCACAGGTTGCTCGGGGAAATTGGAGCGCTGTTTATTGAACGGGCGAACCACTATCTCGCCGTTAGGCCCTTCGTAGTTAACATCGGTCAAGGTCAGGAGGACGCGGGTGCCGCGCTCGCTCTGCGGTGTGTAAAGCAGCTTGCCGCGTAATGAGTGGCCTTCTATATCGGCCGGGTTTTCAACGCCTTCGTACGGGTCGTAGCTGACTTGTGACTGGCGCTCGAAAGTATCGGCCGCCAAGCGGAAGGACAGGGTTTCGCCAAGCGGCTGGTTGTACATCATCGATACGCGGCGCTGGTCCAGGTTACCGGCCTCAACGCGCACTGCCGCCTTGCGCTCCGCTTCCGGGTCGCGGGTTTTAACAAGGATGGTACCGGCAATCGCATTGCGGCCTACCAGGGTACTTTGCGGCCCCCTGAGTACCTCGATACGTTCCAGGTCCCAGATACCCATATCACCGAATACTACTTCGTTATAGCTGGCCGAGCGCCCGTCTATCTGCCAGTTCAGGCGCGGGCGGCTGCCGGCAAAGAAAGCGTTGGCGTTTTCCGCCGGTCCGGTACCGTCAACACCGCGTACTGTGGGTGCCTTACCGGTGCCGGTGACGTCGGTAACGTTGGGCACTTCGCGCAGCAAGTCGCGTACAGACATTAAATCCGGGCGGGCCTCCAAGGTTTCTTCATCCATCACCGCTACGCTGTTGCCGCTTTCCTCTACAGTGCGCGACAACAGCTCGCCGGAGATGACCACTTTTTCTAACTTTTGCGGGGCCGGCGCGGTATCAGCCATTGATAACGGAGTGAGTCCCAGTAAAGTAACCATGGGTATTAATCGATAGGTTGGGTATTTCATAAAATCCTCATACTTGTCCATAATGTCGCCGTATTCTAAATAATAATTATTACCATTACCACTATTATTCGGTTGGCTTATTTAGCCCAAACCCCAAGCCCTAACCTCGAACATACAAAGGGAACCTATGAAGGAAGATTTAGTGAAGCCAGTATTAACCGGCCAGGATTTGGCAGAACGGCCCCACGAATTTATTGTGGATGAACCCGGTAAGCCCGTTTTTGCCAGCACCATTTCTGTCCATTGTTGCCAATTTGCCCTCGCCCATTACACGGATGGGTTATTCACTGAATACGGAATTTTTTTTCCGCCAACCCTGCATAAGGCAGTTGCCAAACGGCGCGCCGAATTCCTGGCGGGCCGGTATTGCGCGAAGCAATCCTTACAGCCACTGGGCTATTTCAATGTAGATATCCTTACCGGCCCCCACCGTAATCCCCTCTGGCCCGCCGCAATTACCGGATCTATCAGCCATAGCAGGAATTACGCAATCGCGGTAACCGCCTTGAAATCAAACATTCGGGGAATCGGGGTTGATATTGAGGAAGAAGTGAATGCGGAAACCTGCGCAAACATAAAAAGGCAGGTTTTGTTCGGAGCGGAGTTGCACATGTTTGATCAATTTAAAGCGAGGTCTGCTGAACAAATATTCTTTACTACCGCCTTTTCCGCCAAAGAAAGTTTTTTTAAAGCGGCCTATCCCGAAGTCGGGAAATATTTTGATTTCTCCGCCGTTTCGATTTTGCAGGTCAACGAACAGGACAATACATTGCTGATGGAAGTTAACGAAACACTGAGCGAAAAATTGAAGGCGGGGGTAAGGGTGCGCGCGGATTATCGAATGCTATCGGAGCGCGCGGTGGTGACATTAGTAAAGCTTGATGGCGAGCGATAACCACAACCTTTATCCATACGGCCGTCGCAGCAAGCGCTACGACGGCCAGGTATTTACACACTGCGGCGAATAAATCCGTAATACAGACCAATTAACACCGGCACACCCAAACCAACCCAGGCCCAGACATCACCAGCCTCGTCAGACACCAAACCGCTGACCAGCCCGCTGAGGGTGAGTATCGCCAGGAGAATCGGCCATAACCAGAGTCGAATCATTTTGCTCCCTCCAGTGTTGCCGCTGTAAGCAATTCCTCAATGGGCTTGCGCCGCCGCTTCCACCACAAGTACAAACCGCTGGCGAGTACCAGGATGGTGGCTATATCCAGCAGCGCCCACAGGATTTTCATCGGCATACCGCCGTAATCCCCGAAGTGCAGCGGTTGCGACAGGAGCAAGCCGGTTAAATACCAGGGCGGTTCGCGGCTATCGGTAAATTCGCTGGTTTTTGCATCCATCAGCACCGGTAAAAATAAGCGCGCCGTCACCGGGGAATCGCCCCGCATGAAAACAGCGTAATGGTGGGCGCTCGACAAGATGGTTCCGGGGTACGCGATAAAGCCCGGCTTCATCCCCGGCGCGTAGGCGCGCGCGGCTTGCACCGACTTTTCCAGCGATCCCAAATCACCGGGATTGGGTGGGGGCAAGTCCTTATAGGGCCCCACCATTTTCGAGACCTGGTCGAACTGCCAGTATTTCACCACCAGGTCAGCCCAGGTATTCAGCACTCCCGTCGTTCCCACCACCAACGCCCAGGCCAGGGTAACAATGCCCAGGAGGTTATGGAGGTCGAGCCATTGCATCCGCGTGTTGCGGTCACGGCGCACTGTGCCGAAATCCAGCTTGCGCATGAACGGCGCATACAACACCACACCGGACACAATGGCCACAATTAACAATATGCCCATCAGGCCGAGGAATAATTTACCCGGCAGGCCTGCGAACAAATCAACGTGTAATTTGAACATGACCCACAAAAATCCCTCTTCGTAGTTCGGCTGGTTTAGTACCTCGGCAGTGCGCGCATCCACAACAACCGTTTTGCCGCCCTCCATTGCCGCTATATCGCGATTCAGCCCCACTATCCACAAGTTCTCCTCGTCCGGTTCCTGGAAAAGGTATTGGACCAGGAGGTCCGGATTGCTCGCGCGAGCCGCCGCCACAAGGGCATCCATATCGGCTTTGGCAGCAGGCGATTCCAGGACCGGCGCCTCGACTTCAGTGCCCAGCAAGTGGCCAATTTCATGATGGAAGATTAACGGTAATCCAGTGATGCACAGTAGCAACATAAATGGAGTACATATGAGGCTCGACCATTTATGGACCCAGGCCCAGCGGCGCAATGTTTTGGTAGATAGTGCCATATCGGCTTAATTCTCATGAAATGGAGATAAAGAAGGTTCCTTGCCCATTTATTGCCAGGGCTGGCGAATTCTAGATGGAAACACTTCTCTTTCGCAACAACGGGCAGCAACACCCCATTAACCGAACTTTTGAGCTGTGGCTTTATCCTATTCATATCTGGCCTAATACTCGGCCTATTCAACGCTGGAACGTAATTCTTTATCCACAGGAGAGTCTTATGAAACTTTATTTCAGTCCCGGCACTTGCTCGCTGGCGTCCCATATTGTGATACGCGAACTGGATCTACCTGTGAGCCTGATGAAGGTAGATTTAGCAACCAAAAAATTCGGTAATGATGAGGATTATTTGGTTATCAATAAAAAAGGTTACGTTCCGGCACTTGAATTTGATGACGGCACCTTGCTTACCGAAGGTGTTGCCATATTGCAATTCCTCGCAGACCAAAACCCCGAGGCAAAACTCGCTCCCGCAAACGGCACCCGTGAGCGTTATAAACTGCAAGAATGGTTGACCTTTATCAGTTCGGAAATCCATAAATCCTTCTCACCGCTATTTGATAAAAGCACCCCGGAGCAAACCCGGGCCACCTGCCTGGAAAAACTGGGTAAACGCTACAACTACGTTGCCGAACAACTGGCGCAACGGGATTATTTATTAGGCGATCAATTTACCGTAGCGGATGCCTATTTATTTATTACTATGATCTGGGCCAACCATTTCAAAATCGACCTTTCCAAATGGCCCACCTTAAAGGATTATCAAGCACGGATTGCGGCGCGTACCTCGGTGCAGGAAGCCCTTGCAGCAGAAAAAATTGCGTGATGACATTGCGCTGAGGTGACGCCAGTCACCTCTCTCCTCGCCAATACATCCCCCACTGTTTTAGGCATTATTCCCATCGAATTAGTGAGGCGCAAATACTTCCCACGCCAGGGAAAACTTGAAGCTTCTGGATTCTGACGTAAGATTATTAACGAATTACATGAGCGAGAGACGCCCAAGAAAATGGCAAAAGTGATTGACCTTCTCTATGGAATTATACGGATTGCACTTATCCTGGCATTATGCGCGCCGATAAAATGCTGGGCAGAAAATGACACGCACCCCATGCATTACCGGTATTGGGATTTGCGGGCCAGCGAAAAACGAGACGAATATCAATTCGAATTATTAAAGCTGGTATTGGAAAAAACCAAAAATATTTATGGTGATTATCGGCTGGAGCGCGTTGATCACAAAATAACGTCACTGCGCGCCAGCCGTGAAGTGAGTCGCGGAACCATAATTAATATTGAAGCCGCCCCCAATTGGACTACCGACACAGTTCCTTCAGAAATCAAACGCGATAAGCGAATTGCCGTAAAAATTCCGCTTTTAGGGGGGCTGCTAGGTTATCGAAAATTAATAATCCGAAAAACGGATGCAGCCAAATTTGCAGGGATAAAAGAGACTGCGCAACTTCAGGAATTAGTCGCAGGCCAGGGGAAGGATTGGGAGGACGTTTTCATTTACCGCGCCAATGGTTACAAAGTGAATGATGAAGCCGATTATTACAACCTGTTTGCGATGCTGGTGGCAAAACGGTTTGATTACATTCCTTTAAGCGCAATTGAAGTGGATAATTTTATCCAGAAATTCGGCCAGTATTCCGGGGATGTCACTGTCGTCCCGGATATTCTGATTTATTATCCATTTCCCGTATTATTCCAGGTCAGCCCCCACTACCCCGAATTAGCGAAGCGCGTCGAAATGGGACTCGAGCAGGCCAAAAAAGACGGCTCCATGGATTCCCTTTTTAAATCCTATTTTGCAGAAGACGTGCGAAAGTTAAATAAAATTAATAACCGTGTCTTTGTGTTGGAAAACAAACGTGTACCCGAGGAACTCAGATTGGCAGAGCCGATATTGCTAAAGGAATGGAAACCTGACTAACCTATCAATTTGCCAATTGCAATTACGGTTCCTGAAAGCCTAGCGCCCTGAATTCCAAAGCTCCAAGGTGTGGGTCCTGCTTAAAGAAAAAACCGATTCTGCGACCTGAATTGGAAGGAATATAATCAATTTGCATCTTGTGGGATTCTATTTTCTTTCCGTCCTTTAATAACACACCTTCAACCTGTAACTCGGTAGCGCTTTGGAAGCCAGCATTTTCGACATTAACTTTTACCAGGAATTCTGTTTCCACTTCGACAATGCTGTCTATCGCAAAGGAAATATGTAGTGGCGACCTTTCCCTGGTAATTTTTTCCCATGACAGATAGGCAAAGCCAACGCAAAGTAATACCAGCCCTGCCACACCCACAATTTTTTCCCACAAAGGTGTTACAGTTTTTTTGTTGTTCATAACAATTTCCTTACACTATCAAGCGCGCTGCTGCCGCACCCACTCCGGCGGGAAGGCTAAGCACTATCGCCGTGTTAATTAAATTGCCCGGGCTTTCACCGTCCGCACGCCCGAAAACCCACAACATAAAAAGGCTCACCGCAAATGCCAGTACATAACCGGTACTGGTAAATCGCACAAACAATTGCCAATGGCTTTTCCAATACCGTAAGGATTCAGCGTGAACGTCCGGATTCGATAAGGTAAACATTTGCATCATGGCGAGCGTAAGCAGAAGCAACGCACACATGTGCCAATATTGCATTTTGTAGGACAGCAAAATCATTTCTTCGGTAGGCGCCAGGTTAAATGCCAGGAACAGGCTGCCCGTTATAGAAATAATTAACTCGTGGTGATAATCCGGATCAAACTTTTTTTCCTTGTCACCGTTAATCAAGCTGCGGGCCAATAATGCACCAAGGCTCGCCGGTACTGATTGCAATAACAGCATGGAAAACGTTTCCCCCGGTCCGTTGGCAGATGTGATTATGCCAAGCGCAAACAGCACAACCGCACTGGTAACGAATCCAATCGCATAAGCGACCAGCACATCAAGGATGTCGTCGCTTAATGTCTTTGTTTCTTCAAAACCAACAATTGAAGACACACCCACCCACAAGGGCAGCGAGAGTAAAATAAGCGCCATTAAGCGCAGCGGATCAATATAAAAGCCCACCTCCCACATTTCCATGGTCATCATCATCGGCAAACTGAAAATCAAAGCGCCACCGATTGCTCTACCAATACCAATCCAGGCGGGATGGGCTGATGCATTTGCCATATCAATTTCCGTTTAATGTTTAGGCTGTTGGACAATTCGCCACTTTTGCTATAAGCATTCACTTCGACCACCTTTTTTAAAAAGAGTTGGCGGAACTATCGCATAGCCTGCCAATTCACTAATATCATCAGGATACCGGTAAATTCAATAGGGTGGCGGAGAGAAAGCTGTTGTCGTGATGAACGAGGGTATTCAATTGATTCCTTATAGCTTACCGCAAGAAAAGCAAATCATTTTGCATTATGCAAACTTACTCGGAGACACTATAACAAAAGAAATTATTGAAAGAGATCGACTGGAGAACAATGAAGAAGCGGAACATTTGGCAAATTTTTTTTGGAATATGGTTGAAAGTTCGAATGATGAAGATGGAAAGAGTGGCAAAAGTACCGAATATATATTAGAGAAAATAATTATTACATTCATGGCTTATTTTCGATCTTCAGGATACGAGGAGATTTGGGGGAAAGTTTCCGATTCGCGTTGAATAAGGCAGCACTGGTGCTGCCTTATTCTTATTAAAGGATCAATACACATCCCTTAAATAACGTTTATCCATATTTAATTTACGAATGTAGTTAACGGTTTCCGCTTCATCGAATTTTCCATATTGCTGGATAATATCGCGCAACGCCTGATCGACATCTTTTGCCATTCGACTGGCGTCACCGCAAACGCAGAAGTAGGCGCCTTCTTCCAGCCAATTCCAGATTTCCTGGCCGCGTTCACGCATGCGATCCTGCACATAGATTTTTTGCGATTGGTCGCGTGAGAATGCAAGGCTTAATTCGTTGAGCACACCATCCTTTTGGAATTGCAATAATTCTTCCTGATAATAAAAGTCAGTGGCAGCGTGTTGTTCACCGAAGAATAACCAGTTTTTGCCCGCGTCACCCCGTGCCTGGCGCTCCTGTAAAAAACCGCGAAAGGGGGCAACGCCGGTACCGGGCCCAACCATTATTAATGGTGTATCGCTTTTTTCCGGTACGTGGAAATGTTTGCTGGGCTGGACAAAAATCGGCACATCCACACCCTCGGCGCGATCTGCCAGGAATGTTGAGGCAACACCCTTGCGAATTTTTTTACTATCGCGGAAACGGGTGTAGCGAACGGCTGAAACGGTTAAATCAATCCGTTTGGGTTGCGCCTTGGAACTGGAAGCAATGGAATACAAACGCGGCTGCAAGCGTTTTAATATCGCAATAAATTCGTCCACACTCGCGCGAATTGGAAATTCTTGCAGGATATCCGCCAACTGGCGGCCGTAGAGCCACTCTTGCAGATCCTGTTTGTGTTCAGCATCCAGTAATGTTTTTAATTCGGCGCTTTTTGCGCGCTCTGCGATAAATTGCAATGCCTCCAGGCTCGGGCGACAAATTTCGTAATTTTCAATCAATGCCTGGTGCAAAGGTTTTTCGTGGGTATCCACGACTACCGGCGCATCCGCATTCAAGTTGAGCGCCTGTTCCAGCTCAAACACATAATCCGGACAATTCCTTGGCCAGACACCGAGCGCGTCACCGGCTTCATAACCAATGCCCGAGTCGCCCAGGTCAAAGCCGAATTGACGAACATCCTTACCGGAACCCTCACCGTTCAAACGTTTGTTGACGACCAGGCGCGATGGATAGGGATTGGCTTTGCTGTAACTGGATTCGGTTGGCATAGCAGCAGGCATGGACGCAGTGGTACTCGCGGAAACGGTGGTGGCTATATGGGGAGCCAATTGTTCCTTGAGCTTAGCAAACCAATTCGCAGCTGGCACTTCAAAATCCGTGTCGCAATCCACACGATCTACCAGCGCCTTGGCACCCAGGGCTTGCAGCCGCGCATATAATTTTTTGCCGTGGCCGCAAAATTGATCGTAATTGGAATCGCCCAGGGCTAACAAACCGAAATGCAATTCATTGAGCGAAGCCATGGAGGCATCGGTTAGCTGGCCCCAGAAATCACCGCCATTATCCGGCGCATCGCCATCACCAAAGGTACTGGTGATAAAGATGGCGAATTTATCGGCGGCAAGTTTTTTAACCGGATAATCATTCATGGATTGCAGATTCACCGCCCAACCCTGGGACGTTAATTCCTGCATAAATTTTTGCGCAAGGGCTTCCGCGTTACCGGTTTGTGAGGCCCACAATAGTGTCAGGGCCGGCCTTTGTTGCGCAGGCTCCGCACCCACCCCCAAGGGTAAAACACGGCTGAACATTCCCGCCAGTAAACCATTTACCCAATGGCGGTATTCCGCGCTGATGGGCGCATCGCCCGGCAATGCAGGCACCGCCTGGATTAATTTGGCGCTGGCTTGCAGGCCTCCGATAAAACCGGCGAGGTAGGTTTTCTCGTCTGCTGAAAATTGCGGTGCAACCAGCTCGACCACACCGATTTTTTCAGCAAAAGTTTGAATCAACGTCATACTGGTTTCCTCAGCCACAGGCGCAAAAGCCAATTGGCTGGTTGCTATTTTCTGCGCAGGGGCGGTTGCCGATACATAATCAGTAAAGTGATCGGACTCTTGCGCAATTACTTCCACACGTTTTAATGCAACGGCAGCCACTTTTAATTCGGGCTGCTGTGAAATGTCATCGATTTTGTCGCTGGTCACGGCATTGATACAAAGGTTATCCCCATAAATATCATTCCAATGGATAGGCGCAAAACAATTGCCGGGTTGCACGCGGTCGGTTACCACTGCGGGCAAAACGGCGTATCCACGGCGCGAGCGAATTTCCACTTTATCTTTATTGTTGATGCCTAGCTCGGCTGCATCCTGTGGATGGATTTCCACAAAAGTGCCGGGATTCAGTTTATTGAGTGTAGGAATTTTCCCCGTCTTGGTGAGCGTATGCCATTGGTGTTGTACGCGGCCGGTATTAAGCACCATGGGATATTCCGCATCGGGCATTTCCGCCGGGTTGACGTGGGGGCGCGCAAGGAAAACAGCCCTGCCGGATTCGGTGGCAAATTGCAATTCAGGCCGCGAGCCATCCGCGTTGGTTTTCAGCGTTTGGTTTATGCCGTTATTTATATACCGGATCGGATTGCGCGTTGAATCGGCGTCCGCACAAGGCCATTGCAAGGGTTCCCGGCGCAAACGTTCGTAGCTCACACCGCGTAGATCGTAACCGGTTTTGGGGTTGTAGGATTGTTTGATTTCTTCAAATACTTCAGACGCGGAATTAAAATTAAAACCTTCACTAAACCCCATTTCGCGCGCAACCCGCGCCACAATTTCCCAATCCGCCATAGCCTCGCCCGGCGGGCTTACCGCTTCCTGCATCAGCGTGATATTGCGCTCGGAATTAACCATTACCCCTTCGGCTTCCGCCCATAAAGCGCCGGGCAATAAAATATCGGCGTAGCGATTGGTTTCGGTATCCAGGAAGGCATCCTGCGCAATGACCAGTTCGGCTTTTTGCAACGCGTCAATCACAATCTTGCGATTGGGCACCGACGCCACCGGATTGGTACAAATAATCCAACAGGCTTTGATTTCACCGGCGGCCATGCGCTCAAACAGATCCACAGTACCTTTACCCAATTTCGTACTGATGGAGCCCGGTGCTATACCCCACAGGTTTTCAATGAATTCGCGATCTTTTTCCACCAGCAAAATGCGTTGGCCCGGCAACCCCGGCCCCATGTAACCCATCTCGCGGCCTCCCATCGCATTGGGTTGGCCGGTAAGGGAAAAGGGCCCACTGCCCAGGCGGCATATTTTCCCGGTCGCCAAATGCAAATTACAGATCGCGTTGGTATTCCAGGTGCCGTGGGTGCTTTGGTTCAAGCCCATGGTCCAACAGGTCATAAACTCCGGCGCGGCGCCAATTAATTCGGCGGCCTTGGTAATTGAATCAACAGCCAGGCCGGTAATTTCGCTGACCTTCTCAGGGGTGTAATCCGCTAGAAACTCCGGAATGTTTTCCCAACCTTGCGTGTACTGCGCAATAAAATCAGCATTGGTATGGCCATTTTTGTGCAATAAAAACAGCAAACCGTTTAACAACGCGAGATCAGTTCCGGGTTTGATCGGTAGAAATAAATCGGCCTTCTCAGCGGTAGTTGTGCGGCGCGGATCAGCGACGATTAATTTTGCCCCGGCTTTCACCCGATCCATCATGCGCAGATACAAAATGGGATGGCAGTCGGCCATATTCGCACCGATCACAAAAAATAAATCCGTGTGGTCAAAATCCTGGTAGGAACCGGGCGGTGCATCCGACCCCAGGGATAATTTGTATCCCATGCCCGCGCTCGCCATACACAGGCGCGAATTGGATTCAATATTGTTGGTGCGCACAAAACCTTTGCAGAGTTTGTTGACCAGGTATTGGGATTCAATAGACATCTGCCCCGATACATAAAAACTGAGGGCATCAGGGCCATATCGATCAAGGATTTCGCGCAAGCGTTTGGCGGTGTGGCTGATCGCTTGCGCCATGGGCGTTTTAACCGGATCGCGATTGCGCTCGGTACGCACAAACGCCGATTCCATACGACCTGAATTTACCAGCGCCTGGGCACTGGTTTGACCCTTGGTACATAAGCGACCGAAATTGGAGGGGTGATTTTTATCGCCCGAAACCCTGGTGATTTTTTTACCATCGGTTTCAAAGACCATACCGCAGCCCACACCACAATAGGGACATACGGAACGTACGGATTTCACAGCAGAATTCGTCATAGGGTTTGCAACTCCTCATTGCGAGGGGTTTAGCAATGCCTATGCCAGTGACCGGAAGCGATAAACTTTTAATAACCGACTGCAACAGCACACGCCCAAAAGATAGTTAATTCTTTGATTTTTATTATTATTTTTTAATTACCAGCAAGTGTTGGAACCTGCACGGCCATTGGGGAGGCCCTGTGATAAAAAAATTTTGCCCTAGATAAAAGCAATTTTTAAAGGCATGGGCATGGGTTTGTTTTGTCGTGGTGCAATTTTAAAAAACGCGCTTCCACAGAATTCCTGCCCCCTCGGAAAACCCGCACCAAACAAGAGCGATATCAGGTTCGGAATTGCCCGACCAATTGCTGCAACTCCATCCCCACCTTGGCCAACGCCTCGCCGGATTCATTGGAACGCGCCGCATACTGGCTCGCCGATTCAGTTGCATCTGCAATTGCATGCATATTTTTATTGATGGATTCAATCACCTGGGTTTGCTCCTCGGCAGCCGTGGCAATTTGCAATCCGCGCTGGTTAATGGTGCTGACCTGGTCATCGATAGATTTAAGCGCGTTGGATGTTTCCGTCACCATTTGTACCGAGACATCGCCTTTCACCAGGCTGCGCTTGATGGAGTCACTGGCCGCCGTGGTACTGCTTTGCAGGCGCTGGATCATCGCCTGGATCTCCTGTGTCGATGCCTGGGTACGCGCGGCAAGCGCACGCACCTCGTCCGCCACCACCGCAAAGCCCCGGCCCTGCTCACCCGCGCGGGCCGCCTCAATGGAAGCGTTGAGTGCGAGCAGGTTGGTTTGTTCGGCGATACCGCGAATCACATCGGAGACCGCACCGATGTTATTGACCTCTTCCTGCAACTGTTGCAAGCCATCCGTATTCAGGCGCACTTCATCCGACAATTGATGGATGTTATCGATAGACCGTGAGGCGGTTTTTTGCGCATCCTTGGTGGCGCCTTCAGTCACGCTCGCTGCATGGGCCGCCTCTTGCGTACTGCGTGCAACCTCCACCGCCGAAGCGGCCATTTCATTCATCGCGCTGGCAACTTGCAGGGTTTGCTCGCGCTGTATATCGAGCGTCCGGAAAGTAGCGGTGTTGTTCTGGGATACCCTTTGGCCAATCTCTGCCACCTGCCGGGTGAGTTGCTGGATGCGCTGGATCATACCGTGGATAGAGTCAACAAAGGTATTGAATGCGGTGATGACCGCACCGATTTCGTCATTACCGGTACGGGTGAGGCGCCGGGTTAAATCGCCGCCGCCGCGTGCGATTTCCTCCAGGCTGCGCACCAGGCCATTCAGCGGTGCCAGGGTTTTGTTGGCGATAAACACAGCAACCACGGCGATGGCCAGCAGCAGGACGAGGGCAACACCAAATACTGTCACCAGGGTGGATTGGATGTAGGACTCGCTTAATTCGCGCGCCGAATTGACCGCCGCATCAACATCATCGATATAAAAACCGGTACCTATCATCAGGTTCCATTTTTCCAGCCAGATGGCATAACTGAGTTTGGGATAGGCTGTCTCGCCCTGGCCTTGCCGGGGAAAGTGATAGGTTACAAAGCCACCACCGGCCTTGCCTTGCTTAACCAATTCATTAATCAGGTAAACGCCGTTTACATCTTTATAGTTCTGGAAGCTGTCGCCGATTTTGGCGGAATCACTGCCGGAAAATACACGTACGGAATTGCCATCGTAGCCAAAGAAATAACCGTCCTTTCCAAACTTGAGGCGTTTGAGCAACTCGATTGCCCGGTTTTTTTCCGGGGTGTCGTTACCACTGGCGGCGTCATACAAGGGCTGGATAAGCGAATGGGCCAGGTCCAGTGAATGGCGCAGCTCGGTCCTGTGTGCTTCGAGCAGGGTTTGGCGCAGTACCTCCATGTCCTTATCAAGGATGCTGTTCATGCGGGAACTCACCAGTGTGAGCAGCACCAGCAAGATGACCAGGCCAGGTACCAATCCCAACAGAATCAGTTTGTATTTCATGGAAAGCGAACCCATTAGCGGTACCCCCGATTATTGTTATAACCCGATTATTGTTATAAATAGCAACGACGGACTTAAAAGTAGTACAAACCCCGGAGATGACAACCGCAAGGAACCGGACCCTGTCAGTGGATAAAAAGCGCGACACGAAAACTCGTCTAACATTGTCCATATTGAACCAGATAGTGACCACTGCATAACGGCGGGCGAATGAGCGCGGATAAAAACCTTCAACCATTGCTGAGCAAGCTGATTGTGCCGGCCCAAAACCTGACGCAACTCAGCTTTTGCGGCGGGAATAAGGAAACGCAGCTTAGGCAATGGTTGCAACAACTGCCGCTCACCCAGGCCCAGCAGGTGAGTGCTCCCTTGTATACCGCCGTCCATGAAATAAGCCGCCTGCAAACCCCGTGGGAAAACCGCCTGCATTTACTTGAACTCTTGCGGATACCCATACACCAGACGTTGAACGGCTTAGCGCGGAAATACCTGAACCAGCCGTTGATATTGCCGGAAGCCGCACTTAAAACAGCAACCGTTGCGCAAGCCATCCAGAAACATTTCTTAAATGGTTACCTCGCGGTGGTGCGCGACCTATGCCTGAAAATGCGCAAATCACCGGAAAAGGCAGCGCAAACGCCTGAAATGGCCCTATCAATCCAGCGGGCACTGACCGCATTGGGTTTACTCTTGCTGCGCTCCTATCAATTGTACCTACCCATATCCGCCCAGGTTTGGGCGGAAATCCATGCGCTTTATCGTATTGCCTGTGGACTGGGCATAGAGCAGCAACCAGTGGAAGAAAACCTTCCCGACCACCGCGGGTTAAAGAATATCCACCATTGTTATTTGCAAATTTTGTTGCTGGCGACCGCCCGCCCCAACCAATTGCGCCAGGAGGAAATCGAAAGCACCTACAGGTTGCTGGACTTGCTCGCGCCCGCCGCCGAACTGCAAGGCTATAACCCGGCAGGAAAAGATAACCTGTTTATGGTTTTGCTGGATGGCACCAGCCCGCCCTTCTATAAATCGAATTGGCGAGTGACCGATGAACCGCCGGCATCGACCGATTTAATGGAGTTACGCACCACCCAATTGGTGCTGCGCCTGGAGGATATTTACAAGGCAACCACACCTGGCGCGGACAAAAGCCCCTTGCCCACCGGTGTGAAACTGACCGCCGCCCTGACCAGGCACCTGGAGCAGGCCTGGAGCCACCTGGCTATGCGCAGCTTTGCACGTCATGAGGCGAATACCGATATAGAAATCACCATAGGGTTAACGAACATCCACTTCCACCTCGCTGGTGAACAGCCGTTTAACGGGTTTTTAAACCAATCCAGCGCGGTAAGCGATCCACCGCAAAAAGGGACCATTTACCAACAACGGGGGGTCCAGCTAAAAGCGGATGCCGGGAAAGAAGTAAAAGACCCCTGGGGGGATACATTTGCTATCAAGGGCACCATTTTCGACGGCGAGGCGCTGCCTACCATCAATATCGATATGGAATTGAAAGCGCGGGAAAAGGAAAGCTACCAGGGGCATCACCCGATTTACACCGTCCCTTTGGTCGACCGCAGCCTGGGGGGTTATGGCCTGGAGTGGCGCGACGAGATCCCGGTACAGGTACGCACCGGTGAGTTACTGGGGCTGCGCGAATATGGTCGCGACAAATGGGCGATCGGGGTGGTTCGCTGGGCCCACCAGACCAAGGGGGCCACGCAACTGGGAATACAAATCCTCGCACCCCATGCTATTCCCGCCGGTTTGGCGGCCGTACATAAAACGGGTGGCTTCGCTGAGTACTTGCGCGCCTTGTTGATCCCTGAACTCAAGGCAATCAACCAGCCGCCCAGCCTTATCGTCAATGCGGTCAGCTTCCACGAATACACCAAAGCCCGGCTTTACTTGTCGCCCCAACCCGGCGCGGGCCACCAGGGCGATCTGTCGGTACAACTTACCAGCCGCTTGTTCGCCACCGGAGCATTTAGCCATTTTGGTTATCGCGAGTTGGCCACAACCAAACCGGGCGAAGGGAAGAAAGATGATCTCGATTCAGTCTGGCAGTAAGTTGCGCAGGGGTAGGCCAAGCGAGCGAGAACCAAATCACAAAAGCGACGAACACATCGCATAAATGATATGTAAAGTTGAGCGATCAAACGATTTCAGTAATATAGCCCCTTCGTTAGCTGGCCAACGAAGGCAAGTAAACGGCGACACATGGTAGGGTTTTCCAGCTTATTGGCAGGTGCTGGCAGCTAATTCAACAAAACAAAATCAAACACGGGCAAGAATTGCAGTGATCAGCGGCTCCAGAGTAGAAAAACACGCTATAGTCAAAAGCACGCTTCTCATGGCATAGACTGGATTGGCCAGGAATAGACCGCGTAGATGATCCTGACATTAAGAGACTTATGACTACATCAGATACCATTCGCCTACTCATCCTGAATAACTCGCGTTCTGAAGCCGAGCGGCTGATCAGCATGTTGCATGCCTCCGGCCATCCTTGCCGCGCCCAACATGTGGAAAGTGAGGAAGCCCTGGTTAAGTTGCTCCAGGAACAAAGCTGGGATCTGTTGATCGGCAACGACAAAACGGCCAATCCATCACCGCAAACGGCCATTAAACAAATTCGCCGGCTGAATAAAGATGTTCCCGTTATTTTACTCAGCGAACTGGGCGAGGACGAAAACCCCTTTGCTGTCGTTGAAGGATTACGCCTGGGCGCTGCCGATGTTATTAACCTGGATGATGACCAACATCTGTTGCTGGTGATCGAGCGCGAACTGGGTAACCGCGAGCAACGCCAGGCGCGCCGCAACGCCGACCGCCGGTTCCGCGAAGCCGAACGCCGTAGCCAGCAATTATTGGACAGCTCGCGCGATGCTATAGCGTTTGTGCAAGATGGGCTCTACCTCTATGCGAACGATTCTTTTGCCGAGCTGTTTGCCTATAGCAATAAAGACGATATAGAAGCCATGCCCATTATGGATATGGTGTCCAAAGGCGATCAAAACCGCCTGAAAAACTTTTTAAAGGATTTCACGTTTAAGGGCGAAGAAGCGGAATCCAGCTCCCTTAGTTTTACCGGCATCACCCAGGCAGGCGAAACAAAACCGATTAACCTGGAAGTATCGCTGGTGACCTATGATGAGGAACCCTGCATCCAATTCCTGGCGCGCGCCGCGGCCGCCGTTGCGACCACTAATAATGAAGCATTGGAAGCGCAGCTAAAACAAATCAAATGGCAGGACCTGGTTACCGGGGTTTATAACCGCCAATATCTGCTCAACCAGCTCGACCACATCATCGACAATGTTGATGAAAAACAAATCTACTGTTTGTTTTATATAGAGCTGGATAGTTTCAGCGAACGCATTAAAAATACCTTCGGTGTAGCCGGTGCGGATCTCGCCCTGGTTGACATAGCCACGCTGCTGCGCGCCAAAGCCAATACCAGTGATACGATCGCGCGCCTCGGTGATTCCACGTTCGCCATCATCGCCCCCAATGTAAAAGCGGATGCAGCGGTGAATCGCGCCCAACAACTCTGCAAGGAAGTTGAAGGGCATATCATCGAAATAGACCACAAGACCCTTCAAGTTACTTGTAGCATTGGCATTTCCTTAATTAACGAAACCACCACCAACACCAATACGGTCATTGAGCAGGCGCGCATTGCCATGGAAAAAGTGCGCACCAATAATGGCAACAGCGCAATGCTGTTTGAGCCGGAAACGCCCAAAGGCGATATCAAAGTTGATATTCCTTCATTAATCCAGCAAGCGCTTTCCAATGATCGCTTTCGCCTGTTGTTCCAGCCCATTATCAGCCTGCGCGGTTCCGACGAGGAATACTACGAAGTTTATTTGCGTATGCTGGATGAAAAAGGTGAGGAAATATCGCCCAGTCATTTTCTGGAGGCCGCTGCCAATATCAGCGCTGCCACCAAGATCGATCGCTGGGTGATCCTTGAATCCATCAAAATGTTGTCGCAACACCGCGCCAAGGGCAACAAAACAAAATTAATCGTAAATATCGGCCGCCAATCCCTGTGTGATGAATCCTTGCTTCCCTGGTTGGGCGTAGCCTTTAAAGCGGCCAAGTTGTCGCCCGATTCAATTGTCTTCCAGGCACAGGAAATTGATGTTACCAATCACCTGAATGCAGCGAAAAAATTTGCCGATGGCCTGGAAAAACTCAAAACCCATTTTGCCATCAGCAATTTTGGTTGTTCACTCAACCCATTCACTACATTGGCCCACGTTCCCGCCAGCATGATTAAGGTAGATGGCTCCTTTACCACCGACATCCAGAATAATAATGAAAGCCCGGAAACATTAATCCAGCTCATAGAAAAGCTGAACAGTGAAAACAAAATTACCCTGGTACCTTTTGTGGAAAACGCGAGTGTCCTCTCCACACTTTGGCAAGCGGGCGCGCATTACATCCAGGGACATTATTTGCAAGAGCCGAGCACCGGAATGAATTACGACTTTAATATGGAATCGTAACCCCACTCTTTGCGACACATAAATTCCTGCAAAAAAAACCGGAGCATGCTCCGGTTTTTTTATTTCGGTTGGGTGATTAAAGCTTATCGCGCTCGCGAAAACCCAGCAGATACAAAATCGCATCCAATCCAAGGTTGGAAATATTATGCTCGGCGGAAGCCTTGACCAGCGGTTTCGCACGGAAAGCAACCCCGAGCCCCGCAACGCTCAGCATTGGCAAATCATTAGCGCCATCACCCACGGCGATAACCTGTTCAAGCGCAATACCTTCCTGCCTGGCAAGCATCTCCAGCAATTCTGCTTTGCGTTTTCCGTCCACCACTACGCCTTTGACTTCGCCGGTAACTTTGCCATCAACGATATCCAGCTCATTGGCATATACATAATCAATGCCTAACCTGTTTTGAAGGTAGTGGCCGAAATAATTAAATCCACCGGAAAGGATTGCCGTTTTGTAGCCAAGTTTTTTCAAGGTGGATATTAATTTTTCCGCGCCTTCATTTAATCGCAATTTCGCTGCAATACCGGCGAGCACAGATTCATCCAACCCCTTTAACAACGCCATACGCCGCGCAAAACTTTGCTTGAAATCCAGCTCGCCACGCATCGCCGCTTCTGTAATTTCAGAAACCTGTTCCCCCACACCTGCGGCCTTTGCCAATTCATCAATGACTTCGGCATCAATGAGTGTGGAATCCATGTCGAAACACACCAGGCGCCGGTTGCGGCGATAAACCGTGTCACGCTGAAACGCCACATCAATATTTAATTGCGCCGACAGCTCCATAAAGTCGGCGCGCAGGGCCGCCATATCGACCGGGGTGCCGCGCACCGAAAATTCAACGCAGGCACTGGATTGGCTTGCTTCGGCCGCCGCTAACTCCGCCAGCGAAACGCGCCCGGATAAACGGTTAATGCTGTCGATATTCAATCCGTGTTTTGAAGTAACTGCTGTGAGTTCAGCAATCATGGCGGCATCTACCTGTCGTGCCAGCAAGGTCACTATATGGCGGGTTTTACCTTGCTGTTCCGCCCAATTATCATAGCTGTCCGGGGTGATGCCCTGAAAACGCACCTGGATACCCAGGGGCTCGGTGGCCTGCTGTATTTGCTCCAGCAATTGCATCCGGGCTTCCGGTGCAATACGCAGCTCCACCAGGATCCCCAGGGCCAGGGTATCGTGGATTACCGCCTGGCCAATATCCAGGACACGGGCATTTACACCGGCTAATACCCGGGTAATCGCGTGGGTGACGCCGGGCTTATCCACACCCGACGCATTAATCAGTAAAATCTCGTTCACAGAGCCTCTCTTGTTGAACTACTTTTGGCCTGACGCTACCGGTCACGGCGGCAGGAGGTCATGGCGGGCAACGGCCATAATCGGCGAAAGCGCGCATTCTAGCGGAATTAGCTGTGCGCCACAGCAGGCCAATGGGGAGAACTACGGCTTAGCAGGCGAGTCAAACTTAAGCTAGAATGCAATTCCAGACGACAGCATTTAGCGGGCCGTCTTCCACGACTCTGGCAGGAACCGGAGTAATTCCACGAACGCATGCAGTTGCGCACGGACTTCATAAAAAAATGACCATTATCAACACCTATCGCAGTTACCCACAACTTACGCTTTGCAGCTTCCTCCTGATTGCCCTCGGCATTTTTGGTGGCTGGGCTTACAGCTACAACAGCGGAATTAACCAGCGTGAACAAATCAACCACTACGGCCAGGTACTGGCCAACAGTGCCGCGCGCCAGGCAGTGAACGCAACCCTGCAGCAAGACCTTGTCAGTTTGCAGGCCATCTTGCTGGAGGTCGGCCAATACCCGAATGTCATTGGCTCGACCATACACACGGTTGAAAACAAATTGTTAGTGCAAAGCGGCTTTAAACCCAACCAGGAAATTATCGGCAAGCGCTACACCTTCTCCGCGCCCATCGCGCTTCACAATAACGTGGCCGGCTACCTTGAAGTCTCGCTGGATGTCCCCTTGCATAGCGAGCGGGACTATCACTTTTTCATTATGTGGATGGGGGCCATTTTTGCTTCATTGCTCACCATCTGGTGGACCATCCAGCGCCAATGGTGGTCGCAACTGAAAGATAAATTACCCAGCACCAGCGAGATAGTGACCGCGGTGGTGGAAAAAATGCCGACCATTGAAGATATTCCAGAGCCCGAACCGGAAGCCCCGAAACAGGTTTCCGTGCGGTTAAGTTTACACATCGCCAATATGAGCAAGCTCTACCAGCAACTCAATAGCGAAAGTTTTGCAACGGTATTGCGCCGCTTTGAAAAGCAGTTGCAAGGGGTATTGAATTTGTACTCGGGCGAGTGCCAGATGTTGTCAGGTGAAACGCTGATTATCGATTTCACCGGCGAAGCCTTTTACGAATGCAGCTTCCGCGCTGTCTGCGCCGCGCAATTGCTGGGCAACCTTGCGGCAAAAAACCCAAGCCCGCGTTTGCACCTGGCGGCTGCAGTGCATGAACTGTCCGCGCCGGTAAGTTCCAACAAATCGCTGCTGAAAGATTTTGTGGTGCAACACAATAATTATCTAAAACCGGATAAGGGTGAAATTTTAATTAGCCAACGCCTGATTGATGCTGAATTGCAGGAGCATCTTGAGATTGTCAGTGATAGCGGCAAGTTTATCGGGCTCAAAGCCCCTTATGCGGCGCTGCTGGCAAAACAGGAAGAACAATTAACCGGCACGACCGTGACCTAGCCTCGCTGTCACATAACTGCAACCTGTTTATCACACAACCGTCACAGGTCAGTCATAACCTCAAGGAAACATCCGCCAGGTTATGACTGCCATGCTCAATATTGAACAATCCCTCGCTAATAAATTCCCCGGTTTTAACCAACAGGCGCCCATAGTGCGCAACTCTACCCTGAGTATTTTGCGCAAACTGACCCACGAAAAAGAAATTAACGCATTCTTGCGAGAAAACCAGGGCAACCTGGGAATTGATTTCATTGACCGTATTTTTGAATATTTTAATTTCAGCTACAGCGTCTCCCAACGTGAACGCAACAATATTCCAGCACAGGGGCGTGTCATCATTGTTGCCAACCACCCCATAGGCTCGCTCGACGGTTTGGCGCTGGTGCGGTTAGTCAGCGAAGTGCGCAGGGATGTGAAAATCGTCGCCAATGATATGCTGATGACTTTCGAACCGCTGCACGATTTATTGCTCCCCCTGGATAACATGACCCGCGGGGCTTATAAGCATAGTTATAAAAATATTCTCCAGGCCTTGAATAACGACGAAGCCATTATTATTTTCCCTGCGGGTGAAGTATCACGCGCTAGCCCGAAAGGTATTCGCGACGGAAAATGGCAGGCGGGTTTCCTGCATTTCGCACGCAAAACCAAAGCGCCCATTTTGCCGATTTTCGTTTCAGCAAAAAATTCCCTGCTGTTTTACAGCGCCTCCATGATTTTCAAACCCTTGGCCACCGCCCTGCTCGCCCATGAAATGTTTAACAAACATTCTGCGGAAATCAAATTCCGTATCGGGGAAATGATTCCCTACCATGCGCTGGAAACAGACAAGCTGGCAGACAAGGCGTTAATAAAACGCCTGAAAAAACATTTGTATAAAATTGGCAAGAATCGCACTGCCAAAGGCAATCGCCCCGCGATCTTCGTTACCGAAAAAACCATTGCCCACCCGGAAGATCGCGCCGCCTTGAGGAAGGAATTCAAAACGGCTGAATTAATCGGCAAGACGCGTGACAACCATGCGATCTATTTGTGTGACTACAACCACCATCCCACGGTGTTGCGCGAAATCGGCCGTTTGCGCGAACAAACCTTTCGCCTGGTTGGCGAAGGTACAGGCGGCCGTCGCGACCTGGACAAATACGATCATTACTACCGTCACCTGGTGCTATGGGATGAAGAAAAGTTGAGTGTCGCAGGCGCCTATCGCCTGGGTGAAGCCCATAAGATCCTGCAAAAAAAAGGCATGGATGCACTCTATACCGCTGACCTGTTCGATTTCCACCCCGCTATCAAGCCCTATCTGGAACAAGGGTTGGAACTGGGCCGCAGTTTCGTGCATCCGGATTACTGGGGCAAAGCCAGCCTGGATTACCTGTGGCAGGGCTTGGGCGCTTATATCCAGCACCACCCGGAAATTCGCTACGTTTTCGGGCCGGTCAGTATGAGCGCCCAATATCCGAAAGCGTTGCGCGATTTACTTGTGTTTTATTACGAACGTTATTACAAGGACAGCGAAAGCCTTGCCGAGGGCAAGCACCCGCATGAAATCGATGAAGACGTATTGATTGAATTGCAGCACAAATTCAGCAAACTGGATCGCGACCAGGCTTTTGAAATATTGCAAATGGAATTCGCTGCGGCGGAACAAAAAATCCCGGTACTCTTTAAACAATACGCCGCGCTTTATGAGGATGGCGGTTATGAATTGCTGGCGTTTAGTGTGGATTCAGAATTCGGTAATTGTGTGGATGGATTATTTATGGGAGACCTCACCCGAATGAAAGCAGCCAAACGCGCGCGTTACCTGGGGAAATAACCCATTAATTAGCGTGCCCTTGCGCACTAGTTGCACAGAACAATCCCGGGTGCCGCCGACTCGGGTCGGCCACCCGCGCTATCATTGTTGCGATCATCAGAATCGCGCCAAAAAACCTCTGCCCCTTACCAATAACATCGGTTAGTGCTCCCACTGCAATCAATCCGGTTGCAATCCCCTGAAAAGTGTAGGTTAATCCCCTTACCTGACTGCACCAAATCCTATTCAACAATGAGTTAAGTATGCACATCCATATACTCGGAATCTGTGGCACGTTTATGGGCAGCCTCGCCCAACTTGCCAAGCAACTCGGCCACCGCGTTACCGGCAGCGATGCCAATGTTTACCCTCCCATGAGCACCCAGCTCGAACAAGCGGGAATTGAATTAATCCAGGGTTACGATCCCTCTTATTTACAACCACCGCATATGCCCACACCGCCCGACCTGGTAGTCGTTGGCAACGCTATGAGTCGCGGCAATCCCAGTGTCGAATATGTGCTTAACCAGGGCATTCCCTATACTTCCGGCCCACAGTGGCTGCGTGATCATGTGTTGCAAGGCAAATGGGTCCTTGCTGTCGCCGGCACCCACGGAAAAACCACAACCTCATCAATGCTTGCGTGGATCCTGGAATATGCGGGAATGGAACCGGGCTATCTTATTGGCGGCGTGACAAAAAACTTCCCGACGTCAGCGCGTATCGGTAAGACACCATTTTTTGTAGTGGAAGCCGATGAATACGACAGCGCCTTTTTTGATAAGCGCTCCAAATTCGTCCACTACAATGCGCGCACCGTTATTTTAAACAACCTTGAATTTGACCACGCCGATATATTTCCGGACCTCGCTGCAATCCAAAAACAATTCCATCACCTGATCCGTACAGTTCCGAATAATGGCCTGCTGATTTCCCCTGTGAATGACGCTGCGCTTAACGAAGTTTTCCAGCAAGGTTATTGGACCCCGCAGCAACAATTTGCAGTCATTGGTGAAGCCAATAATGCGGCCGCCGAATGGCAAGCAAAATTACTGGCAACGGATGGTTCCGCATTCGCCGTCATTCACAACGGCGAAGAAGTGGCGCAGGTGCATTGGTCACAAACCGGTATCCATAACGTAAATAATGGCTTGGCTGCGCTGATTGCCGCCCGCCATGTGGGGGTTACACCGGAACACGCCGCAAAGGCGCTGGAACAGTTTGCCGGGGTAAAACGCCGCATGGAATGTTTGGCCGATGTGCACAGCATCAAAGTCTATGATGACTTTGCCCATCACCCCACCGCGATTAAAACCACCCTGGCTGGTTTACGAGCCAAAGTCGGCGCTGAAAAAATAATTGCCATCATCGAGCCTCGCTCTAATACCATGCGCATGGGCGTACATAAAAACGCTCTCAACAAAAGCATTACTGACGCCGATGATGTGTTGTGGTACCAACCCCCCGATGTCGATTGGGCAATGGATGAAATAGTGAACAAAAGCCCGGTACCGGCAAAACTGGTTCGCGATCTGGAGGAGTTAATCCACTGTGCTATTTCTATTAGTGAGCCCAACACGCATATTGTGATTATGAGTAACGGCGGGTTTGGGGGTGTGCACCGGAAGCTGGTAGACCAGTTAACCAAACATGCGCTTTAAATAACGCGCAAATTGCATGAGCTAAATTAGCAATACCCGGCAACACATAGCATGCGCCTACTCAGGAGAATCCAATGAAGCAACGCACCATTACCCTGGCAATAACCGGTGCATCCGGTGCCCAATACGGTTTGCGTTTGTTGCAATGTTTGCTGGCAGCGGATTGCAAAGTGTATTTAATGATTTCCAGTGCAGCAGAAGTAGTAATACGCACCGAAACCGATCTGGATTTGCCGCGTGATATTGAAGAACAGCAATCGTTTTTCAGTGCGTTATTTGATGCCGATGAAGATCAGTTGCAAATATTGGCAAAGGACGACTGGTTCGCCGCCGTGGCTTCGGGTTCGAGTTCGCCCAGTTCCATGGTAATTTGCCCGGCAAGTGGAGGTACCCTGTCGGCCATTGCGCACGGCGCAAGCAATAATTTAATTGAGCGCGCAGCCGATGTGGCCCTCAAAGAACGACGCAAATTAATTGTGGTGCCGCGCGAAACCCCTTACTCGGAAATCCATTTGGAAAATATGCTCAAGCTAACCCAAATGGGTGTAGTGGTATTGCCCGCGAGTCCCGGCTTTTATATGCAGCCTCAAACAGTGGAAGAATTAATAGATTTTATCGTAGCCCGTATATTGGACCAGTTGGGTGTGCAGCAGGATTTAATGCCGCGCTGGGGTGAGGACTGACAGCACATCAATTGTGACAAAACCAATTCCCTCAACTAATCTAGTAAGACTCGTGTCAGTGCACAGCCAGGTTAAATGGCACAACGCAAATCCAGCGCCACAGCAGTAGTTTCGGAGCGAACTTGGGGTCGCCTTATGATGGATCAAAATAATAATTTTCCATTTGTAATTTTTATTTATAAAGCTGCCCGCCACGGTGGCCAGTTTGAATATTGCAGCTCGGCGGTAGAAAAATTCTTCCATGTTTCCCCTGCTACCATCATGGCAAATCCGGGCGTATTTTTTGATTTGTTCCCCGAACCGGAAAAATCATTGCTGCAACAGCGCTTTGCTGAACCAGTAGCCCTCCTTCCCGATCCTTTAGGAAACGAACATCAAGTAAATATTGAATTCAGCTACAAACACAAGGGCGATGAAAAGCGCCGTTATTTGTTACAAGCCACTCTCACTAATGAAGCCGCCGTAAACCTATGGTCCGGGGCAATATTTTCTATCGATGCAAGTTATCGCAAACAGGAGGCGGCAATTAAGTCCGCCAATTATTTTTTGCTTTTACAAGACCAATTGCCCGATTTATTTTATTACAAAGATCCCAATTCCCACTTCCTTGGCGGTAATAAGGCATGGAAAGATTTTCACGGCTTCACATCAACCGAACAATGGCTGGGAAAAACCGATAAGGATTCACCGCGGTTTTCCCCCACCGAAAGCGAACAAATCTTTAATGATGAACAGGCCATGCTCCGTTCCGGAAAAATTTCGCGCATACGCGAGCATATTAAAAATGCCGATGGCACTGAAAAATTTATGGATTCGATCAAGGCACCTATTGTTGATGATCAAAAAAGGACTATAGGTTTAGTGGGGCTGACACGGGATATTACCGAGCAAGTCCAAACAGAGCAGGCATTGGACCAGGCAAAAACGGCCGCCGAACAAGCCGCCATTGCGAAAAGCTCATTCCTGGCAATTATGAGCCATGAAATCCGGACCCCCATGAACGGCGTCATAGGTTGCGCCTCGCTCCTGGGCGAAACGCAATTGAATGATGAACAGCAACAACTGGTGCGGACGATTCAAAGTTGTGGCGAGGGTTTACTGGTCATCATTAATGACATTCTGGATTACTCCAAAATCGAGGCAGGACAAATTATCCTGGATGTACATTCCTTCCATTTACGTGAACTGGTTGAGGATACCCTCGAATTATTCGCCAAAACCGCCTCCGACAAAGCCATTGAACTTAATTACTATATAGAACCGGAAGTCCCGTTGCACCTGGAAGGCGACTCGTCACGCATTCGCCAGGTGCTGATCAATCTGATCGGTAACGCCATCAAATTTACCGAACAAGGCGAAGTGGTTATTCACGTTTCGCTTGAACAAAAGAACAGCGATGAAAACAGTTGCATAATTTTATTCGCAGTACGCGATACCGGCATAGGTATTTCTGATGAGCACCAGGGAAATTTATTCCAGGTATTCACCCAGGCCGATACATCCATTACCCGTAAATTCGGCGGCACCGGGTTAGGCTTGGCGATTTCCAAAAAAATTGTGCAGCAAATGGGGGGCAGAATTTGGTTTTCCAGCAAACTACATAAAGGAACCCAGTTCTTTTTTACGATCCAAACTATTTATGAGGATAAAGCGCATGAATACCAGGCATTGGACACCAGCCAATTTAAAAACTTGCACGCGCTCATCGTGGACGATAACGCGACCAATCGAAAAATCCTGGCAGCAACATTAATGCAGTGGGGCATGCGCGCCACAGCTTATGCCTCACCGGAAAACGCGTTGGAAAACGCCGGGCTCGGGCATCATTTCGATGTCGCCATCCTCGATCAGATCATGCCGGGAATGCAGGGCAATGAATTAGCAAAATGCCTCAAGGACCTGCGGCCACAGGATTCCATCCCTATAATTATTTTGAGCAGCACCTCCGAACGAAGCAACACGCGCATCAGTCCCTACATCAGCTTGCAGAAGCCCACGCGCAACAATGATTTGATCCGCGCACTCTTGCGTGCATTAAAACTCGGAAGCCACCACCCCGATGTCCAGCCAAAGCAAATCCAATGTACGGCAAAGAAAACGCGGATATTAGTGGTGGAAGACAACAGCGTAAACCAGATGGTGATTATCAAAATGTTATCCAAACTCGGCTACACCAATGTGACCGCTGTAGCCGACGGCAAGGAGGCTGTGGATATTTGCCGGAAAATGCCCATCGATATTATTTTGATGGATATACAAATGCGGTTTATGGATGGCTACACTGCAACCGAAAGAATTCGCAACCAGCAAAATGCGGGGCCGCAACCCTGGATTATCGCCCTGACGGCGGGGGTACAACAGGCGGATACCGAGCGCTCCTTCGCCAGCGGAATGAACGCATTTGCCACCAAGCCAATCCAGCTGGAACAACTCAACCAGGTGCTGATCGACGCCGAACAGGCACTAGCAAGCAACCTGTAGCCGGTTCAAGCATCACTGCCCTTCTGCTACACTCGCGCATTAAATTCAATAGTGTTTATCCTTGCCATGAACCTTCCCAAAAAAGTACGCATTGTAGAAGTTGGCCCACGCGACGGCTTACAAAATGAAAAACAGGCCATTCCCACCCTCGCCAAAATTGAATTGATTGAAAACCTGGCGGAAGCCGGATTGACCTATATTGAAGCCGGTAGTTTTGTAAACCCTAAATGGGTGCAGCAAATGGCGGACAGCGCCGATGTATTTACCGGTATCCAACGCAAGGCCGGGGTTACCTACGCGGCCCTTACACCGAATTTGCAAGGTTATGAGCGTGCAATGGCGGCTGGCGCAAACGAAGTGGCAATTTTTGCAGCTGCCTCGGAAGCGTTTAGCCAGAAGAATATCAATTGTTCGATAAAAGAGAGTATCGGCCGATTTGAAACCCTGATCGCGGCGGCAAGGCAACAACAGGTTCCGGTGCGCGGTTATATTTCCTGTGTCGCCGGTTGCCCTTATTCGGGTAAGGTTGATGCGGAATTGGTTGCCTCTATCGCCCAGGATTTACTCGCCCTCGGCTGCTACGAAATTTCCCTCGGCGATACTATTGGTGTTGGTACTGCGGGGCAAATTCAACAATTAATAGGAATCCTTTCCCGCACGATTCCCGTCGAAAAACTTGCGGTCCATATGCACGACACCTATGGCCAAGCGCTTACGAATATTTATGCCGCATTGGAAATGGGCGTTAATGTAGTGGATTCCTCCGTTGCCGGTTTGGGCGGTTGCCCTTACGCCCTGGGTGCCACTGGAAACCTGGCCACAGAAGATGTCGTTTATTTATTAAATGGGTTGGATATCGAACACGGTGTGGACCTGGAAAAATTAATTATTGCGGGAAATTCCATCAGTAAAGTGTTAGGGAAACCGACCAATTCCCGTGTTGCACGCGCCATGAGCCAAAAAATCCCCGGTTGTTAAAGGCGGGCATCAATAATTAACATTACAGGTGAGAAATTAACGTGGTTAACGAACTTGAGCGACAAATTAATCTGGAAACCGCGCAAATCCACTGGCACGACCTCCAGCGCTTCTTCGCTGGCGGCAACGCCATAGCGGTCGATCCAAGCCTCGATCTAACGCATGTCGCCGCACAAATCGCCGCCGATAACGCAACGCAATTAAAGCACTGGATGGACTCAGGACTGGTGGACGCCGTTAAGGATTCGCAAGCATTGCAATGGTACGGAGCAGACGCGTTAATGTGGGCGGTGGTCATAAAACCCTGGGTACTGGTGCAGCCCGTTATCGATGAGGTACATTAGTCATGCGAACCATTCGTCGCGCGCAAGGCAAAGATGCCGATGCAATCAATAACCTCTACACGCAATTAAATACACTTTCTACGCCGTCCGTTTTACCTGAACGAATTTCTGCTGTTGCGCAAAGTGATCACACCTTTTTATTGGTATGTGAAGATAATGGCGAAATTATCGCATCCGCCCTGGTATGTATCTGCGCGGATGTGATGTTTGGGAACCAGCCTTTTGCCATCGTGGAAAACGTTATTGTAAGCGCGGATTACCAGCGCGAAGGCATAGGAAAAAGCTTGATGGATTATATTGAAGACCTGTGCTTGCAACAGGATTGCAGCAAGATTATGTTGCAAACCGGCAGCGAGAATCGCAACGCACGGGATTTTTACACCGCCATGGGCTACGACCCGGACGCTAAAATAGGTTTTATAAAATATCGCCGCTACTTCGGCCAATAAATTTTCCGCATATTATTTAAAAAAGGAATCCGCTATGAATCTTACTGCTTCTGGTGTTGTCCTGCGTTTTCTCTTCGCATTGTTACTTGTTTTGCTTAGCTATAACCCTAGCGGCTATTCATTTTTTCATTGGGTTTATAACAATCTCAGCCACATCACGCCTTATATTGTTATCGCTGGATTAATCCTGCTGATTGGCTGGGGTATTTATATTAAAGCGACATTGAATTCGCTGGGCATCCTCGGCGTTATTATGCTGGCAGCATTATTCGCCAGCCTGGTTTGGCTTTTTATTTATTGGGGTTTTTTAAGCGTAAGCAACATTTCCGCCATGGCATGGGTGATAGAGATTTTACTCGCCGCCCTGCTCGCGGTTGGAATGTGCTGGTCGCATTTCACACGCCGTATGAGCGGGCAAGTGGATGTGGATGAGATTGAGGATAGGTAACAAAGCGATTGCGTTGACACCTTCGTGATTTAAAAAATATAAGATGAATAGGGATATTTTCGGCAATAGCCCTTCAGGAATTGGCTATTGCCAAATGCAAAATACATCCCATAGCTATGCCTTTCAGTCGTTACTTATTATCCTGATGGGACAGCAAATATTGCTTAACCGCGTCCTTGTTAGGCTGTTGTAACAACCATTCCCTGAATGCTTTGACTTTGGTAAAGATTTCATTACCGAGTAATTTCTCGTAGCGTTCATTCAAGGTCTTTTCCTGGCGCTGTTTGCGAATATTGCGTTGCCAGGCCTCGGTAAAAATTTTGGGCAACTTTCCCTGCAAATCCAAATGTTTCAGCAATTGCCATTCACCCTTATCCAGCCAAGCCTCATCACAGGCTGTACATAAATCGAGTTTATGGCTGGTTTGCAGGCCAATCTGGTATTTCATCATCAATCGGCCGCACTTGGGGCAAGAATGGACAGACTCAGATTCGGTAATTTCGACATAATCCGATGGTTGTGCAGAAATATTGCTTACGTAATGGTCGGCCCAAAAACGATAGTTAATCAGTGATACCAACGCACCGTCGCAGGACGGACAACTCGCAGCCACTAATCCAGGTTCCAACTCTTGCGGTTCCAGTTGAAACTTTATACAACTGCTGCAATACATAACCTATCTCCTTTTGTGCTTATTTTGCCGAGCCTTATTTCAGATTGGCTTACACTGGCCACTAACCAGCGTTCCAATAATTAGCAATGTAGTTGTTTTATCGGCGGAAGGCAGCGATGCTTTAGGCTTTTATTATCGGCAGGCATGGAATGGTACACAGGTCACAGCTTGCGCTTGTTGTGCATTAAACTTCAGCGCTTATTGTGCATTTCCCAGGTTTCGAGTTTCTTTTTATCGCTTTTGCGCAGCAACACATACGTGGCCCCTACCCAGCCGTGTTGTTTTTGCGCGGAATGAAATGCAAGGATTTCGGGGAATTGCGGCAGCCAATGGGCGACACAACTTTTAAGCTGCGCGGGCAGATTACGCCCTTCACCCTTTCCGTGGGTAATCAGGGCGCAGCGAATATCATGATTCATACAATCCTTGATGAATTGGAAAACAGCATTGCGCGCCTGGTCCACCGTCATGTGATGCAAATCCAGGCGCGCGTCGATCTGGTATTTCCCCAATCGCAAGTTGCGGTATACACCGGTCTGCACACCGTCGCGCTTGAATTCGATCACCGCCAGCGGGTCAACCGGTTCGATATATTCACCGGAAAGAAAATTTTTATCTTTCGCCAATTCGGCAGTGGCCGCTTTACGGCGTGTCAGGGAATTGGTTTTATCTAATTGCGGCGATGCTAGAACAACCTTTTCTTCCACCTTGATGGGTTTTACATCTTTCATTTGCTGGAGGAAAAGATCGGATTCGGGAGTTTTGGAAGACATGACAATCGTCGCCTGCGGTAAAACGGGATACAAATTGTAAAACAAAAGGCCGCCCTTGTAAGGCGGCCTTTATAAGCTTATCTGTGCCTGGCGTTATTTACGTGCGCGATTCCCGATCAGCTCGTTTACAACGGCCGGATCGGCAAGTGTCGAGGTGTCACCTAATGAATCCAGTTCATTTGCAGCGATCTTGCGCAGGATACGACGCATGATTTTCCCCGAGCGGGTTTTCGGTAAACCGGGTGCCCATTGGATAACATCCGGGCGTGCAATTGCGCCGATCTCCTTTACCACTAACGCGAGCAATTCTTTTTTCAACTCTTCACTTGGCTGCTCACCGGCCATCAGGGTTACGTAAGCGTAGATCCCCTGGCCTTTGATATCGTGCGGATACCCCACCACCGCAGCTTCAGCAACCTTATCGTGTAACACCAATGCGCTTTCAACCTCTGCGGTGCCCATGCGATGGCCGGATACGTTAATTACGTCATCCACACGGCCGGTGATCCAGTAATAGCCATCGGCATCGCGGCGTGCGCCATCGCCGGTGAAGTAATAGCCGGGATAGGTGCTGTAATAAGTATCCACACAACGCTGGTGGTCACCGAAAACCGTGCGGATCTGGCTTGGCCAAGCGGTTTTAATGCACAGGTTACCTTCGCCGGCACCGATAATTTCCTTGCCTTCAGCATCCAGCAACACCGGCTGCACACCGAAGAACGGAACCGTGGCTGAGCCCGGTTTGAGATCAATCGCACCGGGCAAGGGCGTCAGCATATGGGCGCCGGTTTCGGTTTGCCACCAGGTATCCATGATCGGGCAGCGGTTATCCCCGACCACGCGGTAATACCACTCCCAGGCTTCAGGGTTGATAGGCTCACCCACACTGCCCAGGATTTTCAAACTCGCGCGCGAGGTTTTGGTAACAAACTCGTTTCCCGCCCCCATCAATGCGCGGATTGCGGTCGGTGCGGTATAAAAACTGTTTACACCGTGTTTATCAATGACTTGCCAGCAGCGTGACGCATCGGGATAAGTGGGTACGCCCTCGAACATCAAGGTAGTCGCGCCGTTGGTGAGCGGGCCATAAACAATGTAGCTGTGACCGGTTACCCAACCTACATCGGCGGTACACCAGTAAATATCACCTTCCTGGTAATCGAACACATACTTGTGGGTCATCGCCGCCTGTAACAAATAACCACCGGTAGTATGTAAGACCCCTTTGGGCTTACCGGTAGAGCCGGATGTGTAAAGGATGAACAATGGATCTTCCGAATCCATGGCTTCCGGTTCGGCTTCGTTGGCTTGGCGTTCGACCAAATCCTCGTACCAGAAATCGCGTGTGCCATTCCAGGCGATATCGCCCCCTGTCCGTTTCACCACGATACAGGTGTGAACATTGGGACATTGGGCCAGTGCGACGTCTGCATTCTTTTTCAGTGAAACACGTTTGCCGCCACGCAGGCCTTCATCAGCCGTAATCACCACCTGGCAGTCGGCATCCTGGATGCGGTCTTTCAGGGCCTCCGGCGAGAAGCCACCAAATACGATTGAATGGATCGCACCGATACGGGTACAAGCGAGCATCGCATAGGCGGCTTCGGGAATCATCGGCATGTAGATACAAACACGATCACCTTTTTTTACCCCGCGCTCACGCAAGGCATTGGCCAAACGGCAAACCTGGTCGTGCAGCTCCTGATAGGTAATGAATTGATCTTCGGCAGGATCATCACCCTCCCAGATAATGGCAGTTTGGTTCGCACGCGCCGGCAAATGGCGGTCAATGCAGTTCACACTCACATTCAGTTTCCCGCCTATGAACCAAGCCACCTCGCCTTTTTTCATGTCACTCCGGCTGACCTGGGTCCAGGGCTGCTGCCAGGTCAGGAATGCATTGGCCTGTTCCGCCCAGAAAATATCGGGCGAATTGATCGATTGTTCATACATGGACTTATAACGGGCCAGGTCAATGGCAGCGTTCTTCTTGAAACTTTCGGGAACCGGATACAGGTGTACTTCTGACATGCTTATCTCTCTTGCCGTTATTTTGTTATTACATCAGGAGGGAAAGGTAGCGGATGAAAACCATGGCAGCCCCAATCCGCACTTAATAGCAGCCAAGCTTAGCAGGGTTAGGGCAAAAAGCTCAATGACAACGTTGTCCAATGGGCGCTAATAATACGAAAAATTCGGTTGATTTTATGGATGCCCGCGCATTGCCCCTTCAAATCAGCCAATCGGATCAGCCCGCTTTTTTATCGCTTGGACCTTCGTTATCCATACGTTCCAGCTCTTTACGATAACGTTCAACATCTTCCCAATCATAGGGTGTACCGGCATTCAGGTGTTCCGGATGCTTAGCCCGTTCTTTGGCGTTTTCCTGCAAGCTATGCTCCCTGGGCTCGTCATCCTGGTGCTGTAATGCTTCGTAGCGTTTCAATACATTTTCACCATCATAGGGTTTCGGTGCCATAACAGTTTCTCCCGATTCATTTTCACCCGGTGGTTATTTAAAAAATCACAAAAAAGGGCCGCCTATCTGCGACCCTCAATTTTCCAACAAATTCAGCAGTGTAAGTTTGCGATTACGCGACCTGCATGGGAATCGTATTCGATGTGCGATTAACGGTGTTGTCTTCATTGAGATACACCAGCTTCGGTTTATGGTTAAGCAATTCCGCTTCGTTGAAATGGCCGTAGGTCGCGATAATCACACGGTCACCCACCGCGACTTTGCGCGCAGCGGCGCCATTCATGGAAATAGTGCCGGAACCGGGTTCAGCCAGAATGATATAGGTGTGGAAACGCTCACCGTTGCTCACGTTGTAAATATCGATTTGTTCAAATTCGCGCATGCCGGCAAGGGCAACCAGGTTAGCGTCAATCGCGCAGGAACCGTCGTACCACAGTTCCGCCTGGGTAACCTTGGCCATGTGCAATTTGGCTTTAAGCATATGTGAAAGCATGGGATCCTCCGGGAATCACTTGCTGGCGTGTCAGGCCAGGACCACAGAAACGTTATCAATTAATCGCGCGCCGGCAGTGTACATGGCGCCGAGTATAGTGATCTCCCGATCATCGTGTGCCGCCATCTCCAGGGTACGGCTGTTGCAGATGCTGATGTAATCCACCCGGAAACCCGCCGCTTCGACTTGCGCGCGCGCCTCCTCGACCAGCACGGTAAAATCGCGGCGGCCCTGCCCAATGTGTTGTTTGATTCCATTCAATGTGCGGTTGAGCACGGCCACCCGGGGGCGCTCTTCCGCTGTAATAAAACCATTGCGTGAACTCATGGCCAAGCCATCAGCCTCGCGGAAAATCTCGCCCGCAGTAATCTTGATGGGGATACACAAGTCCTCCACCATGCGGCGGATGACTGCCAATTGCTGGAAATCCTTGATACCGAATACCGCTTCATCGGGCTGGACAATATTAAACAGCTTGGTGACTACCGTTGTCACGCCCTCAAAGTGACCGGGGCGACTGGCGCCACACAGGACATCGGTCATGGTCGGCACGATTACGCGGGTCTGCTCGGCCATACCGTTGGGGTAGATCTCTTTTTCATCCGGACAAAACAAATAGTCACAGTTTACCGATTCAAGCTTGGCGGTATCGGCTGCCAGGGTGCGCGGATATTTATCCCAGTCTTCGTTCAATCCGAACTGCAACGGATTGACGAAAATACTGGTCACCACCAGGTCACAATTCTTTTGCGCGATTTTCACCAGTTCAAGGTGGGCATTGTGGAGGTTGCCCATGGTGGGGACAAACCCGATGCGCTTGCCAGCGCGGCGCTCGGCCGCCAGGGCTTCGCGCAAGGAACTGATGTGATGGAAAACCTGCATTAATACGCCTCAACTACGCCAGGAGCCTACCAGGGCACGGGCGCGCGATAATACACGGTCACTGAAAGGATGTACATTTTTCGAACAAAAAATAGCCACTAATCGACAGCAGATCAATCGCGATCTGGTGCCACCAACCGAATAACCTCATCTCCGACCCTTAACTTCCCGCCCTGGATAACCCTGGCGCACAGCCCGCCGTAACCAAACATGGCCGCCGCACCGCCTTTTCCCAGCGCTTCATCCATACGCGAACAGGGATGGCAAAGGGCGTTGGTCTCGAGGATGACATCCCCGATTTGTAAACGCTGGTAGCGCAGCAGGTTCATATTCATACCGGAAATCACCAGGTTACGACGCAACAGCCGCGGGTCTATTGAGCCGTGGCCAGTGTGCCGGCAAATCTGCTGGATATATTCGCGACTGATCAAGGTGACCTGGCGGGCGGAACCGGGGGTCTTTTTCATACGGTGATCACCCACCAGCCCCAAATCAACAACCGCTTCCGTGGAATCAACCACCATTACTTCCCCGCGCCGCTCGGAGCGAAGGCCGATCCACTCCAGCTTACCGGGCGCTATATCGGCGCAAAGTTTATCGAGCAATCGGGCCTGGCTGTTCATGGTCTTGGCAAACTCGTGGGGATCAATAGCCGTCCTGCTGGAAATACTCAGGGGCAAGGTTATCGAAGCGGGTGTATTTGCCGACAAACGCGGCACGGCAGGTGCCGATTTCACCGTTACGTTGCTTGCCGATAATCAACTCGGCAATACCTTTTTCGGGACTGTCTTCGTGGTAATACTCATCGCGATAGATAAACAGGATTACGTCCGCGTCCTGTTCGATAGCGCCTGATTCCCGTAAGTCAGAGTTCATCGGACGTTTGTTGGGGCGTTGTTCCACGCCACGGTTTAGCTGGGAAAGGGCAATCATGGGGCAGTCAAATTCTTTCGCCATGCCCTTTAGCGAGCGGGAAATTTCGGAAATTTCCTGGGTGCGGCCTTCGCCGCCACCGGCCACGGTCATTAATTGTAAGTAGTCGACCATAATCATGCCGGGATTGCCGTATTCGCGGGTGATACGGCGGATACGGGCGCGCATTTCCTGGGGGTTCAGGCCACCGGTGTCGTCGATAAACAATAACTTGTCTTTCAGCTTGGCAACCGCCGAGGAAAGTTTCGGCCAATCTTCTTCGGTGAGCTTGCCGTTACGCATTTTGCCCTGGTCGATGCGACCGATGGAGGACATCATCCGCATGATCAACGCCGAAGACGGCATTTCCATACTGAAAATCACCACCGGCTTGGACTGGTTAAATAATGCCCCTTCTACAAAATTCAGCGCGAGCGCGGTTTTACCCATGGAGGGACGGGCGGCGAGGATGATCAATTCGCCCGGCTGCCAGCCGGAGGTTCGTTGATCCAGGTCGGTAATACCGGAGGGAACGCCAGTGATATCGCTGCCGGAGCGGAAAAGTTCATCGATACGCTGGACGGTTTGCTTGAGCAACTCATTCACCCCGACCAAACCGCCCTCCTTGGGGCGGTCTTCCGCGATCTCGGCGACGCGCTTTTCGGCCAGTTGCAATAGGTCATCGGAATCCAGCCCGGCCGGATTCATACTGGATTTGCTGATGTCCTGCGCCGCAGCAATCAACTGCCGCAGGGTGGAACGTTCGCGCACTATCTTGGCGTAAGCGGCAATGTTGGCGGCACTCGGAGTGTTATTGGCCATTTCCACCAGATATGCCAGGCCGCCTACCCGCTCCAGTTCATCGTGCTTGTGCAGTTCTTCAGACAGGGTAATGACATCCAGTGGCTGGCCGGCCTCCTGGAGGTTGAGCATCATGCGGAAAATCAGGCGATGATCTTCACGAAAGAAGTCATTTTCGGTAAGTACTTCCAATACCGCATCCAGGCGGCCGTTTTCCAGCATCAAGCCGCCCAATACTGATTGTTCGGCCTCTACGGAATGAGGCAGTGCCGATTTGCCGGATAATTCGTCGGCCAGGCGACTCTCGAAGCTGGAGGTTTCGTAAGCAGTATTGGGCATAATTCACTTAGCTTTTTTATCAATTGAGGTTATCAATTTGGAGACAAAAAAATCGGGCACTTCTTTAACCCCTTTCTGCCTGACAGCATAAATGGGTTATCGATAGTGCCCGATTTCGTTGTGCTTGTCAGCAAATGCCGACACGCACCGCAATGGCGATAAGTAATAAATTACTCAGCAACAACTGCCAATTTAACAGCCTGGATCACTTCAGCGTGCAATTGGACATCGATCTCATATTGACCGATTTCGCGGATCACGCCTTGCGGCAAGCGAACTTCAGACTTGGCAACCGCAACGCCGGCAGCGGTGATTGCGTCAGCGATGTCGCGAGTACCGATAGAACCGAACAGGCGGCCTTCGTCGCCAGCGTTGGCAGCGATGGTTACGTTCAGTTCCGCCAGTTTTTCGGCGCGAGCAGTTGCTTCAGCGATCTTGGCAGCAGCAGTAGCTTCCAATTCAGCGCGACGCGCTTCGAAGTCAGCGATGTTTTTTGCGGTAGCGGCAACAGCCTTGCCTTGTGGCAACAGGTAGTTACGGCCATAACCAGACTTAACGGTAACCCTGTCACCGATGGCGCCGAGCTTGCCGACTTTATCAAGCAGAATAACTTCCATCTCTATTACCCCTTACTCGTGGCTGTCAGTGTATGGAATCAAAGCCAGGTAACGGGCACGCTTGATAGCAGAAGCCAACTGACGTTGGTATTTTGCTTTGGTGCCAGTGATACGGCTTGGAACGATTTTGCCAGTTTCGGTGATGTAGGCTTTCAGGGTTTCAACATCTTTGTAATCGATGCGCTTGGTGCCTTCAGCGGTAAAACGGCAGAATTTACGACGACGGAAAAAACGTGCCATGGTTATACCCCCTGCTCTTCTTCAAAGTCTTCAGCGTCAACACCGTCTTCTTCAGACAGGTCTTCCGCGTCAGCATCATCACGACGCTCAGCGCGCGGTGGACGTGCTTTACGCTCACGGCCTTCTTTCTCGGCTTTGAGGATGAAAGATTCTTCGGTGATAGCCGCATCTTCACGCAGCACCAGGCTACGCAGGATGGCATCGTTGTAACGGAAGTTGGTAGTCAGCTCTTCCAACACAGCGTCAGAGCACTCCACGTTCATCAGAACATAGTGAGCCTTGTGTACTTTGTTGATTGAGTAGGCCAGTTGACGACGGCCCCAGTCTTCCAAACGGTGAACCTGGCCACCGTCGTTTTTGATAGCAGAGGTGTAACGCTCTACCATTGCAGGTACTTGTTCGCTTTGGTCCGGGTGAACCAGGAACACGATTTCGTAATGACGCATTGTAGCTCCTTACGGGTTAAAGTCTCCCAACCTGTTTAGACACAAGCCAGTGAGACAAGGAGTAGCCGGTTTTCGAATGCTTCCGCATCCATACCCCCGGCCGGTTTGGGGTGCGGAATTGTACGGATTTGGGCCGGGCGATGCAAGGCTAAATAATAGTTAAGGCGGGGTTGCGCAAGCTCGCAGCGATATTCTTTATGGTTGTTTTAAAGATGAAGCCCAAGGCTGCCGAGTTTTTCAAAATCCACCGGTTTTGCGAAATGCTCATCAAAGCCGGATTCAAAGGCGTTTTTCCGATCCTGCTCCTGGCCGTACCCCGTTAGGGCAACGAGGGTGAATGGCCGGATATTCGGCAAGGCGCGCAATTTTGCCCCCACCTCATAACCGCTCAGGTCCGGCAAACCTATATCGAGGAAAATAAGTTCAGGCTGGAACTGGCCGGCAATATCAATGGCCTGCTTGCCCGTGTATGCCGTTTTTACCGAATGCCCCGCCATGGCAAGCAATTGGGCCAGGGTGTCGGCAGCATCTGCATTGTCATCAACAATCAGGATTTTTCTAGGGCCGGATACCGGGGCTGCGATCGGTTGTTCAGAATCACCGGTATCAATGCTGCTATCCCGAATTAATACCGGTAAAACGATTTCAAAGGTGCTCCCCTGGCCCGGACCGTCGCTTTTGGCGCTGACGCTGCCCCCGTGGAGTTGAACCAGGGTTTTCACCAGGGATAACCCGATCCCCAGGCCATCTTGCACCTGGTCGTTCAGGTGACCGTGCTGGCTGAATAAATTGAAGATTGCCTCAAGCGATTCCGGCTCGATACCTATGCCATTGTCAGTCACACGAATGCGGGCATTTGATCCCTGCACACTTGCCTCCAGCACGATAAGGCCCCCTGCCGGGGTAAATTTGGCGGCGTTGAGCAAGAGGTTAGCCATGATCTGCGACAGGCGTACCTGATCACCATTTACCTGGATACTCTCATCCGGCAGGGTTACCTCCAAAACGTGCCCTTTGTTCTCGATAAACTGGGTACAGGTTTCCACCGCGTTGTGGATTACCGTGCGCAAGCAAACAGGCTCGTGGCGCAGCGAGATTTTGCCTTGCGAGATACGCGCAACATCCAGCAGGTCATCCACCAAACGCACCAGGTGGTCAGTATGACGCTGGATAGTGTCGCGCGCGCTGGCTTGCGCGGGGGGAACCTCCGGGTCCAGGCGACGCAGTAATTGCAATGCGGTGCGTATCGGCCCAAGCGGATTGCGTAATTCGTGGGCGAGCGTGGCGAGGAATTCATCCTTGCGCCGGTCCATTTCACGCAATTCGTATTCGACGCGCCCAAGACGCAATAAAGCTTTAACGTTGGCAATTAATTCATCCGGCTCTATGGGTTCGACCAGGTAATTATCCGCACCGTCCTCCAATGCGCGAATCTTGTCCGCCGAATCGATGTAAGACGCCGAGGTTTGCAAAATCAAAATTGCCTGGGTCGCCGGGTCGCCTTTTAATCGGCGGCAAACTTCAAGCCCGTTGATATCCGGTAATTTAACGTCAAGCAAAATGAGGTCGGGGGAATCCGTGCGCGCCATGGTAATTGCATCCTTACCATTGGATGCTTCTATTACCCGCAAACCCGCGTGCACCAGGATGCGTGATTTGGCATAGCGGGCGCCCTCGTTATCATCGACATTTAGAATGAGCGCATCTTTGTATGATCGCAGTGGCATGTTTAGGTCCTCAAAAGAATTCCTTTGTGCGCTGAGCCGAACCTCGCAATGGCTGATGGCCCTTCGGTAATCATCCATGGATAAATAACCGCTCATTAAACGATTAAATGGTTGGAGGTTGCTCAGTTAAAAAATCGGTTTCAGTTTGCGCAACCAATGTTCGCAGCGTTGACAGCAACTGTTCCTTGAACAAGGGTTTTACATAGTAAGCATCGGCACCAAGCGATAAACCTTTACGCTTGTCCTCCACTTCGGTCACGATAATCACCGGAATGGCGCGTCGTTCCGGATCATTTTTTATTTCGGCTAACCACAACCAGTTGTCTTCACCGCGCAACATAATATCCAGGATGATCGCTGCCGGCCGCTGCATCGCCCAATGCTCTTCCGCGTCACGCAAATTGTGCGCGGCAACCGGGCGAAATTCCGTATTCAATAAATATTTTTCGTATTGCATTTGTGTCGATAGATTGTCCTCGACAATCAAAACCGGAATACGTTTGTCCTGGTGCTCGAAATGCGCCGGTATCTTCGCTACTGTCACCTCAGGGTACATATTTAGCACCAATGGCAAGGTGACGGAAAAAACCGAACCGACGCCGGGCGTACTGGTTACCGATACATCGCCTTGCAGCAGTTTCGCCAGATTGCGGCAAAGCGGTAAGCCAAGCCCCGTACCTTTCACCTTGCTTTGCAATGAACTCTCTATTTGGCTGAATTCTTCAAAAATTAATTGCAAGTCATGGGAATCGATTCCAATGCCCGTGTCGGCAACGCTGAACTTCACCTGGTTTTTGCCGGGGATTAATTCGGCACTGACTGTGATTTCTCCGGCTTCGGTAAATTTCAATGCGTTGGAAATAAAATTCCGCAAAATTTGCGAAACCTTTGCTTCGTCCGAAAATATTTCCAACGGCGGTTCCGGCGTGACAAACGTCAATGTCAGGGATTCGGATACCAGCAAGGGGCGCAACATTCCACGCAAGGCGCCAAATAAATTGCCCACATCAAATGAAGAAGGCCGGAGGTCAACTTTACCTGCTTCAATCTTGGCAATATCTAGCAAATCATTAACCAATTCATTCAAACCATTGGCAGCTTGCAAGATAAATGTGACCTGCTTGGCTTGCTCAATCGTCAAGTCACCATCCACACGTTCCAGTAATAATTTTGCCAGGGCGCGAATGGAACTCAGCGGTGTACGGAATTCATGGCTCATGTTCGATAAAAACCGCGATTTCATTTCGTCCGCACGGCGCAGGTGGCCGGCTTTTTCATCCAGTTCCGCATAGAGCGCGACCATACCCCGGTTGGTGTCCTCCAACTCGCGTGTGAGCGCCAGCAGGTCATCCTGGCGGGCTTTTAATTCAGCCAGTGCGATTAATAACTCCTGGTTCTGTTGCATGGTCTCGCTAACACCGGTTGCGGTCGGTAACGCAGCCAACTTGCCGAACAAAACGCTGCTGGATTTAACCGTGATGCGCGGCGCCATGCGCGGGAAAATTTTTTTGAAAATAACGCGCGTGCCCGCCCCAACAGCCGTTTTGATATCAAAGCGGTCCGCAAGGCGACGGGCGCCGATAATCCCCATGCCCATACCGGTAGCGGACTTATATTCACCCGCGAGGATTTGCTCGACATTCGCGATACCCGGTCCCTGGTCCTCAATGCAAATGGCCAATATTTGCGGTGAGGTTTCACCTTCAACTGAAAAACGAATCCTGCCGCTACCGGCATAGCTGTAAACATTGCGCGCCAGTTCCGATACCGAGGTGGCGATACGCACCTGGTCCTGCACACCGAACCCACACAATTGCGCGATTTGCTTGGCGCGTTGGCGCACCACCACCACATCGGTCTCGGTTTTTATGTAAACGGTGAGAATGCGGATAATCATCTGCCATCACCGCCTATTCAAACGATTCCCGCACTACCACAATGGTGGAATCATCCTTACCGCGCGCGAAATCGCGATAGATAACCGCCGCAATAACGGCCGGGTGGCAAAAGATTAAATCGGGATAGTTGGAAATATCCCAACGCGTACTGATGCCATCGGAATGGGCAACCAACATCGCATCGCTGTCCCAGGCCTCGGAAAACTCCTGCAATTTCCGGAGGTTGGCACCAACGATACCGTTATGTGAAATTAAATGGCGGTTACCCTGGTTGCGCAGGAGGCAGACCGCAATATTTCCCACGCCCGCGAACCCCAGCGTGCCGGCTTTTTTATTGATATAGCTAACCGCAACCGCTGCGCCGCGTGTGCCCTGGAGGGCCGTATGGGCGCGCTGCACAATAATTGCCGGGCTTTGTTCCGCTATATCGGGCAAATTGACGGCGGCGTTAGCCGCCAATGCGGCCTCGGGGCCATGGCCCAGGCCATCAGCAACAATCAACGTCAGGCATTTTTCATGGGCCGCCATCGCCCAGCTATCGCCACTGACCTCCTCACCTTTAATAGGCACACAGATGGCTCCCACTTGCCAGGCAGCGGGTGAAGGCGCCTGCTCGGATGCCCAGATAACCATCCACAATACCGTGCCTTTACCACTCACCGAATACAGATCAAAATCCTGGCTTAACCGGCGCACGGCACCCAAACCTATGCCATAGGTGCCGGTGGTGGAGTTGCCGTCCTCCACGTACCAGCCCAGGTCATCGATACCCGGCCCCTTATCAAGCGCAATGACTTCAATCCCCGCATGGATTCCCTCGCCAAGGGTGCGCAACAATATCTGGCCAAAACCGGCGTGTTTTACGATATTGGTGGCAGCCTCGGTAATGAGTAACGCCAACTGCCCGGTTCGCACCTCATCAAAGTCTAATTCGCGCGCCAGCACCATACCCGCGCGTCGCGCTACCGCGACGCTGCTAATATCCTCAAGGTCAAACACCAGCTGGGTACCGTAACTGTTCAAAACTGTTTCCACTTGGCAATGCGCACCGAGGTTCCCTCACCCGGCACGGTCTGGAGTTCAAATTCATCGGCGAGGCGCCTGGCCCCGCTCAAGCCCAGGCCCAGGCCTGTTCCCGTAGTGAAACCATCGGTCATGGCCAGCTCCACATTGGCAATGCCCGGGCCTTTATCAATCAAAATCACCTCGATGCCGGTGCGATGGGAATCCCTGTAACGGACCAGGTGGGCTTCACCGCCACCGCCATAACGCAAGGTGTTGCGGGCGAGTTCGCTGGCGGCGGTGACCATCTTGGTTTGATCGATCAAGCTAAACCCAAGCGCTACCAGGTCATCGCGTACTTGTTTGCGCAGGCGTACCACATCCTCATCGGTTCTTACCGGCACCACCAGGCATTCCCCGGCATTGTTTGGTGAAGAAAAAGAAGCGTTTCCCATGCGATTTACCCGTAGATGCTCCCGTGGAAGTTCCATTAATCGCGCTGCTCCAGCATCTTCATGCCCAATTCAACATTGAGTGCCGTTCGCACCCCTTCCAGCGTTAAACCCAATTCCACCAGGGTGATCGCCACAGCGGGCTGCATACCCACCAATACCGTTTTTGCATCCAGTATCCTGGCCATGGCGGCGGTGTCGCTGATCATGCGCCCGATAAAGGAATCCACTATGTCCAGGGCGGAAATATCAATCAGTACGCCGTTGGCACGGTCCTTTACGATCCGCGCCGTCAAGTCTTCCTGCAATGCCATGGCGAGGCGATCGTGCATGTCCACCTGAATGGTAACCAGCAGAAGCCGCCCCATTCGCAAAATAGGAATTCGCTCCATAGCCCTTAACGTTCCCCATTGGTGCTGTGAATGCCGGACCCGGTGCGCTGCAACGCCACCACAAAGGCGTCCGCCAATGTGGCCTTGGTAATGACGTCTTCAAGGTTTACGCCCAGGTGGACAATGGTCTGTGCAATTTGCGGACGAATGCCGCTGATGATGCAATCCGCGCCCATCAGTCGTGCGGCGGCGATGGTTTTCAATAAGTGTTGGGCGACCAGGGTATCAACTGTCGGTACGCCGGTTATATCGATAATGGCGATGAGCGCCCCGGTATCCATAATTTTTTGCAGTAGGCTCTCCATCACCACCTGGGTGCGCGCACTATCGAGCGTACCGATTAACGGCAGTGCCAGGACGTTTTGCCAGAGTTGTACCACCGGTGTGGAAAGCTCCATTAATTCCTGTTGCTGGCGCAGGATTATTTGCTCGCGCGCCTTTTGGTAAACCTCGATGATGTAGAGGCCAAGGTCATCAAACAACGCGCTGGTAATTGCGATTTCTTCGCTAGCTATCTGTGGGGTATCCGCGAGTTTATTGCGCAGCAATTCAAAAATATGTTTTTTCAGCGAGAAGATAAAATTGGCGGTTTCGATGGGCGTTAGTCCCTGGCGAACACGCGACTGGGAAATTTCGGTCAACAATTGGCGAACGTCAGACCAACCTGCCGCTTCAATATTAGTGGAACCAGTCGCTTCCAGGGTCTTAGCCAGGAGCGGCAGGAATTGCCCGGCTTGCGCCCGAAAATCGGTGGCGGTGTTTCTATCGCGCCGTTGCGGCGATACCAACCCCGCCAACCAACTGTCCAGCAATTGTTCCTGGTATTGGAAAACAACAGCAGCCAGATGCGTGCTCTTGATGTTGTTCATAGTCTTCCTCTAATCCGCTAAGTAAGAAGTGCCTGATAACGTTAATGGCGAGTTTCGCTAAGCCAATAACACGCCAAGATTAAGCCCCGGCCCCCATATTCGTTATATTGCGAATTTTTCCGCAGAGGTCGTATGAAGTTTTCCCGAAATAAAAATGTGTTTATATACCGAGTTGCCAAATCGCTATGTAAGCTTTGCAAAATTGTTAAATTTACAGCTTGGTTATACCTCCATTATCGAAACCATAAAGAGGCAATATGGCAAAAAGGTTTGTCCGATTTTTCTTCGGGCAACATTTATTATTGGTCGAAAATTGATTTCGCCCCACGGCATACACGCGGCAAAATAACTGCCAGTTTGGCTAACCCCTGTTAGAATTTCGTTAAACAAGGGGAAAAGTTATGTCCGCCGAATTCTGGGAATTATGCAGTTACGTTGTTACCACCCTGGGCCTGCCCATGGCCATTTTTGTGTTTCTCTATGAGCAGCGCAAAGAGCGCGAAAACGAAGAAGAAGAGGTTTACCAACAGGTTTCCGATAACTATCAGGATTTCCTGCGGATCGCCCTGGAGAACCCGGATTTGCGCCTGTTTTCTACCACCGAAACCCCCACACTTAACGATGAGCAAAAAGAACGCCTGCTTATTATTTTCAGCATGCTGGTCTCATTGTTTGAACGCGCCTACCTGTTGTTATACGAAGAGGACATGGCCCCCAAGCAAGCACGGCGCTGGAATTCCTGGGAGGACTACATCATGGAGTGGTGCAACAAACCCCATTTCCGTGCGTTGCTGCCCAAATTGCTAACCGGCGAGGACCCGAGTTTTGCCAGTTACATAGAAAAGATGGCGGGAATCGCCAGCCAAAATCCCGCTAGCACCCGGGACGCGGAATAAGTCGCGCCTGTATTGAAGCGCTACCTCAATCCCCAACGCCCCTGATTCGGTATGCCTTAATCTATCGGCAAATATCCCTAAACCCTGGTTTCCCACCGGTATTTCCCGTGTCCCACTTTATTGTTGCGATAAGTGGGCCTTCTCAGTTTTCCATTCCCTGCGCAAACAGGAGGAAGGCGGCCCACTGCCGATGGAATAGTGCGCAGGCGCAGTGGCCACCAGCGCCACCACGACATTAACCACTCCAGCGAAAACAATAATTCCCCCGGAGGAACTATGAACCCTAGAATCAACCCCATGGCCCTGGCGCTCCTGGGTTTGGCCAGTGTGACTGCCCAGGCCCAAACCACCTATAACGATCCCTGGTGGGCCACCCCCAACACCAACGCGGACTTCATCGACCAATTCAACGGCAACAGCATTGACCGCAATAAATGGCTGGTGGAAAAGAACATCTTTGTAAACGGTGAAGACATCGATTACCAGGATGTGGAATACCCGGCCGCCGACTGGACCATCCGCACCGGCCAGGACGATGCCGGCGCTATTGATGGCAAGGTCTTGAACCTCAAGGCCCGTTACATGGATGGCCAGATCCAGGATTATTACGGCGGCATTGCCGGCCAGGGCAAGCCCTTGTTTATCCGCTCCGGCCGGATCGAATCGCAGATTACCGATGCCAGCACCTTTGTCTATGGCAAGTTCGAAGCGCGGATCAAGATGCCGCCCGCGCGCAACGGTGAATTCCCGGCCTGGTGGCTATTGGGGAATTTCCCCGATGTCGGTTGGACCGCCTGCCAGGAACTGGACATTATCGAATTCACCGGCGCCAACGCCAGCAAAGCCCCACAAACCCACTGGTCGGCGCCCTACCCGGCTTACGGCGGCAACCCTAACAACACCACCTACGCGCAATTGGGCATCAGTCCCAGCGACCAGTACGTGACTTACGGTGTCATTAAAACCCCGGAATATGTGGAGTATTACGTTAACGGCGTTAAGACCTACACCTGGACCAAAGCCGAACGCGGCGACCAGCCCTGGCCCTACCTATCCCCCATGCGCATGATCCTCAACCACGCGATTACCCATGTGGAATGGCCGGACGTGGGTAATTACAACAAATTCAGCACCGACCCCAATGCCGCCAACAAAACCGGCTACACCCGGGTGACCAACGGCGTGACCGAATATGAATACCTCGATACCGCGAGCATGAACGCCAATATCGGTCGCTCCGGTACTGACTTCCTGGTGGATTACGTCGCGCATTGGCCATTGCCAGGCTCGGACCCGGCGCATAAATATATCGACGAAAGCAAATACAGCTTTTTCCGTCCTACCAATAACACCAGGGGGTTTTACTCGCTGAAAGGCTGGATGGCACCGGTATCGGTCACGGCAGACGCCTACCTGCAAGAGGGCGATAACGCGGTGCGCGATAACGGCGCCAAAAACGCCGCGGACGGTTATGTGGGTTCCAAGTGGGCCACGCCGCGCGATGACAACATGCACTCGGTCACCATCGACTACGGCATGGACAAGCCGATCAGGTATTTCTGGATTGAGTGGAGCTGGAACCTGCCCAAGTCCTATGACATCTATGGCAAAACCTCGTCCGGCAATTGGGAATATATCCTTACGTCCGACCAGCAAAGCGTCGGCTGGGCCACCCATACCTTTGATGTAAACAAGACTTACCGGTACATCAAACTGGTGACCAAAGGCCGTATCGATAAAGCCGAGCCGATCTGGCTGCTGGAATTCAAAGCCTTTGAGGATGTTACCAACGTTTATCCGAAACCGGCGGGAACGGCGCAACCGGATCGTTCGATTAATGCCCTGGGCAACGGCAATTTCACCGACGGTTTGGCAGGTTGGGTTGGCGAAAACTATGACGGTTCAGGGGCGGCCTACGCGGTTGTTAATGGCGAAGCGCGTATCACAGCAGCGGCGCAGGGCACCGGCTCCGGCTCTTATCAACTACATACTCAGGGCTTTGGTTTAAAACGCAATTACCACTACCAGGTCAGCTTCCGGGCGCGCGCCGACGCGGCGCGCAATATCCAGGTGCGCCTGTCCGAAGACCAGTTGAACCCCTCACCCGCCGGTACCTACCTGTTGCAGACGCTTGCCCTTGGAACAACTAACGCCGATTACAGCTTCAATATCGACTTCACCGCCAGCGATAACCCGGGCCGCCTCGCCTTCCTCTTCGGCGGCATGGGTAATGCGACCACTTATATTGATGACGTAGTCATCCGCGAAGTGGCTTACATCGGCACCGGCGATCCCCTGGTCCCGGCGATTACCGCCACCAACTTCGCCGGCGCCAGCTCCGGCTGGGAAACCGAATGGTGGGGCGTTGCCGCGCGTGCGGTCGATGGCTCCACCGGCAACAAAGCCAGCGGTAACGATGGCCAGGCCGAGGGCCAGGACCTATGGGTCAGCGTACTTATCGACCCCAATTACGAAGTGAAAGAAGTACTGGTCGCCGGCGATAAATCCGCCCCGCGCAGCCTGGCGCAGTTCAAGGTGGAATACGGCACCGCCAACAACACCCTGATCAACTGGACCAACAGTAATACCGATGGCAGCTATGAAAGCTTCAGCAACCTCACAGCCTTGCCACCCGCCAACGAGCGCAATTTCCGCTTCTGGTTCCGCCCACCAGCAGGGCAATTGGTGGAAGTGGCTGACGTCCAATTGATGGCCGTTGACCTGAAACCGCACCGCATCTACACCATCAACCTGGATGGAGCAGGCAATATCAGTCCTGCCGGCACCATCCGCTACAGTAAAAGCAACACTGACTCGGCAACCTACACCTTCACGCCGTCCCTGGGCCAGCAAGTAGCAAATGTGATTGTGGACGGGGTTTCGCTCGGCCCATTGAATAGCTATACGTTCAACGCCATCTCAGCGAGCCACACCCTCGCGGTGTCTTTCACCGGTTCCGGCAACCCACCCTCCTCGGCCGCCAGCTCCAGCGCGCCCTCATCCGCCGCATCCAGCAGCACTGGTGTCAGCCCGGTATTGGTATCCGCCGGTCGCCCGGTGACCGCCAGTACCGCTATGCAACCCGCCGCCAATGCAGTGGACGGCAATGCGGCGACCCGCTGGGAATCCACCCATGGCGTAAGCCCAAGCTGGTTAATGGTGGATTTGGGCAGTAACCGTACCCTGGCCCAGGTGGTTATCGATTGGGAAGCGGCAAACGCGGCCGATTATGAAGTGCAAGGCTCCACCAACGGCACCAGTTGGACCACCTTGAAAACAGTTACCGGGGCTGCTTTCGGCAACCGCACTGACACCCATACCTTGAGTGGCAGCTATCGCTACATCCGTGTGTACGCGACAGCGCGCAGTGCCGGCAATACCTGGGGCTATTCGATTTTTGAATTGAAGGTTTATGCCCAGGCGACACCGGGCAGCAGTTCTTCATCCAGTTCCGCCACTGCCGGCCCATTAACACCGATCAGCGCAACGGCAAGCACCGCGTTAACTGCCGCGAGCAATGCGATTGACCAAAACCCCGGCACTCGCTGGGAGTCCGCGCACGCGATTGATCCAGGTTGGCTAACCCTGGACTTGGGCAGCGCCAAAACGCTGACCGGTATCGCTATCGATTGGGAAGCGGCAAACGCGGCGGCCTACAACGTCCAGGGGTCCAACGACAACGCCAACTGGACGGATATCGCCAGTAAATCCGACGGCACCTTTGGCAACCGTACCGACACACTTCCATTGAACGGCAATTACCGTTATGTGCGCATTTACGGCACAACACGCAGTGCAGGCAACCAATGGGGTTATTCGATCTGGGAGGTAAGGTTAACCGGGTTCTAATTAACAAATTATTTTTGTTCGATCATTAAATCAGGCAAACCGCCCGCGATTTTTGCAGGCGGTTTCGCGTTACCGGCTTCGAAAGGTTTGGGGCTGCTGTGTATATTTTGAAAACGCATTAATACGTCCTTGTAGCTCCGTTTCGTCATCCATAACTCCAGGGTTTCTACACAGCAGCGCTCAACTCAAATATCAGATGTTCGAGCTTAAAAAGCTTATTCGTAATCAACTAAAGGACGATATAAATCATGCCTAAGACCAAATCATTTTTATTATCAACGCTCATGCTCCTGGGCCTAAGCACTGCAACTAACGCCACTGTAATTACTTTCGACGACCTACCCACAACCGAAACAGACGCGATCCATTCAGGCTACCACGGCTTTAATTGGGGTGATGAATTCTGGACCAGCGTTGCCTATATCCACAAAAATACCTTGCCAGGTACCGGCTTTGAAAATGGTGTTGTGTCCGGTAATTACGCTGCATTTAATAATTTCGCCACCACATCAGCCATTACCGGTGATATTTTCAATTTCAACGGCAGCTATTTAACAGCCGCATGGAACGACGGATTAAATATTGAGGTTACCGGTTTTTTAAACAATATCCTCCTGTTTACCCAAACCGTCGTCGTCAACACCAGCACCGCGCAATGGTTTGATTTCAACTACACCGGCATCAACAAACTCAGCTTCCGTGCCTGGGGCGGAACATCAATCAATCCCGGCGTAGGCGGCGAGCATTTCGTAATGGATAACTTCACTATCAACGAATCGACATCAGTACCGGAATCACCACCATTACTCCTTTTACTACTGGGGCTTGTTGCTATCGCGCTAGGCCGTAAAACACTCACTTCCCAGTAACAATCACTTACCTACCGCTACAGAAAAATCTGTAGCGGTTTTTTAAAAAGAATTAAAAAGCAAAATTAAGGTTTATTGAAATAAAATCCAGGTCATCATTCAGGCGGGTAAATTCCACTTCAGAAAAAAGATTATCAGTAAATTTATATCCTGCACCTATGCCCGCAGAAAAATCGGATTCTCGTTCCGATATGCGTTCCTTTTGATCCCCCCCTAATTGGCTAAAAGACTCATCGCCTCTGCCTGCATTGATCTCTATAGGGTCTGCATTGGAAACTGCTACGAATAAATCAAAAGAGTCTACCGAAGCAGTAAGGGTAGATTTTTCCGATAAATAACCACCTTTCAACTTGAAATAAAGATTGCCCGCCGAACGGTATACTGCATATATAGCAGTCGTTTCAATACTAGCTTCAAAATCCATAGCCATATCAGCCACAGCATAGGGGAACCAACTCTGTGCCTGTGCCAATGTGGTTCCAGGATTCAATGCTTGAACCGACTCCCACCAAACCTCCGAAATATCAACGTCTTCCAGGGTTGATTTTGCGGAAGAGTTTTTAACAGACTTGGAATATTGCGCTTCAATGGAAAAATTCCCGGAGATTCTATAACCCAACTGAAGTGCACCATTGTCAGCATCTGAAAAACTAACGCCATCCACTTTAGGAACATCAACAATACCGTATCCCGCTCCAACATAAACCCCATGACCCTTGGCCTGTGCGCTACAACCAATAATCGACCCGACTACACCCAAAAAAAGAATAGCTTTTTTCATTATGTACTCCTGCTAAAATCTCCTAGCCACCACTGGATAGGAACCCCAAAAGGCGCGCAACTCTAACATATCGAGGAAATATAATCATGATCTACCAAGGCAGCTGCCATTGCGGTGCGATAAAATTTGAAGTAGAAGCACCAGAATCAGTGGAGGTGGAGAATTGTAATTGCTCCATTTGTGCAATGACAGGATTTTTGCATTTGATTGTACCGGCACGAAATTTTCGCCTGCTCAGTGATGAGGAAAACCTCACTACTTACACCTTCAACACCGGTGTAGCCAAACACAAATTCTGTAAGATTTGCGGGATAAAACCGTTTTATATTCCGCGCTCAAATCCCGATGGCGTGGATGTAAACCTGCGCTGCTTGACCAAACAACCCAAGCACGTAAAAACTGTTGATTTTGATGGGCAAAATTGGGAGCAACATGCACACTCTGTTGCGCATAAAAGTCTGTAA
>CAMLKG010000033.1 GCA_946480695.1 uncultured Cellvibrio sp.
AAGCCGATTTTTTGCCGAGCCAATGCCGCAAAATCAATTCCTCCCTGTTTCAACAACATATGACGCGCATGCTCCAGGTAATTCATATACACGGAATTGTTAACACCGTCGGCCAAGTCACATTCATAATCCCTGACCTCCATTACACATTCAAATGCCATTGCAGCTCCTTCATTAAATAAAAAAGCGGCCAGTATATGCATTTACTAACTAACCGCAAGGAAGCCGGATCATGAAGGGCGATATCCCAGGATACGCGAGGGCAAAAATAATAACGCGCGCAGAAATGCGAAGACGGCATCAAATGCAATACCGAGGATTCGAAAAGGAATTGAAATCAACCAGACCAGCGGCCAGAGTATCAGCGCCAGCAACGCTAATGGCCAGCAAACTGCCCAAAGCAATAACCAACAGATAAATGTCAACACCTCTAATCCCCCGCGCATAACGTTGTTTTCATATTGGACGCGGTTTTAGGCAAACTGGATTCAAAGATTTATTCCATTACAAATCAAGCCTTCCCTCCACAGAATCATCCAGCGTTTTACCCACTGCCGCGCCGATAAACATTTTTACCCCGGCGACAATATTGCCGTGTTTGGTGTCCCAATAATATCCTTCCGTCGGTTCCACTTTAACAACGGTGATACGCGGGTCGTCCTTGCCTTCGGTGAACCAGGTTTTTAATACCGGCTCCCATAATTCCGCAATTTTCCCGCGATCGCGGGAGACACTGGCGTGGCCGTTTAGCTCCAGGAAATCGGAATGGGGAGATGCCTGGAAATAGAGCCGCACTCGCGGGTCCAGTTTTAGCTCGTCATTCTTATGGCTATCAATTGAGCTTAAAAACCACAGGTTGCCATTATCATCCACTTTTCGTACTGCCATCGGCCGCGCGCTGCTTGAATCACCCACTGTAACCGCAGTGCAAAAGAAACAGGTTTCCGCCTTATCGACTATATCCCTGATTTTTTTTACCGCCTCTTGCCCGTGCAAATTGTTACGATTGCCTTCAGGTTGGTTGCGATTGATAGAATCCATGTGACCCTCCTCGTAGCGAACAGTAATTGCGCTTATTACAGAGAGGACACTGTGCGTAGCTAATCAGTTCCGGGGCTTAACCGAGGCATGTCGCCTGGATTATCAAGCGCCAAGGGAGGGGGAGTGGGAGAACCGGCATGTTGCTTACCCGCATGTCGATAAAAAGGCATGCGGGTTGGGTACAAGGCAATTAAGGGGCGAGCGTTAAGGTGCCCTGCATAATGGCCACATGGCCAGGGAAAGAGCAGAAAAAGGTATAAGCCTCACCCGCTTTAAGTTTGTTTACCGGAAAAGTAACTGATGCAGTTTCACCGCCACCAATAATTTTGGTATAGGCAATTACACGCTCATCACCCGGCTTCAGGTATTCATTTTCCAAACCTGCCGCCAGGCCGTCGCTGGCAACGATTTTTGCGTCCGCGGTTTTAGTCAACACCCAATTGTGTCCCATGACATTTTTAGCCAGTTTCCCGGTATGGGTCAGGTTCAGCGTAAAGGTTTCGCAGCTGCTTTTAACGGTTATGGATTTCTGGTCGTATTGCATGGCATCGTTACTGCCAAGCGCAAAAACACAATCCTCCGCCTGCGCCAATTGGGCGCCAGCCATTAAAAACGCAGATAAAGCCAAAGCATATTTTTTCATAATTAACCTCAAGTCTCTGATCTGTAGTTAAATCGGGAAGTAGATTAAACCATTACTTTACTTAATAGCAGCCAAATCAATCACGGTATAAGCGCCTGGATTTGTTAAACCATGTAAACGGATCTTTACTACCCAACTAGTTAGGCGTTACCGGCGTTGCAAAGTTCATCCTTTAACAGATCCTGTCTTGCTCCCGGCACTGTGTCGCCCTTATGCTACAGAACAATATTTTATTAACAACAACGGAAGCCCCAGTGGTTAATTGAATATAACCCGACACCGGATAGATGCCCGCTTCGGCCCGATTAAAATCCCCCACACTTATCGGTTTTTCCTGATGAAATACATAGCAGTTAGATATTTTTCCTGGTTATCCTGGCGCCGCCCCTGGGTTTGGTTGCTCGGCCTCTTCCTGGCCTACAACCTGGCGCTGGCCATCGTTGTGCCCATGGTTATCAACAACCAATTGCGTGATCTGGTTGTTAACCGTTTGAAACTTAATTTGGAAGTTGATGAAATTTCGGTCAATCCATATCTGCTTAGTGTGAATATCAATAGCTTGAAAATTTCCGGGGGAGATTTGGGGCAACCGCTGGGATTTAAAAACCTTTTTATTAATTTTCAATTATGGGATTCACTGGGCGGCATATGGACGCTTAAGGAAGCACATTTAACCGGGGTTTATGGCGAATTCAAACGTATAGATACCGAAACACATAATTTCACTAACACCATTAATAACTGGATAGCAAGCGCCCCCCAAAAAACAACTAAATCCGCTGACCAGGCAACTTCTACTGAGGGCACGGAAACCACAACAAGCTTGCCGCGTGTGCAAGTGAAAGACATCAAACTCCAAATTACGCAAATCAAATTTATCGATGAGGTCCCTGAAAGCCAATTTGAAACTGAAATCGGCCCAATTGATTTACACATTGAACAGTTAAGCAGTTTACCCAACACCACCGGGCAACATTCCCTGCTGCTAAAAACCAATGCAGGCGTAGAGTTAACCTGGACGGGAAACATCGGCCTCGCACCTTTTGCGAGCGAAGGTGATGTGAAGCTTATCGGCCCGGTATTAACAAGCCTCGCCGATTATTTAAAAGATGATATTCGAGTTGCAATAGCAACCACCGACTTGCTAACAAGGTTCCATTACGTTGTTAGCAAACCGCAAGAATCCGATTTAACAATACGGCTTTCAAATATCCAAGCCAACGTAGAAAACCTGAAGGTAAACCAGCACCCCACCGGGGCGCCATTAATCGCATTGGAACACATACACCTGGATGAAGGTGAACTTAAATGGCCGGACGCTTTTTTCGAGTTAAGAAAAATCCAATTAAGCAATGGTGAAGTGTGGGCCAGCAAATCACCGCAGGGACAATTGAATTTTGAGCAAATTGTGGCAACTGATAGCGGCGATGGCGAAAGCGCACCCTGGCACTTCGCCAGTGACCTTTTATCTGTTAACAACCTGCATCTCCATTACACCGACGAATCCACCGTTGCGCCATCGCAATTGGAAATAGAAAACATTGCATTGGAGGTAAGAAACCTTGGCAACAAACCGCAGCAAATCGTTCAGGCCAGCGCCGGCTTTACATTGCTCGGCGGCAAATTTGAATCATCGGCCAACGTCCAACTTAACCCACTCGCCGATATGGAGGGCAACTTCAAGGTCACACAACTTCCGTTAAAAGCCGCGCAGGGTTTTGTCGATGATTATGCGTTAGTGGACATTACCCAGGGTGAATTAGCCGTAGAGGGAAAAATAACATCAAGGGAGGAAGCTATAAACATCCAGGCAAACGCGCAAATTGACAAGTTCACAATGCTGGAGAAATCCACCGGGAAAACCCTCCTCGCCTGGTCCCGATTAAATCTCAACCGGATCATTGCCGACCTTAATAATCGCAAGATCAATATAGGCCGTATGCGTTTCAACCAAGCCTTCGCGGATTTCGATATTACTTCCGATGGTGCACATACACTATCGCGCATTTTAAAAACAACGGAACCCGATGTACGCGAGGCAACAACCCCGGGGGATTCGTCCGGTGAATTCAGTTATTTGATCGGGCGCATTGATTTTGAAGACGCCAGCGGGAAATTTACCGATGCTTCATTGCCCCTGCCATTTTCCGCTGATGTGGCTCATATTAACGGCACCATCTCCACACTGGATTCCACCAGCCATTCCCCTGCCAATGTAAAACTTGAGGGGCAAGTAAGCGACTATGGTGAAATGGTAATGACCGGCGCTATTTTTCCGCTGGAACCCAAACAAAAAACCCAAATGAACCTGGCTTTCAATAACATTGATATTGCCGAGCTTTCACCTTACTCCATTAAATTTGCCGGACGTGAAATCGCCAGAGGCAGGATGGACCTGGACCTGGAATATGACATTAACAAAAGCCAGATGCGGGGAAAAAATAATATTGTGTTGCATGACTTTGCCTTGGGCAAAAAGGTAGAACAACCAGGCGCCGTGGATTTACCCCTCGACCTCGCTGTTGCTTTATTAAAAGATAAAGACGGCGTTATTCGCGCAGACCTTCCCGTAAACGGCAATGTGGATGATCCTAAATTCGGTTACGGTAAAACCATTCGCCAAGCCATTAAAAAATTGATTACTAACATCGCCGCAGCGCCCTTCCGTTTACTGGCCGGGCTTGTGGGAGTTGGCAAGAATAAAGATTTGGGTTACATCAGTTTTTTTGCTGGCCGCACCGATTTATCGCCGGCACAAAACGAAAAAGTAAAGCAACTTGGCGAAGCCCTGATAAAACGCCCGGACCTGCAAATCACCATCGCCGGTGTCTACTCGGCCTCGTTTGATACCTCGGCGCTACAGGAAGAAAAATTTGATGCAAAATTGCGTGGACAACTTTCAAAAGGGCTTACCGATGCCAATATAGGATCGCGTAAATATGTCACCACACTCGAAGAGCTTTATGAAGAAAGGGCACTATCGCCCAGCCTGGATGAGCTAAAGGAAAATGCACAGAACCCCTCGGACAAAGCAGAAAACCAAATGCTCGACCAACTGGCTTATGTAAAAACGGTTAAAGAAAAACTGGTCGCGATGGAACCCGTAACCCAGGAAGACCTGGTAACACTTGCTGATAATCGCGCCCGGATTGTTTACCAGAATTTAACGCAAATACCCGGCGTCAACCCGGCTCAAATTAACATGGCTACAGCCCGTGAGGGCCAGGTTAACAAGGACAATAAGTTAAAATTGGAACTGGATGCGGACCTTAGGAAAAAGCAAAGCAAATAAAACCGCACAGGTATCACCACCCTAACAACATTGTTTGGATTGCGTTGCGATAACGCGACAATACACATGGGAATATAGGGATACACAGGCTTCACTCGTTAAATAAAAAAAGCACCATTCGCATGGTGCTTTTTCTAACAGGATTAACAACTACTCACTTCTCACCTGGGTAGGTTTTAGTGGCAAATAAAACTGCTGGGCAACCAGACGTACACCTGTGCCTGCAAATCCCTGGTATTTCTGGTTCCGTCCTGCGGCGTAAAGTGTTGCACCCTCGGCTAATAGTTGATGCGCCCACGCAATATCCTCCGGTGAGGCACCGGACATATTCAGGTCCACATCTGATAATTTGGTCACGCGATTACTGCTGTTAAGCAGTAACTCGTCATAGCTAAAGCAAGGGGTTGTTATACAAACAATGCCATTGTTGGTAACACCGTAGAAATTTCCCAGCGCGCTATTTTGGGTGGCGGAACTATATGCCTCTTTTGCCACGAAGGTAGCAAGGCTACCGGTGATACTGTCAGATTTAGCAACAATTGCACCGACCAATAACAACGGCGTTTTATTACCGAAGGATTGGGCTGGCGCACTGACAGGACCATCACCATACACCACAGAAGCCACATAACACTCTTCACTCAGGCTTCCATCGGCACACTGGGTCAGCTTTTTATTCACGAGTTTGACAAAATAGCCACCGCAGAAGGGCGCAGCACATTTACGATAATCCGGGCGCGCGGTAAACACTTGCGAACCTGATGTCCGGGCAAGGAATTGATACTCCACCAATGGACCATCAAATGCGCGCGAATCCACGATTCCCTTGGCCCTGATCGCATCCCCCTCAAATGTAAAGGTGATATCGCGAACCACACCATAGCTATCCTCATCAGGATCCGCAGGCAACTGGAAATCTACATCCGGCGTAGTAGTGATACTTGATGAGGGAAACAGGATATGATCACCCGCTGCTGACACCTGCGCGACAAAATTACCCGTCATTATCGCCACTGTCGATACACAGGGGTTAACCCGGCACCAGGCGGGTGTCACAATGACCGAGCCTTCGGCAACGGCAAATGACTGGGAGCCACCAACCTGTGCGAAACTTTGATTCGCTAAAAAGGTAATTAACAACGTCAAGCTGAAAAATAAATGCTTCACCATTTTCATATACGACTCCTGGTAAATATGTTAGTTGAGGTTATTGTCATATACATCCCTGACAATAAAATGGAAACGGCGCGAGCTGTGAAACAAACACATTGGTGCATAACATCGAATGGCATCAATATTATTATTTTCACTGGCTTGCATGCCGCGAAAAAATACTACCAACGGATGGGTTTACTTTTTGTTAAAGATTGTTCCCGTTTCTAAAATAAAAATTTAGGTGTCAAATTAAAAGGAAAGGAAAAAAGAATGCCAATCCGCGATTGTACAACTGGCGATATCCCCTCAATATGCAATATTTATAACCATTACATTGCGCACACCGTCATAACCTTCGAGGAATTGCCCGTGAGTGTTGTCGAGATGCAAAGGCGCATAGAAACTACTATGCAATCATTCCCCTGGTTGGTATTTGAAGAGGCGGGGAAGATCCTGGGCTATGCCTATGCCAGCAAATGGAAAGACCGTAGCGCTTACAGGCACACCGCCGAGGTCACCGTATATCTACATCCACAACATTGCGGAAAAGGGGTCGGCACCCTCTTATACAAAGCGCTGATTGAACAATTAGCCAATAAAAATATCCATGTATTACTGGCTTGTATCGCCATTCCCAACACGGCCAGCGAGCGAATCCACCAAAAACTTGGTTTTCGCCAGGTAGCACATTTCCGCGAAGTGGGTTTCAAATTCGGCCGTTGGCTTGATGTTGGTTACTGGCAAAGAAACCTTTAACCAAACACAGTTTTGCCTCTATCCGGATGGCGAAAAACGCAATTTTTACTAACCAATACTAAGAGGACCTAAACTATGAAAACAAAAATTATCGGTGTTGTATCTGTACTCGTTTTGCTCAATGCATGTTCACCCAAACAAGATGACGACACATCCTCAACCACCGTTTCCAGCGCAGCCTCCAGTGTCGCTTCCAGCGTGATGTACGAGGCTAGCAGCATAGCGGTATCTTCAATGGAAAGCACCGAACAGGATGCAACGCTCTCGGAACCGGCCGCCCTGCTTAATACGCATTGGAAGCTTGTGGTACTGGATAGCACGGATGTGGTTGCTTCAATAAACCAGCCTGAACCCCATCTTATGTTCAGTACGGATAATCGTGTCACGGGTTCCGATGGCTGCAATAATCTGATGGGTACCTACACGCTGGAAGGAGACAAACTCACGCTTGGCGAAATAGCTGCAACAAAGATGGCATGCCAGGAAGGTGGTGAACAAGCTGATGCGTTGCAAAAAGCGCTGGAAAAAGTATCCAACTTTACAATTCACGCTGATCAACTGGAATTACGCGATGAAACAGGTTTGGTTCTTGCGCGCTTTAGAGCTGTAGCCCAACCGTAAATTAATTAATCCCGTCATGCGCCCCACTGGCGGGATTAATCCTTTAGGCCGCGCTGGCGGAATTGTGTCGGCGTGACGCCTACCATGCGTTTGAAAAATCGATGAAAAGCCGATGGGCTGTTAAAGCCGGATTTATAAATAATTTCCAAAATGGTTTCATCCTTATATCGCGGATCAACCAGCAACTGCTTGGCCTCCCCTACGCGGTAACCATTAATAAATTCAAAAAAATTACTCTGGTAATGCATCTTCAAAATTGCTGAAACATCGCGCGGTTTTAATCCGACTTGCTCGGAAAATCGCTCAAGATTGATATTGCTTTCCAGGTAAAGTTTATTCTCGTGCATCGCTTTTTCAATGATCGCAACCTTGTGGTCCATCTTGGCGGGCTGCACCGGTTTTGCTGCCGGTATTACTTGCGCGTTCAACAAGTGCCGGGTATTGATCAACCCGAACACAAACAAGCCATTCACCAGGATAACCGTGAGGTAATTATCGATAATACCCAGGCTGTCACTTACCGTAGCGCTGACAACGCCTTCCAATAAATACGCCAACAGCGACCAAAGCCAATGGATACAAAAGCCGGCAAGCACCGCGTCCGCAAGTTTTAATTCCGAGATGGAAATATCCGAGTAAAGCGCGCGCAAATTTTCACGCAGCCTGTGCTCGGCAATAACGCACGCAATGATGTACCCCAGCGGAGATAGTTTTACCAGTGCCCAGACAAATGCAACAGCGGCGTTTTCCGCGCCCTGTAATTGGGTAGGCGGCTGCCACTCAAGGCTATCAATGCCAAAACCAAACAATAAAATTATTGCAAGAGCCGCGGGCAATAAATGGATGATATTCCGCCAACGCAACAGCCTTATTTCTTGCGAAAGCGAGCGCAAATAAAAATAGAGTACCGGTCCTTGCAATAACAAACAGGCCGCCAGGATACTCACCACAAACGGTGTGTGATTAATAGCAATCGATTTTAAATCACCGTTCCATACAATCAGGGTGGTCGTCAGCACCAACGCAATGAGCACGAAAAAAATGGCGAGTATCCGCCGCGGCTGTACATGTTTTGCCGGCAGCAAATTCAATAAAATCGCCAGCACACCGCACTCCACCGCGGTGAGTACCAAAACCAGGTCATGGATATTTAGGAAATTAGTTTTCATCAGGCCTTTCCCAGCAACAAGGTTGCCTAATTATAACAACGCCATTTTGCACCCTACGGCAGGCACAAAATGGCGTATGGGGTCTGGTAATTATTTGGGTTTTATTTGAATACGCAGTGTTTGGCGTAATCCTTAGCCTCATTCATGGTGAGGTCACCCTTGGGTTTTTCTTCGATGGATTTACACCATTCAGGGCTGCCAACTTTGGGAGCGCAGGCAGATAGCATGAATACACTGGCGAGCACCAGCAGCGAAGGAAGGGTTCGTAAAATGGCAGGCATATCGGTTCCCGGTTCTGGTTATGTAATGTTAGCTTTTATATGCCTGGTTAAGGCATTGGCGCCAATAAGGATAGCAGAGGCCATCACCATAAAAAAACGCCCGCCGGAACCCGACGGGCGTTTTCCCTTGCTCATCGGGGGTTACCCGGGCCTGCGTTGACGGACCGCTTCAAACAAACAAATTCCTGTAGCCACAGAGACATTTAAACTGCTCACTGTGCCCGCCATGGGGATTTTCATCAGATGGTCACAGGTATCCTGCGTCAGGCGACGCAGGCCGTCGCCTTCGGCGCCCATTAAAATCCCTATAGGCCCGGTAAGGCTGGATTCATAGATCGTTTGCTCAGCTTCACCCGCCGCACCAAATAACCAAATTCCCTGCTCCTGCAATTTTTTGAGTGTGCGTGCAAGGTTGGTGACCGGAACAAAAGGCAACACCTCTGCGGCACCACACGCGACCTTGCGTGCAACCGGCGTTAGGCCGGCGGATTTATCCTTGGGCGCAATTACCGCATGTACACCGGCCGCCTCCGCCGAACGCATGCAAGCGCCCAGGTTATGCGGATCAGTAACACCATCCAGGATTAACAGGAAAGCGGGTTCGCGCAAGTCATTAAGGAAATTGAATAACCAGGTTTCGTCATAGGTTTCACCCGGGGTACAAATCGCAATGACTCCCTGATGGTTTTCATCACTCACCAATTCATCCAATTTATTGCGGCTGACCTGTTGGCAATGGATGCCGTTGGTTTGGGCGGCACCCACAACCTTTTGCAAACGTTGGTCATTGCGGCCTTGCAACAGATAAATTTCAATCACCCGCTGGGGTGCACTTTTTAATAGCGCCTGCACCGCGTGCAAGCCGTAAATAATTTCGCGTTTCAAAACAATATCCTGAAAAATTAGCGCTCGGATACACGCGTTTCACGTTCGCGCCATATCCGGCCCTTTACGACATAAATTTCGTTTTGCAGGTTTTCATCAAACTCGAAACCTTCGCCCTGCAACCAGCGATTAATCCTTCTTCTTAACCTTAGCCACCGATCCTTTAACAGTTGTCGCCGCAGGTTTAACCGCAGCCTTGCGACCTGTTGCCTTTGGCGCAGGCGAGTGAACTGTTGCTGGCGTTGCGCGTGGAGCCTTCGCATTCTTGCTGCCATGGCCAACCTCACTAGTTGATGTAGATGATGTTTTTACTCCTGGTGCCTTTCCGGTTACTGATGCTTTTGGTGCTGGCGCTTTTTTTACAGGCACTTTTTTAGCCGCACCTTTTTTTACTTCGGTCGATTTGGTCGAGGATATTTTTTTAGCACCGGATTTTGCCGGCGCGACTTTAACCACTTTTTTTACTGCCGTTTTTTTGCTGCTGGACGTTGCCGGCGCTGCTTTTTGAGCGGTCGATTTTTTTCTTGATGTTTTTTTGCCGGGTGATTTTGTAGAACCCGGTTGGCTCGATGCGCCTTTTTTGGCGGAAGCCGCTTTCTTATCAGCAGTTACACCAGTTCCCAAACGCTCCACCGCGGCCAGGGATTTTTCCAATAAAGAATCAGCCACTTTTTTTGCTTTGGCGGCGTCGCGCTTGGCGACTTTGGGCTTGACAGTGGATTTGGGCCGGCGAATAGCACTGGCTGATTCCAATTCAAAATCGATTTTGCGGTTATCCAAATCCACGCGCACCACGCGCACCACCAATTCATCACCCAAACCGAAAACGCGGCGGGTACGCTCGCCAACCAAGCGCTGCTGGGCCGCGTCGAAACGATAATAATCGTGGGGCAGCGATGTGATATGGATCAAGCCTTCGATGTACAACTCGTTTAACTCCACGAACAAACCGAATCCAGTAACTGCACTGACATGGCCATCGTAAATAGCGCCGACCTGATCGCGCAGGTATTCGCACTTCAACCAGCTCACTACATCGCGCGTGGCTTCATCCGCACGGCGCTCCGTGCGTGAACACTGTTCGCCAAATACCAGCATATCGCTGCCGGAATAAGGATAAATTTTTCGCCGGGAAATAGGCTTGGCGGTTTCAATGCGACGCACGTGGGTGGAAGGCGCATCGCTGCGGATAACCGAGCGAATAGCACGGTGCACGAGTAAATCAGGATAGCGGCGAATCGGGGAGGTAAAGTGGGTATAGGCTTCATAGCCCAAACCGAAATGGCCGTGGTTTTCCACCTGGTACATCGCCTGGCGCAAGCTGCGCAGCATGACGGTTTGGATCATGTTGGCATCGCTACGCCCCTGGATCATTTGCAATAACTGCTGGTAATCCCCCGGGGTCGGATGATCGCCGCCAGCCAATCCCAAACCCAATTCAGAAAGGTATGCGCGCAAATTGGTTAATTTTGCTTCGGTAGGGCCTTCGTGCACACGGTACAGCCCGATCAAACCATGCTTCTCGATAAATTTCGCCGCGCATACGTTGGCGCACAACATACATTCTTCAATTAACTTATGCGCATCATTGCGTTTAATCGGAACAATACGCTCGATCTTGCGCTCCTCATTGAACACAATGCGTGTTTCAACGGTTTCAAAATCAATTGCGCCGCGTTCATCGCGCGCCGCACGCAAGCATTGATACAACCGATGCAGCAACTCCAACTGCGGAACTATCGCTTTATATTCCTTGCGCAATTCGTCGCGAGCCTCACCCTCGCCAGTCAGGATTTCCCCTACCTTGGTATAGGTCAGGCGCGCGTGCGAATGCATTACCGCTTCATAAAATTGATAACCGGTAATGCGGCCCGCATCGCTGATATTCATTTCGCACACCATGCACAAACGATCCACATCCGGGTTCAACGAACATAGGCCATTGGAGAGCGCTTCGGGCAGCATAGGCACCACATAATCGGGGAAGTACACTGAATTGCCGCGCGCACGCGCTTCCACGTCCAATGCGGATTCCACCTGCACATAATGGGATACATCCGCAATCGCCACATACAACCGCCAGCCACCTTTGCGGCGCTCGCACAGCACGGCATCGTCAAAGTCGCGCGCATCTTCGCCATCAATTGTGACGAAAGGTAAATGGCGAACATCAACACGATGCTGCTTATCCTTTTCTTCTACCTCCGGCGACAGCAGCGCCGCCTCTGCAAGCACTTCGACAGGCCAAATGCTGGGGATACCATGGGCCTGGATCGCGAGTTCGATCTCCATGCCCGGCGCCATATGGTCGCCCAATACCTGGATAACGCGGCCCGTCGGCAGGCGATTCTTATCGGGCTGTTGGGTAATTTCCGCGACCACAATCTGCCCGTGCCTGGCACCACCGTAGGAACCAAACGGAATCATGATGTCGTGGGTGATGCGCGGGTTTTCCGGCCTTACAAATTGCACGCCTTCTTCATTAAAAAAGCGCCCCGCCAACTGCGTGGTATTACGCGTAAGGACTTCAATAATCGCACCTTCTTCCTTGCCCCGATATTGCTCGCCCGATAGGCGTACCAATACTTCATCACCGTCAAAGACTTTGCGCATTTGGCGGTTGTGCAGGTAAATATCCTCGCCCCCATCGGCGCGGATGACAAAGCCATAACCATCGCGATGCCCCTGCACCCGCCCGCGCACTACATCGATCTTATCCAGGCGCACATAGGCATCACGGCGATTGCTAATCAACTGGCCATCGCGCGCCATCGCAATCAGGCGGCGGCGTAAGGCCTCCACCTGATCCTCATCGGTCAGCTTCAGCATGACGCACATTTGTTCATGGGTAACCGGCTGGTCGGCACTGTCTAATAAATCGAGGATGTATTCACGGCTGGGGATAGGGTTTTCGTACTTCTCCGCCTCGCGGGCGGCAAAAGGGTCACGGTTGGTGCTTTTACGTTTAGTCAATTCAGACGTCCTATGGGCAAATTGGTAGTTTTTGAATCTATCGTGACAGTTATGACCCGGATTATAGGGGTTAGATCATGACAAACCTACAAATAAAACCGAAAACCCTGTTGACAGTCACAGGGCCGATAATTATAGTGCGCGGCCTCAGCTGCTCACGCGGTTAGAGATGCCCAGGTGGTGAAATTGGTAGACACGCTAGCTTCAGGTGTTAGTGGCCCCCGGCCGTGAAGGTTCAAGTCCTTTCCTGGGCACCAAAAACAGCAAAGCCCCGTTACGCGAGTAACGGGGCTTTTTGTTTTTAGGCTGGGCGATATAAATCACTGACCGTTTTAAATTGACCGTAGCTTATATGAATTGCGAAAACAGGCTTACCGCCATTGCTCCCGACACGTTGAAATTCGTGTTGTTGTTAAACACATAGGTTCAGCATTCCACTAACAACACCAAGCAATTTGGCCGCTTGCACAATAAAACTTTTCTACTGAATGTACACCCTATATGCTGTGTTGCAACTCGTTTTATCCAGCAGATCTATTCTTACTAATTTATTTGCCATTTTTGCAGCAAGTAAAATACTCAGTGCAGATTTCGTATCTGTATTTCCCTCGGTAAACCGGACAGTTGTGCACGAGCACTCATTGGTATTTGAAGTGATAGCTGCGTAAATGGTACCTGATGAAGAGTCGAGCCCAACCACACCGCTCAAGGTGTTATTGGTTTGGGAGCATGGCTCAGCAAAGCTTACCTGGGAATACATAGCAACCATCGATAAAAACGCAATTTTCACAAGATTTTTCATTTAAAATTCCATCATGAGAATGTTAATTTAGAGTCTGATACTCAATTTAGAGACAATTACAGCACTCATCATTTTCGTAAAATGAGGAAGCGATGAATTGTAAAATAATGCAAGCAAATTACCCTAGGGTAAATAGTTATGCCCTATCTCCCCAAGCGGTATAAACCATTGAAACCACATTGTAGCCATTAGCGTCACAGCCGTTAGTGAATATTACAACCGGCTTCCCCATAGTGTAAGCACTTAATACCAAAGGCCTTTAAAAACACCATCAGCCACACGAAAAATTTACTTCAATGAGGCCATCCCCAATGGTTTCATATCGTCGCTTGATAATACCTCCTTTCAACTTGACTAGCCAGTTTACAGCGCATCAACGCTGAACGATTACCATGTCGAATTTAATCCATAATACCGCCAAACAAACTTACAAAGTTTATAGGTTGTTTCCAATGAAAGATTGCGGCTGTTGCACCTTTTCCATTCGAATAGCCAGCGTGAATATGTCACAACCGCGCCTTCCAAAACCTCACATCCCTTTTCCGCCGCCCGCGATAAATTAACAATTGCAGCAAGACTGAATACACCTCCCCCAGGATGAGGAATTAGCGATGAGCAAGTTAGTTGCCGGGGCTTCATTGGAAAGGATGCAAGGACGTCGGAGCCTTTGTGGTCTTCTTGGCATACCGCCACGCCGGAAGCGTGATTGTTGCCTGCACCTTGATAATGTCGATGTACGCAAGCCTGACCCGTCCACTTATGACCAGATTCGACTTCTCAGCCTCGGTTTGCCTATCACCTTTAATAGTCCCGACATAGACACGATTAACTTCTGGCCGGTAGTGCCAATTCCCGAATTGAACGTGCGGCTCCGCAACCTTTCGACAGAAGTGCCTGCGGCGGGAACGCGCGTGGATATGGCCTGGAGCCGCTGGGGTATTGGCCAGGTCCGGCTGCCTATCGGAAGCATCACGACAAACCTTGGACCGGGTGCCGAAGGCGCGGTGAAACTCGCAACCCCGCCCGCCTTGATTGCTGAAAAACGCTTTGGTTTATTCGTGACGGTTTTTCACCCCCACGATAAAGATGCGGGCAATAACACCGGAGAGCAGGTGATTGACGGTATGCGCACCAGTGAGGGGCGTACCCGCAGTTTTACCTTCCCGGTACGCAATCCCGGTTCGGCGGGAGGAACCATCCACCTCCAGGTCCTTCCCGGACCAGCTGCCCCCTGGGCCTCTTTAAGCGCATCAACATTCACGCTTGCGCCGGGTGCGGAAGCAAGCGTGACCCTTACCCTAACCGTGCCCGCGGCGGTGCCTGTCTCCCCACCCGGAACATTGGTCACTACGATGGTGGATGTGCTGGCCACCCTTAACAGCGCCTACCTTGGCGGCATCAATATTTTTATTTTGATAGACGGGTGACACCATGATCGGACGACTCTGTACACGCGTTGGTGCTATGGCGGGCGGTGCCGCCGCGCTTATCGTAGCCTTTGCCAAGACACAGCCCTGCTGCGTTCCGGCCCCACCACCGGATATGTGGGATTACCTACTGGCGGGCTGGATAGTTGCCACCATAGTCGCACTTTTAGCGATGCTGTTCCGGTACCTGGTGTTGCGCCAGCCGCTGGTGATACTAGTTCTTCTGGGGCTCTGGATTGCGCTGTTTGTCGGCGCGTTCGGGGGCATTATCGGCGGGCTGGCTGCGAATTGGATTATTGCCCTGGTGCTCGGGTTACTGATCGGGGCGGTCACCGGCGGGTTGCTATGTCGGCTCTGTGCCCGCTTTCAATTTTTGACGTGGGGGGTGCGTCATGGCTGACATTCACTGCGGCCCGCAGCAGCCCGGCGAAGTGGAAGGTCCATTTGATTGGGCCGCTTTCACCGCAATTGCCGCTGCCGCCAGCATCTTTATTGGAGCCTTGTCTTCCAGTGCGGTCACCGGCTTCCTCAACGGGATCATCGCTGCTTTCGCTGGCAGCGCACCCGCAACCACCGCAGGCTTGGGCGGGCCATTGCTCGGGGTGCTCGCCATTATCGCGCTGGTCAGTTATTTCCTGTTCCAACCGGACGGTTGCATCGTGCCTAACAAGGGCAAGATTGCTTGCGCAAGCGGTATCGTCGAACAAACCGCCGACCTCAGCTCAACAGCGCTGGCCGTACTTGCGCCCTTTGCCGTGACCGCAGCCGGGGAGTTCTACCTGGTAGTGCGCACCAACCACCAGCACCTGATCGCCACGGACGCCGGATTCGTAGTCTGTAACGGTCGCAGTGAACCCATGTTGCGCTGCCTGGTACGCAGTTCGTTCTCCTGCGGAGCCAGAGTGGGCGCCGCGGTGGGAGCCATTGCTGGTGGCGTTGCAGGCTTGGTGCTGGGTTATCTTGCCGGCGCTGCAATCGCCAGCCTGGCCTGCGGCCCCCTCGCCTGGCTATGCCTAATCATCGCATTGATTGTTGCGGCAATTATTGCAGCGGCAGCGACTTACGCTGGCGCTATGGCGGGCGGATGGGTCGGTGGCGCAATAGGCGCAGCCGTCGGCTCCGACCCCGAAGAAGCTTTCGATGCATTGCGCGTGGGTGACCTGGTTACAGCGCGCGGCCATTGGAATACCAATCCCGATTTTGGCAACAATGAATTTTATTACACCACCCAAATTGATTTGATGGGCCATCTGGATGCATCACCGTCATACGCTGCTACCGACGCCGATACCCATGCGCCGGATAACTGCGGAATCAATACTGATCAGCCCATTCACTAAGCGGCCAAAATAAAATTAAACCATCGTTAAACAGCTTTATTGGAGCAGCGCTGCGTCTGGTGAAATACATAACCAGCGCAGCGTTAACAATTACCGCATATTCTTTTTAGCGAAACTCCACCCTGGATATTGGGAAAGCCCAGGGGGATTACCGGTAAATAATTTCTTCGCCCTTTTATCGCCCTTCAGTTGCCAATTGAACCAGGCCGTTGCCACCTTGGCATAATCGCCGCCAAAAGGTTGACCGTAGGTTCCCCCGTGACCGACATCCAAATTACCCACAAACACTGGAACATGATTAATTCTTTCCACATCATCCATGCCATTTTTGTAAGCAATATCAGAAGGCCCGCCAAGCAAATAGAGCGTAGGTGTATGAATTTTTTCCAGGTGGTTTTTTTGCAGTTGCGGAATCATCGGCATAGCGTTTCCACGGATGGGATCAATAAAAATGCCGCTATTGGCCACCACAAGCGTGGAAATTCTTGGATCACCCGCCACCTCCAGCGCCTGCAAACCGCCGCATGACATACCGGCCACGGCAATTTTCCCGGTATTGATTTTTTTAAAATAGTTACTTTTAGCATCGCTGTTTTGTGCGATAGCCCAATCGATGGCGTCGCGCAACTTTGTTGAGGTTGATCGCTCCTTTACTTGCTCACCGGTTTCTTTAGGGAGTATTCCAACTGCAACAACCAGGAACCCGTGAGATGCAATTTCATTTAAAAAATTTACATGCTCCCAAGGTGAGTCGAAACACGCACCGTTACCCCAAACGATCAACGGCAAGCTTTTTCCACCCTTGAATTTATCAATGTTTTTTGGCCTGAATATGGTGTGCGTCGGCAGCGAGGCGTCTTTAAGCATGATCGCACTGTGCTTTCCGGTACCACCATTTTCAATTACCCTTGATTCAACTACCTGGGCAAAAGACGGGGTTGCGAACGCGAACAGTAAAACCACAAAAATATATTTTATTTTTTCCATGTTAGTTTCCAAAAAAGATATAAAAATTAGACATATATTTAACGGGCCGATCTAATAAGTTGCATTAATTCCCTGTCGTGGTTATTAACCACCCTGGGCGTATTATCAAAAACCATAGTTTCGCCATTCTCCCGGGAATAAGGCTTCCATGGCGGCAACACTCCTTCCACATTCGGATTACCGGTTCGCGCAAAATTGATCCATGCCCGGCTCATTTCTTCAGCCAGTTTATGGGCATCATCCCCGGTACCAGTCCAGTGCTTTCCCAGCTCAATGTTGTTAAAAACCAGTGGTATATCCACACCATGGAATGAACCCCTGGTGTTGTTTTCAATAGGGCTTTTCCAGGTTAACAGGTAAGTATAAACAGGCGCATTTGTGTTAGCGGCGCGTGCATCGGCCACCATAATGGTGTTGGGCCGAAAGAGCGTATCGATGGATAACAGGTCGTGCGGTGTGTAATGCGGATAGGCTGTTTCGAATAATCGGATGTAAGTGCCAGTGTTAGCGCCATAGGTTTTTTCCAACCGCTTTTTCGCTTCCGCCGTGGTCAAGTCTTTTTCGCCATAAGCAGTTTTTACCAATTCATTAAACGTAGTGCCCATCATTAGCGGAATATGTTTGGAGACCTCGGCAAAACCCGGTGTAAAGGGCTGCTGCAACAAATCCACACCATCAGGAACGGGACCAAACCCGAACATGGTTGTAGTACCGGGTTTTCGCAAGCCAACTGTTTTTTCCAACGCCTTATTGCCCGCCTCAACAAGTTGCTTATACGGCAGGGTATGAAGCTGGCCTATGTTTTCCTTGGTAAGCCCGAGTACATCCACCAGCGCTTTACCGACAGCGACTGATTTTTCTTTTGTCATCACATTAACGAGTGTGCCACTTTGAATAATCGCTTTATGGAATAGCCCCTTCGCCGCTGGCATCGACATCAGCGTACCGACCTTTCCGCCACCGCCAGACTCACCAAAAATAGTTACGTTATGCGGGTCACCACCAAAACTGCGAATATTTTCATTTACCCACCGAAGCGCAGCAACAACATCAAGCATACCGACATTCGCTGAATGTGCGTACTCATCACCAAACGCCGATAGATCAAGAAAACCCAGAATATTGAGCCGATGATTGACGGAAACCAAAACAACATCGCCTTTTTGCGCGAGCATCTTTCCATCGGTCATAGGATCATCACTCGCACCCACGCTAAAACCGCCACCATGCAACCAAAACATTACCGGCCTTTTCTTGCCGTCAGCCAAGCCCCGTGTCCAAACATTCAGCGTGAATAACCTTTGTTCATTCATAGCCGACTCTGGCGACCAACTATTAACTTGCATTGCAATTGGGCCAAATTCCCTATGCTCACGCACACCTTCCCAGGCATCCGGTGCTTCCGGCGGCATAAATCGCTCGGCTTTGGCATAAGGAATACCTTTGAAACCAAACACCCCATCATCAAAACTTCCGGAAATGGAACCATAGGATGTTTCCACAATCGGCGCCGTATGCTGCCTGGATAACGCGCCGCAACCTGCCGCCAGGAATACCGCAATCATTAAAATTAAACCGGAAATACGGATTGGTTTTTTCATGGGGTGCTTCTTATTGAATAAATAGTGATGCCATTTGGTATTTATACCCATAGGTGCCCGCACTCTCAGAACCGGGCAGCTGAGATTATCTTAAAATATTACTTTTTGGAATATATCAATGCAGGAAAAGCAAAAAGGAGACTACAATGTCGCCTTGTCTATACACGAACGAATGCCACCATGAACATAGAAAATCGCAGGGAATATTTTTCCGAAACATATAAAAGTATTGAAACCATCCATGGTTCTTTCATCGAAGTTGTCTTTGAAAATTGCACTTTCGAGCATTGTAATTTTTCGGATTCACGTTTTTACAAATGCAAGTTTGTAGATTGTGTTTTTACGGGCTCTAACCTGAGTAATTGTAACGTTGATTTCAGCAAATTTTTGGAGGTCACTTTCAATGAAAGTAAACTGGTTGGCATAGACTGGACCAAAGCTGATTGGCCCCGCTTTAATTTTACGTCCCCACTAAAATTTAATAATTGCATTATCAACGACAGCTCTTTCTTTGGCTTGGCGCTAAGCGAATTGGTAGTAGAGTACTGCAAAGCCCACGACGTAGATTTTAGACATGGCAACTTTACCAAAGCCAATTTCCGTTACACGGATTTCACTAATAGCCTTTTCATGAAAACCAACATACAACAAGCCGACTTCAGCGAAGCAGAAAATTACGATATAGATATTTTTAACAACGAGATAAAGTCGGCCCGATTCAGCCGGCTGGAAGCAGTGAGATTATTGAATTGTTTGGCTATTGACCTAGTGGACTAGTGATTGTCCAAGCAAGGCGATATTGGTGGCAACAAACGGAAAAAAGGTGAGGCAAATGCCTGCATCCCCCCATAAAACCCTCTCGCTACAAAAAGCCGTTTTAATCGTAGCAATTGCTAATTTCGCCTATTTCTTTGTGGAGTACGCTGTCGCCAAACATATCCAGTCTGTTTCATTGTTTGCTGACAGCATTGATTTCCTTGAAGATACGGCTATTAATTTTCTTATCTTGATTGCACTGGGCTGGTCCGCGCGTAAACGAGCAATAGTGGGGATGCTAATGGCGGGATTTATCATTGTTCCCACAGTCGCGCTGGTGTGGACAGCATGGCAAAAATTCCATTCACCTTTGCCGCCGGAACCCTGGAGCCTGTCCATTACCGGATTGGGGGCATTAATAATTAACCTTGGCTGCACATTTTTACTGGCTCGATTTAAACATCACTCGGGTAGCCTGACGCGCGCAGCATTCCTTTCTGCCCGCAATGATGCTTACGCCAACCTGGCTATCGTAACCGCGGGGGCTCTCACATTAATATGGTCGTCTGCCTGGCCTGATCTTATCGTTGGTATTTGTATCGGAATTATGAATGCGGACGCAGCTAAAGAAGTATGGGAAGCGGCCAGGAAAGAACAGATCACCTGATGCCCCACGAACAGCCTGGCGGCTTATCCCTTCATAAGATTATGCCCCTTATATTACACATGGTGCGCACCAGTTTTGCGCATTTTCCTTTCGGATAAATTTTATCTGCAATGTTTGGTTTCAACGCAAACAAATTAATAAAACATTTTTGTTAGGTTCATATTTTTTTAATAGAGAAATGAAACAATCATGGATAATCAAAAAAGGATGTTTTGCTTTTTTTTAAATGTTTTTAACCAATCTTACCAGGAAGCTTACAGTTAGCCATTGCGCAGCTATTGTCCACCTATTTGCTCACTCATAGACTTTAGTCGCCTCAGAGAACTGGGGTAATAAACAATAGGAGATAAATGTTATGGCTAGACAATTTTTAACAAAACTGCTCGCCAGCGTATTTGTGCTGGCGGGCAGCAATCATGTAATGGCAGGCATAAGCTGTACTGTCACCCCTACTACCGTGTGGACTACCGGCTACAAGCTGGATATTCTGGTAAAAAACGATGGCCCTGCGGCAGTTAGCAATTGGGCGGTAAACATAGTGTTCAGCGAGCCATCTCCGATGACAAGCAATTGGAATGCTGTGTTTACCGGCACCCAAACATTGCGGGCCAGTAACCTTAGCTGGAACGGTAATCTGGCCGTTAATACCAGTACGCCGATAGGGCTTACCGGCAATCATGACGGTACTTTTGTAGTACCGGTTTGTGTGGATGCGAACGCAAGCAGCTCCGTCAGTTCGATTAGCTCTTCTTTATCAAGCCAAAGTTCGGTGAGTAGTGCGTCAAGCAGAAGTTCGTTGAGCAGCCTATCGAGTCAAAGCTCAATAAGCAGTGCATCAAGCAGAAGTTCAGTTAGCAGCCTGTCGAGCCAAAGCTCAATAAGTAGCGCGTCGAGTAGAAGTTCGCTGAGCAGCCTGTCGAGTCGCAGTTCAATTAGTAGCGCATCGAGTAGAAGCAGTGCGTCTTCATCGTCGTCAGGCACCGTCAATGTGGATCGTTCGTTGTTCGTCCACGACCTGGCTACCTTGACGCCAGCTCCTATCCGATTGGTTGAAGTTATGAATCAGTTGGCGACGCAATTGAACGCCATTAACACCGCACCCGCGGCACAAATAAATGGCACCGAGCTTTTCGGGCGGATGTGGAACCAGCAGCGCTCCGCGTCATCGGGTGGTAATTGTAACGGGACGGTTAATGGCTGGCCGATCAGTTGCCGGAATGTGGAAGGCGACCAGGCAACCGCACCCGAATTTCACATCGATAGATATCAGGTTATTGGCCTGGTTAACCGATTTGATCTGCGTGACAGGGTTAACTTCAACGATTGCGGTGAATATCGAGCCATCTTCGGTCGCACTGACGGGCAACGGAACTTCATTATCTTTGAGGCCCTTATTCCCAACCCGACTCCCGGCGTTGCAAGCGGTTGCCGATCGATCCAACAATTCTGGCAAGGGCTGACAACGCAGAACGATGCAATCGTGCGAAGCCAATTGTTACGTGATTTCTATTTCAATGGCCTGCCCGCATCAAATGTAAGAGCACCGATAGATATCCGAAATTTTTTACCCGCTACCGGGCAAATTCGCACCAATCAATTTATGGAGCCAATTTGGTTGCTAAAGGAATACAAAGTTTCTACCGCGGATGGCGTGAGTACGCTAAACGTTGTTAGCGATAAAGCTAACCCTGTAGCGAATCTATTCGATGTTAACAATACTGATCCACGCGCCGCTGCATTTCGCGCTGATTTTGTCGAGAACCTTCCATCATTGCTGGTCACCGATTTATCAACATTTAGCCTCACCGTTGAAAACGATACCCACAATAATGGACAAAGCCACGCGAGCGGAAATATATCGGAGAATGATTTTTTCACTACCTTTGCCCTCAATAGCCGCGGCAGCAGTTTTGAGACCGCGATCCGCACCCGGCTGGTTGAGCTGGCCAGCCCGCTCACGGTAGACCAGGTAATTAATCGTGCGACAGCGATGACGTGCGGCGGATGCCACCAGCCCTCAGCGTTTGGATTAAATTTACCGAATATTGTCGGTCCCGGCCAAAGCTGGCCTGATTCCGGAGTATTTGTACATGTAACTGAAAGAGCGGATGCTACCGGCTCTTTCCCATTATCCCCGGCACTGAATAACGTGTTTTTGCCTGCACGCAAGCGGGATATGGAATCCTTCCTGAATGCTCCAGCTTCCGGGTCCGCAAATTCATCCCAAGGGGTTCCCACAGCACCAACCAACCCGGCTGGAAAACGTTCCGGTTAATAAGCGACCAGGAAAATAGTTGCCAGCAAGGATAGCGACAACGCTTAATTTTTAATCCGCCCCTGTGCTGAGCACAGCTGGCGGATTTTTTTTGGACTATATAAGGATTGGAGAGCCAGGCACAAAAATAACGAAAGCGGCGGCAAATAATTTGCAGGTTTCGAAATATTTGCTGGAGACTGTAAAAAGTTTATGAGTTGCTGCAATTTTTTGTACGGACTGGCAAGCCAAAACGTCAGAATGTGCTGTCAAACCGCCCTCACAATGAAAACATTTTTATTAGTAATTCTCCTGTTGGGTGAAGCGCTATGCAAATGCTTCTTCATTATTAGAGATAACCTGAGACAGAAAGACCAAAAATAAAGCGCTCTTGTTGACTCCGAAAACGTTCCCAGGCTCCACATTAATCCGGAGGATTGGATAAATGGCAGCCTTATCAGCTTTAGTTAATTTAAAAACAATGGAAACCATAATGGATAAACTCGGCAATTGGCTTGAAAATTTCCCAAGATTACAAATGCGGCAAATAACCATTGTTCCAGTACTTGGATTCTGGCTGTTTGCAGCATCATTTATTACACACGCGGCGGATGCGCCAACGACGCCCCGCTACCAGGATGTTTCTCTCGATTTCACCGAACGCGCCAAAGACCTGGTTGCGCATATGACACTGGATGAGAAGGTCCCGCAACTTATCAATGACGCACCCGCCATTCCCAGGCTCGGTGTGCGCGAATATAACTGGTGGAACGAGGGCTTGCATGGCGTTGCGGCACTTGGTGAGGCCACGGTATTCCCTCAGGCAATTGGTATGGCCGCCGCATGGGACGAACCATTAATGTTTAAAGCGGCGGATGTCATCAGCACCGAATTCCGTGCAAAACATTACGCCAACCAATATCGATTCGGTGGTTCCGACTGGTTTGGAGGATTAACAGTCTGGTCCCCCAACATTAATATTTTTCGCGATCCACGCTGGGGCCGCGGCCAGGAAACCTATGGTGAAGACCCTTATTTGACGGCGCGCCTCGGTGTCGCATTTGTAAAAGGCTTGCAGGGAAATGACAAACGCTATTTAAAAACCGTGGCGACGCCCAAGCACTTTGCAGTTCACAGTGGTCCCGAGGCCAGCCGCCACCGCGATAACATTAATCCAAGCCCCAAGGACCTGGAAGAAACTTATTTACCCGCTTTTCGCGCCACAATTGTAGAAGCTGGGGCACAATCCCTGATGTGCGCATACAACGCCGTCAACGGTATTCCCGCGTGCGCCAGTAAATTTTTACTACAGGATAAATTGCGTACCGAATGGGGGTTTAATGGGTTTGTCGTGTCCGATTGTGGCGCTGTCTATGACATCTATCACGGTAAAAACCATGGTTATTCTGCAACGCCGGAAGAAGGAATCAAGGCTGCGTTTGAAAGCGGCATGGATTTGATTTGCGGCGATGCAAAGGAGGCAGACAATATCCATCGCGCACTCAAAAAAGGCCTCATCACTGAATCTCAAATTGACGAATCCCTAGTTCGCTTGTTTACCGCGCGAATGCGTCTTGGCCAGTTTGACCCACGCACCATGGTATTTCCGCAAATAACCGCTAACGCGAATGATACTGAAGCACATCGCCAATTAGCGCTGGCCATGGCGAAGGAATCCCTGGTGCTGTTAAAAAATAAAGACAGCTTCCTGCCCTTTAAATCCACCGTACGCACTGTGGCAGTTATAGGGCCAAATGCCGACAGCCTGGATGCGCTGGTCGGTAACTACAACGGCACACCTTCGCAGCCAGTGACTGTTTTAAAAGGTATGCGTGCGCGTTTTGGTGAAGCCAATATCCATTACGCACCGGGTACTGGTTTACTCGACCCGGTTCAGTCGCCGGTACCGGATGAGATGCTGTGCCTGGATTCCCAATGCCGCAAACCGGGGCTCAATGCAGAATATTTTGCGGACAAAAATCCTGGCAACAAACCCCTGGAAAAACGTGTGGATGCCAATGCAACTATCAGTTGGCGCAATGCGGTGGCTAGCGGGGCGGTGCGCTGGAGCGGATATTTAAAAGCGCCGGAAACGGGTACTTATACATTGCGCTATCTGGCGGATGGCGGATACCGTATTTGGGTTAACGATGAATTGATCATTGACGCCTGGAATGTGGATTGGCGCCCTGTTATTGCGAGTGGCTCGATAGATCTGGTTGCCGGCAAAATTTATCGCCTGAAAATCCAGGCCTTCCAGCGCGGCGAACAAGGCAATGAAAAATTAGTATGGAGCCTGCCCTCAAACCCCGGTGCGGAATCCGCGCTGGCAGCCGCAAAAAAATCCGATGCGGTGGTATTTGTCGGTGGGTTGACCGCGCAAGTGGAAGGCGAGGAAATGCCTGTGCCCCTGCCCGGCTTTAGCGGCGGCGACCGCACAGACCTCTCCCTGCCGCGCGTTCAACGTGATCTCCTCAAGCGCTTACACGCATCCGGCAAACCGGTAATTATTGTTTTGATGAATGGAAGTGCGCTGGCAACCAACGATGAAGATGCAGCGGCCACAGGGATAATTGAAGCCTGGTATCCAGGAGGCCAGGGCGGTGAAGCGATTGCGTCGTTATTAGCCGGTGATTTTAGCCCGGCGGGACGACTACCGGTAACGTTTTACAAATCCCTTGATCAATTACCGGATTTCAGCGATTACTCCATGTCAAATCGCACTTACCGATATCACAAGGAAGAAGTTTTATATCCGTTTGGCTACGGGCTTTCCTATAGCCAGTTTCGCTATAGCGGCGTAAAAATTTCACCACAGCAATGGAATACCGAGGGAGCTGTAACTGTGTCTGTTGATGTAACCAACACCGGCACCATGGATGCTGACGAGGTGGTCCAACTATACATAGCGCGCAATGATATTAAGGACTCACCCATCCGCACGCTGGCAGGCTTCCAACGAATTCATATCGAAAAAGGCAAAACCCGGAAAATTACCTTCAATCTGGATGCGCGAAGCTTGAGCACAGTGGACGCAACCGGCCAGCGCTCGGTAATACCGGGAACTGTAGCACTATGGGTGGGTGGCGGGCAACCTGCACAACGAGCCGGACTGCCGCCTGCAGCGGGAAATGAAGCGAGCCTTCTCATCAAAAAAAGCAAAGTTTTTTAGGTGGAATACGTCCGGATCATTCGCGAACCAAAAAAATTCAGACGCAAATAAAATCGGCGGTAATTTCCGCCGATATGAACTGCGAATCTAAAAACACCCTGATAGGTTTATTGCTGGTTTTCCAAAATAATTATGGCTTCCCAGCAATTACTCACTACCTTACCTTTAGAAAAATTATCGCAACACTGAACAAAAATTTAATTCAATGAATGGATTGCAATAAAACATCTAAAATCCAGAAATAACTAACGATTGATTTAAAAATGTAATCGAAACTCATCCTGATATTACTAACATACTAGTTCATCGGTTTATCTTATTTATTCCGTTAATTGGTTGAAACCCCAAAAAAAATATTGTATGTTTTTATTATGGTAATATTGACCACAAGGCAGATTGCCAACATTGATAAATCACCGGTTTTATTACCGTGCCGCTGTTTTTTCAGCGCACTTTGATTTTCTGACGTCATTTTAGCGATACACAACCCATCTGGTAATCAAATGCTAAGCACATCCATTTATGATTTCATAAAAATCAAAATAGCATCGATGGAATATGCACCAGGTAGTAATTTTTCTGAAATGGACCTAGCCAAAGAGCTAGGCACACCAAGGGCCAAGGTGCGGGAGGCCTTTAGCCGACTGGCGCAAGACAACCTGATTCAAATCATTCCCCAAAGGTGCACCACCATCTGCAAGCTGGAACTGGGCAATATTTTGGACTCCATTTTTATAATAAGGTCGATATTAATTGCGGTAGTCAAGGATGTGCATTCACAGCATATTGAAGAAGAGTTAACCATATCGCAACTCAGGGAGAGTTTATTAACCATAGAAAGTGGCGCCAGCTTTTCCGATTTGGATTTCTTCAAAGTTGATCATCATTTTTACCTGACTTTATCCGGATTAAACGGATTTCCGCGACTCAATAAAATTATTTTTAAAGAAAAACTGAATATTGATAGGACGCTTAGATTATCAGTTGAACGCCGCGGAGATTATATATCCATCGCCAGGCTTTACAGGAAAGTCATTGATGGTCTACTATCAGGCGCACCTGAAAAGTCAATCAAAGCCATTTGTGAAATGGCCAGTACCCTTGGGATATATGCAAACCTGGCTAAAAAGAACCATCCCAGCCTGTTTAAGTAACAATATTTCAAGTAACAATACAAAGACTATAAAAATAAGTGCTTCGTTAAAGTATTAAACAATTAAAGTCAATATGCGTTAAGCATGGCAACACCCGGTTTTCAATAGCTTAAGTCTCTCACTCAGGCAATCAAAAAAACAGCATCGCCAAAAAAATTAGCCTCAAGGTCATTTAGAGTACTTCCACATGAAATTATCAATATTTAATATTCATGATGTAGTGCTATTCATCACTATAGCAATATGTTTATTGCTCGCGGTTTTCCAGTTTTTTTATCCCAACAAAAATAAAATAGCAAAATATTTTTTGATTATCTTTTTAATTGATATTGCCGTGGGCGTGGGTTCCGTGTTGATGTTTTGGCAACCCGCCATACAAATAAACCCGTTAGTGGATAGCTACATTGTTCCCTATGTGCTATTTGGCTCGCTTTTGTTAAAAGGCCCCCTGCTCTATGGGTATATTTCTTCTGTTACCACGCCAGATTATCGGCTGTGGCCTACAGACTTTATCCATTTGGCTCCTATCATTATTTATTTTTTGCTGCTTTCAATTACCGACGGCAATACAGATAAGATTCCATTGTATTTGCACGATAGCGACAAATTAACCAGATCACTATCCTTGCATGAATGGCACTCCGTCAAAATAATCCCGATAATTTATGCCATCATGGCTGTGCATAAAGTGCATTACTGCGGCGGGTGTTACAAAAGCCAATATTCAAGCTTTTCATCCCATGGTTTCACCTGGCTGGCAATCCTGGCCTGGGGCGCCTTGCTCAATTGGAGCTGGTCCCTGGGGGCTCACTTGATTGGGATTTACGCCAATGTATCTATTGCCGACAAATTCGGCATTGTGGATAACTATATAACGTCAGGACTCATCAGCGGATTATTCGTCTATGGCCTGGTGCAAGCCAACAAACAATTGTCAGCTAACCTGGAAACGCGTGAATTACTCCCCGAAAGAAATATCGATAACCTTATTATTGAAAAAATTACCCATTGCATGGAAGTAGAAAAATTATTCCTGAATCCGCGTTTGAATATCGAACGCCTGGCAGAGCACATTAACGTCCCCTATCGAGAAGTTTCAGCGCTTATTAATCAACATTTCCATACAAATTTTAATGAGTACATTAACCTCTATCGAATTAACGAGGCGAAAAGATTGTTGTCGGACTCACAATTCCTCAACGTACCTATCAATGAAATTTATGCTCAGGCAGGCTTCAACAGCAAGTCCGCCTTCCATCGCTTTTTTAGCCGCCTTGTGGGTATCTCACCCACGGAATTTCGCAAATTATCGATTAAAACAATTAAAAAGGATTACACTCCTGCAGTTTAGCCCTTGCGCTACAACAACACGTAATGGCTAAACCGCAGGCACCATTTGTTTAATTAACCCTGCAAACAGGCGTAACAAAGCTGCCGTCGTGATTCCCTTGCAGGCCAAAGCTAACTGATCGACCGGGCGTAATTGTGCCATTCCAGCTCACATTGCTCGCCGTCACCAGGTTACCTGATCCACTGATTGTCGCGTTCCAGCCACCGGTACGCTGTGGGTTCTCACTGAAAGCTAAAGTCACACTCCAACCATTCACTGTTGTCGCGCCGCTATTGGTAATAGTGACATCCAGTTGATACCCACTACCCCAATTGTTGACTACCGTTGCAGTGCAATGCAAACCGCCGGGATTTATTGAACTTGCGCTGGAAGATTGCACACTCATGGATGCCTGGCTGGAGGCAACTGAACTGGAGACGCGTGAACTGAACGCCACTGAACTGGAAGTACCGGAACTGGATGCGCCTACAATTCCGAATGGCGATGGTTGTGCGGCACATGTGGTGCGCGAAATACAACTCCTGTTATTTTCATAACCCCAACCATTACTGGTGTTAACGCAAAGCGGATAAAGCGTACCGTACCAATTACACTGTCCGCCGCTTGCACTGGAACTGCCCGGCACAATGGATGAACTTGCCGAACTTCTCACACTGGAAATTGCGCTGCTACTCGATACACCAATGGACGTTACGCTGCTGCTGGATCGACTGCTGGCATTGCCATCCACAGGAACCGTACCGGAAAAACCTTTGGCATTCTCCGTTGTGAGCGCAAGTATTAAGGTTCCATTTTGTATAACGACATTGGCAGGATCAAAGTCCACATAATTCCCATCAAATGTCCAATCCGCCTTGCTCCAACGATTGCTATCGAAACTATTAAAATCATCACGCCAGGAGAAAGTGAACGTTTTGGTAGTGGAATTGTAAGCGTAATACTCCATGTAATTTACAAATTGATAAACCGGCAAGATTGATGAGTTAAATGCACCCACCCAGGATTCGCTGGTAGATGCCCAAATGTTAAAACGCATACTCTGGGGATTAATAAGGCTGCTAACAAAATTCCCACCGGTGATTTTCCTGACCTGCTGGCCGTCGATAAACCATGCGACATACTCCGGGGTCCATTCCAGCACATAAGTATGGTAATCGTCTGCAAGGGACTGGGCCGCCGTATGCAGGCCTTCAGTCGTTTGCCGCGGCGGGCCAATAATGATGTTGCTTTGCATCTGGTAGGCGTCGTTCTTCCCTAACACCTCAATATCTATTTCTTCCCACAATGCGCCCGATACTTCAGAACCATTTTTGTAAGTAAAAAAAGTGGAAAGGACTCCGCTACCTTCCGCCATCCGCATCCGCATAACGTAACGGCCATATTTTGTAGAGTCTGCGCTGTAAATTTCAGCGCCCTTATAGGGTTTGGCGAGGGCGTAACCGGTATTGAAAAACACAATGGACAATGCAGCAAGGAAGAGGGACATGAATCGATTGTTAAACATGGTTAACTCCTTATGTTTATTGTGGATGTTGGTTATGGATATTTATCTGACCGCTCAAGCAAGGGGAATTTACAAAAAAAAACCTTCGCGTTTTGTCCCACTTTTGTAAAACAGCGGGAATATAGGGTCGCGTTTTCGCGGAAATAACGGGACTTGGAAATTGAGGGGACTGGATGAGAAGTCGTTAACATGTTATGGCAGGTAACTCAACAGCACCGCCCAGGGTGATCAAATCATATTTATTCATGCAAACATCGTATTTGATGTGGGCAACGAATATTCTCCCCTGGTCCCAAACTATTCCTGCCGTATTTTTGATTAAAACTTGTAATATAATATATTTTATTCATAATTAACGCGCACCGAATAGCTACACCGGTGCACAACCAGAAAGGTTTCACTTATAAATATAAAGGCAATGCAACCCCATGCGTTGCGCAAAAAAATCGAGGCGTAGTTAACTGGAAAACGGGTCGATTTTGCGCAAGTTCTATCAACACACTCAACATGTGACTGAATATCTCTCGATCATGGCGGGTAAAGTTTTGCAAAAAAAACATTTTATTCGGAGAAAATTATGCATCGGCAATTGAATATTTTTTTCAAGCTAATCGCTTTAGGGCTGATTTGGTTAGCTAGCGTAGCGGCATCCGCACAGGATGGAAAAATGTATCCCATGGACGCGCCCAAAGAACTAAACGCCATTCCATTAAATACTGGCGATGTCGATAACCAGCCGGAAAAAGAATCCTGGTTCCGCCAGTGGGGCGACCCCATGGCGAGAAATATTTCACAGGCAACACTAACACCATTCCTCGCTGATCCCAAAAAGGCAAATGGCACCAGTGTAATAGTTGCACCAGGGGGCGGATTCATGTGGCTTTCAATGGGTAACGAAGGCTGGGAGGTTGCGGAAGCCCTCGCGGCTCGCGGCATTAATGCGTTTGTACTCAAATATCGGCTACAACCTACCGCAGGGACACTTGAGGCGTTTGAAACGCAAATGAATCAGCGTTTTGCGGATGCGGCAAAACCTGCGGATGATAAAAAAACCCCACCGAAAAGACCGCGCTGGGACCTGTCCAATCAATTGGAAGATGTGGAAGCAGCCTACGCGCTTATCAATAGTCGCGCGAAAGAATGGAATGTTGATATGAAAAAGATCGGCATGATGGGTTTTTCCGCCGGAGCGGGCCTGACGATGGCAACTACACTCCAATCGAAAAAAGTTGACCTGGCTTTTATAGCGCCGATTTACGGCGGTATGGATGCTGTTGAAGTACCGAAGGATGCACCGCCAATGTTTGCTGCGATTGCTGTCGATGATTTCCTGTTTCACGGTGAATTCGGATTGATCAAGTCCTGGTATGACGCAAAAATTCCTGTGGAATTCCATTTGTATCAAAACGGCGGGCACGGCTTCGGCTTAGGCAATCCGGATCGTACCAGTAACAAATGGTTTGATGCATTTATGCATTGGCTTGATGTAAATGGATTCCTTAAATCCTGATTGTTTATTACAGCCATTGATGTTCGCTTTTAAATAGCGAACATCAATGCGCCATGTGGCGGCTGCGCCAATGTGGTCAACAAAACCACACCTGCAAAAAATATTTTATATTTCAAAACACAAATACCCACCAAAAATTTTAAATATAAATTTTTTTCTCTCCGCAAAATTATTTAACCCCACCTGGCGGATAAATAAGAGAACCACGTCATAAAAAAAAAGTTAAGGCCTCCAATTTCTAGAACCAGTTTGCTAAATGGCTTTTTGGATTAGAAATCTCAATATCCATATAAACATATAATATCTAAAATGGCTGCTGGTCGAGCCAAGTCATCAACACCAATTTTTCCAATTGGTCCTATACCAAGCATTAGTCCGACCCTCGCTTAAAACGCCTGCCCGCAATGAGCAGGATGCATCAACACATGGCTTCCATTCGTTATCGAGCGAAGCTATTCGGAGATAAATAATGAAACTCAATATCGCGCAATGTAAATCGATTCATTCCTATGGAGGTAAGCTCCAATGAAACTGGCTACGTTAAAAAAATTGATCGGCCTGGCACCCCTGGGCCTCGCAGCTTTGTGTGCAACATCGGTAAATTCGCAAACACTGAGCAGCAATTCCACCGGGACCAACAACGGATTTTTTTATTCATTCTGGAAGGATTCCGGTAGTGCAACCATGACGTTGCACGCGGGCGGCCGTTACGCCTCGCAATGGAATAACAGCACCAATAACTGGGTGGGCGGTAAAGGATGGAAGCCTGGCAACAGATCAAGGACAATTAGTTACAGCGGGTATTACGGTGGCAGCAACAGCCAAAACACCTATGTTGCACTTTATGGCTGGACGAGAAGCCCATTAATCGAATATTACGTTATTGAAAGTTATGGATCCTACAATCCCGCAAGCTGTTCCGGCGGAACTGATTACGGCAGCTTCCAAAGTGATGGTGCCACTTATAACGTTCGCCGCTGCCAACGTGTTAACCAACCCTCTATCGATGGCAACACCACCTTTTACCAATATTTCAGTGTCAGGAATCCCAAAAAAGGATTTGGCAATATCTCTGGCACCATTACCTTTGCCAACCATGCAAATTTTTGGGCGAGCAAAGGTTTAAGCCTGGGTAACCATGACTACCAAATATTGGCCACAGAAGGTTATCAAAGCAGCGGTAATTCCGACCTGACGGTTAGCGAAGGCCCCATTAACGGCGGAAGCAGCAGCCTAACCAATAATTCTTCCAGTATCAGCAGCACCGTCACCAGTATTGGTTCGGGCGGTATTACCGTACGCGCTCGCGGTGTGACCGGATCGGAACATATTTACCTCAAAGTGGGTGGTGTAAATGTTGGAAGCTGGACATTGGGCACCAGCTACCAGAATTATGTTTACACCGGCACGGCGGCGGGGGATATCAATATCGAGTACGACAATGATTCCGGGAGCCGCGATGTCCAGGTGGATTATATCCAGGTAAATGGAGAAACCCGCCAGGCTGAGGATATGACTTACAACACCGCACTCTACGCCAACGGTTCCTGTGGCGGCGGTGGCAATAGCGAAATGATGCATTGCAATGGTGTGATTGGATTCGGTTCTACCACCGATTGTTTCAGTGGTAATTGCGGTGGTGTTACCAGCAGCACCGGAACCATTAGCAGTATTACTACAACCACCAGTAGTAGTCGCGCTAGCAGCAGCATCGCCAGCAGTGCCGCTACCACCAGCAGCAACGCGGGCCAATGCCAATGTAACTGGTATGGCACTGTGTACCCAAGCTGCGTAAACACCCAGAGCGGTTGGGGTTGGGAAAATTCCAAAAGCTGCATCAGCAACTCAACGTGTAACAGTCAGCCAACCAATTTAGGCGGCCTTGTGTGTAGCACACCCAGCTCCGCGAGAAGTTCATCCAGCACCGTTATTTCATCCAGTGCCAGCAGCTCCTCAACCATGACCAGCGCATCCAGTTCGAGTCGCTTATCCAGCTCCAGCAGTTCGGCAGCGGCGGAAACGTTTGTATACGCAGTTAACGCCGGAAACTCATCGGCCGCTACCTTGAATGGTGTTGTGTATCAAGCAGATCGTTTTGCCTCCGGTGGTACCACCCAAACTGTCAGCGACGGCATTGCCGGTGTGACGGAAGATGCGTTGTACCAATCCGAGCGTTACGGTACTTACAGCTATGAAATCCCGGTCAGCAACGCAACCTATAACGTGGTTCTGCATTTTGCCGAGTTGTACCACAACGCGGCGGGCGCACGATCTTTCAACTTGAGTATTGAAGGCCAAACGGTACTTTCCGATTTTGATTTATTCAGTGTGGCGGGCCATGACAGTGCTTACGATCAACGTGTCAACAATATCGCGGTTACCGATGGCAAGCTGACCATCAACCTCACTTCAATTATCAACAATGCCACCATCAGCGGTTTCGCAATTTATTCCAGCGACGGCGGAACTTTCACTGGGGCAAACGAACCCGAATGTACGGACGCTGATCGCCAGACACCGACAGCCATCGACTACAACCGGGCAGTAACAAGGCAAGAGCAGAAAAACCCGCCCTCGGGCGCTTTTGGTTACGCCATCGAACACGCAACCCAAACTTTGCCTAATCACACCATTTACCGCCCGGACCTGAGCCGCGCCAACAATATCCCGATTGTGGTGTGGGGAAATGGTGCGTGCTCAAACGTGGGCACAGAGCAAGCGGATTTCCTCTTGCAAATTGCCTCCAACGGTTACCTGGTTATCGCTAACGGCGGGCCTTTCGGTTCCGGTTCCAACGACCAGCATGAAACCGAATTGGTTAAAGCCATCGATTGGGCCGTTAAAGAAAACAGCCGCAAGTGCAGCCAGTATTACGGCAAACTCAATGTCGAAAAAATTGCGACTATGGGCTGGTCATGTGGTGGCGGTATGGCGCACTTCGCCGCTGTGGATCCACGCGTGGATACAGCAGTCGCACTCAACAGCGGCCTTGGTATTTACGGTGACCGGTTTAGTTACTATCCGCGCTTCCATTCCCCAATCGCCATTTTTAACGGCGACTCGCGCGATGTTGCCTACAACCCGGGATTACAGGAATACAGCGAAGTAAATAACGTTCCGGTGTATCACGCCAATTACCCGCAAGGCCACGGCGATGCCTACTTCCAGGATAACGGCGGCGAATTCGGAATCGTTTCGGTAGGCTGGTTAAACTGGATGTTAAAAGGTGATGTGACGGCCTCGGGCCAAGGCATGTTTATGGGAAATAATTGCCGGTTATGCCAATCACCCTGGGTGAGCAAGCACAAAGGATTTTAATTCGGCGCATTAGTTAAAAAAAATCTCCACAGTTTGGCTGTGGAGATTTTTTGGTTTTGTTAGTTCTTAATGAGGAATTCGTTGCATGGATTGGTGAATTCTTAGGCCAAAGAAGACATTGACTGGGAAGCTAGCGACAGCTTTTGAATGGGAATTCTGGTACTGCCCATAACCACTCCTTGTTATATCATTGCTGTCTCATAACATTAAATATACGTTCAGAATAAAAAGAAGAAACAGCTTCTCCTTTGTAAAAAGCAGGAATGAACTTTTGACCTTTAAACGCTTTTTCTTGGGATTTGATGCAATTTTCTCCCAACTCGTCCCCTGCAATATCGATATCATTCACTATTCCAGCTTCTGATATGATGGCATTCACAATAATTTTCTTATTAATACCACACCGGGAACCAAAATTTCCCCCAGATTCTCGATACCTTTGGGGTGAAGTGTAATCAACCCCGTATTTTTTAAGTTCCAAACCTGAATTACCTACCACTTCGATTGAAGCGGCAGCCCCCTTTTTAATGAATAATACGTAATACTGAAAATAAACAATTCTTGTTGATCCATTAAAATATTATTATGCATTTCTTCTCTCTTTGGGTCTTACCCATAAACAACACCTAATTATGGGGCTAGCGCAATCTTCGCTCACACTCTACTGGCAGCATAACCAGGAATAAAATGGCAGTAGCGGCCGTTTACAGTACACGCGTAATTATTGCGTCGGCATTTTTTTAAATTTAGCAAGCTCAGGATCGATGCGATCCCACGCATAACCTCGCCCGCTATAAGTTAATACTTGAGGATTGAATCGGTCCGGATCATCAAGGCTGGCAGCGTGAACGGTAAAAAATTCCGGCGTATTCGCAAAGGTTAAATACACAGGTGAACCGCAAGTGGGGCAAAAGCCATTGGTTTTTATATTGCCAGTGTCGCTGGCCCTATTCCAATGCGACGCTTCGCCGTTTAGGTTCACGGCTGCCCGCGATGGAAAGGTTAAATAGGAACCGTGACCTGTACCGCTCATGCGTTGGCAGTCGCGGCATTGGCAATGGTTCGCGAATATCGGCTCACCATTGATTTCATATCGTATCGCGCCACATGCGCATCCACCCGTATAACGTTTACACACGATTTTTTCTCCATTGAAGTTACGCGCTTCAAATGACTCAAAATTGAAGCACGCGACCTGTTTCTAAAAATGTCTTAAGGTTCGAAAGGACTTTTGGCCAACCACCTGATATCGCCTTGAGCATTTCAGGATCGAGTTCCTCATGGGTGATCGTCAGGCGCACCAATCCATCACTGTGCGGCGCTATATCAAATGTCAGGCGCGCGTGCTTCGTATCGTCCTCGAAATCCTTTGGCCTTGCCCATGTGACAACCAGACGATTTGGCGGATCGGTTTCGACAACCCTCCCGATAACATCGAGCGTTTGCATCTCGTCGGTGCGCTGGTGCTCCCATCGCGAACCTATTTTCCAATCCGATACATTGATGTGCTCAAACCAATATTTGCGCGTTATCTCCGTATCAACCAGGGCCTGCCATAACTTTTGTGGAGTAGTCGCAATATAGGTGACGTATACATAGTCAGGTTTACTCATCATTTCTCTCCTTCAAGTTGTGCCTTAAGGTCATGTAAAAGGCTTAGGCGCTGTTGTTCGAATTTCCTGATCCATCGTTCGTATACCTCGTGAATCGGAACAGGGTTAATGAAATGCAATTTCTCGCGGCCACGCCTCACAGTGCTCACCAAATTTGCCGATTCGAGAATTTCCAGATGTTGTGTGACAGATTGCCTGGCCATATCGAGGTGCTCACAGAGCGCCCCGAGTGTTTGGCCATTTTCAAAACAAAGCACATCGAGCAGTTTCCTGCGGTTGGGGTCAGCCAAGGCCTTAAACACTTTGTCAGCGTCTTGCAATTTCGTTTTCCAGGTATCAGGTCAATAATGCAATTATGCAGGCAAATACCTGCATGTCAAGCAATGAGTAAAATTTATGGGTTTTTGGACCATTGCATGAATGGGATTTGCAATCCTGGTAATTACTATTAACCATGCATTCCATATTAATATTTTTTTAATAGCGTCAGGTTTACCCGGCGTTGACACCCCAAGCCAATTACCCTACCCTCGATTAGGACAATTGACCTACTCAGAAATTTATCAATCCGGTACCTGTATGGCGGAAAACGCTACGAGACAAAATATTATTGTAGAAGCCGATAAACTCTTCTATCACTGCGGATATGACCATACTTCATTTGCTGATATTGCTGGTGCCGTCGGGATCTCGCGCGGCAATTTCTACCATCACTTTAAAACGAAAGACGACATTTTAGCGGCTGTAATTTCCATGCGTTTTGATCGTACTAAAGAGATGCTGGAACAATGGGAGCAACAGGCAAAAAATCCCTTGGACCGGATTAAAAGCTTTATCAATATCCTTATAGTGAACCAAACCAGGATCATGCAGCATGGCTGCCCGGTCGGAAGTTTATGCGTAGAACTTGCGAAACTTAATCACGCCTCACAGGAGCATGCAAATGAAATCTTTCTCCTGTTTAAACACTGGCTTCGCCGCCAATTTATGTTACTTGGTTGCAAATCGAATGCGGATACTTTAGCTATGCATTTATTGGCCCGCAGCCAAGGCATTGCTGTAATGGCAAGCACCATTGCGGACACTAAATTTATTAACCATGAAGTTAACCTGCTTTACAAATGGGTTGAAGGTTGCACCTAGAATCGTTCATATACAATTAATGATGGAGAAAGAAATGTTTATAGTGTTGCTCAAGTTTTCTGATAATCGGGAAAGTGCCGGTAAATTTATGGACGACCATAAAGCCTGGCTGAAATACGGGTTTGACAAAGGTATTTTTCTCCTTGCAGGAAGCCTTCAGGAAAAATCCGGTGGCGGCATAATCGCTAACGATGTCTCACGAGTGGATTTGCAAGAATTTATCAACACAGATCCTTTTGTCATTGAGGGAATCGTCAGCGCAGAAATTATTGAGCTAACCCCCTCCAGGGCAATTCCCGACCTTGAATTTTTATTAGTTTGAGATTGCCGTAGGTTAGGCAGCCATGCCCAACCCGGTTTGGTGTTTTGTGCACCACATAAAGCTCACCGGGGTCCATAGGAGTATTATTTTCCTCACGGCATGGCTTTGTTGCGGGACCTGAAATACATCCCAATAAATTTTTCCCCGTCAGGATTCTTTACGCATTTATGCGCCGCCAGATAAATCCCTTGTCAAAACAATCTATTACGGGATGGTGTAATTCTTGCTCGTCTCATACCCCTGTTAATTAAAACCATTTCTGTTAATGACATTTCAGGAGCGTTTTAGATGATCAAACATTTTTTAAAACAATTAGCGGCGTTAACTTTACTGTCGTATCCATTTTCCAGCTGGGCTTTGCCATTGACGTTTGAATTTACCGGCACAATCAGCGATACCGTATTGATTTCAAAAATCGACCAGACTTTATTTACGACACACCCTGACTGGAACGGACAGCAAGTAACCGGAACCTTGACGATGGATTTGCCGGAGCTGGCAGCGAGCCCCTATAACGGCCCTGGTTATTCCCAATATAGTAAGAACGTTGATTATCCCTACGCTAACTGGATGTCATTCCTGGTAAAGAATCCCGATGGGACTTTCCTGGATATTTCCGATTCAGAACCGGTAACACCGGCGCCATTAGCGGAAGGGGACGATGCCTATACAAACCTGGCCCATCAATCCTATTTGTATGGTGACAGCAGTTTCTATGCGCAACGTTCGTATAACAACCACCTGACCTATCCGCGCAAACACGCATCCTTGTCACTCCGCGCAACAGATGACAATGCGCTTTGGCTGACCAGCAGCGCTAACTATGACGAGGTTATGATCAAGCCTGAATTTGCCAACCATGATAACTATGGCTATGTCTATCACTACACTGACTCGGGTATAGGCCATGAATATTATTTCAGGATAGATTCCCTTAAAAGAATGGAAGTAAATGTTCCGGAGCCGTCAACATTGCTGCTCCTGATCGCGGGGTTAATAGTGATCGGATTAAAAAAATCTACACTTCGTCCAAGAGAGGACGTTTGAATTTTCAACGATTTTTCTGCCATTGGGCAGAATGGATCGCAATCTTTATAAACAAGTATAAAAACAAGGCGGCTATAGCCGCCTTGATTCGGACAATACTTTTTCCCCAAGCTTTTAACGTTGCCAAATGCAAATTAATTTTAATCAATGCTTTACCGATACAAAGCCAACAAAAAATGACTCAGGATTCACCAGCTTGCAACGCCCAATCGTAAAGGAAATTCTTCTTTAACCCTGTCAGTTTCGCACCGATACTCGCTGCCTGTTTCACCGATAATTCTTCCAACAATATTTTCATGATGTGTATTTGCTCGGGCGTCATGGCCCCATTGTCGGCCTTGGGGGCGCTATGGACAAGCAGCACGATTTCGCCGCGCTGTTGATTGCTGTCAGCGTCCACCCATTGGACCAATTCGCCGACTTTATCGCCCCGGATGGTTTCAAAGGTTTTGGTCAATTCGCGAGCCATAACCACTTCGCGTTCAGGGCCGAAAATATCGCGCATGTCTTGCAGTGTTTCGAGAACGCGATGTGGCGCTTCGTAGAAAACCAGGGTGCGTGGATCCGCCGCCAGCGATTGCAGCTGGGCGCAGCGGGCAGCTTGTTTTGCCGGCAGGAAACCTTCGAAGGCGAAGCGGTCCGAGGGTAAACCCGCCGCGCTAAGTGCGGCGATCATGGCGCAGGCGCCCGGTATGGGTATCACCTGGATACCCGCATGGCGCGCACTGCGAACCAACCGGTACCCGGGGTCAGATACCAGCGGCGTACCCGCGTCTGAAATAAGTGCGATGGAATCACCAGCACATAATTTAGCGATAAGTTGGTCTACCCGCGTTTCATCGCTATGGTCATGGTAGGCAATGCAGGGGGTTTTTATATTGAAATGGGCCAGCAAGCGGGAACTGTGTCGCGTATCTTCCGCGGCGATCAAGGCTACTGTTTGTAGAGTTTCCACCGCTCGCGGTACCATATCGCCCAAATTGCCGATGGGTGTGGCCACGACATATAAAATGCCCTGGTTTGAGGCTATTGTTGACATACCGCTTTCCGGAAAAGGGAGCTGGCCGAAAGGCTTGGCTCTGTTGATTTATGATGGTTTTCACCGAGGTTTTCATGCCGATACGGCCTTTTGTGCGCAAATTCCTGAAATATACCGCTGCCGGTTTGCTGTCATCCGCCCTGGTATTTACCTTGAGCGGTTGTGGAAGTAACCCTACCCAACCTACAAAAAAGGCGACTGCCACCAAAACCCAGCCCAAAGGCCCCAGTGCCAGCCAATTACTGGAACTGGCGAGCCAAAGCCAGTCACCCGAACGGGAAAGCCTGGTTCTGCAAGCGGCGCAGGTGTATGTGGATAACAATAAATTCACCCAAGCGCGCGATTTGGTTTCCGAGATGAACCCGGACGAATTACCGGATCAGGCTTATGTTAAGTACACTGATGTACTGAGTACCCTTGCGTTGCACGAAGGCTCCAATTTTCTAGCGCACGGCATTCTAACCAAGCCGCGCCTGGAACAACAATGGCAAGCCATGGAACCCACCACAGAAATAGCGTTACGCGAAAAGCGCGCACAGGTTTTTGCACTGCTCGGCGAAGCGCAACAGAGTGTGAATGAGCGAATCCAACTGGCGGCACTGATAAATAACAAAGAACAACGACAAGCAAACCAGGATGCCATCTGGCAAAACCTGATGGGTATTCCCTACGCTGAATTACAACAACTTGCAAAAACCGAATACGGTGAAGCTGCGCGCGGTTGGTATAACCTTGCGGCCATCAGCAAAAACAATCAAATCGATTTAGAGCAACAGCGTGAGGAATTACAACGCTGGCTGCGTGAATGGCGCCAGCATCCGGCGCACGATAACTTACCCAATGATTTGCGCTTGTTGCAAAGCCTGATTGATCAGCAACCCCGGCAAATCGCGCTGTTATTACCTATGCAAGGCAAACTGGCCGAAGCCAGCGAAGCGGTAAGTGACGGGTTTTTCGCTGCTTATTACCAAGCGTTAAGCAACGGTCGCCAGACACCGGAAGTGCGCAAATATGACAGTAGTGCCGACGTCATTGCGGCCTATCAACAAGCGGTTGCCGATGGTGCGGACTTGGTGATTGGCCCTATTGATAAAGAAAAAGTAACCGAGCTCAGTTTAATGCCATCGCTGGAAGTACCGGTGCTGGCGCTGAATTATCCCGATGCACCGCCTGCGGAACCTTTGCGGGGATTCTATCAATTTGGCCTGGCGGTGGAAGATGAAGCCCGCCAGGTTGCGCGCCAGGCTTATTTGGAAGGACATCGCCAGGCGATGATAATTATTCCCCGGCAAGAATGGAGCGAACGCAGCGCACGCGCCTTCACCGATGAATGGGAAAAACTCGGCGGCGTAGTGGTTAACCGTAGCCAATTCACGCGCGGCGGCAACTATCCCCAATTAGTAAAAGACGCAATGCTGATTGAGCAAAGCCAGGTTCGCGCGCGCGAATTGCAAGAATTACTCGGTGTAAAACTCGAAGCGTCCCCGCGTAGCCGCAGCGATGTGGACATGATTTTTTTAATTGCGGACCCGGCGCAAGCACGCCAGATAAAACCCTCTTTCGCATTTCATTATGCCGGGAAAATTCCGGTGTACTCCACCAGCCAGGTTTATTCCGGTGAACCTAATCCCAAAGCGGACCGCGATTTAAACGGCATTCGCTTTAACACCATGCCCTGGTTGTTTGACACTAGCAGCCCGGAGAAAAAAGCCGTGTCCCAATACACCAAATCCGCCGCTGTGTATGGCCGTTTGCATGCGTTGGGTGCGGATGCTTTCCGCCTTTACGCGCGTTTGCCGCAACTGGAACAGGTCCCGCAAATGAGGATCTTCGGTGTGACCGGTGCCTTGCATATGCTGGGCGATGGGCGCATCGAACGCGAACAAATATGGGTCAGGTTCCGCAACGGTGAGGCGCAACCATTACCCATGGTCATCGACGCAAACGAGCTGCAATATTAACGAGTAACGGAGTAAACGGAACTGCCATGAAACCCGGCAACAAGGATGCTGCAATACCCGATTTGGTTACCAGTGCAGTGATCGGCGCAACAGCCGAACTCTACGCGGAACAATTCCTGCAACAACAAGGTCTGGTGACCCGCACCCGCAATTACCGTTGCAAATTGGGTGAGATTGATCTGATCATGCTGGAAAAAAATGCCAAGGGAAATATCCTGGTCTTTGTTGAGGTGCGCTTGCGCACCAACAAGCGCTTTGCACCCGCATTGGAAACGGTCGACTATCGCAAGCAGCAAAAGATTATCAAAGCTGCCATGCGCTTTTTGCAAGAGCAAAAGCTCTACGACAAAATTGCCTGCCGATTTGATGTGATAGCATTGGACCAAACCGGCACGGCACCGCCCGTGCAGTGGATAAGAAACGCTTTTGGCACTTGATGCCCACCACACACCTTATTTAACACTTTGACTATAGTGAACCCCATGGAACAACGCGTTATCACCCTGTTTCACGAAAGTATTGAAGCGAAAATGCACTCGGGAGAACAACTCGCCCCACTGATCGTGCGTGCGTGCGAGTTTATTGTCCATGCGCTTTTGAACGAAAAAAAAGTGTTGACCTGCGGCAACGGCATTTCCGCGGCACAAGCACAAATTTTCACTGCCAGCCTGGTTAATCGCTTCGAACAGGAGCGCCCCAGCCTGCCCGCATTCAACTTGGGTTCCGACTTCACTACCCAGACAGCCATTGGCAGCGATTCCAGCTTTAATGATATTTTCGCAAAACAAATTCGCGCACTCGGCCAGCCGGGTGATATTTTGGTATTACTTACCAGTAGCGGCAAAGCCAGTAATTTATTACAAGCCATCAGTGCCGCGCACGATAAACAAATGCAAATAATCGCGTTTACTGCCGGTGACGGGGGGGATGTTGCAGCGTTATTGGACCATGGGGATATTGAACTTCGCGTGCCATCTTTTACCAAACCCCGCATCCACGAAGTGCATTTACTCAGTGTGTTTTGCCTGTGTGATTTAATTGACCAGCAATTGTTTGGAGGCTTTTAATGCTGAACCTTCGCAAACATTTCCGTTTTTTGCTAACCCTCGCCTTAATGGGTTTGATGGTTAGCCAGTTAAGCGGCTGTGCGCGGGTCATTCATGCAACCACGAGCGAACCCGTGCAGATCAATAATAACAAGCGTTCACTGGGTACCAAATTAAATGATGATCGGCTGGAAACCTACGCGCGCGTTAACATCTTGAAAGCTGACCCCGCCTTTGAAAATGCACGCATCAATATCGATAGTTTTAATGGTTTGGTATTGCTCACCGGGCAAGTTCCCACCGAGCAATTACGCCAACTGGCGGGTAATACGGTGGGAACCATCAATTCTGTTCGCCAGGTGCACAATGAATTACAAGTGGGCCCCGTAGCGCGCTTTGGGTCGCAAAGCCTGGATACCTGGATTACCACCAAAATAAAATCACGCCTGGTTGCCAGCAGAATCCAAAGCCGCCGGGTTCACATTATTACCGAAGCCCAAACCGTTTTCTTAATGGGGCTGGTATCTCGCTATGAAGCTGACCGGATCGTTGAAGTGGCGCGCACCAGTGACGGTGTGCAACAGGTAGTTAAGGTTTTTGAATACGTGGATTAATCGCCGCCGCTTATCGCCCGCTTTTTACGTTTATCACCACGTCAACCTTGCCACTGGAAATCTCACCTTATCCTGTTAGTATTCTTGCGCAACGGCAGCTTACAACTCGCCATCTTTTGACACGCAAAGGAAAACATCATGATTTCTACCATCGTTACGCTTGTAATCATTGCCCTGCTGGTGTTCTACGTAATAGGGATTTACAACAAATTGGTTGCCCTCAGAAACCGTTATCAAAATGCGTTTTCACAAATTGAAGTACAGTTAAAACGTCGCTATGACCTTATTCCGAATTTGGTGGAAACCGCTAAAGGCTATATCAAACACGAACGCGAAACGTTGGAAGCGGTAATCAGTGCGCGTAACCAGGCGATGAATGGCTTGCAAGCAGCCGCGGCTAACCCCGGTAGCGCAGCGGCCATGACCCAATTAGCCGGCGCGGAAAATTTATTAACCAGCGCCATGGGGCGTTTGAATGTAGTGATGGAAGCCTATCCAGACTTGAAAGCTTCGCAAAATATGATGCAAGTGTCTGAAGAATTAACCAGCACAGAAAATAAAGTCGCCTTCGCCCGCCAGGCATTTAACGACGCAGTCACTGAGTACAACACTTACAAACAAAGCTTTCCGCCCGTTATTTTGGCCGGTGCATTTGGTCACAGCGAAGATGCCAGCCTATTGGTATTTGCCGATAGTGCGGAAATCCAGGCCGCGCCAAAAGTACAGTTCTGACTTCACTTGCTAAAAAGTCTTCCTTCTATATATAGAAGGAAGACTTTTTGTCCTCCTCATTCTTCTTTATATATAGCAATCACCATTTTCGCAGGTTGCACCTATGAACTTTTTTGAACACCAGGATCGCGCCAGGCGCAATACCCGTTATTTGATCCTGTTGTTAATAGCGGCCGTGTTTTCACTGGTGGCAATCACCACATTGTTATTTGCCGTGCTGGCTTACTTCAGCCAGGAGCATCAACCCGCTTCAACGCAGGCGCACTGGCAAGGAATTATGAATGCAATCAGTCCAACAGCATTTTTGTGGATTGCCCTTGGTGTAAGCAGTGTTGTTCTGTTAGGCAGTTTATTTCGGTTCGTACAATTGCGGGGAGGTGGCAGGTCTGTCGCCGAAGCAATGGGTGGCCGTTTGTTATCCGGCAATACCACCGATCCCGATGAGCGTAAAATTTTAAATGTCGTTGAAGAAATGGCGATCGCCTCCGGCACCGCCGTACCGCCAGTCTATTTAATAGAAGAAGAAAGCATCAATGCCTTTGCCGCAGGTTACCATCCCCAGAATGCAGTGATCGGTATTACACGCGGCTGCATCCAGAACTTATCGCGCGATGAATTGCAAGGTGTTATCGCCCATGAATTCAGCCACGTATTCCATGGTGATATGCGTATCAATATGAAGCTGGTGTCGTTGCTCTATGGAATCCTGGTTATTGGATTGATCGGCGAGTTTCTTATCCGTATGGCGGGCAATCGCAGCGCTAGCCGTTCGAGCAAGGACAATTCTCCCGCTGCGCTGTTGGCCCTGGGACTTGGTTTACTCGTCATAGGGTACACAGGAATATTTTTTGGCAACCTGATCAAAGCCGCTGTTAGCCGCCAACGCGAATTCCTGGCAGATGCATCGGCTGTGCAATTTACCCGTAATCCGGATGGTATTGCCGGTGCGTTGAAAAAAATTGGCGGCAACGCCTATGGCTCCGAATTGCGCAACGAACATGCCGCTGAATTCAGCCATATGTATTTTGGCCAGGGTGTAAAATCGTTCCTTACATTAATGTCGACGCATCCACCGCTGGACGAGCGCATCAAGCGTATCCAACCGAATTGGGATGGTGAATTTTCCACGAGCGTATATAAAAGAAGGAAGACTTCAGATGCAGGTACCGCAGATGGAATACAAGAAACGGTTTCCGCATTCAGCGATGCCAATGCAGGAGCATCAGCAATGGCAACGAGCGTCAATATAGAACACGCCTTGAGTCACCTTGCACAACCTTCGCTCAAACAAGTTGACTACGCCCGCGCCCGCCTCGCTGAAATTCCCGAAGCGTTAAAAATCGCAGCGCACGAAAGCTTTGGGGCTCGCGCCATTGTCTTTGGATTGCTGTTGGACCCTAACGAGAATATTGCCCGGCGACAAATGGCAGTGCTCGATGAATATTTACAAGAACACGAACTCCAACAATTACACGAAGTGATGAATTCAAGCTCAAGGTTAACAGCGAGGCTGCGCTTGCCGATACTTGAACTTTGTTTCCCCGCCTTAAAACAATTATCGACAGGGCAACATAAGTTGTTTCTGGAATGCCTGAATGCGTTGATTACCGCAGATAAAAGAATCAGCCTGATGGAATGGGCGCTCTACCGTATTGTGCTGCACAACACCTATCCTGCCCCATCGGTTGAACGCAGCCACGGCTTGAATCAATTGAAAAATGAATGTGGAATCCTGTTATCCATTCTCGCTTATGCCGGGGCAACAACCGAGGCCGATGCGCAAGCCGCATTTACACGTGCGCAATCAGAATTAAAATTTTCAGACCTCGCGCTATCGCCCAGGAACGAAGTGCAACTGGCCCATCTCGATAAAGCCCTTGAGCGACTGAACGGGTTAAAGCCATTGCAAAAGCCACAATTGTTGAAAGCCATGAGCCAATGTGTCCTACAGGATAAACACGTCACTATTGTGGAAGCTGAACTCTTCCGCGCCATCGCCGACAGCCTGGACTGCCCGGTACCGCCATTAATCCTGGAAAATATTCGCTAACTTGTTGTAGCAGATCATCTACAACAAGCGGCGCGCTAACAGGTATAATGCGCCGCACCTTAGTCTGCTAACCGAAAGAATCCCGCCAACCAAATGAGGTAATCACCTTGCAACTGGACAACGCATCTGTTGCGCAACTGCGCGAATGGGAAAGCCAACTCACCGAACAATATCAGGCTATTCTCGCCAAAAAACTCAACCTGGATTTAACTCGTGGCAAGCCTTCCGCCGAGCAATTGAACCTGTCCGATGCAATGGATGGTTTGCTCAAGGGCAACTACATCGCTGCAGATGGAACCGACACCCGTAACTACGGTGGCTTGGATGGTTTGCCGGAAGCCAAGCAATTGGGTGCTCATATCATGGGTGTTGAGCCTGCCAATGTATTGGTTGGCGGAAATTCCAGCCTCACCTTAATGTTCCAGGTAATGTTGACCGCTTACCAATTCGGCTTGAAAGACACCGCCAGCGCCTGGAAAAATGAAGGCGACGTCAAATTCCTCTGCCCGGTTCCCGGCTATGACCGTCACTACACTGTGTGTGAGCAGCTCGGCATTAGAATGATTAACGTTCCAATGACCTCAACAGGTCCGGATATGGATGTAGTTGAATCATTGATTAAGGCGGACAAATCCATCAAAGGTATGTGGTGCGTACCCAAGTACTCCAACCCGACCGGTGTTGTTTATAGTGATGAAACCGTCGAGCGCATTGCAAAACTTGGCCAAATCGCCAGTGCCAATTTCCGCGTCTTCTGGGATAACGCTTATTCAGTTCACGACCTGGTTCCAAACGCACCGCAACTGGCCAGCATCCTGGAAGCCTGCCGTCGTAACAACACTGAAGATTCAGTCATTCAATTTGCCTCTACTTCAAAGATTACCCACGCCGGCTCCGGGGTTGCTTTCGTTGCGGCAAGCGCAGCAAACCTTACCGGTTTCAAAAAGTTTTTGAATAGCTGCACCATTGGCCCGGACAAGGTAAATCAAATTCGCCACAGCCGTTTCCTGCCCAGCAAAGATGCACTTATGGCACACATGGCAAAACATGCCGAGTTGCTGAACCCCCGTTTCGAAGCCGTGTTGAGTGCGCTGGGCAGCGCCTTTGATGGAACTGACTTGGGAGCATGGGAAAAACCTGTCGGCGGGTACTTTGTTTCTTTTGACACCCGTGTAGGTTGCGCAAAAGAGACTGTTCGCCTGGCAGCCGAAGCGGGCGTAAAACTTACCCCCGCCGGTGCGACCTACCCCTATGGCAAGGATCCGGAAGATCGCAATATCCGCATCGCCCCCTCGGTACCGACTGTGCCGGAGGTCGTAGGGGCAATGGAAGTATTCGTTACTTGCGTAAAACTGGCCTCGGTAAAACAAAAGCTTGCCAGCTTGGGCTAACCCCCCTTCGATACTCACAAAAAAGCCGCATTACTGCGGCTTTTTTGTTTTATGTCACTCCGCAAAAACCAAGCGATCTAATAGCCGCGGATTAATTCCAAAACTCTCGGTTCGTTATTTTTTTCCTTTCTATACTCAAGTTAGCACGACAATCAATAAACGTGCATTTAACCATCCCATTAACCTTACCTTGCAACATTAAAGACTGTTTAACCCCTTTTTTCTCTGCGCTTATGCCACAGGAGATTTTGTATGGGTGTTGCTGCCACCGTAGAAAAATATCTAAAAACAAAACAGGTCGAGTTCACGCTGCTGGAACACGAATATTGTGAGGGTTCATACAATACAGCACGTGTCGCCAAGATTGACGATCATTGCCTGGCCAAAGGCGTACTCTTACGCGATGAGGATTTCCATTACACCCTTTGTGTACTCCCCACACGCAACAAAATATTACGCCATACCCTGAACCAGATTTTCGATCGCCATATGGAGCTGGTAGAAGAGGAAGAATTAGTAGAAATTTTTAAGGATTGTGTTGAAGGCGCAGTACCCGCATTGGGAGAAGCCTACGGTCTGGATGTAATTTGGGACGAAGAATTAATGGGCGTTAATGAAGTCTATATCGAAGCGGGTGATCATCGTCACCTGATTCGCTTAAAACAACCGGACTTTGCACAACTCATGCAAGACAAATTGCACGATCACTTCAGTGCAGAACGTACCCGCCACAGCAAACTCCCCAAAAAATACATTCGACAGGAGTATGAATTTTAAGCATTCCGATATTGCACACAACAAAAAAGCCGCCTTGTTTCCAAGGCGGCTTTTTTGTTGTCGGATCACTTACTCAGAAGGAACCAAAACAACGTTAGGTGCTTTGGCTTCGCGCGCCGCATCAGCTACTGCCACGTAAGTCCCGGTGCTTGCACGACCACTGGCCTGGATAATAACTGCCGCTTTCGGCAACTCCGCACGCAAGCGCTCAATATTCGAACGAACGGAGCGGCTATCCACACGACGCTCACCTTCTTTCTCCAACAACCAGATTTGGTCATCAGCAGAAATCCGCACCAGGATATTGGGGTCTGCATCTGGCGGCGGCGGGTTATCGTTCTTCTCAGGTACGTTAGGGTTGAAACCCGCTTCTTTAACGAAAGACGCAGTCACGATAAAGAAAATCAACATGATGAACACCACGTCAAGCATTGGCGTCAAGTCAATCTCATTACCATCATCACCGGCTTGGCCTTTTTTTCTACGGCTCACTGTGGGTACTCCTCGTGTTATTTGAACATTATCGTTAGATTGGACTAAGGGACCTAATTCTAGCAGTTTTGGTCTGGCAAAAACCAACCCTTTATTGGCGTCTAATAAGGGAATTTACAGGAAATATATGAGTACCGGCAGGGAGGTCATTTGTTAGGCTTTCCTGCCGATAAAATCATAATGTGCCAAAAAAACGTCACTCTGGGGCATAAGGAACAGTCCTTTGTCCTTGCGCCAGATCTCATTCTTGTTCCAACCTCAATTTCAGGGCAATACGCCACTCGCAATACCTTGCCCATCCGGGATGAAGCACAATGGTCACACTATTGTTTTGAACTCGTTTTCACTTATCGCCACAGAACCCGTTATTAAACGAGCAGGCGCGCTCCGAAATTCCAATTAATCCACTGTAATGATGTTTGTATCTAACGCTAAACAATAAATTCTCTTCACCACCGATAGGCTTTATAAAACTTAAAAGCTGAATGCATGACCAAGGGCAAGTTATCCATCCACCCAACCATGAGCAAGTTTGGCGTACTACCGCGATTGAACAATTAGACGCAAACCGGATTAACAAACTACTTCCAAACACAATCGCATTGTTGCAACCCAAACATGGCCGGCCAGCAAATCTATTTAATTCATCATCAAACAGGGATTAGGGCGGCAAACCCGCAATAACAATTTAGTTTCTAACAAAATGTCGAGGTAAATCTTATCCATACCACCAGCATTCGTTTTGCAATGGATGGACTCCACAACTTAAACGCAACCGAACTCTCATAACTGCCCACTAATCCATTAATACATTCATTCCGTGAATTAGCCCGGATGGGACAAAACTACACTAACCCAGGTATTCATGCTCAATAGACACCGAAGAATGACCAGGATTGCCATTTTCTTAATTCCCGGAGTTAAATCGACTCTACAAATCATCGGATTGCCAATTCCAGGGACACGGAACCATACCCAATCTTTCTTTTATGAATTCGTGCTGAACCTGCATCGCAATTCTTTATCCAGCTCAATAAAGTTTGTCCACGCTCCTGTTGTGACACCCTACCCATCCAATTTTTGCCACCCATGCGCGGAAAAAAAGTTTACTTTCGGCGCTTCGAAATTAAATTCGGGTATCTCAAGGTAGAATAAAGTTGGGTCACGCAACCGAGAAATGGACTAATTTGAATTTAATCAGGGAAAGCTCAAAACGAAAAAAACAAAACAGCAACACCAAATTGCATTTGCAAATGTGCAATTTTGTTTGTTGGATCACATCGACCTTTACCTTCGAAAGGTGACCTTTTTTTAAAAAATTTTCCGTTAAAATCGAAAAAACGCATTTTTTTACCAAAAATCTCAAAAAAAACGCGTTTTTATTGACAATTTAACGCAAAAAACTTGAATTTTTTTAATAAAGTTTTAACTTATACATGTTGGACTTTT
>CAMLKG010000034.1 GCA_946480695.1 uncultured Cellvibrio sp.
CAACTGTATTTTTTCCTGTGGGGTCGATCATATTCACCGGATCATTTCCCACATACGCATACATATTCATTTGGTCTGCGTAAAAAATCGGGTCCGTTTGCAAAAATCTTCCCAGCCTGGGTGAATACATCCTTGCCTTGTAATGGTACAAGCCCAGCTCTTTTAACCACGCCTGCCCGGTAAAACCGAATCGATCGCTATTCGCCGATCCGGGAATGCCGTAGGCATCATAACCCAGTGCCGCCAGTTGCGAACCGCTGGCGTTGCTGTGGGCGATAATGCTGCCCTGGTGGTCCGCGTGTAAATACCGCCAATTACCGGAACCTGTTGCGGCACTGTTGTATTGCACCCAGGGTTCGTCAACCTGGTCACCATGTACGTAACGGCGCGTGAGTGTGCCCGCGCTGTTGTACTCCGCTACCAGCGCGTCGCCATCGTAGAGGAAACGTGTAACGACACCGGTGATGGTGACTTCATATAAACGACCCAATGGATCGTATTTCAGTGTAGAGGCGGGTAGTGTGCCGCTGGTGCTGCGCAGCCGGTTTTCATCATCGTATTGATAGAGTGCGCCGTTATCATTAGTGAGGTTGCCGTTGTTATCGTAGCTAATCATCTCGCTACCGACAGCGGTGTATTGGTTTAGTCCGTTGACGGTATATGTCCCTGTGCGATTTTGATTGCCTGCATATAGGTACAAGGAATTGCTCTGTATAAGCTGGGTGACCTGGTTTGCAGGGTTATAAACGAAGGTATTGGTCAAATCCTGATTAGTGCCGGAAAAATCCTGAACCAAATTCCGCAATCGCAATGCATTGTCGAATTGATAGCTTGTCCGGGTTGCGACCGTGCCTGCATTTGCATTGTAGTTACGCAGAATGGCACTGCGACGGCCTGCGCTGTTGTAAACAACATCCAGCATTGGCGTACTGCCTTCGCTTAAACGATTCACGCGATTGCGATTATCAAAACCGTATTGGAACCAAACATTGTCGGGATGGGTGATGCGTGTGCGATTGTTGTTCAGGTCATAAGTGTAATAAAGGCTGCGCGTGACCCCGCCCATTGTGTTATCGGTTTGGACAATGTTGCCAAAGCCGTCGACTTTATTAATGATGCCTTCGCCGGCATCGCTGTCAAAGCGCGAATGCAAGGTGATGCCGCGCAAATCGTAGTTGTAATAGATATCGGCTGTATGGGTATTGTTAACATAGTCCTTCAAGATTAGCCGGTTGTTACTATCGTAATGGAAATTAATCTCGGCCCCATTACGTTTACGCTCCTTCGTAATGTTGTTATTGGCATCGTAACTGTATTGGTTGTAATCGGCGGGGTTAACCTCACCGATAACCGTTTTGGATGGATAATATCGATGGGTCAGGCGACCATGGGCATCGTAGTGCAATTCCGTTTTATTACCTTTGGCATCGGTTTGCGTTTCTAATAAGCGGCCGTTGTACGTATTAGTTACATAGGCTTGCGCTAAGGTCGTACCCACACCACGCTCTTCCTTCAAGACCTGATCCAACTCATCGTAGGTGTAACGTGTAATTCTGTCCCTTCCCTCTGATCCAAGTGTACTTTGCGCGCACGCATCGGATGGCAGTGAACCATAAACTGATTTGTTCATGCGTTGCGCTTTACATTGCACCAGGCCCTTGGCGTTGTATGAATATTGGGTCAGGGTTTCAAGAGTGCCGTTTGTACCTTTCACCCATTCCTTTATTTTTCGGCCGTATTGGTCATATTCGAATCCACGTGTGGTAAATACGGTGAAACCGGTCCACTGCGCAGGGGAAATGGTATCGTCCATCCAATTAATTAAGTTACCCGACTCAATTTGGGTAACCAACGTAGGGCGAGCAGAATCCCCATAAACAAATCGTTGCGCCGCGAAATTGCGCAAATCGCCATCGGCATCTGGCTGGATGACACCAAGCTGCAATCCCGCTGGCGAATATCGATATGCTGTTTTATGTTGGCCTCCGCTCTGTGCTGCCTGCACAACTCCACTAGCGAAGATTGCTACCAGCAAGACGGTTTTGCACATTGCGAAAAAATTTTTGCTCTTTCCTGAAATATTCATGGTTATCTCCTACTGACAGCTTGCGCAGCCAATACCGAGCCACAGAAAAAAATAGATACGAAAAGAAATACGCGATGATGCCATCTTGGTAGGTTTTTGTTATTCATATTCATAGTCCTTTGTCAGTTACAACTTGTCAGATTGGCTTTGGGCTGGGTTTCGCCAATGCGATTGCCGTAAATATCATACTGATAACAGGTTCGTAGCGTTGTCCCTTGGGGATTGGTGACAGTCATGCCTGTAAGTAAAAGATTGTCATGCTGGTATTCATAGCGAGTAACCACCTCATCATTACCTGCGCAGACACCATTTAAAGCATTACTATTGATACAATATTTTTCGGCGGTTTTAAGCCAAACAGGAACAGTGGCCTGTGTTTTTGTGCCACCAACAGTGTAATAGTTCGCGTATTTTTGCTCGTAGGTATAACGGGTTTCTGCGCGTATACCATTTTTATTGGCAGGGTAGGTTACCTTCTCGACTTGCCCTGAATCAGCATGATAAACATAATCCGTCTGGTTACCTTTTCCATCGCGTGTCCAGGTTGGGCTGTTGCAATATTTAAAATTAGTGGTGTTGCAGCTTGCCGGATACGATGCCGTTACCGTGACGGCACCCCGTTTATGTGAGTTGATATTACCGCGTGTATCGTAGCCAAACTCCTCAACCATTCCGGAGTACTTTACATAATGCGTGGGAAAATTTCTGAAACTTATCTCATAATTCCATTGACCTTCACGTGTGGTTACTGAATTTATAGCACCGGGATACTGGTCAAGCTTGGGAAGCACTCTTTGAATATAACTACTGGCGGTGTTTCGAATGTCGCTGCCTTGATAGTTATCACCAATTGTATAACCCGAAGAATCCTCGTAGCGTTTAGCGGTGGTTACTTGTCCCGCTTCGCTGGATAAGGTAAACCACGTTGAGTGGTCGCTCGCCTGGGTATCAAAAATGTTTTTATAAGTGTATTGATAAACCTTTTGGCTACTTCCTGCCGGCTTAATACCAATCAGCCTTGGTGAGTATCGCTGATATGGGTAATACCCCTCAACAAGATTTGTTCCGTTATAAGCCAAGTCAAAACTGCGAAAATAATATTCCGTTACACCACCGGTTGCATCCGTAACCCTGAAAGTACTATCGCCAAGGAAAATAGCCCTCGGCATACCGGCAGGCCATTTGAACTCGGCTTTAGGCCAATTAGTTACACAGTTTGATGTCAGACAGTTTTCTACACTGGAATTAATAGCCTGCACATATTTGGGGTTGCGAGAGGCCCAGATTTCAGGTTCAACCCTTGGTGTTACGGAATCATAGCGAATTGCTGCTTTTGCTGGCTCCAAGGTCGAATCAGCTGGATCATATTGATGAATATATTTAAGAGCGAAACCGGTATTTGTTGTTACCCGTTTATTTAAATAATCCACATAAATCGTGAAACCATTTGGATATCGTATTTGCTTCATCTGCCCTACTTGACCAGCAGAGCCGGTGATCGAACCCTCGAATATAACAACCGTGCCATCAGGCTTGGTCCAATACACACCGTCACTACGTCGCTCCAGACTATGTCTTTTATCACCCAAAGCGGAATATATGTAATTTGTTGGAGTCTCCGGCCCGATATTTACAGGCACACCACCAACTATAGGCTGGAAATCTGCACTACCAGAAATATCATGCACCCGTAGTACATTTTTATAAGTACTGGGGCGCGTATCAAGTTCAGTTACAACACCCCGCGCAAAAAATTTATCTTGATATCCTCGGTAGCCGCTGATAGAAAAATTATTGGTGTAGTTCGTAATACTATGCGACAAGCCCATAGCGCCGCCAATTGCAACTGTTTCGAGACTGCTTTGAACTTGCCCACTGTGCACATTTACCCCGAACTCATCGACCAACTGAATTTTGGGTGGTGCCAGATCTGGTAAAGAGGTCCCAGCTGCCCCGAATGAAAGACCGATCGATAGGATTAGGGCTCGCGCTAAAAGCACATTAGATTTTTCTATTAAAATCCTTAACATGGAATTTCCTTAATTAAAAATAGCTACAGGGCCACAAGAGGTGGAAGATGTGCAAGCTTGCACACTTTTGGGCTGATTACCAGTGGGATTACCGGTCGGGCAGTTTATATAGGCGAGCGTAGCAGTCACAGACTGCGAGCCACCTGTAGTGTCAATAACGAGGTATTGGGTAGCTCCGGAAACTGCGCTCCAGGTTGCTTTCCAAGCGCAATCAGCAATATGAGATTTTGCAAGGCCAGTCGGAGCTGGCAATGTGTTAGAACCCGGCTCTGCAACTGCATCGTTGGCAACGCTGGTTGAAACAAGAAGCCGATTACCAGCTTTGTCGTAATCGTAATCCCGGTTGCCGTTCTGGCTATCTTCCACAAAAGTTAAGCGGCCAAGCTCGTCATAAGCGTATTTTAATTTCTTGGCATAGGTGGTAGGAAGTTCGCTCTCGCCCGCGTTGCTGGCTTCAACGGTGGCATTCGCCAATACATCCTGCAATGTGGATGAGTTGGCTGCACTGGGGATCAAGCCATAAGCTAGGATCTCCATTGCATTGTAAGTTACTTCATAAGGGACCAGAAACAGATTGCCGCTGGTAGCCTGGATAGAAAAACTTTGCGGCGCGGTCAGGAAGATGGGAATGAGTATGTCACCGGCAATCGGAACAAATACCTGTTTGCCGTGGAAATAATAATCAACCTTCCCATCACTGTTCATATCACCCTGGTAAACTTCGTATTTGAATAATTCAACCTCATTCGGATTTATTGCAGCATTAACCGAAACCGGTGCAATAATTGTGAGCCCTAGGGCAATAAGCAAATTTTTCATGGAATCCCCTTGAGTATCCTGCTTTAATCCATACACGCAAAACTTGGAAGGTAGCGCCTCACGTTAATTTAACGCGACAAATTATAATATTTGTCGCTCCGTGTCTATTCGTGACACAACATCTTCCGCGAAGGTAAAGGTTTTTATTAAAACTGTTACTGCTGATTAGGCATCAGCCTTGCAATACTGCTGCACAAACTCTTCATGCGATGGCATTTTTTCTACTTGCTGATTAATTGAAGCGCGCATCTTGGTGAAAAATTGCATCAACTCTTCTTTTTTCATGAGATGCGCAATGTGATGGTACTGTTCTGGCATTATGCGTTGTCCAAGCATGACTTGCGCCCAGGAATCCACACGGAATAATTCGCCGGGATTTTGATAAGCATGGCCGGTTTTTTTGAACAGGTCTATCCGGTGTTGAAGCGTATCAGGCACTTCCATATTTTTGCAGTAGCGCCAGAAAGGCGTGTCATCGCGCTCGGTGGCTTTGTAATGCAAAATGATAAAATCGCGTATGCTTTCGATTTCTTCTAACGACTCGCGATTGAATTCATGGATCAATGTCGGATCGACACCGTTAAACGGGAAGAAACGCATCAGGCGCGTAATACCCATCATAAATAAATGGATGCTGGTGGATTCCAGTGGCTCGATAAAACCACTCGCCAGGCCCAATGCCACACAATTTTTATTCCAACTTTTGCGGCGACGGCCGGTGCGATATTTAATTACGCGCGGCTCAATCAGGGTTTTACCTTCCACTGCATTTAGCAGCGTCGCGCGCGCATCCTCATCTCTGATAAAATTGCTGCAATACACCAAACCATTACCGACACGATGTTGCAACGGAATCCGCCATCGCCATCCGGCCTGGTGTGCAATAGAGCGAGTGTAAGGTACCGCTGGACCAACGGATTCGGTTTGCACTGCTTGGGCCGTGTCGCAGGGTAACCACTGCGACCAATCTTCGTAACCGGTATGTAATGTTTGTTCGATTAGCAAGCCACGGAAGCCCGAACAATCGATAAAAAAATCGCCTTCAATGGTTTGACCCGATGCGAGCACAAGCGCAGTAATAAATCCCGAATCATGGTCTTGCTTAACTTCAATGACTTTCCCTTCAATACGCTTCGCACCATTTTGTTCACTCATGGCGCGTAGAAATTTTGCGTAACGCGATGCATCCAAATGATACGCGTAGTTAATATCCATGTTGGGGCCGGTAGTAAATTTATTGGCAATGCAGGCTTTTAGTTCCAAACAAAAATCGCCAAATTCAAATTCAGTGATACCCAACTTTTGCGCGTACAACCAGAAATGATGGAAATCCCCCAGCCAGGTTTCCTTTCCGGTTTTGCCAAACGAGTGAATGTATTTGTCGCCATCGCGCCCCCAATTTTCAAACGAAATGCCCAGCTTGAAAGTAGCACTGGTTGCGCGCATAAATTCTTGCTCATCAATGCCAAGTAATTTGTGGAATACACGCATCGGTGGAATTGTGGCCTCACCAACCCCCACGGTACCGATTTCATCTGACTCGACAATAGTGATATCCAGTAGCTCGCCAAATTTTTTGGCGAAAGCCGCTGCCGCCATCCAGCCGGCGGTGCCGCCACCGGCGATCACAAGCTTTTTTACAGGTTTGAGTTGCACGACAAGCTCCGCAATTGCAGTTTATTGATGTTGCCCGGCTGAAACGTACAGCCATTGCGCTTTGATTGCAGCGCATAGTCGCGCTGCGTTTAAACCGGAGCAATCGAATTGCTATTAATATTTTTTATCGGTGCTACAAGGTAGTTGTCCAGATATTCTAGCCGCGCGCAGTTTTCAATTGAACCAAACGCTGGATGTTACCCAGGGACTCGACTGCTAAAAACGCGCAACGTAAAAAGCCGCTGCGGTTCAACCGTTCCAAATCCGCACCGCCCAGATTCGCAAGTTTTTCCTGGTGAATCGTGTAATTGCCACGCAAGCGATACACTTCGCGATCATTCAATTCAATTTCGAGGTTAACCGGCTCAATTAAATCCAGCTCGGCAAATGCGGCAAACATGGCATCGCTGATCTGCATACCGTCATAGATTCTGTTGAGTATTTTCGAAATTTTCTCCAGGTATGGACTGAGCCCCCCGTGATCCAAAAACACAGCCTCACCTTCGGTTTCGCTGATGCGTGGATGCTCCATGTCTACATGGATTACCGGTGTACGCTCGCTGCCGCCATCACGGCTTTGGTCCTGGAAACCAATTAAAAACGGGCCGCGTTCAATCACAGCGGGAATGTAGTTTGCCTTCCACCCACCAAGCTCATCCAGAAATAAATTTTCATCGCTTTTTAAACCGAGGAGCACAACCGATTGGAATTTCCCCGTGTCAGGATTTTTTTGGAAGAGAATGGGGTATTCACGATGGACATCGGCAAATTCCGTCGGGAATGTCAGGGTGCTACCGACATTATCACCAAAGGCAGCAGAATGCCGGGTGATAATTTTAAGGTCTTTGTGGGTGATGTTATTCAGGAGTAGGTGTTTGGCCATGGTATTTACCGATATTGTTATAGGAGAGGAACCCTTGCACGAGTGGGACATCTTACTCGGATAGGTATACATATCGCAAACAAGCAAACACCAGCACTCTCCCAGCTATCGGTTCAATCTGTTGAGGACCATACTTCGCAATTGTCGCGCCTTGATTTCATCCAGAGGCCCAAGTACGCCTTGTGCCTGAACCGGAATATGGGCAGCAGCCTGACCAGGCTCTTCAAAGATATAATAATCAAATAAATGCTTCCAAGCCTGTTTTTCATGGTTAGGCTTATCACGCAAGCTCAGCAAAGCATGGTAAAGAACATTCATTGCCGAACCGGTATAAGTCGGGGCATCATCCCACCAATAATTGATCAGGATATTAAAGTCATTCAATCCTTCAACATGATGCATCCACATACTAGGGATAAATAGTGCATCGCCTGGCTCTAATTCAGCGACCATGCCATGCTTTTCCGCCTCCCTGAACATTGGATATTTTTCGTAGTCCGGATCACGAAAATCCACCATGCTAATTGCCTGCCCACCGGGTGTGGGACTTAAAGGTCCGAAATAAAGATTCTGAAACTGAGATGGTGGAAATAAAGTGAAACGCCGCCGCCCGGCTATCACACAGGCAATATTTTCCAACGCATCATAATGGCAGGTCGCAATGGAGCGAGTACCAATCCATATTTTTATCTCGGGAGGATAAACCGGGAAATCTTTTGATGATCGAGGCAATTGAAGGTCATTTAACTTTCGCAACTTAGGAAAATGAGAATCAATGGAATTAGAAGAAATGTAATAAGAAGGATGATCAGGATCCTCTTTACTAGCCAAGATTAAATCCAAGGCTTCATCAATACGCATTTTTACCGTATCGTAATTTAAACCTGAGAAATCCTCGTTGTAAAAATAGCGACCATCAATACCCGGATGACCGGAATTAATTAATGATAACTGCCCGTTGTATTGCGATTTTAGATAATCCACCGCAGCTTGATCGGACTCTTGGGCAACCCGGACAATTTCCCAATCCTTTACCAGATTTTTCAATATCAATGGCTCCGGGGAGCTGCCAACCTCCAAAGGAATATTATGTGGCTCGCAGCCTTCAATGACTTTTATATATCTGGTTATATTTGCCATAATTCTGTGGCTCCAGTTAAAGCAATATAATTTTACAAATCACAAACTTGCATTCTTAATCTTAATCAAATTTTCCATATTGGTGAGCGACGCAATTATTAAGTAGGCGCCCTGCAAATATCCTGATTTATTCAGCGATTCCAACTTATCTCCGCTTAAATTTCTCAACTTTTCTTCGTCGATAGTGAAATAGCCACGCAGCTGATGCTTGTCGCCATTCACTAAATCTATATTGATAGTCAGCGGCTCAATCAAATCCAATTCTGCAAAGCGAGCAAACATGGCATCACTCATTTCTTTGCCACGCTGGATAAGGCCAAGCAACTTGGTAACATAATCTAGATACGGGCTATTACCGCCATGAGTTAAAAATAATGATTTTCCACTACTATGATTAACCTTTGGACTCGCAATATCAATGTAGACCATAGCATCTACCGCGCCATTCATATGTTCACGCAATCCCGTAATAAACGGCCCCTTGGCAATCACGGCTGGAACATATTTACCAATCCAGGAGATGCTGGCGTCCTCATTTTTTTGGAGGAACAAATTTTCATTCTTCTGGATGCCGAGCAAGGCAACTGCCTGATATTGGTTACTTGCCTGATCACAGGATAACAAAATAGGGTATTCCTTTTGGATATTGGCAAATTCTGTTGGAAAAGTTAATACCGCCGCTTTTTGATCAATTGCATCAATATAATTTTGGTCTTGTACCCTTAAATCAAAATGTTCAATGTTATTTAGCATTACATAATTGGTCATAAACACTCGCCTAATATTCTTATATATCGAGGTTGTCATGATAAAACAATTAAGCAAAAAAAAGCCGCTGGTAACAGCGGCTTTTTTTACTCGTTAATCAAATCAGGTTAGAACTTGTAGCGAGCACCGATCGCATAACGTGCACCCAAGTCATTCGCAAAGCGAATCATACGCGAGTTACGGTTATATTCACGGCTGTCTTCACCGGTCAAGTTAATGGCTTCAGCAGAAAGACTCAAATTATCAGTAAGATCGTAACTGATGCTCAAATCGATCTGCGAGTAATCTTCAACATAGCGTGGGTTACGTGAAGAACCTTGGTTGGTTTCAGTGAGGAACTCGTCACGCCAGTTATAAGCTAAACGTGCTTGAATACCGTAGTTTTCATACATCAACACAAAGTTTGCCGTGTCACTTAAACCCGTCAACGCAAATTGGGTCTCAGTTGGCAAACCATTGTTATCAAAACCTACATCACCGCGCACCAAAGTGTAGTTAGCCAATACACCAAAACCAGTTTCACCAAAGAAGTGCTGAACGGCAAATTCTGCACCGTACAATTTAGCTTCTTTATCATTCACCGGTGTACTAGTTAGGAACACCATATCAGGTTCGCTACCATCAGGAGCAACATCCCAGCCATTGGTTTCACCCAAAAGCAACAACTGTTCGCTGGTGCCTTCAAATCTTCCATTCGGGAAAATCAAATCGCCGTCGGAGTTTCTCATATTAAGCGCTTCCGGATGCGCTTGAAGCACTATCATCGCATAGAGATTGGTATCATCTGTCTGCATGTTCAGATCTCTCAACGCTGTAGCAGCAGCTTGGACGCGCGCGCTGTTTGCGGAAGTTTGATCCTTGATACCATAGAACGTCTTCTCTTCCTGGCCTTGACCAATGAAGTTACTTACACGTTTCTCAAATACACCAACCGATGCGTAGCTGGAATCATCAAAATAGTATTCAACAGAAACGTCGAAATTATCGGATTCCAAAGGCAACAAACCAGGGTTACCTGAAGAGGCAGTAGCTTGGTAACCGTTAAACGTTGATCCAGCAATACCGAAGCCGCTTGGTGAGTAAGTCATTGCACCGAAACCTGGACGAGCAATAGTTTTGCTGTAGGCCATACGAGCAATTAAGTCATCTCTTAAATTGACCTTAATATCCAAGCTTGGTAATAAGTTGTCATAACTTGCGTCTTCGCTAGCCGATATTGTTGTAGTACCAAACACAGTAGAGAAGTCGTTATTATTTTCCCACAGGAGGTGCGAAACCGGAGTTACTACGCTGGAAGAAGTAACATCTGTAGTTTCATAACGAAACCCGGTCAATACATCAATTGGGAATTGGGCAATTTCACCATCAAAGCCAACCTGGAAGTATACGGCTTGTGTATCTTCCTGAATAACATCATCGGAAGAGTTGGCATCTGCCACACACAAACAAGTACCTGGATAGAGTTCATTAGCGGCTCTGGTCAGATCTACCGCATTACCTTTAAAGGCAATTGAAGGGCTCTTGCTAACATTAAAATCTTCAAACAAGCTGTGTGCGTTAACTTGTTCCAATAATCCCATACCAGCAAATTCACCTGGATTTGCAATACCCCAGTTACCCAGAGTTTGGTTTACACCTGCGGTTTGGTATGAAGCCATTTCCATTTCACGAGATTCGACACCGAAATCAAAACGTGCGCCATCCGATTCATAAGAGCCATCAACCTTAAATTGGGTGATGTCGTTGGTAGAACCTGCACCACGCACACGTAAGATAGACGAGCCAACATTTTCTTCAGTCAGATTATTGCCAGCTACGCTGGTAGTGTAACTGTAGGTTGGAATACTGGCAGAGAAGTCCAACGTTTTACCGGTTACAGTGGGGGAACCTAAACCAATTGCTACTTCACCAGAACCATCCGGGCCAGTAGGCAAGCTTTCCAAGGTAGAATCATGAGCATCGAACGTTAACGTGAACTCATCGCTTAATTGGAATTCCACATTTAAGCCAAGAGAATCCAGTTCATTACTTTGCGAGCGATATTGCTGCTCGAAACCAACGTCCACAGTACCGTTGTAAGCTTCTGTAATGGTGAGCGGAGTGGCGATTTCAGAATCATCGAAAACAACTTCCGCTATGTTTGAGCCGTTTTGAATCCAATTGGTAACTTCTGCACGGTTCTCAGTAATATCGTTATCCGCGTAGGTATAATCCAGGGTAGCGGTGATATTTTCTACAGGGCGGAATTGCAGAGTCAATTGGCTGTTCAGACGATCACGCTCAAAGTCAGAGAAACCATAACGGAAATCGTTAGGACGAGCGTAAAGCTGACCAACGTCAGGCGCATTTTTGAATACAGAAGCTGGCGCTGTGTCGTACAAACGATCCGTTCCCCAAACACCAATATTCCAGTTATTCACTGTTACGCCGGCGGAGCCAGAATCACGCTCTTGTGAACTCACAGATAGCGCAACACCGAACACTTCTGAATCATCCGTCCAGCTAACCAAGCCAGATACCTCAGGAGTCACATCACTGCCTTTTTCGTTAGTGGTATCACTCAGCGCTTTAGCGCCAATCGATGCGTTAAACCCCGGGTTGTCCAGCGGACGTGTGGTTTTAACATTAATGGTTGCACCTATACCACCGGTAGCGACATTGGCTTTACCGGTTTTATAAACGTCTACGCCTGCAATACCTTCAGAGGCGATGTTGGAAAAGTTGAAAGCACGACTACCGCCAGAACGAGTCGTACCATCTGCGCCACTACCGCCAGCATAGGTGGTACCAGTTGGCATGGTGCGACCATTGAGAGTAACCATGTTATTTTCAGGGCCAAAACCACGCACAGTAACCTCAGCACCCTCACCGTTTTGGCGACTGATGGATACACCGGTAATACGTTGTAGAGATTCAGCCAGGTTGGTATCAGGAAACTTACCCATGTCTTCCGAACTGATGGCGTCAACCACACCTGCCGAATCACGTTTTACATCCATCGCGCGTTCCATAGACGCACGAATACCGGTAACCATAACCTCTTCAACTTGGTCGTCTTGTGCAACAGCAAAACCGCTCAACCCGGTGAGGGCTGAAGAGGCAATGACTGTCGCCAGGATTTTCTTGTTAAAACTGATTTTTCTACTCATGGAGCTCTCCTTAATTGGATTAATTATGCTCAGATTTTTATGGGTAACGCTTAAGGCACCGCTCCTGGAGATGGAACAGAGCCCCCGAAATCACCTTGTAGGCAAGATGAATGGGTCACACCGGGCTCCTCGGCCCGCCTCCCCTTACCAACTACTCTTATCGTAATTTTGAATGAGACATAGCCCGCAATTGGTAAAGTTGGATACAAGTATCATATGTTCAGTTTGACTACAAGAAATTGAAACGGCGAAATTTAGTAAATCACCCGGATTGTTACGCAAGACCACACATTAGCGCCAAAACATTCAATAAGTAGCAATTTGTAAAAACAATTTTAATTAGTAAAAACGCAAACCCGTGGAAACTATTGTTTTGTCAATCTTTAATGCCGAATATTAGACGTATATGGAGAATATTCCATTAATGAAATGGATTAATTAGCGGTTCGGAACGACAAAATTAAGTCGCCTCATTGGCCGGGCTTTTCAAATGGAAGGATGTTAATAACCTGGACGGCGTCGCGCTTGTCCTCATCAGTTAGGTTGACACGCGTTTCCAGTTCCCGCTGCACCGGCTTAAAGCGCATTTCATCCTTGTAACCACAGGCGACGCATTCGCGGAAATCCTTGCCATCCTCGCTATAGACCACCAGTTTATCCATTTCGGAACAACGCGGGCATACAGCGCCCGCGACAAAACGGCGTTTGCTACTGTATGCCATCAGGCTGCCTCCCCCGGAACGCCGGCTGTAGTGATACCGGAATGGCGTAAGAGCGCATCGATTTGCGGTTCGCGTCCACGAAAGTTTTTAAATAGTTCCATGGGCGCGCGACTGCCGCCTTGCTGCAAGATTTCGCGCAGGAAACTTTCGCCGGTTTGGGTATTGAATATGCCTTCCTCTTCAAACCGTGAATAGGCGTCAGCCGATAACACTTCGGCCCATTTATAGCTGTAATAACCAGCCGCGTAGCCACCAGCAAAGATATGGCTAAAACTATTTTCAAAACGATTGAAGGCGGGAGGCTTGATTACCGCCACCCGGTCGCGCACCTCATTCAATACCGCTTGTGCCGATTTCGGTGCGGACGGGTTATATTCCGCGTGTAAACGAAAATCGAACAGCGCAAATTCCAATTGGCGGATCATTTGCAAACCCGACTGGAAATTCCTGGCGGCGAGCATTTTATCCAATAGGGATTGCGGCAAGGGCTCACCGGTTTTGTAGTGGCCGGAAATCAACGGAATCGCCTCCGGTTCCCAACACCAGTTCTCCATGAACTGGCTGGGCAATTCCACTGCATCCCATGCGACACCATTGATTCCGCTCACCGCGGCCACATCGATTTGCGTAAGCATGTGATGCAGCCCGTGGCCGAACTCGTGGAAGAGGGTCGTGACCTCATCGTGGGTCAGTAATGACGGGGTGTCACCCACGGGCGGGGTAAAATTACAGGTCAGGAAGGCGACCGGTAATTGCACACCCTTTTCGGTTTTGCGACGTACGCGACAATCCGCCATCCAGGCACCGCCTTTCTTTTTATCCCGCGCAAATAAATCGAGATAGAAACTCGCGACTTTTTCACCGTTTTTCTCTATTTCATAAAAGCGCACATCGGGATGATAGGTATCGAAACTGGCAATTTGTTTAACCTGGATACCAAACAAACGCCGCACCACCTCAAACATACCGGCGATGACTTTTTCTGCCGGGAAATAGGGGCGCAGTTCTTCTTGCGATACCGAATATTTTTCCACGCGCAATTTTTCGCTGTAATAAGTGGTATCCCAGGCTTGCAAATCGACACAACCCTGCGCAGCGGCAAATGCGCGCAGCTCCGCGTAATCATGTTCCGCATAGGGTTTGGATTTTTGTGCGAGCTCATTGAGGAATTGCAATACTTGTGCGGGCGACTCGGCCATCTTGGTCGCCAACGAACGCTCGGCATAATTGTTAAAACCGAGCAATTTCGCCAGTTCGTGGCGTAACGCGAGCGTCTCGGCAATGATCGCGCTATTGTCCCATTCCGCTGCGGAGGAGTTATCCGCTTTTTTCCCTGCCGCCGATGCACGGGTTACATAGGCGGTATAGATTTCTTCACGCAGTGCGCGCTTATCGGCATACATAATTACCGCGTAGTACGAGGGGAAATCCAGGGTGATGACATAACCATCCAATCCTTTTTGCGCTGCTGCCTGGGCGGCCTGTGCGAGGGCGGATTCAGGCAGGCCAGCCAAGGCATCCACATTATCAACATGCTTGTACCAGGCCTGGGTCGCATCCAGCACATTATTGGAAAATTGCGTCGACAGTTCGGACAAGCGTTTTTGGATTTCAGCAAAGCGTTTTTTATCCACCTCGCTCAATGCAACGCCACCCAAACGGAAATCGCGCAGGGCGTTGTTAATGGTTTGCTGTTGCGCTTGCGTCAATTGCGCAAATTCCTTGCTGTCGGCTATTTGCTGATAGGCTTTGTACAGATCTTCGTTTTGGCTGAATTCGGTCGAGTAGTCCGTCATTAGCGCGAGGCTTTCAGTATAGGCTTTGCGTAATTCATCGCTATTCGCTACCGAATTTAAATGGCTTACCGGCGCCCAGGCCTGATCCAGCTTATCGCCCTGTGTTTCAATGGGAGCCACCAGGTTATCCCAGCCCGGCGCTGCAAGCCCCTCCAGTAAGGATTTCAATTGGGCGCGCCCTTCGTCAATTAATCCACGAATCGCCGGTTCAACATGCTCGGCGCGAATAGCAGAAAAAGGTGGCAGGGTATGCGCTTCTAGCAGGGGATTGGTCATGCAATAACTCCGTCAGGCGAAAATCAAACGTTTTGCGTATCATACACCCAAGTTTGCACGGGTTTTTGAGGAAATATTTATGGGTGGTATTAGACGTTACCAGGGGCAAACCCCTTGTTTGGGCGAGCGGGTTTTTGTGGATGAATCCGCTGTGGTGATTGGCGATGTGATACTGGGCGATGATGTTTCGGTCTGGCCCTGCGTGGTCATTCGCGGCGATATGCACCACATTCGCATAGGGGCGCGCACCAGCGTGCAGGACGGTTCAGTGCTGCATATTACCCACGCCAGCGATTACAACCCGGCAGGCTACCCGCTGACTGTTGGTGAGGATGTGACTGTTGGCCATTCCGTATGTTTGCATGGCTGCACCATTGGCAATCGGGTTTTGATTGGAATAGGTTCAACCATCCTCGATGGCGCCGTCATTGAAGATGAAGTCGTCATAGGCGCGGGTTCACTGGTTCCACCAGGAAAGCGACTTGAATCCGGGTTTATGTATATGGGCTCGCCGGTAAAGCAAATCCGTCCGCTAAAAGAGTCCGAACGCAGCTTTTTTACCTATTCCGCCAACAACTATGTGAAATTAAAAAATGCTTACCTCGCGGAAAATAATTCCATGCAGGATGATTTAAGCCTCGACTAACCATTCTTTTTCCCCCGAGACCGATATTTTGAAATATTCATTACCGATTATCGACAGCCCAGGAACTTTTTCCGTTAACAAAATAATTTGTATCGGTCGCAACTACGCCGAACATGCGCGCGAAATGGGCCATGACCCCGAGCGTGAGCCGCCGTTTTTCTTTTTCAAGCCGCAAAGTGCACTAGCGCCAAACGGTGAGGATTTTCATTATCCGGATTTTTCCCGGCAAGTTGACCACGAATTGGAATTGGTGGTGGCCATCGGGAAATCGGGCGTGAAAGTTCCGGTTACCGAGGCGGCAAGCTACGTATTCGGATTTGCGGTCGGTTTGGATATGACTTGCCGCGATATCCAGAAAGAGGCCAAAAAACTGGGCCGCCCCTGGGAATTGGGCAAGGGTTTTGACGGCTCCGCGCCTTGTACGGCAATCCAGCCAGGGACGCTTAATGACCTGCAACAATATGGCGATCTGGTGCTGACGCGCAACGGTTCCGAAGTACAACGCGGTAATTGGCGCGATATGGTGTGGCCTATCGCGGAATTAATTGCCGAGGTTTCGCGCTATATAAAGCTGGAAGCCGGTGATTTGATTTTTACCGGTACCCCGGCCGGCGTGGGACCGGTGCACATTGGCGATGAATTGGTTGCGCGGCTGGAGGGTTTTCCGCAACCACTGAGATTGCGGATTGTTAGATAACACTATAAAAAATCCAGGCGAAGCTATTCGCCTGATTTTTGACCGTTACGCTTTCGACCGTTGCGTCAGGGCAAATCAAATACCAACGCTTTTACTGCCTGCGCCTTTGCGTTTAACTCCAGCACATCAATATCCGCTAATTTTGCCCCATCGCCGGGTTGTGCAATTTCACCGGCAATTTCCAGCTCACCATCGATGACATGTACGTAATAGTGGCGCGCGTTGTCAGCCGGCAATATTGCCTGCCCATTAGGTTCGAGCAGCAGTTGGTAAATACGCGCATCCTGTTTGATTACCAGGCTGCCCGCTTCACCATCCGGGCTTACCGCCAGTGTCAGACCGGGCCGGCGACCGAAATCTTTTTGCTGGTAGCCGGGCGCTTCGCCATACACATTGGGCTGAATCCAGATCTGCAAAAAATGTAACCCATGGGTGCGCGATGGATTAAATTCGCTGTGGCGAATACCGCTGCCGGCAGACATCAGCTGAAACTCACCTACTGGCAGGGTTGCGATATTGCCTTCGCTGTCTTTGTGGGCAATTTCGCCCTCAAGTACATAACTCAGGATTTCCATGTCGCGGTGGCCGTGGGTATCAAAACCCGCCCCCGGTGTTACACGATCATCATTAATAACGCGCAACACGGAAAAACCCATGTGGCGCTCATCGTAATAATTGCCGAATGAAAACGTATGCTTGCTGTCCAGCCAACCGAAGTTGGCACCGCCGCGTTCATGGCTACGTCTGATACTGATCATTTTGCACCTCACTTGTTACGGAACCGGTTATTACCGGTCACACCGTGAATTCCAACCACACTTAGTTTTTGACAATCACACTGTCCACACTTGCACGGCCACCGCCGGAGATCAGCAAGGAAACCGCACCCGCCAACAACGCCAGGCCAAACTCATAACCGTTATTGCTCATAAACAGGCCGTTGTTGATATGCACCGAAAAAATCGCCACGACCATGGTCACCGCCAGCACCAGTGCGGTTGGGCGAGTCAGCAAGCCAAGGATTAGGAACAACCCGCCGAAGAATTCCGCTGAACCGGCCAGCGCCGCCATCACCACACCCGGCCCCAGGCCGATTGAATCCATCCATTGACCGGTGCCTTGCAGGCCGTAACCCCCAAACCAGCCGAACAATTTCTGCGCGCCGTGGGCCGCAAAGATAATCCCCAGGGGTAAACGCAAGGCCAGGGCCGAGAAACTGTTGTTGGTAGCGATAATGCTGCGGATAGTGCTCATGGTAGTCTCCAAAAATTTTGAACTTTAGGTCAGATCAGTTGCTGCTTTAATGTGTATTACTTGTCGCGAAGGCACTGTATTCGCCTTACCTGTGATTAGGTTAGGCTTGTTATCCACAGAAAAAAAGCGGAACATTTTGAGCTGTTAATTCAAATTTTTTGAACACTCGGTAAATCGATATGCAGCACGTCATCACGCTTGAAGCTTTGCGGGTATTGGATGCGATAGACCGTAAAGGCAGTTTTGGCGCGGCGGCTGAAGCCCTGTTCAAGGTTCCGTCGGCGCTTTCCTATACCATCCAGAAGCTGTAGTCCGACTTGGGCACCCGTTTGTTTGATCGCAGTAAACAAAAGGCGCAATTAACCATGGCGGGGCGCCTGCTGCTGGAACAGGGCCGGCAGTTGCTGCAAGCCGCCAGCGCCATTGAAGAAGCGGTACAACAACTTGAGTCCGGCTGGGAGACACAACTGCGTATCGCCCGGGACACAGTGCTACCCCTGGCGCCACTGCTGCAACTAATCACTGCGTTCAACCAATTGGATAAACGTGTAGCCATTACAATCAGCGAGGAGGTGCTGGGCGGCACCTGGGACGCATTGATCGCAGAACGTTGCGACCTGGCGCTGGGGGCCAGCGGCGACCTGCCGAAGGGGCTTTTTGAACACCGCCTGATGGGCCATGTGGAATTTGTATTTGCGGTCGCACGCGAACACCCCTTGCGCTTTCACAAAGGGCCGGTAGATGCCGCCGCCATAGCCGCATTTCCCACCATCGTCATCGCCGACTCATCCCTCAGCTCGCCGGCGCGTTCGTCCGGCCTGCTGGAGAGCAGACAGATTATCCGCGTAGCCAACGCCGCCACCAAAATCCCGGCGCAGGTGATGGGTGTTGGTGTTGGCTTTTTGCCCAGGCATTTAATTCGCAACGAGCTTGAGCGCGGTGATTTGGTCGCGCTGGAATGCTCGGTACCCCGCCCGGGCATGCCGCTGTATATGGCGTGGAAAAAAAATAACGCCGGTAAAGCATTGCAATGGTTTGTTGAGGCATGCCAGCAACCTGACTGGCTTTAATACTCACTGAACGCTATACAAACTGAAAAATAAAACCGCCGCATAGCGGACCGACTTGCCGATAAAAACCAGTACCAGAAAAATACCGAACCTGATTCGCATCATACCGGCCACCAGGGTAAGCGGATCGCCTATGAGCGGCACCCACGCGAACAATAATGACCATAGGCCATAACGCTTGAATTGATGCTGCGCTTTTTCCAGTTGCAGGCGCGAAAAGGGAAACCATTTCCTGTCCTGCCAACGTAGACATTGCCTGCCCAAATACCAATTAACGCAGGAACCGAGGGTATTCCCCGCAACGGCAACCAACCACAACAGCACGGGCGAATATTGCTGGTAGATAAGCGCCGCCAGCAGCGCTTCGGATGACAGCGGCAACAGGGTTGCCGCGAGGAAGGCGGTAGCAAAAAGCGAGAGGTAAGCCATAGCGGGATGCAGTATTGATCGCGTCAGATACAATCAGCGCGCTGCACATCCATTATTTTTTCTCCGCAAGCTGGCGGCGTAACGCGGTAATCACCGGCACAACCTCGGGGCGAATTTGTCGCCACAAATAAAATGCTTCCGCCGCTTGCCCGATCAACATACCCAAGCCGTCGGCAACCTGGGTCGCGCCGTGATTTTTTGCCCATTGCAAAAAAATGGTCGGTTCCGCGCCGTACATCATGTCATAGCAGCAGGCATTTTCCGCGAGCAGCTTTTCGGGCAGCGGCGGCAGTTCGCCTTGTAAACTGGCGGAAGTTCCATTGATGACAATATCGAAAATATCGCCCGCCAGGTGTTCATACGATTTCGCCTGGATATCGCCAAGGTCGAGGAAACTTTTCGCCAGTTCCTCCGCCTTGCTCATGGTGCGATTGGCAATAGTGACGCGCGCGGGGTTTGCCTCCAGGAGCGGCTGCAAAATTCCGCGCACCGCGCCGCCCGCACCTAAAATCAGTACCCGCTTGCCGTGGATTTCCCAGCCCAGGTTGTGCATATCATGGATCATGCCGATGCCATCGGTATTATCCCCCAGGATAGAACCATCACTGAGGCGCGCCAGGGTATTCACCGCACCGGCGCGCTCCGCACGCGGCGTGCGTTTTTCGGCAAAACCAAATGCGTTTAATTTAAATGGCACGGTAATGTTTAAACCCTTGCCGCCCTGCGCAAAAAATTCGCGCGCCGCTTTTTCAAATTCACCTTCGTTAACCAATTGCCTGGTGTAATGCATGTCCTGACCGGTTTGCTCGGCAAACTGGCGATGAATTGCCGGCGATTTACTGTGATTGATGGGATTGCCAAATACTGCGTATAAATCTGTCATGGGGATTCCAGCTACCAAAAGGATGCGAATGCATGATTGGTTGTTTTTATTTCAGCCAATCGCGATGGGGCAAAAATTTTTCGTAAAGCTCCGCTTCGGGACTTCCCGCTTCCGGTTGCCAGTTATATTCCCAGCGCACCAGGGGAGGTAGTGACATAAGGATGGATTCGGTACGCCCGCCAGTTTGCAAGCCGAACAAGGTGCCGCGATCGTAGACAAGGTTAAATTCAACATAGCGACCACGACGGTAGAGTTGGAAATCGCGTTCGCGTTCCGTGTAAGCCATGGCTTTACGCGCATTTACTATGGGCCGGTAGGCCGGTATGTAGCTATCACCCACTGCACGCATCAGCGCAAAGCTGTGTTCAAAATTTTCCGCGTTGTAATCGTCAAAGAATAATCCGCCCACACCCCGCGCTTCGCCGCGGTGTTTGAGGAAAAAATAATCGTCGCACCATTTCTTGAATTTTGGATAAAGGTGCTCACCCAGCGGATCACAGGCGTCTTTAGCGGTCTGGTGCCAATGGACCACATCCGCTTCGTTACCGTAATAAGGCGTTAAATCGTAGCCGCCGCCAAACCACCATACCGGCGCAGCACCTTCCTTTTCGGCGATGAAAAAGCGCACATTGGCGTGGCTGGTGGGCACGTAGGGATTATGCGGGTGAATCACCAGCGACACCCCCATGGCTTCAAATGCGCGCCCCGCCAGTTCCGGGCGATGGGCAGTGGCCGAGACGGGCATTTGGGTACCTTGAACATGGGAAAAGTTTACCCCGCCTTTTTCAATCACCTTGCCATCGGCTAACACCCGCGAACGACCGCCACCACCTTCGGCGCGCGTCCAGTTATCCTCAATAAAACCTTCACCACCGTCTTCAGCGGCCAGGGCCTGGCAAATGCGGTCTTGTAAATCCAGCAAATAAGCCTTTACGGCGGCTTTATCCGGCGCGGAAGGAAGTGTCATGGCTGGGTCCTTTAAAAGTAGGGCTATGAAAAAGAAAGTAGGGCTATGAAAAAGGTCGCTATTCTACGCAGCCTTGCAGCAAAGGGGAAAAGATAGCGTTAGCCTCCGGGACGGATGACTTCGCCGGTCAATAAATCGCGGATCTCCGATGGGCTGGCACGCTTGCCAACCTGCCCGCCGGTAATGGCGTCCAACTGGTTGCCAAAATAGCGCCGCACCTGGTCGATAGTGCGCGCCGGTGCCATACCCGCCGGGTTGCACGAGGTAGAAACTATAGGCCCGCCAAAGGCGCGCGAAAGCCCGGCCGCCACCGGGTGGTCAGTTACACGCAAGGCGACGCTGGAAAATTTACCGGTAATCCACGCGGGCACCCTCCCATTATTAGGTACCAGCCAGGTGTAAGGACCTGGCCAGGAATTTTTCAGTCGCCGGCGCTGTAAATCGTCGAGGCCAATCAGTAACGGGGCGAACATATCCATGTGCGCAGCAATAAGTATCACACCTTTCTCGACCGGTCGGTCCTTCATGGCCAGCAGCTGCATAACTGCAAATTCGTCCAATGGGTCGCACCCCAACCCCCACACGGCTTCCGTGGGATAGGCAACCACGCCGCCCGATTTCATCTGTTTAGCCGCAAATCGCACCCGGGGATTGATGGACCAATCGAACATAACCATTACCTGCCAGCAATTGATAACGCGGGCATTATACCGATACAAGTCACCTTAAATACGTTGGTAACAAGCGCCGATTTGCTGCACCAGCCCTTTGATTTCCAACGCAACCAACCCGGCAGACAGGGTCCCGATATCCGCGCCGGTACGCTCGGCCAGGATATCCACCGGCAGTGGGTCAAACCCCAGCGCATCCAGTAATGCCTGCTCACTTGCATCCAGTATCGGTTCGGGCACCGCTTCTTCCCCTTTCCCCGACAAGCAAGCCGCCGGGTGAGCAAGGTTAACTTCCTGGCGTTTATAGCTGATCAAGCCTGCCAGCTGATCCACTATGTCCTGCGCAGTTTCGACCAATGTCGCCCCCTGGCGAATTAACTGGTGGCAGCCGCGCGCCAGCGGATTATGGATCGAGCCCGGGATCGCAAAGACCTCCCGGTCGTGTTGCAATGCGTAAGATGCGGTAATCAACGAGCCACTTTGGACCGCCGCCTCCACAACCAGGGTTCCGCCGCTTAGCCCACTGATGATGCGGTTGCGTTGGGGGAAATTGGCCGCCCGGGAGTTTACTCCCAGGGGAAATTCGCTTACCAGGGCACCACCGGCATTAAGGATTGCCTGGGCCAGGTTGCGATGCCGGGCCGGGTAAATTAAATCGATGCCCGTACCCATCACGGCAATGGTTTTTCCATTCGCATTCAATGCGCCCTGGTGTGCCGCCGCGTCTATCCCCAGCGCCAGGCCACTCGCGATGGCAAAACCGCATTCGGCAAGGTACCGGGCGAAGCGCTCCGCGTTTTCGCGGCCGCCAGCGGTGGGGTTTCGGCTTCCGACTATGGCGATTTGGGGCAGGCTGAGGCAGGCCGGGTCACCACGGACAAATAACATCGGTGGCGGCCTGGGTATTTCGCGTAACAAACGGGGATAAAGCGGATCATCGAAAAACAGGCAATGTAAGTCGGGTTGGCTGGCGATATAGGCCATATCCTGCTCCAGCCGTGTCGTTAACGCTGAGCCGGAATGAAAACCCCGCAGTGCTTCCAGGGCCGCAGGGCGGAGGTAAGCTGTCAACGACGCGGGAGGTTTGCCTAATAAGGTTTCGAGGTCCAGCCCATGCTCACGTAACTGCCAGTAGGCACCGGCGCCGGTTTCGGGTAACCGAAGGAACAATAGGTGTTTAGCGAGGGGTGAGTCCAGGAGCGGGTGGGTCATAGTCATCCTTGAACAAAAATGCCCCCAGGCGGGGGCACATAAGCAATTAAGGGTTGCGAACCTTGTCGTTGACGGCCAAGGCCCTGTCAGCCTCCAGCACCAGGCCAAAGCTAAGCTTTTCAAAGGTGCGGAATATCATCAGCAAACCGGCGCGCTCATCCGGCAAGGCAACTGTGCCGCCCTTAACCCGGTCGCGTACCACTTCGCCTGTTTTATAGATCGCCAGCACGTTGCCGATTTGCAGGCCTTCGCGCTCACCGCGGTTGATGATTACCACATTGAACTTACCGATCTGGGTTACCCCGCCTTCCACGGCAATAATCTGCGCGTTGATATCATCCACCGGCGCACTGGGGTAGAAGAGGGAATCTACAGAGCGATCTTCGCTCGGCAGCAATTGGTCGCCCGGGCGAACTTCCTCATAGGTCCTGACTACTTCCAGCTTGGCAATTTCACCTTCCACATTTTCAACCGCGACAGTGCCTATGCCCTGGGCATACACACCGAGCAGCTCTTTGGTGACCGGGTCCTTAAAGACCTGGCCCTTCCGGTAGATACCGTAATTGGAATAAGCGGAATCGAAGCTGCCCCGCGCGTAGGCCTGGTCACCGGCACCCACAATGAGGTGCTGCTGTTGGCCAGCCAGCATATAGGGGGCGGCCTCCAATACACCCGGCTCAACAATACGGCTGCGCGACAAAAACGCATCTATTTTATCCAGGGGAATCGCCGTAATTGCCTCATCGGTTTTCTGGACACGGATACTCGGACTGAGCTTGGTAGTGCCCGGCATCATCTTGAGTGTGCGTTCAACGGTAAGGCGCGGTTGGCCATCCAGATAAATCAACTTGATTAAATCCCCGGGGAAGATGAGATGGGGGTTTTCAATCTGCGGGTTAACATGCCAAATCTCTGGCCAAAGCCAGGGGCTGTTTAAAAACGTGGCGGAGATATCCCAAAGGGTATCGCCTTTTTTTACCGTGTATTCATCGGGGTGACCCGTTCTAAGCACGGAATCATCAGCCCAGGAAAACAGGCTGATAAAGGATGCGGCGGCAAGCGCCAGTAATATTTTTTTCATAGAAACCGATCCTGTTTTATTCGGTCCTGAGGCAGATAGACGTATAATGTTGTAATTAAAGCCCATGCTGTTTCCATTTGCACCGCATAAATCCTGTGCGATCATCATGTTAGCAGCGGTTATTACCTTTTTACTAGAAGTTTGTCACAAACACTATGGCCTTGTTACCTATCCTTGAATTTCCCGACCCACGGCTGCGTACTGTCGCCAAACCCGTCACAGAAGTAGACGATAATATCCGCCGGTTAGTGGATGATATGTTTGCAACCATGTACGACGCCCCCGGTATCGGCCTGGCGGCCACCCAGGTAAATGTGCATAAGCGCGTAGTAGTTATAGACGTGAGTGAAGATAAATCCCAGCCATTAGTGTTCATCAACCCGGAAATAACTGTCCTGGACCCGGAAACCAGCGAATATGACGAAGGCTGCCTGTCTGTTCCCGGTTTCTATGAAACCGTTGTTCGCCCCGGCCATATCCGTGTCAACGCCCTGGATCGCGATGGACAGGCATTCGAAATGGAGCCCCAGGGGTTGCTGGCGGTGTGTATCCAGCATGAGCTGGATCATCTGAACGGTAAATTATTTGTTGACCATATTTCCCCGTTCAAGCGCTCGCGCATTCGCGCCAAGCTGGAAAAGAAGCACAAGGCGGAAGCGCGTTAACCCGCGCAATGCCAACCAGGGCGCCGAGAGCGCCTTTTTTATTTTTAGCGATATTTAAGGTCGTCCCATGAGCCAAGGTTTGCGCATTATTTTCGCTGGCACGCCGGAATTTGCCGCCGAGCATTTAAAGACCCTGTTGGGCAGCCGGCATCAAGTGATCGCTGCCTATTCCCAGCCGGACCGCCCGGCGGGGCGCGGCAAGAAACTCACCGCCAGCCCGGTCAAGGAACTTGCCCTCGCCAATAACATTCCCGTTTACCAACCCCTTAACTTTAAAACTCCTGAACCGATTTCCGAACTGGCCGCCCTCAACGCCGACCTTATGGTAGTGGTTGCTTACGGCCTGATACTGCCCAGGGCAGTGCTCGATACACCGCGCCTTGGCTGCATTAATGTCCACGCATCGATTTTGCCCCGGTGGCGAGGTGCCGCGCCTATCCAGCGCGCCATTGAAGCGGGTGATAGCGAGACCGGCGTTACCATTATGCAAATGGATACGGGCCTGGATACCGGCAACATGCTGGTCAAGGCATTTTGCCCGATTTTGTCCGAAGATACCGGCGGCAGCCTGCACGATAAGCTCATCACCCTGGGCGGCCCGGCTTTGTTACGGGCCTTGGACCAGATCGAGGCCGGCACTTGCCTACCGGAAAAGCAGGATGGCGCCTTGAGCACCTACGCACCCAAACTCAATAAAGAAGAAGCCGCGCTCGATTGGCGCCTGGATGCCGCTGGACTTGAACGTAAAGTGCGGGCGTTCAACCCCTTTCCGATTGCGCACACCAAACCGGCCGGCGCCGGCGACGAACAACGCATCCGTATTTGGGCGGCCAGAGCGATTGACCATCAGTCCTCCGAAATCCCCGGAACAATTACCCGGATTGATGAGGACGGGCTCCGGGTTGCGTGCGGCGAGGGCCAACTGGTATTGCAGCAGATTCAGCTGCCCGGAAAAAAACCCATGCTATTCAGTGTTATACAGCGCGGCCATCCGGAAATGTTCAAGCCCGGCGACCTACTGGAGCAGCCGCGATGCTAGGTGTGCGGACCGCTGCAACAGAAGTGCTGGCGCAAATCCTGCAAAACCAGGGCTCCCTTTCCAGCCTTTTGCCACCCATGGCCGCCAGGGTTGCCGAACAGGATCGCGCCTTATTGCAGGAACTCTGTTTTGGTACCTGCCGCTATCACCCCCAATTGCACGCTTTTACCGAGCGATTACTGGAAAAACCCTTGCGCGCCAAAGACAACGATGTGCAAGCATTAATCCTGCTTGGGCTTTACCAGCTTCTCCACACAAGAATCCCGGACCATGCGGCAATTGGCGAGACGGTAGAGATAACCCGTCATATCAATAAGCCCTGGGCAACCAGGCTGGTCAATGGGGTATTGAGGCAGTTCCAGCGCGATGCGAGCAAGTTGTCCGCCGATTTGCAGCAAATCACCCCATATGAAACGAATCACCCGGCGTGGCTTGAAGGCATGCTGCGCAAAAGCTGGCCCACCCGGATCGATGGGTTGATTTGCGCCAACAACCAACATCCACCGTTTACCCTGCGATTGAATACCCGCTTGCAGGAACGCAACCTTTACCTGCGGGAATTAAACGAGGCGGGTATCCCGGCCAAACCGACCAGGTTTAGCCCTTACGGGATTACCCTTGAACAGGCCTGCGACCCGCGCACCCTCCCCGGCTTCAGCGAGGGCTGGCTTAGCGTTCAGGATGAAGCCGCACAATTAAGCGCCGACCTGCTGCAATTAGCGCCCAACTTGCGGGTGTTGGATGCCTGCGCCGCACCTGGCGGCAAAACCGGCCATTTGCTCGAACGGGAACCCGGTTTGCGGGTTGTTGCAGTGGACCTGGAGGAGCGTCGCTTGCAGCGGGTGAGGGAAAACCTGGCGCGCCTGAAGGTGACCGCTGAGATACGCTGCGGCGATGGCACCCGGCCGGGCGATTGGTGGGATGGCCAAGCCTTTGATCGCATCCTGCTGGATGCCCCTTGCTCGGCAACCGGCATTATTCGTCGCCATCCCGACATTAAAGTGCTCCGCAAGCCGGAAGATATAGCCAAACTGGCAGAACTCCAGGGACGGCTACTGGACAGCCTCTGGCCTCTGTTAAAACCGGATGGCCTGCTATTGTATGCGACCTGCTCCGTTATGCCGCGTGAGAATACCAAGGTGGTAGAAGCCTTCCTTGAACGCCAACCCGGTGCGCAATGCAGGCTAATCAACGGTGAGTGGGGGATAGACCAACCCTGCGGGCGGCAGTTGCTGCCGCAATTGGATGGCCATGATGGCTTTTACTATGCTGTACTGCGCAAATCAGGGCTAGATCAGGCAAATTGGCGGCAATGACCGGTTTAATCCATTTTTGAAGAAAGCACCCTATGAAAATAGTAATCCTCGGGGCCGGGCAGGTTGGCGGGAGCCTTGCAGAACATTTGGCCAGTGAATCCAATGACATCACGGTCGTGGATACCGACGAAGCGCGATTGCGCGAGTTGCGCGACCGCCTTGACCTCAGCGTGGTTACCGGCGAAGGCTCCCATCCGGACGTACTGGCGCAGGCGGGCCTGGAAAATGCCGATATGCTGGTTGCGGTCACCAGCGACGATGAAATCAATATGATCGCCTGTACCGTGGCGGAAAACCTGTTCCACACGCCGACCAAAATCGCCCGGGTACGCGCCACCTCCTACCTGACCCACGCCAAGCTTTTTGAATCCGGCGCTATTCCGATTGATGTCCTTATCAGCCCCGAACAGTTGGTGTCGGAATACACGTTCCGCCTGATTGAACAACCCGGGGCATTGCAAGTGCTGGATTTCGCCGATGGCAAAGTACAGCTGGTAGCCGTCAAGGCCTACCACGGCGGGCCTCTGGTAGGCCAGGAGTTGCGCTTCCTGCGCGAACATATGCCGGCGGTAGAGACGCGGGTTGCGGCGATTTACCGGCGCAATCGCGCCATTATGCCGACCGGAACCACGGTAATCGAAGCCGATGATGAAGTCTTTTTCATCGCCGCCAAGGCCGACATCCGCGCAGTCATGAGTGAATTGCGTCGGCTGGAAGTGGCTTATAAGCGCATAACTATCGCCGGCGGCGGGAATATCGGTTTGCGCCTGGCCAGGATGCTGGAAGGCAAGTACAACGTGCGGGTAATCGAATATAACAAGCAACGCGCGATACGCCTGTCGGAACAATTGGAGCGCGCAATCGTAATCCAGGGCAGCGCGTCGGATAAGGATTTGTTGATGGAGGAAAGTATCGAAGATACCGATGTATTCCTCGCCCTTACCAACGACGACGAGGCCAACATAATGTCCTCAATGCTCGCCAAACGCCTGGGCGCGCGCAAAGTGATGACCCTGATTAACAATCCCGCCTATGTGGATGTGGTCCAGGGCGGGGATATAGATATCGCCATTTCGCCCCAGACAACAACCATCGGCAGCCTGCTCACCCACGTGCGGCGCGGCGATATAGTGAACGTGCACTCCCTGCGCCGGGGCGCGGCCGAGGCGATTGAGATCATCGCCCACGGGGATGCCAAATCTTCCAAGGTGGTCGGCAAGGCGCTGGAAGACATAGATTTGCCGGAAGGCGCGAATATCGGCGCAATTGTGCGGCAGGGCCCCGATGGCGATGAAGTGGTAATCGCCCACGATGACGTGGTAGTCCAGTCGGGGGACCACATCATTATCTTCCTGCTCCAGAAAAAACATATCCGCGATGTGGAAAAGCTGTTCCAGGTCGGTTTCAGCTTTTTCTAGCCTGGCCCCTGCGCGAGGTTTGTAGCAGATAGCGAAGCCTGGACCCGCGTCCACCGAAGCTGTGTAAAGACCATTCAATCGCTTATGATGCGGTTCCCTTCGACTGACCGAACCGCACAGGAGCATTCCATGGCAAATATTAAAACCCAACTTGTTGTCCTCGGCAGTGGCCCCGGGGGTTATTCCGCCGCCTTCCGCGCCGCGGACCTCGGCCTGGATGTCACCCTCGTGGAACGTTACTCCAGCCTGGGCGGTGTCTGTTTGAACGTGGGTTGTATTCCCTCCAAAGCGTTGCTGCACGTGGCGGACGTAATCAATGAAACCAAACATGCCGGTAATCTGGGCCTAAACATTGGCCCGGTGACCCACGACCTTGATAAGGTCCGCGCCTACAAGGATTCGGTCGTCAGCAAACTGGTGTCCGGCGTCGGTGCCATGGCGAAAGGCCGCAAAGTCCGTGTTGTGGAGGGCTATGGCAGCTTTGTAAGCGGTCACCAACTGCAAGTCGTCAACGGCGATGAAACTACCGTGATCGACTTTGACCACGCTATTATCGCGGCCGGTTCACGCAGTGTGAAACTGCCATTTATCCCGGAAGATCCGCGTATCTTCGATTCCACCGGTGCCCTCGAACTGCGCTTCGTGCCGGCGCGCCTGCTGGTTATAGGCGGCGGCATTATCGGCCTGGAAATGGCTACGGTCTATGAAGCCCTGGGCAGCAAGGTGACGGTGGTCGAGTTTGCCGACCAGTTAGTGCCGGCGGCCGATAAGGATTTGATTGCCATTTACAGTAAGTACAACAAAGATCGCTTCGAAGTCTTGCTCTCCACCAAGGTGGATGCAGTCACCGCCAAACCGGCCGCAATAGAAGTGGTATTCAGCGGTGCCCAGGCGCCGGCGAGCCCGCGTGAGTTTGATGCGGTGTTGGTCGCCGTCGGTCGCACACCTAACGGCAAGCTAATCAGCGCTGAAAAAGCGGGCGTACATGTCGATGAACGTGGATTTATCCCGGTTAACCAATACCTGCAAACCAATGTGCCGCACATCTACGCGATTGGCGATATCATCGGCCAACCCATGCTCGCCCATAAAGCCACGCACGAAGGCCATGCCGCCGCTGAAGGTGTTGCCGGCCATCCCCATAAGTTTGACCCCATGGCCATCCCGTCCATCGCTTACACCAGCCCCGAAATTGCCTGGGTTGGCCTGACCGAAAAAGAAGCAAAGCAGAAAGGCCTTAATGTCAAAACCGCCGTATTCCCCTGGAGTGCCAGCGGCCGCGCCATTGCCGCGGACCGCAGCGAAGGAAAAACCAAGTTGATTTACGATGCAACAACGGATCGCCTGCTCGGTGCCGGATTGGTGGGTATCCATGCCGGCGAACTGCTGGGTGAATTGACCCTTGCATTGGAATTCGGCGCAAGCGTGGAAGATATAGCGCTCACCATCCACGCCCATCCAACGCTGCACGAGTCGGTAGGTTTAGCGGCGGAACTGGGCGCAGGGACCATTACCGATTTACCCAATCCCAGGGCAACCTTTAAAAAATAAACGCCGCAAAACAACAAAGCCGATCAGGACAAAACTGATCGGCTTTGTTGATTCCTCCCCTGGCAATCAATGTATCGCAAGGTTATTGTTCGTTTTGGTCGGCATACATTTATTTAAAAAGCTATCCATTGCCCTGAAGGTATCCATCCGGTTTTTCTCGTTCATGAGGTAATGGTCTTCGCTCGGCAACTCCACGAAGGTCACATCTTTGTTGGCTTTTTGTAATGCGTCGCGCATTTGGTAGCTGTGTTTGATTTCCACCTGGCGGTCGTCGGTACCGTGTACCAATAGTACAGGGGCTTTAATCTTTTCCGCGAAATTTACCGGCGATATCGCACGCAGATTGGCATTATCATTACCGATTTGCTCATCGACAACATTGTAACCGCGCCAGAAGGCACGGTTGTCCTTCACCAGATCAAACACATTTGCCACACCATTAACACTAATAGCGCAACGATAAAAGTCCGGTGTTTTTACCACCCCCATGAGGGCTGCGTAACCACCGTAACTTGCACCTACAATTCCAATCGCATTGGGATCAGCGATGCCATCGGCAATTAATTTCCGCGCTCCATCCTCCACGTCATCCTGCATTTCCTTACCCCAGTTTTTTAAGCCTGCGTTACGAAGCTCTATACCCTGGCCGTCGGAACCGCGGAAGTTCATCCGCAATACCGCATAGCCTTTGTTGGTAAAAAATTGTGTCCAATAATCAAATGTTTCACTATCCCGGGCAATGGGCCCGCCGTGTGGGAATATGAGTGTCGGCAATTTTTTTTGCGCGCCTGTTTTCGGCAAGCTCAGTAATGCTTCGATCATTAAGCCATCGCGCGCTTTGTATTGGAGCTTGTGCGTGCTGCTCATTAATTCTGGCAGCAATTTTTTATAACTGTAGGCGATAGCATCCAGCTTGACCGGGTTGGATTGCCCCAGATAAAAAGTGCCCGAATCTGTGCTACTCGACGAAAACACCAGGAAGTGTCGCAAATCATTGGTCATGGAATAAATATAATTGCGGTGACCGGGAATTGCCTTATCAATTTTTGCTTGCAGGCTTTGCATTTGTTTATCAAAAAAATGGGTGCCGCCATCTACCATTGCAGAGACACCAATTACTTCTCCATTAACAGGCGAATAAACCAGGTGGCCTTTAATATCGTAGCGGGAATCTGCCAATACCAGTTCGCGCTTCAATTCGGGATCCTTCAGATTCACCTTGAAAATCGCTTGTCGTGATTGGTGATAGGCACGCAGGTAAAGTTCATTCGGGTCCTTACCGAAACCCAGCGGATCAACCTGATCTGGCGAAAATATTTTATAGGGCCAATAGGATTTCCATTTTTTGGTATCCAAATCGTACACCAGGGTCGAAACTTCATCGTCCTTGGTAAAAGTACCGACCCTTACTCGATGTTGTTGATCCGTCATCCAACTGTTGATGTTAGCTTTACTTTGGTGATAGACGGTTGCCTTCCGCGTTTCCACATGGATTTTATAAACCACTGTGTCACGCATAAAGCCGTTATCGCTACCGGGAAACGCCATCAAGATATGTTCCGGGTCATCATATAAAGGATCCACTACCCAATCGCGAACCGATGGGGTGATCTTGTAACGCTTCAAAAATTTGCTCGTCACAGGTTGGGTAACCGAGTCGGTTTCCGTATTTATCAACATTAACTCATGGTCGCGGGTTTTAAATCGCACTGACTGCATATTAATCCAGGCATCCCGCTCGGCTGGTGTAAAAACCGAAGCCATGAGTGTAGTGTCGTCCTTCCATCCAATCCATTTGAAAAAGAATTTGGAATTATCACTGAACAACACCATTTTGCTTTTTTTGGTGTGCAGGTCCATTACCTGCACCGCTATCCCGTGGGTATCCCCGACGCTGACACGCACGGTTGAGGCTAATTTTTTACCGGAGGGAGACAATACCAAGTTACTCACATCCGGCAATTGCGAGAAATCTTCTGTTTTCAGGCTCGTTGATGCAAAAGCACCGACAGAAATAAAAAGTGATGCGGAAAAAAAGAGGAATAAAAGAACGCGGAATAATGTTAGCGGAAGAGTCATAGCCAATCCTTTTTACCCTGGCAATTAATGATGTTACCTGTTTATCAACCACGGATGCTTATCGCATCGTCTCTTGTGGCTAGCGCGATGATACACGGAGTTCCAACGCGCTCAAAATAACAATGTTCAACAAGGCCCGGTAAACCGGGCCTTGGGTCAATGCATTGAAATATGTTAGATAACCATTACCCCATCCGCCTCGATCAGCGAATTGCGCGGTAATTGGTTGATACCGATGGCGGCGCGCGCCGGATAGGGCTGCTGGAAATATTGACCCATTACCTCGTTCACAATCGGAAAGTTAGCGAGGTCAGTCAGGTAGATGTTGAGCTTCACTACATCTTTCAGGCTGCCGCCCGCCGCTTCGCACACCGCTTGCAAGTTTTTGAATACCTGGTGCGCTTGCACTGCAAAATCACCTTCTACCAGCTGCACGGTTTTTGGGTCCAACGGGATTTGCCCCGACAGGTAAACCGTGTTGTTTACTTTCACTGCCTGGGAATAGGTACCTATAGCGGCGGGGGCGTTATCACTGTGAATAATGGCTTTATTGGTCATGGGAAAACCTTTTAATCGATAGTCGAAGGGGAAGATGAATGCGTTAATTCTTGGAACGATTTACCCGAATCACAAAACTCAGGTTGCGGATGCGACGCATAATGTTGGCGAGATGGATACGGTTATGGACGCCGATGCACAGATGGATCACGCTGTTATGCGCATCGCGCTCATGGACGTTGATATGTTCGATACTGGCGCCCTGCTCGGTGATACGCGTTGCCAGGGTCGCAATAATGCCTCGGTCACTTTCCACCTCCACGCGTACGTCCACGAGGAATTCACCGCTCACATTCGCAGCCCAATTTACCTGGCTGATTTTGTCGGGGTAGTTGCGGATTTCAGCAATATTGCGGCAGGTGTCCTGGTGGATTACCAAACCCTTGCCGGAACTGACGTGACCAATTATCGGGTCGCCCGGAATCGGGCGGCAACAGCGGGCAAAGCTGATCATCATGCCTTCGGCGGAGTCGATAGTGATCGCGGAACCCAATGCGCCGGGACGCGCCTTGGCTTCCGCGTCCGGTTGCAACAGTTTAACCACCGAATAGACCACCTTATTGCCCAAGCCTATTTCTTCGTACAGCTTATCCATGGATTCCACCTGGGCACCTTGCAGGATCTTGTGTTGTTTTTCTTCGCTGAGATGCTCAAGGTCCACATGGATTTCCGCCAGCGCGCGGTTAAGCATGCGCTTGCCGAGTGTGACTGACTGGTGATGGCGCTGGTGTTTGAGGTAATGGCGAATTGCAGAACGCGCTTTGGCGGAGACAACAAAGTTGAGCCAGTTGGGATTCGGTTGGGCGCCCTGGGCGGTAATAATCGCCACTTTCTGGCCGCTCAGTAATGGCTGGGACAGGGGTGCCATACGCTCGTTAATCCGACAGGCCACGCAGGTGTTACCTATATCGGTATGCACCGCGTAGGCAAAATCCACCGGCGTTGCGCCGGTAGGCAGCTCGACGATCTTGCCTTTGGGTGTAAAGACGTAAACCTCGTCCGGAAACAGGTCGATCTTGACGTTCTCGATAAACTCCAGTGAATTGCCCGCATTCTTTTGCATTTCCAGCAAACCCTGCACCCATTGGCGCGCCCGGCTGTGGCTGGCATTGATGGTGGCATCGCTGTTGGATTTGTAGAGGAAATGGGCCGCGATTCCGCTATTGGCCATTTCATCCATTTCCTTGGTGCGAATTTGCACTTCAATTGGCACACCATGCATTCCAACCAACACCGTGTGCAATGACTGGTAGCCGTTCGTTTTGGGAATGGCGATGTAATCCTTAAATTCGCCCGCAACGGGTTTGTAGAGATTGTGTACTATACCGAGCACGCGGTAACAGGTATCCACAGTGTCTACGATGATACGGAAGGCGTAGACATCCATGATTTCCTTAAAGAATTTTTTCTTCTGGCGCATCTTCTCGTAGATGCTGAATAGATGCTTTTCCCGCCCGATCACAATCGCGGTGATATTTTCCTTGAGCAGGCGTTTCTCAAATGAAGCCTGGATTTGTTCCACCAGCTCCTTGCGATTGCCGCGCGCAGTTTTTAACGCGGCCTGCAAACGCGTCGCACGCAGCGGATACATGCAGTAGAAGCTTCGATCTTCCAATTCCAGGCGCACATCATTCATGCCCAAACGGTGGGCGATCGGTGCATAGATTTCGAGGGTTTCCTTAGCGATGCGACGTTTTTTATCGGGCGGCATTGCTCCCAGGGTGCGCATGTTGTGCAAGCGGTCAGCCAGTTTTACCAGGATCACCCGCAGGTCGTTGGCCATGGCCAGGGCCATTTTCTGGAAGTTTTCCGCTTGCTTCTCGGCGTGGGATTCAAACTCGATCTGCGTCAGTTTGGAAACACCATCCACCAGGTTTGCCACCGAATCACCAAACTGGCCGGCGATAGCTTTCTTGCTGATACCGGTATCTTCAATCACATCATGCAACATGGCGGCCATCAGGCTTTGATGGTCCATGTGCATACCGGCGAGGATATCGGCTACCGCGAGGGGATGGGTAATATAGGCTTCACCGCTGCGACGCTTCTGGCCATCGTGGGCTTGTTCGGCATAAAAGTAGGCGCGCTTCACCAAATTGATTTGGGAAGGTTCGAGATAAGACGATAGCCGATGGCTAAGGGCATCGATGGTTTGCACGCCTTTCTCCAGATCTTACAGTGCCAGTTTCACTGGCTTCAGTTTCCAACATCAACCGCCACCCGCAACACTGAATGGTGACGGTTGTTGGAAATTTAAATCTCGTTGTCGTACACACGCTCTGGTTTGGGCTGGGGCAATGTGTCTTTTTCCAGGAGGATGCTCGCATCGATGAAGCCTTCTTCGATTTCGCGCAGGGCGATAACAGTCGGCTTGTCGTTTTCGGGAGCAACGAAGGGGTCTTTGCCGCCGATAGCCAGTTGGCGGGCGCGCTTGCTGCCAACCATCACCAGCTCGAAACGGTTATCTACATGGTCCAGACAATCTTCAACGGTAATACGTGCCATAACTAAATGCTCTGCAAAAATAGGCGCTGTAAACGCCTGGAATTCGGGACGCCTCAAGGCTAAAGCGCCAGGGGGTCGCTATTATGCGTTAGCGGCGGCGAATCTGCCAACCGCACTGGCTGAAATTAAGCCAATAAATGCCGCAACAAATCCCCGTGGCGTTCGACCTGGCGGTTCAGGCGGATATGCTGGCTGGTAATCAGCGCCTGGAATTGGGCGAGGGCTACCGTGAAATCATCGTTGATAATCAGGTAATCCGCCTCCACGTAGTGGGACATTTCGCTGATCGCTTCACTCATACGCGCTTCAATTACCGCGTCATTGTCCTGGCCGCGCCCGGTCAAGCGTTGGCGCAGGCAGGCCAGCGAGGGCGGCAGGATAAACAGGCTGACGGTATCCGGCATCAACCGGCGCACTTGCTGGGCGCCTTGCCAATCTATCTCAAGGATTACATCTATGCCCTGGTTCAGGGTATCTACCACCCATTTTTGCGATGTGCCGTAGAGGTTGCTGAACACGCGCGCGTACTCCAGGAACTCACCCGCCTCAAGCATTTTTTCAAAGGTGGCATGATCGACAAAATGGTAATTCACCCCATCGACTTCACCGGGGCGCATAGGGCGGGTGGTATGGGATACGGAGACACAAACTTCCGGATTGGATTTAACCAGCGCGCTAACCAAGCTGGTCTTACCAGCACCCGAAGGTGCGGAAACGGTATAAAGGGTGCCGAGATTAGCCATGGAGCCGCCTTGGAAAAATGCAACGGAATAACAGGTAGATGAGAATAGCGGAAATTATGGCACAGCTTGGCGTGGTGCTCAGCCGAAAGTTTTATTGCTGTCGCTTTACGAGGATTCAAACCCCGCTAAATGTGGCATAGTTAGCCCTTGCCAGAATTCACTGCGACCCCGATATGCTACGCCAACTGCTTTCCATCACCCAGACAGCCGAGCGCTTGCGTGTGCGCCCCGACTATGTACGCGCATTGGTTGCTAAAAAGCGCCTGACCTTTATCCACGGCGAGCAACTTGACGCGGCAGAAGTAGAGCAGCTTGCCAAGTTAATGGACAAACTGCGCAAAAACGGGATCGCAACCCTGGTGGAAATTACCGCGCAAGGCGATAAGCTTGAACACTGATTTCGCGTAATTATTTAGCCTTGGCCTGTTGTTCACGCACGTCGTAATACGTCTGTTCCGAAATTTTCTGGTAAGCCGCGGAATCATCCAAAAACACCTTGTAGGATTCATAGACTTTTTTGAACTGCGGGTCGCGCGCAGCCTGCTGCTCGTAGACCTGTTGCGAAATTTCATAGAAACGCTTGAGCACTTCATCAGGCAATTTGCGGATTTGCACACCCTGTTTTTCAACAAGTTCCTTTAGTGCCCGGCTATTGTGTGCCGTATAACTGTCCAGCATATCCTGGCTCATCGCACGCGTGGCATAGGTCACTATCGCTTGCAAATCCTGTGGCAGGCTTTCATAGGCGGTTCTATTAATAATTAATTCCATGGATGGCCCCGGCTCATGCCAACCCGGATAGTAATAATATTTGGCAATTTGTTGGAAGCCAAACGCCAGGTCGTTTTCCGGCCCGACCCATTCCGCCGCATCGATTACCCCGGTTTGCAACGCGGTATACAATTCTCCGCCGGGGATATTCACGGAAGTCCCGCCCGCCAGGTTGAACACTTCCCCCGCCAAGCCGGGGATACGCATTTTCAAACCGCGCAAATCGTCAATGGAATTAATTTCGCGATTAAACCATCCCGCCATTTGCACACCGGTATTACCCGCCGGAAACGGGATTAAATTAAACGGGGCGTATAGCTCGCGCCACAATTCCAAACCGCCACCGTGATTGATCCAGCCATACAATTCCTGCGCATTCATTCCAAAGGGAACCGACGTGAAGAATTGTGCCGCCGGCACCTTGCCGCGCCAGAAATAACTGCCGGAGTGCCCCATTTCCACACTGCCGGCGGATACCGCATCAAACACTCCCATGGCAGGCACTAATTCATTCGCGCCGTACACATGGATTTGCAAACGCCCACCGGACATTTCGTTAATTACCTTCGCCAAATTTTCTGCGCTCACACCCAGGCCGGGCGTATTTTTTGGCCAGGAAGTCACCATTTTCCAATGGTACTGTTGCGCAGAAACCGCAGACGATACCTGGGTGCTTTCCGCCCCGTTTTGTAACGCATGTTTTGGCCTGGCTTTTTCCAAAACCAACGCCGCAAATGTCCCGGTGAGCGCGATGATAAGTACCACAATGATGAGCGGGTACCAGTTAATGGATTTATTGTTCATAGTTCCTTCGCTTCGGTGTTCAAGGTTTATTGATTTTTTTACCAGTGTGTCGGTTAGGGATTTTTACGCGCTGCAATTACAAGCCCTGCAATTTTGCATACTGCATTACCAAACGCTTGGTGCCGATTTTTTCAAATTTTACCTGCACCACTGCGTTCGGGCCTGTGCCTTCAAATTGTAAAATGACACCTTCACCGAACATCGCGTGGTTTACGCGCTGGCCGAGTTTAAAACCACTGCCTTCACCACTATCGCTGAAGGACTCGCGTGCCGCTTTGCGCTGGAAACTGACCGGACGAGTGACAGCGGTTTTCAAGCGCACTTCTTCGATGCAATCGGGAGGGATTTCTTTTACAAAGCGCGAGACAGCATTAAATGTTTCATTGCCATACAGGCGGCGCGTTTCAGCGTAGCTGATAAATAACTTTTGCATAGCGCGTGTGATACCCACGTAGCACAGGCGGCGCTCCTCCTCCAGGCGCTCGGGATCATCAGCAGACATTTTGTGCGGGAATAATCCCTCTTCCACGCCCGCCAAAAATACCAAGGGAAATTCCAGCCCCTTGGCCGAGTGCAAGGTCATTAACTGGATCGCTTCTTCAAATTCGTCGGCCTGGGTTTCACCGGCATCAAGCGCGGCGGTGTCGAGGAATTGTTGCAGCGGTGTCAGGCCTTCATCATCCTGCTCCGGCTCGAACGCACGGCAAGCAGTGATTAATTCCTGCAGGTTTTCACCGCGCGCCTGGCCCTTTTCACCTTTTTCATTTTGATGGAAGAGCAACAAGCCAGTGTCCTCAATGACCATGCGCGCAATTTCATCCAGTGCGGGGGTATCGCCGTGGATATTAATTTCATTGGCATCCTGTGCCAGCTTGGCAATCAAACTTAAAAAGGTTTGTACCGCATTACCGGCACGTGCCGTGAGCACTTTATGCGCAAGCATTTTTTCCGCCGCAGCCCAGAGCGAGCAACCTTGTTCACGCGCGAAGCTGCGCATATCGTCTACCGTTTTGCCGCCGATACCGCGCGTCGGTGTATTGATTACGCGCTCAAACGCGGCATCATCATGGCGGTTGCTGATCAGGCGCATATAGGCAATCGCATTTTTGATTTCGAGGCGATCATAAAAGCGCAGGCCGCCATAAATGCGATAGGGAATGGCCTCACGCAACAACGCCTCTTCCAGCACGCGCGACTGGGCATTGGAGCGATACAAAATCGCTACCGTATTGCGGCTGTGCCCTTGCTTCAACCAACCCTGGATGCGCTCCACAATAAAGCGCGCTTCGTCCTGTTCGTTATAGGCGGCGTACAGCGAAATGGGTTCGCCCTTGTCGCCTTCTGTCCATAATTCTTTTCCCAATCGTCCGGCATTATGTTTAATCACCGCGTTGGCAGCTTGCAAAATATTCCCGGTGGAGCGGTAGTTTTGTTCGAGTCGATAAATTTCAGTGGCGGAAAAATCTTGCGCGAAGCGTTGGATATTTTCAATTTTCGCCCCGCGCCAACCGTAAATGGATTGATCGTCATCACCCACGGCGGTGACGCAAGACGTTTTGCCCGCGAGTACCCTTAACCAGGCATATTGCACGCTGTTGGTATCCTGGAATTCGTCCACCAAAATAAACGGGAAGCGCTGGCGATAATGTTCCAGGATATGCGGTTTGTTGAGCCAGAGTTCGTGGGCGCGCAACAAAATCTCGGCGAAATCCACCATGCCGCCGCGTTGGCAATCCTCTTCGTAGGCGCGGTAGATTTGCAGCATGGTGCGCACGAATGGATCACCCGTTTCCTGGATATGCTGCGGGCGCAGGCCTTCATCTTTTTGCTCGTTGATATACCACTGCGCCTGTTTGTGCGGCCATTTGTTTTCGTCCAGGTTCAGGTTTTGGTACACGCGCTTTATTAAGCGCAACTGGTCGTCGCTATCGAGGATCTGGAAGTTTTGCGGCAGGTTTGCATCCTGCCAATGGGCTTTTAACAGGCGATGCGCCAACCCATGGAATGTGCCTACCCACATAGCGCGGCTGTTGATGTGCTGCGCCCGTCCTGTGGGCAGGAAGTGATGGAACAGTTCATCCAACCGGCTGCGCATTTCGCGCGCGGCTTTGTTGGTGAAAGTCACCGCCATAACGGAATAGGGCGATACTTGCTCGACCTGGATCAACCAGGCGATACGGTGCACCAGCACCCGTGTTTTACCGCTACCCGCGCCCGCCAGGATCAACTGGTTGGTAGCCGGTGCGGAAACAGCGGCGCGCTGGGCGTCATTGAGGGTATCAAGGAGCAGGGAAACATCCATAACTTGGGCCAGCGGGCAAAGCGCCCGTAATTATCGTCAACAGGAAAATGGGGCGATTTTACTGTCTAGATATACATATGGCCACTTTTGTTTTGCTGGCGCCGATTACTTGCCGTTGAGACTTTTGGCGCGCACCAGCAATACCGCAATCACAATCCCGACAAAGAGCAACAGGGGGGTGGACTCCGCCAGCGGGCCGCCGCTGCGCGGCGGATTGAACTGGAGGACCTTATGGGTGGGAGTTGCAAGCGCCTTGGCGCCTGGGGAGTTATCGACCAAATACGATGGAGGCACGGAATTCCCGGTACATTGGTCATTGGAATGAACCTTTCCATGCACCGGATTGGCACAGGCCAGCGTCATTGCCTGCATTTGCACGGAAAGAAACAGGGAGGTGACCCCTAGCGCTAACCTAAGGCGTGCAAACTTGTTCAGGTAGCTCATTTTTTCCCGTGCCCCTCGGACCAACATTAAGTAAACCTGACTTTAGCAGTCGTGGAATGTGATTCAAGTTATCACATATGTTGATCTTTGCGCCAAAACTCTGTCGCAAATAAATATTAACGCGACAAAATATGGATTCTGCCGAAAAAATGGCACACCTTTTCGAAAATTAATAACCATTCGTGATAAGGAGTATTTTAGAAGGGAAAAAAAGATACAGGGATTTGCCCCTTACGCACCAGGGCTGCCAAATCCATGCTGAGCGCCACACCGGCATGGACCAGGACGCCGCCCCATATGGACCGGGATTGCAATGCAAGGATACCCAGGAACAGGCCGAACAAGATGGCGCCGGTTGCCTCCAGCCAGAGCTTGGGGAAATGGATCATCAAATAAGGTACACACATCATCCAGATGGCATTGGCACCCATGGCCGGGCGCAGGGCGGTGAGCATATAACCGCGGAAAAAGAATTCCAGGAACACGAACTGCCCCAGATAGAGCAGTTCCCACAGCAGTAAATCCAGCCAACTGCGACCCGCATGGCTATAGAAAGGATAGTGATGGACAAAGTCCTCACCCATGCTCACCAGCGCCACAAACACCAGGATCGGGCTGAGCAGTAACAGATAACTGCGCCAATGTTCACTTACCTGGTTCCAGCGCCAGCCGAAATCCCGCAGTCGCTCCCCAAATACAAAACGGATGACCAGCCAGGGAATCACCACAAAGGTCACCAGGTGGCAGTTGGTCCACCACAGGTAGCCGCAGAGTTCAAGCCAGCCTGCATCCGCCAATTGCTGCAGGTAATTGACGCCACGCAACTCACCCAGCCATTGCAACAGTGCATGGAAATTGGTCGCAAACTTGGCGTAGTGAAGGATTAGCAAGCTGACTGAAACACTGGCCAACACAATAAATACCCGGCGCAAGGCCCGTGGGCGGGGCATTTGCCAGGAGGGCGCCGCCGCATCGATCTGGTCGAGGGCATTCATTATCCGGCGCGGATGCAGGGCGGCGAGCTTCACGGTGCGCCCCGGCTACTTCTTGGCTTTGGGTACGGGGTGATGGCTGCGCTCATACATATCCAGGAACCTGAAAATAATGTCCTTGGCAAAGCGGCTTTCGGAGTTGGTCAGGAACACCATACCGATTTGCAAATCGCGGTTAAACACCATCTCGGTGCGAAAGCCCTTCACATGGCCGCCGTGGTGCACGAAGTTTTTATAGCGTCCGTAGTCAAATACCCGCCAACCCATGCCGTATGCCGTATTACCCACCGCCTTGCGCACACCGTAATAATTCTGGGCGGGAGTATTTTTGGTAATGCGCGACTGTATGGGGTTGAGCACCTCCAGTGGTAAGGCTTGGGGGCGCTTACCCATTTGCCCCAGCAGGAATTTGGACATATCGGTAATGCTTGCATTGACCCCCGCCGCCGGGGCCACACGATACCAATTCCCGGTAACTGCGGTGGGAATCCAGCGGCTGCCATTATTAATGTGCGGCGATGCGCGGTTGGGCGAGGCATTGTAATTACTCAAGCCATAGGATGCGGAGCGCATACCCAGCGGCATGAAAATCTTCTGCTCCACATATTTCTCGAAGCTCATGCCGGACTTCTTCCGGATCATATCGCCCGCCAGGCTGTAACTGACGTTCTGGTACGCATAGCACTTGCCCGGCGGACAAACGAAATTCACATAACGCAGGCGCCGCACTATCTCGGCGTAACTCATATTTTCGTCGATGAAGTGGGTATAGGTATGGCGCGGCAAGCCGGAGGCCTGGGACAAGAGGTTGCGCAGGGTAAGTTGCTTACCGTAGCGGGTATTTTTGAAGGCCACTTCCGGGAGCACCGAAGTCAGGGTGGTATCCCAGGCGATCTTGCCCTCATTAACCAATTCGCTGGCGGCGGTGGCGGCAAAGGCCTTGGAGAGCGACGCGAGGCGGAATACCGTATCCGGTGTTATTTTTTCGCGCGTACCGGCCCGGCGTACCCCATAACCCTGCAAGGATTTCACTTGTCCGCCTGACACCACCACTATGGCCACACCGGGCACAAAGGGCGCGACTTTCCTGGCCACATAATCTTCAAATTCGGCGACAAACGCTTCCGGATGCCCGGCCGGATAACGCGGCGCCTTGACCGGCGCGGTAGTCACTACCGGGATTTGCAGGGCTTCCGGTTCCGTAACTTCCGTAGTGGCTGCCCTGGGTTCGGCAGTTGCTTTAATAGCCGGGGGTTTGGATGAATAAGCTATGGATGACGGGACAGCATTTATCGCACTGGACGGTAGGGCGGTTTCAGCGACCGCAGGGTTGGCGGGCGCAGTTGGAAACGGAACCGCAGGTGTGATCACCACGGCCTGGCTCGCTATTGACGAGGCCGCCAGCGCCGGTGGCACCACGGAGGCTGACGAAACCTCCGGCGTCCGGGTAAAGGGTGTGGTTTGCAAACCGGTAGTGGCCAGGGAAGAAACGGCGCTGCTGGCCTGCTGCTGGAACGGCAGGGCAATGGGGACTGTCACGCGCTTTTCATTGGCCACCACTGGCACAGCGGGGGAAACCAGCAGAGCACATACCAGGCCCGTCAGGAATTTTTTTGTCATTCTGCGCATCAATGTAACGGGCATCACCGGTCTAATAATGGGTATTTAGGTTGGTTAAACGTCTATACCGTCCTGGCGGTTTTCGAGGTCCTCATACACAAACGCCATCTTCCATTGCAATCCCGGGTATGCAGTGAAAGATGGCGTAATCCTTCCTTTGGCGAGCGAGCCCGGTGTTACAAGGCTTACAACGTTTTGATGTATTCCACCAGCGCCCAGCGCTCCGCCGCCGTTAATGGCTCCGGCTTCTGCCCGTTGATAACCGGGGCATGGACGGTGCCATACTCGTGGCCGCTGTTAAAATCCCCGCGTTTATCGGCACGGAATGGGAACCCGTCATAGCCGTCGGTCCGGAACCCTATCCTTACCGGATCATATTCGCGGCTACCCACCTTGAATTCGCTCAGCCGGTATTCCCCATCATCCGGATCACCGGGGCGTTTTACCGGTAAGAGCAAGTCATAAATGCTCGGCACCGAACCGTTATGCAAGTAGGGCGCTGTGGCCCAGACTCCGTTTAACGGGCGCGCCTTATAGGACAGCAGCGAATTGTAGGGCAAGGCGGTGCTGTCAGGCCAATAGTCGCCGGATTTTACACTGGCTTTGATTTTATTATCAAAAAAGGATTTACCCAGCATATATAGCCAATCGAGCGCGCGGCGCGGCCACCATTTATCCGGGTCCGGTTCGGTAGTTAAGGCACCCGTTGTGGCGGCTGTGAGTACCTGTAATACCGGTGCGCGATCCTTAATTACCAGCGCGCCCACGCCTTCGCTCTGGTAGGTGTTTTTAAAATTACCGGAAAAACCTGTGTAATTCACCGCGTTTTCCGCAGCGGCGCGATCTGTTCCCATCAACCCGATATTCGCCATTTGCGCTACCACAATCCGGTTCCAGTCTGTGCGGTCAATCACCTCGTGGCAACCCTCGCAGTATTTCGCATAGAGTTGACGGCCGCGGCGCAACTTGGTTCCATCAATTTGCCATTCCGGCAACTTGCCGAAAATCCCATTGGCCTTTTGTTGATCCGGATTATCAGTTCCCGTATCGATGCTTGGCCATACCGGGGATGTAAGGCTTTTCAGATGGGACTCCAGCCGCGACAGATTCACCAAATCAATGGAGGAGGTGAAATCAATCTGGTAACTCTTGCCGCGCTGGCCTGTCAGTAAGGACGACAAACTCCAGCCGCGCTTGTGCGCGGTCCAATCGAGTATGCCAAACACACCAATTACTTCACCGGCGTTGCGCCCGAGCGGACCTATGCCAGCGTTGCTGGCCAGGCCATTCCATTGCACATAATCCGACTGGACTATATCCCAGAGCACCGGGTAACTGACCGGGGCGTTGGGTTCATTGAAAAGCTTCGCCTTAATCCGCTCCATATCGCCCAGGGCCAGGCCGGGGTAACCCTCGCCGGTGGATACCAGGCGGTCAATGATGATGGCGAATTGCAAATCCCCGATGATGGTTTCGTTGATGCCCTCCAGAACGTTATCGACCTGGGCAACTGTCAGCAGGTCAGTATCATGGTCACCGGCTTTGTTCATGCCCAGGAGCACATCGCGGACCTGGTTGCGACTAATAATATGTTCCAGTACCCGGTTATAAATGCGGCCAAACGCATCCAGGCGGCCGTAACCGTACTCCACACTGGAATGGTTGATGTTGTTATACACCCGTATTTTGAGGGCCCAACGCTTAAGGTCGGTTTGCACCTCAGCGGCATCTGAATAGGTATTGTTCAGCTCCAGCACGCGGGTAACAAAGCGGCGATTTTTCTCGCTATTTTCCACCGCGGCCGCCAGGCTTTTTTCCAATTCGGTGAGGAAGCCCACCATGTCCGCCATGGAGGCGCCACCATCAATCCGTATTGCTGCGCCTTGGTAATTCACCTGGCCGGTATGGCAAGCGGCGCAGGTAAACCCGACATAATCCTTGCCCTTGTAGGTTTCCTTAACAAAACCCAGCGGTAAACCGTCGGGATTAAAAAAGGTCGGCTTTTGCGGCAGGTAACGGTATTTATCAACCAGGCTATTCGCACGGAATAATTCCGTGGAACCCGCTTGCTCCAGGGCAATAAAAAAATCATAGGGAATCAGGGCCGAACCCTGGGTGGTGTTGTAATACCAAAGGCTATCGTTGGTGCTCCAGCCCTGGTCCAGATAAATCGGTGTGGAATAACTTTCACCGAACGCGCCTTCCTCGACGGCTACCGCACCGCGATCCGGATCGTCATCCCAATGCTGGTAGAGCTTGCCAACCCCCAAAACGACAAACAGCGCAACAGTGAACAGGATGAATCCTTTAAACAGGCGGAAAAGCATCCGGCGGGAAAATACATCAGTCGGGTTAATTAACGGCGATCCCATATTCTCAATTCCTCTCGCGGGATTTTTCCCATTCGAATAATGTCTTATCAGGTCGATTTCCGGTTAACGGATAACCTAAAGATACTATGCGCGCCACTTTTTGCCATAAATAATTGTTGCGCCAGATGACATCCACCCTTATTCCCGGCTTGCAACCGCAACTTCGGGACAGTAGTGTAGCCGCGTATTTTTAATCCCTATTCATTGAGTAACGACCAATCACCTTCGAGGAAAACCCATGAAAAAACTATCCATTGTCCTTGCAACTGCCCTGATCAGCCTGACCAGCGCCTGTACCTGGGTTAAGGTGTCTGAGAAAGGTGCAAACGTAGCCGTTGCCAATGCGGCCAATGTGCGCAACTGTGAAAAGGTGCGTACCGTAAACGTAAAAGTTAAAGATAACTTTGTTGGCTCAATGAAGCGTGACCCTAACAAGGTGGCCACGGAATTGACCAGCATGGCCCGCAACGAAGCCTCTCAATTCGGCGGCGATACCGTAGTGCCCACCACCCTGGTCACCGATGGCCGCCAAAGCTTTGATGTTTACAAGTGCAACTAAATATTTGCATGGATTTTCCACATCCGGCCGGGTAATTTGCCCGGCCTGGTGTTGCATCCCCCACCCACGGCGACTGCACCTTTTCGCGTAACCCGGTTTCCGGTTTTTGCACTTCTTCCGCTTTATCTGCTAAATCTTTGCTAGTGTTAGCGGCGTGAAACCTGTCTTATTGTTGTCACATCATTGCCATAATCTGGCACTCAAAGTCTGGTACATGAGGTTCAAGTGTCCACCGCCTATTTCAATCGCGAGCTAAGCCTGCTTGAGTTCAATAAACGCGTGCTTTACCAAGCCTATAACCACAGCTTGCCGCTGCTGGAACGCCTGCGGTTTTTGTGCATTTTTTCCACCAACCTTGATGAGTTCTTTGAAGTTCGCGTGGGCGGGCTGGTGGAAATTATCGAGCGCAATGCCCCGCCCGCCCACGGGCCGGATGGCCTGAGCCAGACCCAGACATTGAACGAAATTTCCATCCGTGCCCACCAATTGGTGGCCGAACAATACCGCATCCTCAACGACGAACTCCTGCCGCTGATGGCCCAACAGGGGATACGTGTGCTGCGTCGCGAAGAGTGGACGGAGGAACAAATCCTGTATTTGAAACAGGTGTTTTTGTCCGATGTGCTTCCCGTGCTCAGCCCCATCGGGTTGGACCCCGCACACCCGTTCCCGCGCATCCTTAACAAGAGTTTGAATTTTATCGTGAGGCTCGATGGTAAAGACGCCTTCGGTCGCAACTCGGGCCGCGCCATTGTGCAGGTACCGCGCTCGCTGCCACATATCCTCGAATTACCCAAGGACTTGAGCAGCGATCAGGGGCGCCACTTTGTGTTTATTTCCTCCATCATCCATTTTTTTATGGCGGAAATTTTTGTCGGCATGACGGTGATGGAAAGTTATCAATTCCGCCTCACCCGCAACTCGGATATTTTCCTCGACGAGGAGGAGACCGATGATTTGCTGCGCGCCGTCCAGGGCGAACTGGCCTATCGCCAATATGGCGATGAAGTGCGCCTGGAGCTTACCGATACCTGCCCGGCGGAACTCGAACAGTTTTTGCTGGAACGCTGCGAAATTAAAGAGCGCGACTTGTACCGTATTAACGGCCCGGTGAATTTGAATCGCTACAGCGATTTATTCGATCACATCAAGGACGCACAGTATTATTTCAAGCCGTTTGTGCAAGCCATGCCCAAGTTGCCCAAACGCACCAACTCCTATTTTGAAGTACTGCAGAAACAGGATATTTTGCTGCACCACCCCTTCGATTCTTTCCAGGGTGTTGTGGACTTTTTGCGCGAAGCGGCCACCGATCCCAATGTATTGGCCATTAAGCAAACCCTGTATCGAACCGGTTCCAACTCGCCCATTGTGGATGCCCTGGTGGCCGCCGCCAAAGCAGGGAAGGAAGTGACCGCCATCGTAGAATTGCGTGCGCGTTTTGATGAGGAACAAAACGTTGCGCTCGCCGAACGCTTGCAGCGTTTCGGTATCCACGTGATTTATGGCGTGGTGGGCTTTAAAACCCACTCCAAGATGATTTTGGTGGCGCGACGCGAAACCGGCAAACTGCGTTACTACGTCCACCTCGGCACCGGTAATTACCATCCGCGCACCAGTAAAATTTATACCGACTACGGTTTGCTCACCTGCGATAAAGATATAGGTGAAGATGTGTATCGCATCTTCCTGCAATTATCGAGCATGGGTAAAGCGTCCAAAATGGAAGCGCTCCTGTACGCCCCTTTCACGTTGCATAAAGGTATGGTGAAGCGAATCCGCACCGAAAAGGAAAACGCGGAACACGGCAAACCCGCGCGCATCATCGCCAAAATGAACGCGCTGTACGATGAGGAATTGGTGAATGAACTTTATGCCGCCTCGCAAGCCGGTGTGCAAATCGATTTGATTGTGCGCGGTGTTTGCCAGTTGCGCCCCGGCGTTGCGGGCCTGTCGGAAAATATCCGCGTGCGTTCCATCATCGGTCGCTTCCTTGAGCACCATCGTGTTTTTTACTTTGAAAACAACGGCAACCCGGAGTTGTATTGTTCAAGCGCCGACTGGATGCTGCGCAATATGTTCCATCGGGTGGAGACTTGCTTCCCGATCAAGCATAAAAAAATCCGCGACCGCATCCTGGAGGACCTGGACCTTTACCTGCGCGACAATACCCATGCCTGGCTGTTGCAGGATGATGGCAGCTACCTTCCCTCCCAACCGGAGGAAGGCGAGGAGACAATAGATGCCCAGGCAACCCTGCTCGAACGCTGGTCCGCCCATACTGGCGGCTAATTACTTTTATTGATAAAAATATCCGACCCCAATGAAACCGATTACTGATACCGGTTTCATTTTTCCACCCAGGATGGTAGCGCTACCATTTAATTGGCGCAAAAGTCTACTTCCTATTTATCTCATTTATATACTATTACCCGGCAGCCACTGTCGCTAAGCCGTAGTGACGATA
>CAMLKG010000035.1 GCA_946480695.1 uncultured Cellvibrio sp.
TCATTGATCTGATCCAATAACCATAAACTTTGTTGGGCGTATGACAGCGGGATTTCACCTGATCGATTAATTTTTACAATTCTATGGTTACCGTTAACCCCGATCCTATTTTGAGAAACAAGAAACTCAATAATATTTTCTTTATTTTCCGAAATTATTTTTTTTAAATTATCAGTTAGCGCACCAGCTGGGGCTTTAAATGCAAGTCGCCCATCTTTTAAATAGAGAAAGATGCCTGCCTGGGCAACAATAGACAAAATTTGGCTGACCATCAAACCACATCCTCTGGTATATTTTCGTCATAAATCGACTCATGTGAATTCGCAGTGAGCGGCGTAAAATCTACTGCGCAAAGAAAGGATGGCCTTTTAGATTTTTTAACTGGTGCATTTGACACAGCATTGTAGGTAACAATTAATAAACGACGATCAAACGGTGATAAGTTATTAGAGGATGCGTGAGCAAGTTGTGGGTCAAAAAATATAACGTCACCTGCTTTACAGGTTAGAAACTCATAACCATTTCTTTCAACCAGCGGCAACAAAGATTCCTGATTAATTTTATAAGTTAAATCAGAAGATACATCTTTTTCCCAATCTGACCTAGTAACACCATCATACCTTGTTAAATCACCAAACTTATGACTACCAGGAATAACGCAGAGAGGCCCGCTAAGCATGGATATATCATCGAGAGCGATTGAAACGTTAATTAATTGCGGAGTTTCAATATGATCGCCTTCCTTCCAATAAACATAATCTTGATGCCACGGCCAACATTCGCCCTCCATAGCACGCTTCATATTTATTTTATATTGATGAATATAGATGGAATCAGAAAGGTACTTTTGAGAAAACTCAATGAGATATCTATTTTTTGCAAGATCAAGAAAAAATGAATTAAAAAGATGTGGGCCGTGGATAGCCCTTACAGCTGGGGAGTTTTTTTCATAGACTACGCCTTCATGCGAAGCCTGAGCATAACTTTCAATGCTTCGATTGATAACTGCAATTTCAGCCGCTGAAAATATCCCCCTGATTAAAACAAAACCACGCTCGCGTATTACACATAAATTATCTTTCATTTAAATTTCCGTTTTTATTCCATGAAATTAGACTATGAATCTATAGCCACTTCCAGTTTCCGATAACTCCATTAAAAATTTGAAAAAAGCAACCCACATTTTTTATAACGTAGAATTATATTATTTTTTAACGGTAAAAATTACTCAAAAAGACAGAAGATTACAAATATTTAGACTTATGCGACGATTCAATTAATTAAACTTAATTCCGGTTTTCCCGCATCCTTTAGTAGAAAAGGCGGTTAATAAGCCATAATTTAAAGATTATAACTTACGGTTCTCTTAATTTTTCTTATACTGAAAATCGAATACAGGGAATTAGCAACCAAAATAAAAAAGATAAAGGAGATTACATTCACAGCCAAGACATTTGATATGCCCAGCAATGCCGCCCCAACCAATAAGTTAGATACTATCCATAACGTCAAATAGCCATATCGAAATGCATTTCGAGATAAAAATCCAGAACCCGTCATATTGTTATCTTGCGTATGCAGACCTTTGGTGCCCCAGCTAGTGTCATGCCCATTACATATTGAATATGTCCATATAAGAAACCATACCGGAGTCAGCACCAATATATTCGGAACCAAAAGTTTAAAAGCTCCGGCGGCCTCACGTTCTTTTAATATCCAAACCGATACTCCTATCAACAAAAAGTAGACAAATGAAAGAATTAGCAATGGAGCAAATTTTATACCGTCAATAATCAAAGCGGCTGCACAAACCAAAATAAAAATCACCTGAGAAAGTCCGGCCACTATAAAAGTGAAGCCAGAATACCTATCCAGCTTTCCTCGAAGGCAAACTAGAAAGGTGAGAACGGAAGAGACAATAACCCCCCCCCATAATCCATTTGCAAAATGCGAGAACCATGACAACTCTCGATCATTTGTTACTAATTGAAGAAGGTTTTGATAAGATAAAAAAAGCATCGCAGGAAAACCCCAATCCTTAATCAACAAAAAGAATTGGTATAAAATCGCCATAAAAACGTCTAGTTTTTGATTAAGATTTCGCTTCTTATCAAAAAAACTTTCCTTAATTTTATGGAAAAAGTTAATTCTGCATGCCAGATAACTATTACACCAGCGCCTACGTTGGCGAAATAATTCTCCCCAGGATTCACATGGATCCGTAACGGCAACAGCTGAAGGTGAATATGTTAATTTCCAATTAGCAGTTTTTCGAACCACTATTTCACTACATAAAACGCGGTCCTCCGCCATGTAAAGCATTGACTCATGAGGAGCAAGCCTCTCCAAGCCTTTAAAGTACTTAATCAGGGGCCCAGTTCCCTGCTGGTCGTAAGCTATTGCGTCCCACTTAATAGCACTAAGTTGCCCGGGTATTACGCTTAAATATCCGCTTTCCACTTCAGCCGGCCATTCCTGAGCCATACACTTCATAAAAGTAAAATATTGCCACCCATTAAGAACACTGAAAATATTTTTTGGTTCAGGTACAACAATACTACTTGCGACTGCACCTATACCTTTCTCCGATTGCATCAGACGAAGCATCTCATTAATGCACTCTCTACTTGGAACAGTTCCAACATCTATTTGAAAGCATATATCAGGAGCTAACATTGGACAAAAGACGTGATAAAACCACCAATGGGAATCTAATTTTCCCGCATTATCTTTTTTTAAGAGAAATAAGAATTGGATTTTACTTTCATTATTATTAAGCGTGACATGGCTATTTGAATTCACCATACTTTGTGCATAAACTTCCTTCCAATTATCAATATCATTTGAGTTGCTGTCAATAAAAGAAGCCAAGCATTCTTTCAAGCTATCTAATTTAAATTCATTTTTAAAATAGAATAGATCCTTTTTTATAGTACCGATCTCGGACAAATATAATCCAAACACCTCAAAAAACTCGACAACAGTGCTGGAAATTTTGTTGATGCCATCCGCAACAATGCAGAAGGTTACAGGGGTTTCAGGCTGAATACTTGAAGAAGAGATAGAAAAAGCTATCGAATCAATTAAAGATTCAATCGTTGTTTGAAGTGCGATTCCAGGTTCGTTATAAATAGTTATACAAAAAATCAAACCGCCTTTTTTGACCCTGAAGTCCAATAGCTCAGTGGAAAAATTATTCCTTGAAATCTCTCCCAAAACCAAATCTTGTTTTATATTTCCTATCTGCCGCCTCCCAAAATACTCCCTGTGCATATCGGGTGCAAGCTCATCCAATCCAATCATTTTACGTCCTACAATCAGCCCTAATTAAATTTACATGACGCCGTCCAATTCAGCTGCGCACTTCCAAAAATTCCCAATCCTGTTGCCGCCGGTTAAAGTGAAAAACAGCTTTGGCACATAAACATTCAAAAATTTATTAACACAACGAAGATGCGCCTTCATATTCCCATTAGAAAAATTAGTTAAGCGTGAATTTATCCATTTTTATCTATAAAACTATTAACTGGAACCGCCAACTAAAAAAATAGGGTTGAAATCATACTCAAAGGGATTTTAGGTGTCAACGCGAAATACTAGACGATTGTAATTGTTTTGCCTCAGCAAACACATACTCGCTAAAGATAAACTAAATTAGAAGTGTAAACACCCCACTATCAGTGGCAGTTTAAATTAGAGGTTTCCGGCGGTTGGGTTTTGGCCAGATATTCCCAGGGAGTTAAATCCCCGAGTGAATCATGTGGCCGTTCTTCGTTGTACTCTCGCATCCAGTTTTCAGTTAACTCACGAACCTCATTAAGCGTTTTAAATGCATACCTATTTAAAATCGCTTCGCGGTAGGTACGATTAAAGCGTTCGATAAACGAATTTTGTGTCGGCGTCCCCGGCTTAATAAATTCCAGTGCAACCTGATTTTGCTCGGCCCACTCTGCTAATGTTAATGAAATATACTCCGGTCCATTATCCATTCGCAATTTTGTTGGATAGCCACGCCAGGCGATGATTCGCTCTAACACGCGAATAACTCTTGCCGCTGGTAACCCCAAATCAATTTCAATGGCCAAAATTTCACGATTGAAATCATCGACCACATTAAAGGTTCTGAAACGACGCCCACACATCAATGCATCGCTCATAAAATCCATTGACCAGCAATGGTTGGCGGTAGAAGGAACCATCAACGGCTCAGGATTTCTCGCCGGTAAGCGCCGTTTTCCTTTGCGTCGCCTGTTTAAATTCAACTCGCAATAAATACGGTGTACACGCTTATGATTCCAGCGATGTCCATTGCGACGCAACACCTTCAGTAATTTGCTAAAGCCATAAACAGGATAGCGCTCACTGGCCTCCTGTAATGCAAGAATTACCGGATCATCGCGATGCCTGTCCGGCTGATAGCGATAGACCGAATCGCTAATACCTACGATGTGACAGGCGCGTCGCAAGCTAACATCATGCTGTGCTTTGGTGTAATCCACCAGCTCTCGTCGCACAGCAGGTGCTACAGCTTTTTTTCAATAATATCCTTCAGGATTTTATGATCCAGGCTTAATTCGGCATACATCTGTTTAAGCCGACGATTTTCTTCTTCCAAATCTTTAAGCCGCTTAACATCTGAGGCTTCCATGCCACCGTATTTGGTTTTCCAGTTGTAGTAGGTCGCATCCGAAATGCTGTGCTCACGACAGACTTCTTTTACCAACCGACCACTTTCAACTTCTTTCAAGATTTTGACGATCTGGGTTTCTGTGAAACGTGACTTTTTCATAAGGTGCTCTCCGTTTGGGACAGTGTAAGCCGGAGAACTCTATTTATGAATGCCTCGATTTTAGGGGATGGTTACAAATTGCTTCAGCGACCTCATTGGGGCAGCCTAATCTTGATAACCCGGTGCGAACTGCGCGTCGCAGATCGTGTGGCGTCCAGGCTTCAATATCCAACACGCGACCATCCGTTCTCAAGCGCCATGCTTGTTCAGTGAGTTGTTTTTGTTGCAGAGGTTTTTTGCCTTTTATTGAGGGAAACAAATAATCGCCGGTGGTTAGTTTTAGCATTTTTAGGAATTCAACGGCTTGATTAGATAATTGCACATGACGCTCCACACCCGTTTTAGTATCACGGAGGTGCCATGTCCTTTTATCAAGATCAATATCTTTCCACTCTGCTGCACAGACCTCACCTGTGCAACAGCCAGTCCACAAAGTAAATCTGAGAACATTTTTTTGGGTAGCGGAATAAGCGGAGCCTGGCAACCATTGCAGCAGCTTTTTTAACTCCGCTTCGGAAGAACGCGTTTGCCGCGCTCGCTCGTTAATTTTACTTTTGCCTGCCGTAATCCCGCCTTTGCGAGCAATGCTGGATTGGCAAATGTATCCGGCAATTTTTCCACACCAATTGCGTATTCGTACGCAGCTAAGAGTTCCCGCAATACGTTTCCTGCTTGCACCTTGGCGCCGCGCTCGATAATCGCCATCACCATATTGGTAATGTCTTTGCGAGTAACGTTTACCGCAGGCATATCACCCAGCACTTTTACCGCATCTCCATAAAGTGTGCGCCGTGTTTCAGACTGGCCTTTGGGCTTGCGAACGCCAGAGATGATTTTTCCATTCACCGTGCGATCTTCAATATGCTGGGTGAGATAGAGCTCCATCAGGTCCTTTACAGTAAATGCGCTTGGTTGGTTTTGGAGATCTTGTTGAACCCTCTGCTCCTCCGCCTTTCGCTCGCGTTGCTCAGTGGCGGGGCAGCTGCCATTGGCTCGCATCAACTTCAATTCGGAGCATTTGAGGCGCGCCTCTGCCAGCGAGACGTGGGATAATGCCCGATACTTATTTGCACCAATTTATTAGTAAGCGGGCTTCGATAGCGATAAATAAAGGTTTTGACACCTTTTGCACCACAACTTACCCTCAAGCCGCGATTCTCACCCGAATCGGCCAGCTCTTTTGAGCCAGGCTTCATGGCTTCTATGGCTCTGCTAGTGAGAGCCTTGCCAAGCCCTTTATCTTGAGCGGTAATCTCCATCGTCAACCCAAGCCTCTGACTTAGTGAAGGATTTTCAAATTAGTATAGGTTGTTCTGTTAGAGAGATCATACGCCAAAAAACCTATACTTCAACCTATACTAATTGGTGCGATTACAGGGTGTATCAGGGAGTTTCATGATGTATCACACGAACCATCAAAGCCACTTTATTTACACTAAATCAATAACTTAAAAGACATTTAGCCAATGAATGCAATAGAACCAACAGACCAGCACACCCCCATGATGCAGCAATACCTGCGCATAAAAGCCCAACACAAAGATGAGTTGGTTTTTTACCGCATGGGGGATTTCTATGAACTCTTCTTTGACGATGCCAAAAAGGCCTCGGAGTTACTGGATGTCACGCTAACCGCGCGTGGCAAGTCCAATGGCGATCCGATTCCGATGGCAGGCATTCCCTTCCATGCCGCCGATGGCTACCTGGCCAAGTTGGTAAAGGCCGGGGTTTCCGTCGCGATTTGCGAGCAAATTGGCGACCCGGCGACCAGCAAAGGGCCGGTTGAACGCAAAGTGGTGCGTATAGTGACGCCGGGCACCGTCAGCGACGAAGCCTTGCTGGATTCGCGCCGCGATAACTTGCTTGTGGCTTTACACCAGGCCGGTGATACCTTCGGTATCGCCTCGCTGGATATGGCCAGCGGTCGTTTCCTGGTGCTGGAAGTGGAAGGGTTGGAATCGGCATTGGGCGAATTACAACGTTTAAGCCCTGCTGAATTGCTAATCAGCGACCATACCACTACGCCCGCTTTGGTCGAAAACCGTAAAGGTTTGCGTCGTCGCGGCCCGTGGGAATTTGACCTGGAAACAGCCGAGCGCCTGTTGACCCAGCAATTTGCGACCAAGGACCTGGCCGGCTTTGGTTGTGCTCACTTGAAAACCGCGATTTGCGCGGCCGGTTGCCTGCTAGGGTACGCACGCGAAACCCAGCGCACCGCCCTGCCCCATGTGCGCAGCCTTGCCCACGAAAACCGCGATGAAGCGGTCATTATGGATGCGGCCACGCGCCGCAATCTGGAGCTGGATACCAATCTCACCGGCGGCGATGAACATACCTTGTTTTCGGTCTTGAATCGCGCCGCCACCAGCATGGGCAGCAGGCTATTGCGTCGCTGGTTAAATCGCCCATTGCGCGACCTGGATGCATTAATTAATCGCCAGGATGCCATCGCGGAATTGCAACAGAATTACGCGTTCGAAATTTTCAATGGAATTTTAAAACGTGTCGGCGATATGGAACGTATCCTCGGACGACTCGCATTACGCTCCGCACGCCCACGCGATTTATCGCGCTTACTGATGTCAATTGCGACTTATCCTGAACTGCAACACGAATTAGCGGGCAAAAAGTCTGCGCAATTAAAAAACCTTGCACAACAAATTTCAACATTCCCCGAGTTGGTGGATTTGTTATCGCGGGCAATTGTTGAAAATCCTCCCGTAGTGATACGTGATGGCGGAGTGATTGCCGAGGGTTACGATGCGGATCTGGATGAGTTACGCAATATCAGTACTAACGCTGGCCAATATTTATTGGATTTGGAAACCCGCGAACGCGAACGCACAGGTATCCCAACATTAAAAGTTGGCTACAACCGTGTCCACGGTTATTTTATTGAATTGACCTCCGCACAATCTGAAAAAGCACCGGCGGATTACATTCGGCGCCAAACACTTAAAAATGCCGAACGTTACATCACGCCGGAATTAAAGGAATTTGAAGACAAAGCGCTTTCTGCACAAAGCCGGGCACTTGCGCGCGAAAAGGCGCTTTATGAAGAATTGATCGATACCTTAAATGCGCAATTAATTCCCTTACAGGATTCGGCCAACGCGGTGGCTGAACTGGATGTGATTGCAACACTTTCCGAACGCGCCGATGCCCTGGGTTTTTGCAAGCCGACAATATCATTGGATGCTGGAATTCATATCATCGGTGGGCGCCATCCTGTCGTCGAGCAGGTTACCAATGCTCCTTTTGTCCCTAACGACCTGGAATTCAATCCGCAACGCCATATGTTGATTATCACCGGTCCGAATATGGGTGGTAAATCAACCTATATGCGACAGGCGGCGTTAATAACCTTGCTCGCCCATATTGGTAGTTTTGTGCCGGCGCAAGCAGCGCAAGTTGGAATTGTCGATCGAATTTTTACGCGCATCGGTTCTTCCGATGACTTGGCTGGCGGCCGCTCTACATTCATGGTGGAGATGACGGAGACAGCAAATATTTTGCATAACGCTACAGCGCGTAGTTTGGTATTAATGGATGAAATCGGCCGCGGTACCAGCACTTTTGATGGCTTGTCGCTGGCCTGGGCATGCGCGAAACACCTCGCCGAAAAAGTGCGGGCATTTACATTGTTCGCTACACATTATTTTGAAATCACCAGCTTGCCGGAGACAGTCCCCGGCATTGTCAATGTTCATCTCAATGCAACGGAACACAAAGACAACATTGTATTTTTGCATAAGGTACAAGAAGGTCCAGCCAGTAAAAGTTATGGTTTGCAAGTTGCGAAATTGGCGGGTATTCCTGCGGCGGTATTAGCGGAAGCACAACAGCAATTGCATTGGTTGGAAAATGGTGAACATCCACATTCTATAAAATCGATATCGCTTATCGAACAATCAGTGATAGCCGCTTCGCCAAATCCGGTTACGGCAGAATCACCGTTACAATCCGGTTTGTTTGATGCGTTGCCAAATCCAGCACTCGATGCCTTGCGTAAAATCAACCCGGACAACCTCAGCCCGCGCGAAGCGCTGGAGCAATTGTATCGTTTGAAAGAACTTTACTCGCGCGGAAAATAATCCCGAAAGAAAATCGCTGCTGTTTGTAATTAAAATAAATGGACACTTAAAAAGAAATATTCTCAATTGCAGCATTTACGGTGTGATTTGAGTTGTTTTCTAAATGGTTTAAAGGGAAAAAGCCTACCCAAACAGGATCGGGCTGTTTAGAATGCGCGCTCTTGCGTTGCGCCAGCTTTGCGCGCACTGATTATCGATTTCTATTACCAGTGGGAGTCTCCTATGACGTTTGTAGTTGGGGAAAATTGCATCAAATGTAAACACACTGACTGTGTGGAGGTTTGCCCGGTAGATTGCTTCTACGAAGGCCCCAATTTTCTGGTGATTCACCCGGACGAATGTATTGATTGCGCCCTGTGCGAACCAGAGTGCCCGGTGGGCGCGATATTTTCGGAAGACGAATTACCGGAAGACCAAGCCGTATTCCTTGAGTTAAACGCCGAACTGGCACAGGTATGGCCAAATATTACCGAGATGAAAGACGCTCCTGCCGACCATGCCGAGTGGGATGGTATTCCTGGCAAGCTGCAATACCTTGAGCGTTAATCGCTCGCTTTTCCAAAACCGCGCACTGCGCGGTTTTTTTTCGCCTTCATAATCAAGAATTTTCAGGATTGACTGAGCGATCCTGCACCTGGCCTGGTTATATTGCCCCCTGTGCTACACTCAACAAAGTTTTACCTGCCCTGGAAGTTCGCACCCGGGCACCGGGGATTAACGCGTGTAAACAACCGATAACGAGGAATAAGCCATGGGGATGAGCGATAGGCCATACAGCGAAAAGCGTGATTTTATCCGGATGAAAATCGGTGCCCCCTTAAATGCCAGGTTGGCAGCTGCATCCGACCTTATTGAAGGTTTATGCCTGGACCTGAGCGGCGGAGGCCTGCAAGTTGAAGTCCCCCAACCACTGGCTGTCGGAACCGAAGGCGAGGTGGAAGTGTCTTCGGGGCACGGTCACAATCCCACACTGAAAGCCAGGGTCCGCGTAGTACGTAACACTCCCGGCGAATCCGGCAACCACTTGCTGGGCCTGGAAATTATCCAAATCCTTCCCTGAGCTTCCCATCAATAAAAACGGCTACCCAAGGTAGCCGCTCACATCTCCCACTGCAAAAATCCCGCCCTATTCGAAATCCTCTTCACTGAAATCTTCGGTACCGAAATCGTCATCTACCTTACCGTTGTTAATCAAATAATCGCGGCGTTGCAGATACACATCACGGATAAATATGTATTTGTCCCCGGTAATATTTTTTTCCAGCGGCAAAAGCTGGGCGCGGGTATTTAACAGCGATACGCCCTTCACTGTGTTATCCGTGGGCACATGATCGATATAGTTGGTGGGATCGGTATACCAATCAACCGGTTTGGCAAATCCATCGCGGACCGTACTTGGGCCGAGTAACGGCAACACCAGGTAGGGGCCCTGCCCAACGCCCCATACCGCCAGGGTCTGGCCAAAGTCCTCGCGCTCGTCGGCGGGAAGGTTCATATATTTAGCGACATCCAGCAAACCGCCAATACCCAGGGTGGTATTTACCAACAACCGCCCGGTGTCATGCCCCGCCCCTTTGAGGTCGCCCTGCAGGACACCATTAATGACATTGGGTACCTCCAGCACATTGGAAAAAATATTGGCTACACCGGTTTCCAGCGGGTCGGGCATTACTGCCTTGTAACCTTTGGCAAGCGGCTTCAGGAACCACCGATCCACCCTGTCGTTAAAGCCAAACATGGCCCGGTTAAACCCTTGCCAGGGGTCAGGGTTGGAAGCTTCCTGGTCTTCCTCGGCATGAAGGGTAATTGGCCCCAAAAGGCTAAAGCTTAATACCAGCAAGGCGGATTTGATTAGCGGTTTCATAAAGTCCCTGGAGGTGATGACGATAATTAAATCGTCTCTGTGGATGGATGTCGCCGGGTATGTGTCATTCACAGTAATGATCAAATGGATTTGCCACTTTAGCGAATCGCCCTCCGTCGAACAATCATCTTTACCGATAAACCCCTGACCCGGTTACAAATTGCAACAAACCCTTGCAATAGCACCACCCTTTGGCCCGCAATAAAACTTTCATACAACTGTCGTCTAAATTTCATATTTGTCATCAAAGATAGCGCCACAAACGCAAAAGCGGATGGACATCACAAAAGCCGCGCGTTCCCTATTCCCCTTACCAGAAAGAGAGTGGCCCATGAAACTGAAAAATCTTTTTGTATTGAATGTGCTTGCCGCAACCCTGGCTGGCTGCGGTGGCGGTGGCGACATCAACCTGAAGCCAAGCAATACCATTACCGATTCAAACAACAACACGACCAATAACAACGGTGCCAGCAGTTCGTCAGTTGCCGCTAACCCTTGTGCCGCCTATGAACTGGACGGCCAAACATTCCAGGGTTCATTCAGCGGTAACAACTGTACGTATGGCGTGACTTTTGTAAGCGACACCCGTCCATTGACAACCGACCTCGAAATCCCTGCCTTGGCAAATGACGGGGTACATATTTTCCAGGACAGCCTTTTTGTCGGTGAAGATGTTGATGCAGATGACGTTGCCGCCGGTGCTAAAGTGCCAGCAGCAGGCGCAGGTCCCATCCTGACCATTAAAGCCGGCGCCAAACTGGCATTCAGCAACCCGGTAGATTACTTGCGTGTTGCCCGCGGCTCGCAAATTTTTGCGGAAGGCACCAAAGAAGCACCCATCGTATTCAGCGCTACCAAAGACCTCATTGAAAAATCGGCCACCGAAGGCGATCGCGGCTTGTGGGGCGGCATTCAAATCCTGGGGCAAGGTTTAACCAACAAATGTACCGATCCGAATAACTGCCATGTAACCTCCGAGGGCCGTCCAGGCACTTACGGTGGCAATAACAACAGTGAATCCTCAGGTGTATTGCGCTACGTTGTTGTTAAACATGCCGGTTATGAAGTCGTTGATGGCAACGAATTGAATGGTGTCACCTTTTACGCAGTGGGTTCAGGCACCGAAGTGGATTATGTTCAAACCTACTCTACTCGTGATGATGGTTTTGAGATGTTCGGCGGCGCAGTTAACCTCAAACACGTCGTCGCAGTTAACGTTGCAGACGACTCCTTTGATTTTGCCGATGGTTACGTAGGCAATATCCAATTTGCGTTGGCAATCCATACTTCCGGTGCCAACCGCTGTATCGAAGGCGACAACACCGGTGAAGGCCGTGGCGATGGCATTTTGCCAATGACCCACCCACGTATCTCCAACCATACCTGTGTAACCAGCGCAGTAGACACTAACCAGGGAACCTTCCCAACCTCAAAAGGCGATTCCGAAGGCCCCCTGTTACGTGAAGGTGTGCAGTTTGAAATATACAACTCGATCATCACCTCAAACGCAACCGGCATGTCATCCAATGAGTGTTTCGAACAAGACGATACCGAAGGGCCGGAAACCGTTGACGCCATGCAAGCCGGTATTTCCGTGGTCAAGAGCACCCTGGTGGCTTGTACCGAAGCCATCAAAACCGGCAAGGTTGACCCCAGCAACGCCGATTTCAATGCTAAAACCTGGTTCACTGCTGCGGGCAATAACAACCTGGTTATTGATTCTGCGGTAACCGGCGGCCTGCCAGCTAATATCCTTAAAGAGCTGGCAACTAACCCCCGCGCTTACGTCACTATGGCCAGTATGACTGACGGCAATGGTGCTGCGATCACTATACCGGTGACTGATGTCACCACCCTTTCGGAAACCCCTTCAACCACCACCGCACCAGTGGCTGGTACTAACAATTTCTTTGATAGCGTGGATTTCATCGGTGCGGTCAGCGAAAGCAATGATTGGGTTTCAGGCTGGACTGTAGGCATGACTGCCAATTAATTCAGGGCTCCTATACGCCTTGTTGCTGGCAACGGAAGAGAGGCGCCCATGGGCGCCTCTCTTCTTGGTAACCCCGCCTTTGCAGACCAACGAATCAGAAAGGTTATGACCATGCAAAAATGTTTACTCAATCATCACAAATTATTCCTCGCCATCTCTGCCGCCTCTTTTTCCGTATTGGCACAGCCTGGTTTCGCACAGGAAACCAACCAGCAGCAAAACGTCCCAATGCCGGCAATAGAAGCCCCGGTATTGGAAGAAATGCTGGTAACCGGCCGCCAGCAAAGCGGTGCGCAAACCATTGTGCAGGAACGTATGGAAGATGCTTTCGCTGCTGACCTGATGAGCTCGGACCAGATTTCCCGTACCGGTGACGCCAATGTCGCGGTAGCACTCACACGCGTAACCGGTGTTACCCTTAACCAGGGTAAATACGTTTACGTCCGCGGCTTGGGTGAACGCTATGCCAGCGTACAACTCAATGGCGCGCAGGTCCCATCGCCGGAACTCACCCGCAATGTATTACCGCTGGATATCATTCCCGCCTCAATTGTGGACAGCCTCAAAATTCAAAAATCTTACTCCCCTGACCTGCCCGCACATTTCGGTGGGGGGAACGTTGATATACGCACTAAAAGTGTTCCGGATGAATTTGTTTTTAATATCACGCTGGGTACTGGCACCAACACTAATAATGGCGATGGTGATATCACTTATTCCGGCGGCGGGAAGACCGACGGCTTACCCCAAGCAATAGAACAGGCGCTGGATACCTATCAAGGTTACCCCGACATCAACGGCATCCGCCGCATTTTGAGCACCGAAGTAGATAACAGCGTAACACCGGAACAAGCACAGGAATCGATCCTGATCAACCGCAACCTGGCCCTCTCGTTAAATCGCAATATTGCTATCCGCGACGATGACTCACCGCTGGATCAAAACGGCGCTATTGCCCTTGGAAATTCCTGGGATATAGGCGAAGACTGGAGATTGGGCAGCATTATTAACTGGTCGGAAAAAACCGAGTGGCGCAACAAGAACCAAACGCGCCAGGGCGTGGGATCACCCGACGTTACCTACTCATCGACCCGCCGCACACAGGAAGATACCAGGGAGCTGGGTGCAATCGGTGTCGGCATTGATTATCAGGACATGCACAACATCGAAGCCAGCTACATGATAATCGGCAATGAAACGGATGAAGCGGCAATTACCTTTGCACAAAACAGTAACAACAACCTGGCCGATGGCAACCAGAAAGTCACTTACGAAACTCGCTACCAGGATCGTGAAGTGGAAATCACCCAGGCACTGGGTAACCACAAGTTCGACCAAATTTCCGGTGGCGCACTGGGTGATCTTAGTGTTGATTGGTTCTATTCCGATTCCACAGTGGAGACCAATATCCCCGGGGCCACCACCATCGGCGGTGACAACACCGTCAATCCGGAAACCGGTGAAGTGCTCAGCACCCGTATTACGTCCAATTCATCCGCACAATTTGCATTCCTGAATTTGAAAGACGATGTAATCAGCCACGGCTGGAACGCCAAATTACCGCTGATCTTTGAAAATGCCGAAGTGACTCTCAGCGGCGGTTACAGCTATAACGACAAATCCCGCCAATACTATGGCTACACCGCGTTGATTGACGTGGGTGGCGGCAGCTTCCTCGAAGGAAAGCCGGGCGATGTATTTACCGATAGCAAAATCAATGACCTCAGCAATGATTTTGAATTAACCATGAGCCGTGGTTTCGGTACGGAAAGTTATATTGCCGGACAAATAACCGATGCGTTTTACGGAATGATCGATGCAACGCTTAGCGATACCTGGCGCATCACAGCGGGTGCGCGTTACGAAGATTTCCGCACCGCACTTTTGCCCATCGATTTACTCGACTACACCGGCATTACCCTGGAAAACCTGATTAAGGATTTGCAGGATAAGGAGCAAACCTATGCGCGCCGCAACGATGATGTTTACCCGTCCGCTGCAATGACGTACATCAACGACGGCTTCATGGGGTCAGAAACATTCCAGTTGCGCTTGGGTTACGCACAAACCCTAGTGCGCCCCGACCTGCGGGAAATGGCCGATGTGGTTTACATCGACCCTGAACTCAATATTCGTGTGCGCGGTAATCCCAATTTGCGCGATTCCATACTGGATAATTTTGATTTACGCGGTGAATGGTATTTTGATGGCGGCAACAACCTGACCGTTTCCCTGTTCTATAAAGATGTTACCGATCCTATCGAACAAAAGCTGGAGCCAGGTTCAGACAGCGACATCATCATGAGTTTTGAAAATGCGCTCTCCGGTGAACTCTATGGTGTGGAAGTTGAAGCCCTATGGAACCTTGAACACGGCTTCTTTGTATCAGGCAACCTGACCCTGAGTGATTCGGAAGTCATTTCACCGGCTAATAGCGGTTACACCAACAATGTACGCACCATGAGCGGCCAATCACCTTATGTGCTGAATGCGCAATTGGGTTATGACTCGGATGATGGCAAACACGCCGCAGCGCTTTCTTATAATATCGCTGGTAAAAAACTGGCATTAGCCTCGGTAGATACACTGCATGACGACGCGTTTGAGAAACCGTTTAGCTCGTTGGATTTTACTTATTCCTATTATCCTATTGAGCAATTAATCCTCAAGGCAAAATTGCGCAACCTGTTGGATGAAGATCGTGAAATCACCCAAACCAATGTGCAAGGGCGAGATGTCACTATCCTCAGCCAGGAAGTAGGCACCAGCGTAAGTTTTGATATCAGTTATAACTTTTAAAAAAGGTACATCATAAAGTCACCACCAGGTGACTTTATGATGTACGCCACCACCCTCTTTTCCGCATCAACAAACTCGTTGTTCATGCCGATAAAATAAAAAACTTAAAAGTCCAAATAACTAAAAATTTTCAGGTATTTCCGTTTATGCCCGAAATTGTCACAAACTATTCATAATAGTGTGTTAGGGCGAGTGCTAATCTGACAATGAAACCGGAGATCGTTGACCCGAAAGGGAGCAGGTTGCCGTTTTATTGATTCACGAGGAGCACAAGAAATGACAAACAATATATTTAAAAAACTGATTCGCTCATTGGCAATTCTAGCAACCGCCACCCCGTTGGCGAGTTACGCAACCGCTTATACTCCGGCCAAGTTTGGCAATTCGGTCGATACCTTAGCCAAACAAATTACACTTCCCTCTTCGTTTGGCGAAGGCGTAAAAACTGTTGCCGTTTATTGCCAGGCCGATGTCACGACAACAGGCAGTATCAATGCTGTAGCCTGTTATGAGCATGGGGCTATAGTTTCCATGCAAAAAGTTACCGAATCTGCACTCAAATCTGCAACATTTGAACCGGCAACTATTGATGGCAAAGCAGTTCCGGTGAGAATGCAATTGCGCGTGGTTTACTCATTGGGCGGAACCCAGGCACCGATCGTATTACTGCCTAACCTTGGCACATTGCAAGCAAAACACGGTATTGATTATTTCGCTCCGCAAGAGCGCCTGGATACAGGTGATTGGTACGCGCACTACACCACCAAAGAGCGCGGTGATGGAAAATTGTTTTTCGCTCAAGGCAAGAATACACGGGTGATGGCTAACGTAGAGGCTGACGGAAAAGTGGAAACAGTAAGCACAATTGAAGCAGCGCTACGCAAACAAGCAGATGCGACCAATATTGAGTCGGCGCTTAAAAAATCCAGGTTCATTCCCGGTTTTGTAGAAAACAAACCAACTGCCATGCATTACATTGCCGTGGTGAATTATCAAAAATAATATCGATCCGGTTTATAACAAGGGCCACCATCATAGGTGACCCTCGTTTTGAATAAATTTGCAACTATTTATCGCACTGAAAACTTAACGCCAATTCAATCCGGCCCATTGCCAAAGCGCGATAATGCTCACCGACAATTGAGAAGCCCGCACCGCATTTTTCCAATGCTTTAGGCAATAACTGCGCACGGGCAACAGGCAAGTTTGCCCATTGATCCACCTCCACCCGTAGCCTGAAATTCCTGTCGGTATCTTTCGCCGCACCCAGGGTTTGCACAGGCTGTGCGGTAGCCGTGCCAGCAGCATCCTTTTGCGTAGCGGTTTCCAACACCGCACCATCCTCACCTTTTTTAAATGCCTTTTGTAAAAAACCGTTTAAGCCTTCATCACTGTAATCACATTCTTTTTGATTCATATTCATCGAATCCGCAGCATCTACCGCAGCCACGCAGCCCATATCAGTTTGATCGTCAGCCTGCGCCGAAAATGCGATTAGCAACATTAGGATTGCTATAGGTTTCATGTTTATCTCCCGCCTGTTTAACATCGCATTCAAAACAACAAAGGGTGCATATGCACCCTTTGTTTGTAAAAACTAATTCAACCAGCGAATTAGAATTTAAAGTCTACACCCACACCAACATAGGTATCGTCACGCTCGCCCGCTACATCAACCAGTTCATTTTCTACTTTGGTTGCGTAAGAGAACAACGTTGCACTCTTGGTCATTTTGTAATCCAAACCAATACTTGCAGTTTCGCTCTCAATGCCAGGAAGTTTAACATCAGACTGACCATATTGGCCTTTCAGGGCCCACTTATCAGTGATGTTCCACAGTGCAGACACAAATGCACCATCTTCATCCGCATCGGTATTTTCGTTTTCGTATTGTTCAGCCAATACACCTAATTGCACTGCACCCAGGGTCAAACGGGCAACCGCGCGAACCAGGTCAACACCTTCCGCTTCTACGTCCTGGTCCACCGCAACACCGGCATAGAACATTGCGCTGGTGTAGCCGAAAGATGCGGAAACACCATTACCCGGTTCAACGCCTTCCGGATTGTTTTGTCTGAAAGTACCGTCGTTCTCTTCAGTTACATAAGCAACAGACGCGGCAAATCCACCACCGAACGTTGGGGTTGTGTATTGCACGATGTTACTCGCGCGAATTTCGCCTCTGAAAATATGGGCAATGTCGCCTTCCAAATCATTGAACAGGTCAACTTTTTCCTGGGCAACTTTGGTCGGTGTATCGAAATGGCCACCCATCAAAGTACCTGCTGTACCTTGCAGACCCAGATAAATATTACGTTGGCCGAAAGTTTGGGAACCATTGGTACCGTCATCTACTTCGGTTTGGTATTCAAATTGGTAAATGACTTTCAGGCTTGAATTAACTTCTTCACCGCCTTTAACACCAATACGTGATGCATTGCTAACCAGCTCTACGCGGCTATCGTCCAATGCCGCTTCATCAGCATTTTGTACAGAAACATTGGCCTTACCGTAAACCACCACGTCGGCAACAGCGGCCAACGGGAAAAGGGAAGCTAGGGTCACGGCTAATAATGTTTTTTTCATGGAGTTATCTCCTGGATGTGTGTGTTTGATGCCCAGGATGGGCATCGGTGAGTCAGGTATTTCTAAATAAAAAGAAGTGACAATTGGATGTCAGCGTGGTTGCCATTGTGTGACTGGATAGTTACAAAAATATGACAACCCTGTGTGTCTTATGACGGGACGGGATTATATAAAGAAAATTAACGCTTTTTTGTGATAAAACTTGGCTTTAAATCAAAAATTCACATTTTTTGCACTATTTTTGCGCTTCTAATCGCATTTAAAGTACAAATATCATTCATGAAATTACGCATTGGGGCCAGGGTTTACTCAAAATGGCTGATGACGCTATCGCGATATAAACTTTCCAGCAAGGAAATAGCCTGTTTTTTAAGCAAATAAAAATCCGGATGTTGTAGTTCATGGGCAATGGTGTGCAAATGGTCGTTCAAAAAACAAGCATTTGTCTGCAATAAAAATAACAACCGGGCCGTTAGGGGATTGGCGGCGGTAAAACATACTTTATCCAAACGATTTCGATAGACGATTAATTGCGTCGCTTCCGGTTGCCACTGCGGATGGGATTTGGATATTTTTTGTACTGGATATTGGTAGGAAAGGCAAACAGCCAAAGGTGATACACGCGGACGGGATTGCCCCATATTCGCGGGCAACTCACCCGCCCCAGGGAGGGTTTCAGTGCTGACATCCAGGGCCAATTCAATCCATTCATAGTGAACCAACTCCAATAAATACGACGGATCACCATCGCGCAGCCCACGCTCCTGCAAAAGGAACTGAACAAATTCATCGCTTATTTGTAAAAAATATGGCGTTTGACAGTAATGATCCCGGATGAAATCCCGCACGAGGTTATGCCATTGCCCGTCCGTTAAAACCGCGCGGGCAACAGGGAACACATTGGCAATAAAATTTTCAATATTGTTATAAATTAAATCGCGATAAATATGTAACCGGCGTTGCTCCACATGCGCTGGTTCCGGATTGTTTTCCGGCGCACGCAAATAACCGGTGAGTTCCAGTTGGGTTTGCTGAAAAGTTTTCATAATATTTGCCGCTGGCGAATTTTTATTTCATTTAATTCAGCCAACAATTCCGGTAGTGGTGGAATATTGAAATCCCGTTCCAATAAAGTCGGTTTTACACCGAAGGTTTCGTATGCTTTTTCCAGCAATTGCCATACCGGATGAATCACCGCTGCACCATGGGTGTCTATACGCAAATCTTCTGCTTCCTCATAGTGACCGGCAATATGGATATAGGCAGTGCGTTCACCCGGCAAGCTCGCAAGGAATTCATAGGGATCGTAGCGATGGTTGATACTATTAACGTAAATATTGTTCACGTCTAATAAAAGTGCGCAATCCGCTTTTTGAATCACCGCGTTGATAAATTCACTTTCCGTCATTTCTTGCTGTGGGGCGTAGTAATAAGAAGAGTTCTCTATGGCAATACGTTGCCCCAGGATATCCTGCGCACGCATAATCCGATCTGCGACATAATCAACAGCCTCTTCTGTAAAAGGAATTGGCAGTAGATCGTAAAGTTGCCCCTGGTCACTACAATAGCTCAAATGTTCAGAATAGTAGCGAATGCCGTGCTCATGCATCAGTTTTTTAACCGCCAATAATAATTCCGTATTAAGCGGGGCCGGGGAGCCGATAGAAAGGGATAAACCGTGGCAAACAAAAGGAAATCGCTCAGTATAAGCGCGGAAATTCTTTGCTAAACGACCGCCCACCTGAATCCAGTTTTCCGGGGCTACTTCCATAAATTGTATTTCGTCGAGCGTGGTGTTTTCGAGGGTTTTCATCAGAGTCCGGCGCAGGCCAAGGCCCGCACCGGAAACAGCCGCTGAATAACTCACAGCTGTATCAACCATACCGATTACTCAGCTTTTTTCTCTTCTTTTTGTGCTTTTTTATCAGATCCACATTTTCCTTCACCACATTTGTGTTCGCCTTCCGATTTTTTGCCCGCACCATGCTTTCCTTCGCCGCACTTTCCTTCACCACATTTCCCTTCGCCACACTTCTGCTCACCTTCGGCTTTTTTATCGGCACCGCACTTGGCTTCACCGCATTTGTGCTCCCCTTCAGATTTGGCGGAACTATTGTCAGCCAAGGTATAACCTGCCTCCATTGTGGTTGCACTGAAAGTGGCATCCGCTGCTGACGCCACGGGTGCCAAGGTAGCCGATGCAACAAATGCGGCACCAATCATTGCAGATAAGTTGGAAATTTTATTGTTCATGGTAAAGCTCCTTTAATAAGAAGTTAGGGTAAAAACAACTCATATCTATTGTTTTGGGTACTGATGCAGGCTGAACATAACATAGCCAACGCAGCCCCGCCAGCGCGCGAATATTGGTAATCCAGCTTTGTTGCCGCTTGAACGATTCTTTGTTACAGGCACAACACATCTTAACCCGAATTTACCCCTGGGCTTGCAACATCGCATGCTCCCACTGCTTATCCAGGCGTTTATCCGATACGGGAACCTGGGTTTTCAAGGTTTGGGCGAACAGGGAGATGCGGAATTCCTCTATCCACCAACGGTAATCCGTTAGCGCCGGCAATTGGCCGAGTCGATAATTACCTTCCTTTTGCAGGTAATCCACTAACCGTTGCCAGTGTGGACCAACTTCCGCCAATTGCAATTTATCTTTTTGCGGGTTCAACGCAGCTTTTTCCAAACGCTGCTGAATACCCCGCATATATTTGGGATATTGTTGCAACCATTGCGGCGGCGTGTTGTAAACAAGGCCGGGATAAAACAGTTGGCTTAATTGCTGGTTTATATCGCTGATGGTATAGGCAAGCACCAACATATTTTTTTGTTGCTTGAGTTGCTTTTTTATTTCTACCAACAGTTTCAAACTGGTAATCAAATGGTTGGCTAAATCCTGCGTATAAGGAATTAATTTGTCCTTTATTGATTGGAGCGCTGATTCAAATACGGGTTTCGTACGTGGCAATTGCTGTTGGTCAGGTAAAGCCAATTGTTTAATCGCGGCCATAATCAAATCATCAACAACCTGGTCACGGCTGCCGATACCCGCCAGGGTAAGCGCAACTTCTTGTCCTTTTAACAGTTCTTTTTGCAAATATTTTGTCGTTTGCCCAAGTGATATAAACAGTAAGCGGGTTAAGCCGCGCCGGGTTATATCCATAGCCTGCAAAGGATTATCCAGCACTTGTAAGGCGATGCTGGTTTGTTGATCCACTAAAGCGGGATAAGCGCGGATATTGATGCCGCCACGCGGTAATTGGATCGATTGCGGTAACAAATCAAAATCCCAACCGGTAATACCCTCGCGCTCAATATCGGTAGCGGCCGATTGGATATTTTGTTGTACTTTTTCTCGATATTTTTCTCGCAGCAGGTTCAGGTCCCGACCGCTGGCAATTATTTTCCCCTTGTCATCCACCACATGGACATTGAAGCGATAATAATCATCCACATTGGCTTCCAACCAGGCTTCCCGGGGAATATCCACGCCGGTTAAACGTTTTAATTGCAGGCCCATGGCTTCGGTCAACGATTTATTATCAGGCGTTAATACCCCGAGCAATTTATCGACAACATCCGGTACCGGGACAAAATGCTTGCGCAAGTTTTTAGGCAAGGATTTAATCAATCCGATACATTTATCACGCAGCATACCGGGCACCAGCCACTCAAGGCGCTGCTCGGGAACCTGGTGCAAAATGCTCATAGGTACATGGATGCTGACACCATCGAACGGATGGTTCGGTTCAAAATGGTAACTTAATGGGAATACCATACCGCGCCATTCCAATTCATTGGGAAATTGCGCTTCAGTCACATCCCCGGCCGCGTGACGCATGAGGGTTTCGCGAGGAATGTATAACAGTTGCGGATTTCCCTGTTCCGCTTTTTTTCGCCAGGCCTCAAACCCTGCAAGGTTCACCACCTGCTCTGGAATCCGCTCATCGTAAAAATCAAAAATAACCTGCTCATCCACCACAATATCGCGACGGCGGGATTTCGCTTCCAGTTCCTCCAATTCCCACAGCAATTGCTGTTGGTGCGTGTAAAAATCCTTAAATCCTTCGCGCTGTTGCAAATGCTTGCGTTTGGGATGCTGCGCATACTGCCCTTCCACCAGCGCTGAACGGATAAATACTTCGCGCGATTGTGTTGGATCTGTATGGCTATAGCTAACCGACTTTTTCTCAACAATCGTTAAGCCATAAAGCGTAATTTTTTCGTAGGCCATTACCTGGCCTGAGCGCGAATCATAATGAGGTTCAAAATATTGGCGCTTGATCAAGTGCTCCGCCGCGGCAATCACCCACTCAGGTTCAATTTTGGCAAGGGTATGGGCAAACAATTTAGATGTTTCAATTAGCTCGGCGGCCATTACCCACTTGGGTGTTTTCTTTGCAAGCGATGAGCCAGGGAAAATCGAAAACTTTCGATTGCGCGCGCCCAAATATTCACGCTCTTCATGGTTAAAACCCAAATTACCTAACAAACCGGTAAGCAGTGCCCTGTGCACCGCTTCATAATTGGCGGCCTCGGTATTAGCGCGAAACCCCAAATCCTTAACTGCAATACATAACTGGTGATGGACGTCGCGCCACTCGCGCAAACGTAGATAAGAAAGGAATTCCTTTTTGCAAACTTTGCGCAGCTGGTTTTGGGAAAGCGCTTGCCGCTGTGTTTCAAAATAATCCCAAAGGCTGACATAGCCTAAAAAATCCGAGTGCTCTACCCAGAAGCGACGATGCATTTGGTCAGCGGCTTGCTGTTTTTCCACAGGCCGTTCGCGCGGGTCTTGCACCGAGAGCGCACTGACAATAATCAACAATTCGCGAATACAGGATTGCGTTTGCGCCGCCAATAACATGCGCGCAAGCCGCGGGTCCACTGGCAATTTCGCCAGTTGCTGGCCGATAGGTGTCAATTGGTTCCTGGAATTGACCGCATGGAGTTCTTCCAGCAATTTGAAACCATCGCTGATTAAACGATGATCCGGTGCGTCAATAAACGGGAATTTATGGATATCACCCATACGCAATTGCAGCATTTGTAAAATAACCGCTGCGAGATTGGTGCGCAGGATTTCCGCATCGGTAAATGCAGGACGCGAATTAAAATCCTCCTCGCTGTATAGGCGAATACAAATACCTTCCGCCACGCGACCACAACGGCCCTTGCGTTGGTTGGCACTGGCCTGGGATACAGGCTCAATGGGTAAACGCTGTACTTTAGTGCGATAAGAATAACGACTGATGCGGGCAAATCCCGGATCAATCACGTACCGGATACCTGGTACCGTGATTGAGGTTTCAGCCACATTCGTGGCCAACACTATGCGGCGACCGGTATGCGGTGCAAATACTTTCTGTTGCTCGGCCAAGCTCAGACGTGCATAAAATGGCAGCACTTCCATATGCGCAAACTGCGCTTTGCGTAAAGCCTCCGCCGCTTCACGAATTTCACGCTCGCCGCTTAAAAATATTAAAATATCGCCGCCGCGCACACCGGTTCCGGTTTTTTCATGCAATTCAATTTCATGGACTGCCTCCACTATTGCGGCATATTGATCCGGTTCGGCATCCTCACCATCATCATTTTTAAATTCAAACAATGGGCGATACCAAACCTCCACCGGATAGGTACGCCCCGATACTTCAATGATCGGTGCATTGTCAAAATGCTGCGAAAAACGTTCGAGATCAATCGTTGCGGAGGTGATAATTAATTTTAAGTCCGGGCGCTTCGGCAGTAGCTGTTTTAAATAACCGAGTAAAAAATCAATATTCAAACTGCGCTCGTGGGCTTCGTCGATAATCAATGTATCGTATTTATTCAGGAACGGATCGTTCTGGATTTCGGCGAGCAAAATTCCATCCGTCATTACCTTGATTAGCGTGTTTTCATTGGATTGATCGCTAAACCTGACCTGGTAACCCACCTTTTCACCCAGTGCAGTTTTTAATTCCTCGGCAATCCGGTTTGCCACTGTATTAGCGGCAATGCGGCGCGGCTGGGTATGGCCGATTAAGCCTTTCACCCCGCGACCGATACTTAAACAAATTTTGGGAATTTGTGTGGTCTTACCCGAGCCGGTTTCACCCGCAAGAACCACCACCTGGTTTGCAGCAATAACCTGCGCGATTTCCTCACGCTTTTCACAAACCGGTAACGCTGGAAAATCAATGTCGGTAGGGACAAGTTGCTGGCGGCGCAACACCTCTGCTTGTGAGTGGGCAAGTTGTTGCTGCCACCTTTCCATGGCTTGCTCGTGGGGCTTGCCAGCGCGCGCCAGTTTTTCAATTTCATTTAAACGCCGGACAAGTTTGTGATAGTCACGCCCCATCACACCAATAATGGATTGTCTGTAGCTGGACCAGGGATTTACCATATCAACTCAACATGCAAGCCAGCGTGACAAAAGATAGACACCGGCAATCAATTCGAAGGAAAGTGGCCGTGGATGATAGGTAACACTGCCAGCCCCTGCAAGTAAGTTTTATAAGGGTTTAAGGCAAAACCCGGTGCGCATTTAACGACCTACAGCGGGAGTTTAGCGATTTAACCGGTTGATCAACCAGGCCCTCAACTGCCGCGATTGCAAATCATCCATTGGAGCAAGGATACCCTGGGCAGTTGGAGGAATATTTTCACGCGCTTTGGACGGATCACCGAAAATATAAAAATCGAACAGGGACTTCCATGCCGCTTTTTCTTTTTCCGGTAAATCGCGCATGCTCAGGATTGCGTGCTTAAGCACATTAATGGCCGGCCCCATAAATTTGGGGACTGTGCGCCACCAATAATTGACTAACACATTAAAATTACCCAAGCCTTCCACATGGTGCCACCACATACCTGGGATAAAGAGTGCGTCGCCCGGCTCCAAATTGGCCACCTGGCCGGCGGCCATGGCCTCCCGGAAACGCGGGAATTTTTCGAAATCGGGATTGCTAAAATCAACCAGGCTGATTTGCTGGCCGGCCGGATTGAAATCCAGCGGACCGGGATAAAGATTTGCCACCTGCTCCGGCGGAAACACTGTAAAACGGCGCTTGCCGACGATACTGCATGCCAGGTTATCCGGTGCATCGTAATGGCAGGCGATACGGGATTTATTGCCAATCCAGATACTGACCAGCGCATCGTCAAATGGCAGGGGAATATCATTGCCCTGCGCACGTAAGCCCGGCAGGCATACATCCACAGTAGTGGAACCAACGTAAAATGTCGGCGGTTTCGGGTGGTCCAGATACGCCTCGAGCTGCCCCAGCACATCATCCAGGCGCACCCGCTCGCTGCGGTAGTTGAGCGCACTCATGTCCGGGTTGTAAAAATAAAAACCCTCATTTTCGGGACTACCGAAAAAAGTACCTACGGTTTTATCCTCATAAAATGACTTCAGGTAATTGATCGCCGTTACCGGCGATTCAACACCCGCGCGCACCAAAGGCCATTGGGCTGCGATAGCTTTCAAAACCAGGGGCTGGTCGGATGACAATATTTCCACAGGGATGTGTTGCGGGTCTAAACCCTGGATTTCTTTAACCGGTGTTTTAATGTCGAGCATGAATGCCTACTTCGTTTGTTATAAACCAATCTACTGCCGCTGAGATGTAGATTTGACCATTAACAGGCGATAAAGACAATTGCTTTGGATCAGCAACCGGGGCCCGAAAATCCGGCCACGGCGCTGTAATCGGTGAGTTCAAACGTTTATAAAGTCGGGAGTCCTTGCTTACTTATTCCTTTTTTACCTTATTAATCTTTGCTTACCTTGTTAATTGTTTAACTGTTCGGGTCGATTTCCTGGCTGACTTCCCCATATTTTTTTCCCAAACACTAAAGACAGATTCAAACCCGGTAAAAATATCATCGATCATTTGATCCATAACCGGATAACGAAGCGCTCCTTTTGCCTGCCGCGATTTTTGCTTTTTGGTGTCCGCCGTGTTTAACCAACTGCCCATGGTATGTTCGGCTTCCTTATCGTAATGATGCTCACCGAAATAAACCAGTTTGTGGTAGGTACCCAAGCGTTTTGTTAATACATTCAAGCTTTCGATAAACGCAGCGAAGGCGGCTTCGAGGCACTCAACGATTATTAATTTTTCCTGCGCGTTTTTACAATTGCTTATCATTACAACAATGTCATAAACCTGGCGGCGAACCGCCGCATTTTGCGGTGACCAGATTAATTTTAATGTATCGGATACATGATTCCCGCCCCAGGCTTGTTGCGATAATTGTAATGTTTCCAAATCCTGTAAAAACCACAACCAGTGGTCGCTATCTTCGCTGCAATGTTCGTTAAGCATAAACTCAGCGGAATTACTGGGAAAGGGAACACGCAGGTATTCCAACAAATCACGAAACCCCAACACGAAAAAGGTCATATGGGGAATGAAAAAGAAAACGGACTTATCGGTAGACTCGCAATTTCTCAGCCGCTGGCAAAAGGAATGATCAAACAAACGCTGTTTATGATTTTCAATCAACGCGAAAATAGTATTCATTGGAGCACCTCTTATCAGTTATTAAGGGCGTATTTTCTTGTGACGCACTTTTTTACTGCAAGACTCTCTCCAACTTGGCGTTTATTTGAATATTAGTGAAGCAATTTGCTGACAGGAATGCCCAAATCATCCAGGGCGTTTTTGAATTCATCAAAATGGTACGGCTTACGTAAATAAGCATCCGCACCCACATTTATAGCGCGGGCTTCGTCATCGCCAAAAGTAAACGCGCTGATGACCAATACCGGAACCTGATCACCTTGCTTACGAATTTTTTCAACCAAGTCCAGCCCATTCGCATCAGGCAATTGCACATCCATCAATATACATGCGAGTTGCGCCTGGTGTTTGTAATAAAGGTCCATCGCCTGGGCGCCATCTTCCGCCATGCAAAAATCGATAGCGAGTTTTTTTAACATACCGCTTATCACCATGCGGTTAACGAGGTTATCCTCTACCACCAAAACCAATGAGCGTCCTTCACGCAGCGAGGATTGCGCTGCGGTTTTTCCCTCGGGTGTGTGGCTTTTATTTTCCATTGTTGATGGTTCAGATGAGTCACTTGCTGAAAGCGCAGCAGCGGAAGGTGTTACATGTTCACCCTGCAGGAGCTTGACAGGTATTTGGCAACACGCGCTGAAACCATGGCCGGGCGTTGACTCAAGGCTTAACTGGCCGGACATCAGTGCGACCAGCTCGCGGACGATACTTAAACCCAACCCCATCCCACAATGGATCGATTGCACATCCTGTTTAAAGGGCAAACGCAAAGCAGCCAGGCGCTCCGCTGAAACACCTACCCCATCATCACTCACCCTGATTTGGAGATTCGAATATGGATCATTCGAGTCGTCGGTATCCAGTTTTATGCTCAATGTAGCGCGAGTGCCCGCGCTGTGCCTTAACGCGTTATCAATAAGGTTTAAACAAATCTGCCGGATTTTCAGTGCGTCCGCATAAACCCATTGCTGGTGACTTGCGTTCGGCTGATTGATCAAGCGCAACCCTTGGGGTGCGTAATGGGCATAATAATCAAAGATATCGTTAATAATTTGCTGGAGGCTTAGCGCCTTGGGATAAAGTTTTACCTTTTCTGACTCCAGCAGTGAAATGGTTAATACATTATCAACCATGTTCAATAATTCATTACTGGACGCATGTACTTGCTGCACCAGGTTTCGCTGAACGGAATCCAGATGTGATTCGAGCAGCAAATCATTTAATCCCATAATGCCGTTAATAGGTGTGCGCAAATGATGGCTAACGTTTGCCAGGAAAACAGTTTTGGCACGGGAAGATTGCTCGGTGACAACTAACGCCTGCTCAAGTTCAAGTGCGGTTTTTTGATGGCTAACCACCTCATCACGTAATTGCCGGTTCAATTCATCGGCTAGAAAATTATTAATAACGCAAGGTAATAACACCCCAAACAACATACTTGTTGCGATTACCAGGCTATACCCGAATATTGCCGCTTCGGGAATGGGGCGTAAAAAGGGATAATCAATAAAATGCAAGCCATTGATCAGCAATACAATCGCAAAAATACGCACAAGGCTTTGCAATTGGCTGTTCATGAGGGTTAGGAAAGCAAATTTAATTTGCGGTATTGCGACAGCTATTGCAACGGGCAATGCTACCCACGGAAATCCGACATCGAAGTAGTGGACCGCTACGCTGGTGAATAACGCGAGCAGGTAAATCCCCCAATAAGAACGAAAGGAAAATAGTTGATGGGTGATGGTGCACAGGATTTTACATAAAAACCAGGCGGTCACGATATAAGTCGAAAACCCCAGGACACTGGCCAGGGAAGATTCAAGGAAAGCCCCTTGCAGGGAAAAATTAACCAGGGTGCTGGCCCAGACTCCCACCAGCAAACCAAAAATAGATTTACGGTAAATAGTCCAAAGCGCAACCGCGATAAAGCCATTCAGCAAGAGCAACAGGGGATATACCCACAGTAAAGTTTCTAACGGCCCCACACCTGAATCTCCTGTGAATTCTCTGTGAAATTCTAGCAGCAGATTTAAACATCAAGGCTTTCTGCGGATAAAAACACATCATTTAACTGATAATACAAAACATTATCTACAACACGTGACCAGCATCACAGAAAACTTAGGCGACAGATTAAACACCGGAAAGCAGTTGGGCAACGCAAGCAAGGCAAAACAAGGGGTTATCAGGCGACACCATGAGCCCCGCCCTCCCAATTATTATTGTTACTCTTCACTGATTAATTGGCTGGCCAATACCTTATCAACGCGGCGCCCATCCATATCGACGATTTCAAATTCCCATCCTTTCAATTGGAGTTTATCGCCCGCAGCGGGCACACGGCCCATAACCAGCATCATTAAGCCATTAAGTGTTTGATAACTACCTTCCTCCGGCAAATCCTCAATATGCAGGCAGTCTTTGAAATCCACAATCGAAAGCATGCCGTCCAATAGCAACGAACCGTCATCGCGGCGAACTATATAAGCGTCCTCGCCTTCTTCACCGATAAATTCACCAGTCAAGGCTCCCAATAAATCTTGCAAGGTAACCAAGCCGCGCAATTCGCCATATTCATCGACAACAAAAACCATTTGCGTGCGTGAGCGACGGAAAAAATCCAGTAACTCCATTGCCGTTAGCGTTTCAGGCACCGCCTGGCAGGGCTTGGCAAGTTCAGCGAGGCTCACTTTATCGCCCCGGATTGCAGCGGCCAACAATTCTTTCGCATTGATTACGCCGACCAGATTATCGTTTTGTTTGGTACATACCGGAAAACGGGAATGGGGTGATTGCATGACGCGTTGATAATTTTCCTCGACTGATAGGGCGGTATCCAGGTACACCATATCTGATCGCGGCACCATCAATGACACTATGCTGCGATCTTCCAAACGCAGCACATTTTTCACCATAGTGTGTTCCTGCTGCTCAAGGATACCGGTGCTGGACCCTTCATCGAGGATCGCATGGATATCCTCTTCCGTAACCTGCTGTGATTGGTTGTGGTGAAAGCCCAGCAAACGCATCAGCGCCCGGGTTGAGGTCGATAACAAATGCACAAACGGCTTGGTACAAACGGCGAGTAATTGCATGGGCTTAGCCACAATACAAGCAATGCGTTCCGCGCTGAGTTGCCCGATACGCTTGGGCACCAGTTCGCCTACCACGATGGATAAATAAGTGACCACCACAACTACCAGGATGGTGGCGAAGTTGTCGCTGAAACTTACCGGTACACCAAAGGTTTGCAACCAAAGCGCGAAGGGTTCGGCCAGGATCGACTCGCCGAAAATACCGTTCATGATACCAATGGAAGTAATGCCGATCTGCACAGTGGAGAGGAACTGGGTAGGGTCCTCGGCTAGTTTCAATGCTATGTGCGCCGAGCTGCTGCCTTTATCGGCAAGGATTTGAAGGCGGGATTTTTTAGCAGTCACAATGGCGATTTCAGACATGGCAAATAGGCCATTCAACAAAATCAAACCCAGCAATATAAAAATTTCCATGAATTCCTATGGACTTCATCAATAAGGGACGGCGAGTATAACATCTTGATGTAGAAGGCAAAGCCTTATGAAGGTAAATGTAATCTGTTGAAGTAAGCGGGATTTTTTATAGAAGGAAACGATCCGCCGATGATCGTGTCACGCAACTAGACTGAGACAGGAATTTGCGTGTGAATCCCTATTAGAATCAGGACGGACCATGAAAGCCCAATCCAATTTCCTGTCGCCATCCATCAAACACCCCCTATCCCGATCGCAACTGGCCAGCGACGAAGCGTTAATCATCGCCCGTCACTTCTCCCAATACCTGCAACCTGAAATAGCATCTGATGACAGGTTAAAGCATGAGGTATATACGTTGCGGCATCAGGTGTATTGCGAAGAACTGCATTTTGAAGAGGAGAAACCAGAACAAATAGAAACTGACGAATTTGATGGACAATCAATCCATTGTTGCATCCGCCACCTGAGGTCGCGAAGCCTGGCGGGTACATTGCGGCTGATCACCAGCAACAGTCCGGCGGAAAAGCTGCCTATCCAGCACTTTTGCAACCATGCGCTGACCCATCCCAACCTGCATCCTGCGCGGTTCCTGCCTTGGGAAATTTGCGAGATATCCCGCCTCGCCGTACCCGCCGCCTTTCGTAAACGCCAGATCGACCAGTTCGAAGGAGGGGCCAACGGGGTCATTAACGAAGCGACATTTTCCGCCCAGGAGCTGCGCTTTTTTCCTTATATAGCGATCAGCCTCTATCTCGCCGCCATCGCCATGACCTATAAAACACGCCGGTACCATACTTTCGTGATGATGGAACCGCGCCTCGCACGCAGCCTCCACTTCATCGGTATTCACTTCCAACCAATTGGCCCGATGATCGAATATCACGGCAAACGCACCCCCTTTTACATAGACTCACGCCAAATCAGGCCAGGTTTGGCCCCTGGATATCAACATTTACTGTCGATGATTGAAAATTCCCTATTCAAAAAATAAACAGGTCATGCACGCTCAAGAAGTTAATTGCATTTGCCAATGAGAAGAATTATCATTGGCACACTTTTCAATATTCCTTCGATTCGGCTTTATCCGCAGCATGCAATCCAGACAGATTTCCATTACTTCACTGCTGTTAGTGACAAGCCTGCATGTTAGTGTCCTGGCTGCGGTGGTTATGGCGCCATCGAAACCAAAGCCGATTGAAATCGCGACGCCGACCATCCAGGGGGTCATTGTAATGGCGGCGCCGGAGCAACTACCGCCACCACCGCCCCCCGAACCGCCCCCACCTCCGCCACCGGAGCCGAAGCCGGTACCAAAACCCAAGCCCTTGCCCAAGGCTCCACCATCGGAGCGGGCGGTAAAGGCCCCGGAGCCGCCCCCACCGCCGCCAGTCGAGCCAAGCCCTCAGCCGCAGCAACAGGCTGAACCGCAGCCAGCACCGGTGGTACCGCCAAGTGCGGAAGCCAGCGAGTTAAATAACCCTGCACCGGCATATCCAAAACTGTCGCGGCGGCTGGGTGAAAAAGGCACTGTTACTTTAGCGTTACTGGTGAAAGCCGACGGTACTGTGGGGGATATAAGGGTAAAAAACTCGACCGGTTACAAGCGCCTGGACGATGCGGCGGTAAACGCCATTCGCCGCTGGAAATTTGTTCCCGCCAGCCAGGCGGGGATTGCAATTGACTATTGGTATGAAATTGATTTTGAATTCAATTTAAATAAAAAACGATAATTTATTTAACCTACATTTTTCGCAGGCACAAACAACGAGGTTGTTATGGAATCACCCTACGGGATTGCGGCCCTTTGGACGCAAGGCGATTTTTTAATTAAAAGCGTGGCAGTAATCTTGCTGGTTATGTCCATCGCCAGTTGGTGGGTAATAGTTGTGCGCGCCTGGGGCTTATTGCGTTTGCGCAAATCCGAACAGGGCTTGCACGATTTCTGGCACGCCCAAAGCTTTGCCGAAGGTTTGCGTACCCTGGGGGAAGATCGCGCCACACCATTTCGCCATTTGGCAGAAGAAGGCCAGGCCGCGCTTGATCATCACAGCAATCACAAAACCGATCTGCATGGCCACTTACCCCTCGCCGAATGGTTAACCGCCTGCTTGCGCGGCTCCATTGATGAAAGTGCCGAACGTTTGCAACGCGGCCTCGCCATACTGGCGTCTGTCGGTTCTACAGCCCCTTTTGTGGGATTGTTCGGTACCGTCTGGGGGATTTACCACGCGCTGGTCGGTATTGGTGTAAGCGGGCAAGCAAGTATCGATAAAGTAGCAGGCCCTGTGGGTGAAGCCCTGATCATGACGGCCTTTGGTTTGGCGGTGGCCATTCCGGCGGTACTGGGTTACAACGCCCTCACCCGCGCTAACAAAGGGGTACTTAACAAATTGAACCGGTTTGCACACCAGTTGCACGCCTATTTCATTACCGGTAGCCCGATGCAAAATAAAAACACCATTACCAAACTCACCCCGCGCAAAGAGGGCTAAGCCATGGCCTTTGGTGGTGGACTCGACGACGAAACCGAAGTCATGAATGAAATCAACATGACGCCCCTGGTGGACGTCATGTTGGTTTTGTTGATTATTTTTATTATTACAGTGCCGGTATTAACCCACTCGGTAAAAGTGGATTTACCCCGTGAAGACAACACACCGAACCAAGTGAAACCGGAAACAGTGAACCTCTCGGTCAATGCGGAAGGCACCGTATTCTGGAACGAAACCGCAATCACGTTTGATGAACTGGAAGTGCGCTTGGGCCTTGAGGCCGGCAAACAACCCCAGCCGGAAGTCCATATTCGCGGAGACAAAGCCGCTGCCTATGAACATGTCATGAAAACCATGGCGGCGGTACAACGGGCCGGTATCTTAAAGCTGGGATTTGTAACAGAACCCGGCAATTAGCCGGGTTTGTTTTTTTGTATCATTTCACTGCCGGAATAAACACAGCTTTCGTTGCGGATCGAGCCAGCATTCGATCGGCGTAACGACGCACTGCACTATCCTGCTTAACCAAATCCGCATGCCGGGGCCCTGTGACAAGGTAATTTGCCATCGGCGCCAACATGACATCCGCCAGGGTAAACTGATCCCCGACCAGGAAATCCCGCTCACCCAATTGTTGCTCGAGAATTTCCACAATATTGATAACCTTTGGAATTGCGGCTGCAACCATATCTTCACGCACGCTGCCGTTTTCACCTTTGGGAAATAAATATTCAAGCAAGAAATTGCGTACTATCGCTTTATCCACATAAGCGGTAATCGCCGCACACCACTGATCGACCAGGGCCCTCTGCCTGGCTTCCTGCGGCTGTAAGCGCGACTGGTTATAGACATTATCAAGGTAACGGCAGATTGTTTGTGTCTCATATAATGTGTATTCGCCATCGAGCAGTACGGGCACCTTGCCAAACGGGTTAATACTTCTTAATGCCGGACCGCGCAACGCATATTCATGTCCATTCACAATGGGCCCGAGACTATATTCCAAACCAATTTCCTCGCAGCAAAACTGTACAGCCCGCGTAAAAGCGCTAAATTGCACTCCAACAATGTGTACTTGATGACTCATAAGGTACTCCATGATTTAAATATTTAAGCATTGCAATCAGGTTAATGCGTGGCCGGCCTTGGCAATCATCGACCGCCCCTATAATATGATCAAGAACATATTTTAAAACCGGAGCAAATAATGGCCTGGAAAGAATCACATAAAGCGGAGTCACGGCAGCGTATCCTTGTCGCCGCTGCGGATTTATTTACCCGTAAGGGCTTTAATCAGGTTGGAATAGATGAGGTAATGCTGGCAGCAGGTTTAACGCGCGGCGCCTTTTATGCGCATTTCAATTCCAAAATAGATTTATATGAAGAAACCATCCTGAGTGCGGGGGTCGCTGCCGCGCAACGTTTCAATGAAAGCGCTACCGACATCAATCAAATCATTGAAAATTATTTAAGCGAAGAACATTTATACTCCACCGATGTTCGCTGTCCCCTGGCGTCCCTGGTTAGCGAGGTTGCCCATGATGATGAAAGGGTTAAACATATCTACACCCGGCTTTTTAAAGGGTTTACCAACCATTTAAACAAGGCTTCAAAAAATAACGACAAAGAGGATCAGGTCTTATTGCAATCCATCATTATGATTGGCGGTATGGCATTGGCGCGCAGCCTGACTGACAAGAGCCTCGCCCAAAAAATCCTGAAAGTAAGCAGCGAGGCGGCCAAAGAAGTGCAGCCTAAATAAACTGTGGAAATAATTGGAATTACCCATCCCAAGGTAACCTGGCGCCGGGAAAATTATTTAACGTTGCGCTGCGCCAAATATTTTTTAGCCAATGCCAGATAACGTGGGGTCGGACCTACATCTTCATAAATTGCATCGCCCATTTCGTCGGTCGCAACGACTTTAGTGCCTTGAATATAAGGGAAACTTGCCTCCAGTTGCCCCAGCGCAGCGGATAATAACTCACTGATAATTTGTTCCCGGGAGCGTTTCGGATACATTTCCGCGAGTGCATCCAACTTGGCGGCATCCTCAACCGTTAATCGCACTTGATAGGTTTCTTTGGTTAAATCGCCATTTGCATGGGTTTCCCAATGTTCTACCAATTGTTTCAAATACATAATCACCTCAGTAGGTTTACAATCACCTTTCGTTTTCAGTGTAGTCCAATTTGTTGGCGCGCCAATCAATCACATAAATTTTCGTGAATTTCTCACAGGCGTTATGTGTAACGGAATACAGTTTTGATTGGAAAATTTGCATAAAATGATTTTCAAGCAATGAGATTGGTTGCCATGGGGAGCATGGGCTTCGCAGTATTAACAAGGAATGAACAAGGGAGCAAGATGATGAAACACTTTACCCGCACGTATTTACACGCTACCCGCTCACATTTAAAGTTACCGGAATTTTTCACGCTTCGGTTACAACATTTAGTGAAATCAGACACGGCTTCATGGGTGCTAATCTATATCCTCACGACCCTTTCTTTAGCTGTATCCCTGCGCTTGCTCGTTTCGCCTGGCTACTTCCCGATCTAATCACCAGGCGTTATAGTCCACCTGGCTTTACATAGCATCTATTGAGGCAGAGAGCTTTGTGGGTCACACCGGCAGGAATTATTTAATTTTTGAAAAGCGACTGGCCGGGGTTCACAGGGTTGACTAGTATCCTAATTCCAACACAACAATAACCGCCAACGGGTTAACGCTTATGAATTTCAAAATCCTTTCCCTGGCAATGGGCCTGCTGTTGGGCGTAAATGCCCCGGTTTCTGCCGATGGTCATTTCAAATGGCCACACGGCGCCAAAGCTGCCGTCAACCTGGCTTATGATGACGCCCTCGATAGCCAACTGGATAATGCCATTCCGGCGCTCAACAAGTACAAACTTAAAGGAACCTTTTACCTGAATGTGGTCAGCCCTACCCTGAATACCCGGGTGGATGAATGGCGCAAGGCCGCCAAACAAGGGCATGAACTGGGTAATCACAGTATTTTCCACCAATGTTCCAAAAGTGCGCCCGGCCGGGATTGGGTTCCCGCAGATCGCGACCTGGATAAAGTCAGCGTTATCCAAATGCAGGATCAGGTAAAAGTAACCAATTCCTTCCTGCACGCTATTGACGGAAAAACCGAGCGTACCTACACCCCGCCCTGCATCGACTTGAACGCCGGGGGTGCGAATTATGTAGACGGCCTCAAGAGTGAATTTGTCGCGATCAAAGGTCAAAGTGGCGGGGTAACTCCCGATATGGTGACCCTGGACCCCTATCGTGTAGGTGTGGACTTCCCGACGAATGTCTCCGGGGCACAATTAATTGCCGTGGTTAAAGAGGCAGCCGCAAAAGGAACCATGGCCAATTTTACCTTCCATGGCATCGGTGGTGAGCACTTGAGCGTCTCCAGGGAGGCCCATGAAGAGTTATTGAAATATCTCGCTGATAATAAAGATATTTACTGGACTGATACTTTTGTGAACATTATGAAATATGTAAAAGAGCATCAAACAAAAAAATAAACTCCAGAAACAAACCCGGCATATGCCGGGTTTGTTTTATCGGACTTCATTTCCATTCCAATTTCGCCAAGCTCGCCCCTCCTTAAGAATTATTTTCGTTTAGGTGTCATTTTCATTGACTCCCACCTCCACGCAAATGATAATTGCTCGCAATTGACGTTATTTGCCACCAGCTTTGGTGTGTATACGGAGGATCAGCTAATGAATTCATGGTTCCTATCGACTGTTAAACCCTGGCCGCTATTGCTGGGCCTGGTTGTTTTGCTCGGCGCGATTATGTTGCTGTATCGCGCATGGCAGCGGCCCCAGCGCCAGTGGCAGTTGGTGAGCCTGGGGTGGATTGCGCTGCTGTTAGTCCATTGGCCGTTGGGATTGGCCCTGGGGTTTGATCGTGGATGGGCAATTGCGGCCATACTTCCGGGGTTCCTTGCCTTGTTATGGATTGGCATGATTACCCCATGGCGAGATTGGAATTCACTCGGGCGCCCAAAAGCCTCGCGGGAATCCAACCCCACCCGTGAAAAAACAGGTTTGCGTACGCGAGCAAACCAAACCGGCCAATTATTGATACAAGTTTTGGTCATCGGGGCGCTTTCTTTCGCTGCGGCCGTCGGCGTGGGGCTCGTCCTTTTTTCGGTGCTGGATACCAGCGTGGTGAACAGGACGGTTTATTCCTCTCTACTGGTGATACTTCTCTGGCCTGCATTCATGGTATGGAGTAAAGCCAAAAGCTCGCTCATTAAACCCGCTATTTATTTTGTCGGAATAACATTGGGAAGTTTATTGTTCACACCGGCTTTCTTTTAAATTTTTCCATTCGCTTAATTAAAACGATAGAGACATCAACCGTGGCCAGCTTTTTCAAATTGTCATCCGATACAGTCCGCACCAACCTGCGAGTTCATTCGGGGTTTGGGTTATTTATTGCCGCATTACTTTATTTGGTGTGTATCACCGGTGTTATTTCAGTTTTTTTCCCGGATTTTGAACGCTGGGAGCAAGCCGGCATCCGGGAAACTCTGGAAGCAAAGCCCGATGTAGTGCAAACAGCGTTGGAAAATTTATTGCTATGGCATAAAGAAAATAATCCGACGGCAAAACCCTTCGAGGATATTTGGGTAGGCCTGCCCACGGTAGAAATGCCGCGCTTTTATGTCGGCGGCCATGGTGAAAATATTGAAGCCCAGTTTTTTGTGAATCCCGATGGTTCGCTCGATAAAAAAGTGGATCATGAATGGACACACTTTTTAGTAAAGCTGCATTACGCACTCACTATTCCTGGTATTTGGGGAATGGTGATAGTCGGTGTGATCGGAATGATTCTGGTGGGTATGCTAATCAGCGGTATAGCTGCCCACCCGACGATTTTTAAAAATGCTTTTTCCTTGCGGGTGAAGCGCGGCCAACGCCAACAGCAAGTCGATTTGCACAATCGCATCGGCGTGTGGAGTGCGCCCTTCGTCCTTGTCATTGCCACCACGGGAGCCTTGATTGGGTTATCACAAATATTGCTGTTCGCATTTGCCAGCACATTTTATAAAGGCGACACCACCAGGATTGCCAATGACATTTATTTGCCACACCCGGAGCCCACCAATGTAGCCGCGCCCTTCATGGATGTTGCCCCCATCATGGAGAAATTTGCGCATGAACATGCCAACCTGCTGCCCTACTATTTCAGTATTCATTACCCCGAAACCACTGCACAAACGATGGAAATGGGTACTTACTTGCCAGACCGCCTGGTGTGGTATGAAGCGTTCCAATTTAATCCGCAAGGGGAACAAACCAAACGCCTGGGTTGGTCCGATGGCGACCCGGGTATGCAAATTTATGCTTCCACTTACCGCTTGCACTTTGGCCATTTTGGCGGACTGCCAGTAAAAATTCTCTACGCATTACTTGGCCTTGGTATGTGTTTCATGTGCACTACCGGCATGAATATCTGGTTCCGCCGCCAACAACAAGCCGGCATTTCATATCCAGCATTGGAACGCGCCTGGTTGGGTGTGGTATGGGGTTTCCCCAACGCTATTGCGTTCAGTTTGTTAATGGACTTTTGGCTACCCGTACAACCAGTCATCCTGTTTTGGTTTGGCAGTCTAATGTTGGTTTTTGTTTCACTGGCGTTAAAAGATCGCCATCAGGTTTCATTAGTCTTGCGGGTTTTACTCATAAGCCTGCTGGTGTTTATTTTAATCCTGCATTGCGTGACAAACGGCGTATATGCATTTAGCGGAGCCAGTTTATTAATTAATAGTTTGCTAACCATCACAATCACCTTCCTGGCGTTGGGGCTAGCAATACAACGAAAATTTATTCCCGTCAGCGAGCAGCATGATGCCACTCCTGAGCCGTCCATCATTATTGATTAACCACTCACTCACACTTAATTAGAGAACATCCATGCGCGTAAATCCGTTTTTACTTTCGCCCTTGTTTTTCGCCATCAGCTTTACAGCCCAGGCACAACAAACCAAAAACACCAAACCGCCAAAAAAAGCTGAATATGCAATTGAAGAAGTTTTTATAACCGGTGTTCGCAATAACCGTACCAGCAAGGGAGCGACTGGCCTGGATTTAACGCTAAAGGAAACGCCGCAATCAATCAGTGTGATATCACGTGAGTTTATGAATGATTTTGCCACCAACAATTTAAACGATGCCTTAAAGCTGGCTACGGGTATCCAGGTAGAAGCCTGGGAAACAAACCGCACCAATTACATGGCGCGCGGTTTTGAAATTAAAAATACCCAGGTCGATGGTGTGGGTATGCCTAACAGTTGGGGCATAGTTACCGGCGAAATGGATACCTTTGCCTACGAAAAGCTGGAAGTAATTCGCGGTGCAAATGGATTGTTAACCGGGGTCGGCAATTCATCCGGCACCATCAACTACGTGCGCAAACGCCCAACCAACGAACAGGAAGGTAGCCTGGGCTTCAGTGCAGGTTCTTTTGATTTCAGACGCGTACAGGCGGACTACTCAACGCCCCTCACTGAATCCGGCGATTGGGCTGGCCGCGTGGTTGTTGCAGCGGAAGATAAAGATTCCTACTTGCGCGGTTACGAAAATGATCGCGTTTTTGTATACGGCGTTGTGGATGGCCAACTCACCGAAAACTCTACCCTGGCTGCCGGTTATTCGAACCAAAAAAATGAGTCACAAGGCAATATGTGGGGCGCATTGGTATTGGATTATTCCGATGGCACCCAGGCGGAATTCCCACGCGGCACATCCACCGCGCAAGACTGGACCATGTGGGACACACGTAATGACAGCGCGTTCGTAGAATATATCTATAATTTTTCTGCCAACTGGAATACCAAATTAACCTACAACCATCGCGAATCAAAAAACGAAGATAAATTGTTTTACGTGATTGGCACCATTGATAAGGAGACCGGCCTCGGATTAATGGGGTGGCCGGGCAATTGGCCCGATGAAACCAAAGAAGACCTGATGGATTTATCGTTAAATGGCCAATTCGATTTGTGGGGCCGCGAACACCAATTAGTTTTAGGTTACAGCTACAGCGAAAACGAATACCATTCGTACCAGCGTCCACATGCGGCAACCGAACCTGCTGCCGGCTTTTTACCGCCCTTCCCTTATGAGGGCAATGCAATTCCAGAACCGGTATGGGGCGTGAAAGTATTGCAAAGCTCCACCTTTCAAGATCTGGAACGCATTTATGGTTCCATGAAGCTGGAACTCACCGATTCACTTACTACTATTGTCGGTTTTAACCACGCAGAATATATCCGCGATGGCCATAGTTATGGTGTTCCATTTGATCAAACGGAACGTGAGTTGAGCCCATATGTAGGTATTACTTACGATATCACCAACGATGTTTTGCTGTACGCCAGTTACTCCGATATCTACCAGCCCCAAGATCAAAAAGACATCGAAGAGCAATATCTCGATCCATCCCAAGGGGTAAATTATGAAGCGGGAATCCGCTGGGAAATCAGTGAAAGTTTTATGGCGACCCTGGCCCGTTTTAAAGCGGACCAGAAAGACCTGGGCACCTATGCCGGCGTTAACAGCAGGGGCCAGTATTACTACACCGGCGTTGATGTTTATTCCGAGGGAACAGAACTGGAATTGGTTGGCCAATTAACTGAATACGACCAGCTTGTTTTAGGTCTGACGTCATTAGCGCTTGAAGGCGAAGATGGTAAATCCATTTATAAATGGGTTCCGCGCGAAACGATCAATCTGGCTTATTCATCAAACCTACCCGCTTACCCCGCAGTGCGCCTGGGTGTAGCCGCCAAATATCAATCGGATATTGCCAAAGATGGCACTGTGCTTAAGCAATCAAGCTATACCACCCTCAACATATTTGCGTCCTGGGATGTTAGCGACGCATTGGATTTGCAACTTAATGTTAATAACGTTACTGATGAAAAGTACCTGACGTCATTGTATAACGTGGGTTACTACAGCGCGCCGGCAAATTTTACTGTGAGTGCAAATTATAAGTTTTAACTCAGTCATCACAAGTTTCAACCCTGTCACAAAAGTCTGGAAATCGGCTCGATAGAGCCGATTTTTTTAACCGAAAAGTCCATGGCGATTGAAATCGATTGTTGAAATAAATCTTCATCGATTTATAAGCTGCTGTTCGATAAATAAATATCCGTCATCTTTTATCCTCCTCTGAACAAGCACGAGATATTTTTTACAAACCGGTTGCCAATTTTGGGAGCTGTTGTTTAGGTAAATAATGACTACTGCGTTTAAATTGGCTCAAACAAGCCAATTTAAGTTGTATATGGCCTCGTATTAAACATGGCATAACGGTTGCTTAATGAGTGCAGCACTAATTTGTTTGCATAATACGAAGAAGAGGTAGCGAATAATGACTCCAAAAGAGCTGGGAAAATGGGCCAAAATCGTAGGGATTAATGCTCCAAGCCTGGACGCCGGATTTTCGTGCTGGATAAAAAATGCAACAAACGAAGAGAGGAAACAATATCTTATTGAGTGGTGGGACGGGTGGTATGACGCATTGGATGAAAGTATTTCATTCCAACAATGGGCTTATAAAAAACGCTCCGCCGCATAAGAATCATATGAGTGCGCCAACACATTGGGTGTAACTGCCAGCAGCCTATATAAGACGCGTTTCGCGTTTAGCGAATCTGCCTCGAACCGCTACTCCTGGCTTTTACACTCAATCTGTTGGCGCATTCAAATCCTGTCCTAAACATCACTTTGTTAATTCGCTTTAAAACCCTTGGCCACCACATAAACCTCGCGCGAGCGGGGACGGGAAGCATCGGGTTTGCGAATCATGACTTTTTCGAACGAGGCGCGAACTTCTTTAATGTAATCATCACTGCCTTCACCCTGGAATACTTTCGCAACAAAATCACCTTTAGGTTTCAACACGCGGCGCGCCATATCCAGTGCAAGCTCAACCAGGTAAATGGATGATGCCTGATCCACTGCATCTACACCGCTAATGTTGGGCGCCATATCGGAAATTACAACATCGGCCTTGCGCTCCCCGAGCTTTTCCATAATTTGGTTAAAGACCGATTCCCCGGTAAAGTCTCCCTGAATAAAATCCACATGTTCCAATGGATCCATGGGCAGGATATCCGAAGCAATTACCCTGCCCTTCACACCGACCAACCGGCCGGCAATTTGCGACCAACTGCCAGGAGCGGAGCCCAAATCCACCACCAACATACCGGGACGAATCAGCTTGTCCTTGTCGTTGAGTTCAATCAGCTTATAAGCGGCGCGCGCGCGATAACCATCAACTTGCGCTTTTTTAACATAAGGATCATTAACGTGTTCGTCCAACCAACGATTGCTGCTTTTGGATCTGGCCATGGGGTAAAAACTCGATAGGAATGCGAAAAACACCGGCATTGTAAGGGTTTGCTGGGGATAAAACAAAAATGCGCTGGCACCCGGCGACAGGAATTGCCCTTAAGCGCACGCAAACGTGGATGGATAGATAGGTTCATCCCACGTAAAATGCGCGCTTTCATTTCCCTTTGCCGGAGCCACCGGCCAGGAGCTTTTATGATCCGCATTACCGAACTCCAGCTCCCGCTGGACCATCCCTATGAAGACCTGCGCAAAGCCATCGTTAAACGGCTTAAAATATCCGACGCGGATTTGCTCGATTTCACCGTTTTTAAACGCAGTTATGATGCACGTAAAAAACACAGCGCGATTACGTTTGTGTACATCATTGATGTGAATGTGCGCAATGAAACCAAAATTTTGCAACGTTTGGCGGATGATAAACATATCCGTCCCGCGCCTGACACCAATTATTACCCTGTAGCCCATGCGCCGGAAAATTTAACCGAACGCCCATTGGTAATCGGTTTTGGTCCCTGCGGGTTATTCGCGGCGCTGATGCTGGCGCAAATGGGGTTTAAGCCTATTGTGCTGGAGCGAGGCAAAGATGTACGCAAGCGCACTAAAGACACCTGGGCGCTGTGGCGAAAAAAAATATTAACACCGGAATCCAATGTGCAATTCGGCGAAGGCGGGGCCGGCCTGTTTTCCGATGGAAAACTCTACAGCCAGATCAAAGATCCAAAGTTTTACGGCCGCAAGGTTATGCATGAATTTGTTCGCGCCGGTGCACCGGAAGAAATTATGTATGTGAGCAAACCACACATAGGTACCTTTCGTTTAACCGGTGTGGTTTCCACCATGCGTGAGGAAATTAAATCATTGGGCGGTGAGGTGCGCTTCGAACATAAAGCGGAAGACTTCCTGATTGAAGACGGACGCATCCAGGGTGTTGTACTTGCCAATGGCGACACACTGCGCAGCCGCTATGTGGTTCTCGCCCTCGGCCACAGTTCGCGCGACACTTTCCGCAAACTTTATGACCGCGGCGTTTATGTGGAAGCAAAACCTTTTGCAATTGGCTTTCGCATCGAACATCCACAGACAATGATTGATGAAGCGCGTTTGGGTAAACACGCAGGTCATCCGGAATTGGGCGCGGCAGATTACAAACTTGTCTATCACGCAAAAAACGGGCGCGCGGTTTACAGTTTTTGCATGTGCCCTGGTGGAACGGTGGTAGCAGCCACCTCGGAACCGCAACGGGTAGTTACAAATGGTATGAGTCAATATTCACGCAATGAACGCAATGCGAATGCGGGAATCGTTGTAGGTATAAATCCCGAGCAGGATTTTCCGGGTGGGCCCCTTGCCGGTGTTGAATTGCAGGAGCAGTTGGAATCTCACGCTTACGAATTGGGTGGAAGCGATTATTGTGCACCCGGCCAACTGGTGGGCGATTTTATCCGCGGCAAACGATCAAACAAGTTCGGTGAGGTTATGCCGTCTTACAAACCGGGCGTTAAGCTCGGTGACCTGGCACCCTCTTTACCTGATTATGTGATCGAAGCCATTCGTGAAGCACTGCCGGAGTTTGGCAAACAAATACGCGGTTTTGATCGTGATGACGCGATACTTACCGGCATTGAAACACGTACATCATCACCGGTGAGAATCAAACGCGACGAGGAAACATTGCAAAGTGTTAACACCCGCGGGTTATTTCCGGCCGGTGAAGGTGCCGGTTATGCAGGCGGGATTCTCTCGGCAGGCGTGGATGGCATTAAGGTTGCCGAAGCGGTTGCCAGGGCGATGCTCGCGGATATGACACTTTAAGCAGAAATGCCTATAACCAGGCATCTAAGTTTTTAATCCCATAAGTACTATAGGTGCTATTGATTCAATAGCGCCTGCCTACTAGTATGAATGACCATAAGGTTATTTATGCAATCTTCCCACTCCCGAGGGAAAGGAAATAACCCTGGCTCCACGGCAAAAATCAATAACTATCGGAGACCTCCATGTCCGTCAAATTAGTTCCGCTTACCTGCGCGGTGGGCTTGCTCACGCTTGGCTCAGGTGTAAATTCTCAAACCATCAATCCGGGGGATTGTGGTTATACAGTGAAATCAGGG